>CAZJCK010000016.1:0-35231 GCA_964544635.1 uncultured Ignavibacteriales bacterium | reverse complement strand
TTCGACGTCAATCCCCGGAACTCTGCACCCGCCGCCCCGCCAGAGCCCCCAACCGTTTCATCTAACCGTTTCAAACTGACACGCCTGAAACACCCAACGTTTCATTCCGAACGAATCCGGTACCTCTTCAATCTCGTCACACTGTTGACTGAATTCTGTCAAGATTGCTAAACACCTGTACCGCACCGGTTCATACCTGTTCCTGACGAAAAATATCGCGCCGTCCGGAGTTTGGCACGGAGTTTACTTATATACCAGACGAGTCAGCTAACCCGAATCTTCGGCTTCGGTCGAAGCGGTGCGGGGGGCGCCGAGGGAAAGCAGCTCTGCAAAGGGATGGGCTGTTTAGAAAAAGGCGGGCTGGCAAAAAGGGGCTAACAGCAGTGAGTGCACTTCCTCCGGCAGGATCTCTCCAATGTCGGAGGAAGTTTTTTTGTTCGTTACTCTCTTACTCCCACGGTTCGTACAACCACGTCAGCATCGAATCGATTACCGTATCAAACGATGGCTGGTCGAACGCCAGCGGCGTGAACGAAAAATACGCCGTGCGTAAATCGTCGGCAATCACTCGAACCGCCACCGGATCACCGTTGAACGAGTACCCGAAGCCGTTGGGATGTGTATCACCATACAAAGACGAATAGGTGTACAACACTTGCGCGTTGCCGGTCGGGTCCAGTGCGCTCACTCCCGGCAGGGCGCCGATCGGCGGTTCGGACAAGTATGGTTCCCAGGCAAAAGCCGAATCCAGCACGGCGTTCGTCGAGCCCCAGTTGTAGCGGCTGTGCAGCAATACCGTATCGATTGTCAGATCAGGCCAGCCCAACAGCGTCGAACTGGCGCCGACAAAATCCTCTATTCGTCCGCCCGGACAATCGGCTTCATCAATACCGCTAAACACCGGGGCCACCGCACTGCACATCCAGCCGTTAAAGGTCACCGTCTGCACTCCCAGCAAGGTCGCCCAGTCCACGGGCAAACCATACTTGTAAAAGGGGGCTGACAGAGTTGGCCGACTCGACGTCAACTCCAGTACCCACACCGACACGCCGTGCGCCATCGCCTTTCTCACATTGTTGTCTTTGTAAATCTCCGATGCATTGGCCGGACCGTCAGCCGTGACAACACACACGCGGCGCGACAACAGAGTCGTTAGCGCCACCGGCGGGAGTTTGCCGCCGCGCCGAACAAAGTCCCGGTCGGGCTGAAAGTCGGTGAACGGCCGCAGCTGCTGCATGACGTTCACCCAGTAATTCCTGACCGTATCCAATGGCGGCGCCACGATGCCATAGAGACCGGCAGTACTCGTATAATCCATCACCAGGAAATCGTACTCGAATTTTGCGTCAATGGCTCGGAACGATGCAAACGAGGCAGTCGATTCGACATTGCCGTAATCATCCGCCGCCTGCAACCAGAGCACGAAATACATCTCACGGGTAGTATCGCCGGGATCGAATCGGAACAGGTCGAGCGCCGTATCGCCCGAGGCATACACCCACCGGTTCTGCGGTGTCCCCGACTCTGCCGCTACCCGATCAAAGAACAAATCCTGGAAGTTCGGGTCCGTAACGTCAAACACTGGCACCAGCCGGCCAAACAGCGACGTATCGGTGTCTATCGATATAACCAGTTCCTGGCATGGTTCCAGTATCGGATCATACTCCGAGGTGATGCTGTCGCGACAGACCCAGATCGTATCACCCAGGTCAAACACCTGGCCGTCGTACGTTTCATATGCCCAGGTGAAAATATTTGTTTCCAGGAAACTCATCTCGGAACTGCTGTACGGTCCGTAGACTCGCCAGTGGCACTTGAACTCGGCCGGCTGGCCCGGGTCGAGTGAATACTCTGCGGTCCAGTCAAAGCCGACTCCGCGCGGCTCCTTGCCCGGCAGGGCAATGCTGACAAACGGCTCTCCCGGCGCTCCCTGCAGGGCCACCGCCGACTGCACTCCCAGCGTGACACATCCCGCCGGACCAACGCCACCGCTGAACAGGTAATTTACCAAAGCCGCCAGGTCGAGCGGATCGGGATCAATACTGCCGTCACCGTTGAAATCGGCTTCGGTACGGCAGAGCGGGGGAAGGCCACCGTTGAACAGGAAGTCCACCAGGTAGACCAGGTCGATCGGATCCGGCGCCTCACCGCCATCGTAGTTCATATCCCCACGCATGCCGATACAGCAGTCGATCTGATCGACCGCCTCATCCGCCGACCAGGCCGGTCCCGCCAGACAGACCAATACCGTCACTCCCGTAATCAACACCAGCTTCAACATGAGAACCCCTCCAGATCGCCAACGTGAGTATATGGATACTTAAGTATACCCTTCCGGCCCGATCTTGTCAATTCAAGCGGTAGCGGTATATTTCTAAGACGTTGCGGTGGACGTTTCCGGCCAAAAGAAAACCCCGTCGGATTCGACGGGGTCGGTTATCTACTATGCGGAAGGCGGGACTCGAACCCGCACGGAGGTTACTCCACTACCCCCTCAAGATAGCGTGTCTACCAGTTTCACCACTTCCGCAACAGGCTTTTTCGTTTCAGCGCTACTGGCCGTCACCAGCCGGTGCTTCTTGTGTACCCTGGTCAGCGCCCTCGGTCTGGGTATTTTGCTCGAGAATGCGAATTTCAGGCGACTGACCGGCCGTGTCGCCGGGCATTGCCTGCTGCTGTTGCTGCTGCTGACGTTCCAGCGCCTGCTGACGTTCTCTCTGGGCCTGCTCGGTAATCACCGAACTGCCGGTCGAGATATCCTCTGGGGAGCCGACTGTCCGGCCGCCCGCCGACATGAACGCCAGGGCGCCACAGTTAAACATGAACAGGATGGCCAGCACAGTAGTGGCTTTGGACAAGAACGATGCCGCCCCGCGGCCGCCGAACATGGCGCCACCAAGACCGGCGCCACCGCCGCCGAATGCCGACCCCGCCAGCCCTTCACCTTTACTCGACTGCATCAACACCACAAGGATCAAGGCAATCGACACGATGATGTGAAAGAATAACCAGATTGTGAACAACTCTTACGCCTCCAAAATATCACGCGGCATTAATTATTGCTGCAAAATCGGCGGCCTTCAAAGAAGCACCACCCACCAGGGCGCCGTCGATGTCATCCTGCGACAACAAGCCGTCGGCGTTACCCGGCTTCACCGACCCTCCGTAGAGTATCGGCATCTGCTCGGCGGCTTTAGCATCAAGCCCGGCAACCGTCTCGCGGATCAGCGCATGGACCTCCTGCGCCTGGTCCGGCGTCGCTGTCTTGCCGGTCCCGATCGCCCAGATCGGTTCGTACGCAATAACGACGCGCGACAGATCGGTCGGCCCCAAGCCAGCCAAGCCATCGCTTACCTGCTTCGTCACCACTTTTTCGGTGGTGCCGGCTTCACGTTGCTCGTCGGACTCACCGACACAAATAATCGGCGTCAGCTTATTAGCCAGCGCCGCTTTAAGCTTGGCATTTACCTGCTGATCGGTCTCAGCATGGTGTTGCCGCCGTTCAGAGTGGCCCAATATAACCCAGGTCGCTCCTGCTGTCAAGAGCATCTCCGCCGAGATGTCACCGGTAAAGGCCCCCTTCGGCTGGTCCGACATATCCTGTGCCCCAAGCTGTATATGCGTCCCCTCCAGCAGCTTACCGCAGGTGTACAGCGACGTATAGGGCGGGCAGACGACCACCGCGGTCCCCTCCCGCCGGGTATTGCCGGCCAGCAAGTCCTTGACTAGCTGCTCCGACTCCGAAACCGTCGAATTCATCTTCCAGTTGCCGGCAATAATCCGATTACGCATGACTGGCCGCCGCTTTCTTCCGATCGGTCAGCGCCGCCACACCGGGCAGCGTTTTGCCTTCAAGGAACTCCAGCGAAGCACCGCCGCCGGTCGATACATGGGTCAGCTTGTCGGCCAAGCCGGCCTTCTTCACTGCCGACGCCGAGTCACCGCCGCCGATAATCGTGGTGGCGCCCTTGTCGGTCAACTCAGCCAGAAGCTTGGCAATCTCGAGCGTACCGTTGGCGAATGGTTTTTTCTCGAAGACGCCCATCGGTCCGTTCCACAAAATAGTCTTTGCCTGCGACAATTTGTCGCGGAACAGCTTGATTGAGTCCGGACCGATATCCAACCCCTTCTTTCCATCCGGGATGGCGTCGATCGCAACTACTTCGGTCCTGGCATCATCGGAAATCTCGTCGGCCACGACCGCATCGGTGGGGAAGTAGAATTCGGCCCGGGCATCCTTGACCTTGTCCAGAATCTCTTTGGCCAGTTCAACCTTGTCTTCCTCCAGCAGTGAATCCCCGATCGGGTAGCCCATTGCCTTGGAGAACGTAAACACCATGCCACCGCCGATGAACAACATGTCGACCTTGTTCATCAGGTTTTCGATGACATCGATCTTACCCGAGATCTTGGCGCCGCCCAGGATCGCGGCAAACGGACGTTTGGGGTCGCCGGTCGCCTCGCTGAGATACTTGATCTCTTTTTCCATCAAATAACCGGCCACCGACTGCTTGAAGTGCCTCGTCACACCCTCGGTCGAGGCATGGGCACGGTGCGCCGAGCCAAAGGCATCGTTCACGTAAATATCCGCCAGCGAGGCCAGCTTCTTGGCGAACGTTTCGTCGTTCTTCTCTTCTTCCTTGTGAAAGCGGAGATTTTCCAGCAGCACGCACTCGCCGTCGTCCAGCTTGTCGACGACATTAGCCGCCTCCGGCCCGATACAATCCTCGGCGAATTGCACCTCCTGGCCCAGCAACTCCGACAGCCGCCGCGCTACCGGCGCCAGCGAAAACTCCGGTTTGTGCTCGCCCTTCGGTCGGCCGAGGTGCGAACAGGCGATCACCGTGCCGCCATCATCCATGATCTTCTTCAGCGTCGGCAGGGCAGCCTGGATACGACGGTCGTCTGTAATCGTGCCGTCGGGATCGATCGGCACATTAAAGTCGACCCGCACCAGTACCTTGCGGCCGCGGAAGCTTATATCTTCAACAGTTACTTTGTTCATTAAAACGTCACCTCCAGACGTTGTCTGGTTGTTTACATCATCTTCTTGAGCATATCGACCATGCGGCAGCAGAAGCCGTATTCGTTGTCGTACCAGCCGAACACCTTCACCAGCTTGCCGTTGACCGCCGTCTGCTCGGAATCGAACACGCAGCCGTGACGGTTGCCGATGATGTCAACCGACACCAGCGGTTCCTCGGTGTACTCCAGCGCATCGGCCAGCGGACCGTTCGACGCTTTCTTAAATGCTCCGTTGATCGCCTCAACCGATGCATCCTTCTCTGTCACCACCGCCAGGTCGACCAGCGAAGCATCCGGCGTCGGCACCCGCACCGCGCAGCCGTCCATCTTACCCTTCAATTCCGGGATCACTTCGGCGATCGCTTTGGCCGCGCCGGTCGACGTCGGTATCATCGACATCGCCGCCGCCCGCGCCCGGCGCAGATCCGAGTGCGGCAGGTCCAGCAACTGCTGGTCGTTGGTGTAGGAGTGGATCGTCGTCATGAAGCCATGCTGGATACCGAAATTGTCCAGCATCACCTTCACCAGCGGCGCCAGGCAGTTGGTCGTACACGACCCGATCGAGATGATATGGTGCTTTTCTTTGTCATACTGATCATCATTGATGCCGGTGATGAAGGTGCCGTCGTGGCCCTTCGCCGGCGCGGAGATCAATACTTTCTTTGCGCCCGCGTTGATGTGCTTCTGCGCCTCCTCCTTGGTTCGGAATATACCGGTACACTCCAGGACGACGTCGACATTGAGATCTTTCCACGGCAGCTTCGCCGGGTCCCTCTCCGCCGTCACCTTGATCTTCTTACCGTCGATGACAACGCTGTCGCCGTCGGCATGCACATCACCGTCATACTTGCCATGCACCGAGTCATACTTGAACAGGTGGGCCAGGGTCTTGGCGTCGGTCAGGTCATTGATACCGACCAGTTCCATGTTGGTACCCTTGGCGGCACGAACCACCAACCGACCAATTCGTCCAAAACCATTGATTCCTATACGCATTTGTTTCCCTCCGAGATTATTAATCCGGTTATCGTTTCTGTTTTGCAGGTCTGTAATGATATTTGACACCGAAGGTGATGGCAAGTGCACTGTAATCCTGTACCGTCACCAGGTTGTCGGAAAATTCGATGGGCATATAGCGTGCGGTCAAATCAAGACTAAAATTGTCGAATGCGAGGTAGTCGACACCACCACCGATCATGTAGTTGAAGTCGGTCTGGCTGTCATCCTCCCGCTGGTAGATGACATTAAATACATCGGTTGAAAACTGCACGGTGCGGCGTCCCCAGAAGATACCGCCACCCCCCAACAAAAACGGCTGAAGGCGGCTGTCGCTGCCGATCAACGGATAAATCCGCGCCGCCAGAGTAAACGGATAGACCACCAGGTTGCCGACATCCGACGCCCCGAACTCATCCTGAAACTGCACTGTCCCCCGACTCACCGCGCCCAGCGAAAACTCCGCCGCCAGCGCCGGTGCAAAGCGATACGCAAAATAGCCGTCGATGAACGCCGCCGTCTTGTTCACATTGGTCTCAAGAATAGTGTTGGAGGTCTCGACCCGCTCAGGTACCTCGGGACCCTGGTGCACCCAGCCGCCTACCCGCAGGCCGGTCAGGTGAGAGGTCCGAAAGTTGTTCATGCGCTGGTCGGCCGTCGCCGAATCGCCGATCACCAGGATCAGCGCCAGGAGGCAGGTTGTCGTTACCAGCAGGCTGTTTCGTTTCAATTCAGACCTCCAAACATAGGTGAATCAGCCGCTCTCAAAGCGACCGGTAATGCCATGAACGACCTGTTAATCATATAGTTCCGTCTTCCGGGACAACTCGCCGCGACAATCTGTCGGCCTCACTGCTCATCCCCCGGATATAATATCAATCGTTCTCCGGTGTAGTCAAACAACACCCGGTATTCTTCCAGCAACCGGTTTCCGATGTTGCCCGACAGCTCCACCGAGCCGGACAATCCACCGCCGGCATCAGTCGGAATCACCGTCCATACCGAGTCCATGGTCACATTGCCCAGACGCAGCACGGGCGTGATCGCCGTCATCGCCTCACCACCCCCGCCAACACCGCCGGTGAGGAGCCGTCCCCGGCCGACATCGGACAGGAGCGTGTCGAAACCATGACGGTCATAATACGGTCGGTGCAACTTCAGCGCCATCGCATTGCCGAGATCGACGATAAACCGGCCGTGCACTCCCATCACCTCCGCTTCAACCGTCGGCACCTGCATCGTCAGCGAAAACGGTACTTCGATGCCGCCCGGGGGAGGGGAGAAGCCCGACGGATTGAAAACCGTCAGTGTTTCCGTCGCATAGTCGATCAGCACCGGAAACCGCGACAAGAAGTCATACCCCAGCAGCCCGCCGAACATGTGCCGCTCCTCCTGTGCGATCGGCAACCAGCCCAGGTCGAGAATGCCACCCACCTGGCCGATCAGCACCAGCTCGCCGATCGAAACGGAATCGGTACGGACCAGCGAGACATCTTCAAAGCCGCCGACTCCCTGGGCCGGTATCGCTCCGAGAGTCTCATACCGCAACCCCTCCATCGCTCCAGTGTGAAACAGATTCATCGACGCTCCCGAGTCGAGCACGAACACTACCCGGCGCACCCCGTTGATCGTCCCCGCGACTTCAAGGTGACCGTTACGGTATGTCATCGGAATCTTCACCGACAAGGCGTCGGCCGGAAACCGGGCATCGACAGCCGTCTGGCGCGGCGGACTGAATGTCACTCCCACAAGCGGCTCATTCAGTTCTATCCGACTCACGGTCGTGACAATCGAGATCGGCGCATTCTCCGCTACCGCCCGGGACTCTCTCGGCAGCACCATCCCCAGGGTATCCATATGTGCCACCACCCGGTCGTTGATCGTAAACTGGTCGACCTGGTTCACTGTCAGCACCCGACGACCGGTTTCGATGTCGTAGTACGTCACTATCGTATCCTCATACGCCGGGTAAAACGCCACCGCATGATATCTCTCACCCATGACAGTCGTGTCGCCAAGATACCGACAGCCGCCCGACAGGCGATCGTCGAACAGGTACGACGCCGATTCGAAATATACCGTCTTCACCAGTTCCCGCCTTTCGAATCCTTCCATAACGGTGACCTGGCCGTTGAACCCGCGCTGCCACGCAATCGAACCGTCGTATGCCTGCTCCAGCGACAGCTCGCCCAATTTGATGCGCAGATACAAATTGGCCGGTGGCTTGAAATGCTGGACAAACGTCCCCGGCTGGCCGTTGAGCACGATGTCGCCGTACGTTGAAATGCTCCGCAACTCCGCCAGCGCCGCCACACCATCCGGCCCGCCGACCGACATTACCAGCAGCGAATCGACATTAAAATCCTGCGCGGTAACAATGGCCGGCACCAGGACAAGTGCGAAGCACAGCAAGGTGGTGAACCGGCGAGGCATACTCATGGCCCCAATGTCAAGCAAACTGACCGCGCAATCAAGTTCGAACTGCGTTTTCGCTTGTTATGTTGCGGCCCTGCATCTAATTTCGCCGCATGGAACGACTTGCGCGATCTGCACCGGCCTTCATGCGCCATCACCCGCTGGCAACTGTGCTGTTCGCTGCCCTTCTGCTGCGGCTCCCGGCGGTTATCTTCTCAGGCGGATTCATGGCGTCCGACGACCATTTCTCGACCGTCCGCATCGCCTACTTCTGGCTCGTCGACGGTATGTTCGCTTCCGACGGTTACCTGACCTGGGACGGCGGCACCCGCTCCGACCTCATCAGCCGGTTCCCGTTGTACAATCTGTTCCTTGCCGGTCAGATGGCGGTCGGAAAGTGGCTCGGCCTGAACAGCCTCAACGAGATCATGTATCTCGTCCGTGCCGTCCATGTCCTGTTGTCATTGGTCTCCGTCTGGGCCGCCTACGAAATCGTGCGCGTCGCTACCGGTCGAGTACGATGGGCCGTCATCGCCGGTCTGGTGGTCGCCGGACACTTTCTCATGCCCTTTCTGGCCGCCCGCAACCTCATAGAAATGGTCGGCGGCCATATCTTCCTGGCCGGCCTCGCTGTGCTGTATCTCTATGGCGATAATCGAAAGACCAGCCTGTTGATCTGGGCCGGGCTGCTCTGCGGCCTGAGCTGGACAATCCGTTTCCAGCTCGCCTTTGCCATCCTGCCGATACCGTTTGTCCTGGCCTGGTATTACCCGCGCTGGCGCGCCGCCGGCATATTCACCGGCGCTGTCGCCGCCGTCATTATTGCTTCCGGCTTCGCCGACCTCTGGTTGCTCGGTGGCTTCGCCTCAAGTACTGTGGACTATATCCGACAATCGCTGGATGAACACAGCAGTTGGGACACCAACCCGTTCATGTACATCATCCTGCTGCTGACGGTCCCGCTTCCGATAGCTTCGCTGATCATTTCGCCCATGATGCTGCTGCCGCGCTTCATCCGCGAGCACGCCCTTTTGGTCGCTCCCGTCATTCTCTTCGTCATCGGCCATACCCTGGCGGCCAATCGACAGGAACGCTTTCTCCTTCCGGTGCTCGGTCTGCTACTTGTTATCGGCGTGTTGATTATCTATCGGGAGATCCAAACCTGGCGCTTCTTCGATCGCCACCGCCGTCTCTTTAACAGCCTCATCGCCGCGTCGGCCGCCGTCAGTCTCATGCTTCTGCCGCTCTTCTGGTTTCACTACCCCCACAAGGGTATGGTCGAACCGTTCGTTCGCCTCAACGGCCACCACGACCACTACACCGTGCTGTTCATGACTCCAGACTTCCCGCGCTTCTTCCCGCTGTACTATGCCGGTGAAAGCCTGCCCGGACGGGTCTACGTCCACAACTGGTCCGATTGGGCCAGGCTTCCCGAAACAACCCACCTGCCCGACATCGACTATCTCTTCCTTTATCCCAGCTCCCACGCCAACCTGCCGGTCTACCTCGATTCCGTGAAGACCTACTTTCCTCATGCGACCGAGATGTTCCACGTTTCGGCCTCTCCAGTCACGCACCTGCTGCACCTGATGAACCCTGACCACAACCCGACCGACGAGATGTGGGTCTATCGCGTCGGTGGCGACACCACTCCCGGCTACAGCGCCAGCCAGTCGCAGGTCATGAATTCCCCCTGATGACCGTCCGGATCGAAGAAGTACAACGACCGCTCGCCGTTCTTCCACTCATGCTCGATCACCTCGACACCAAGCGCCGCCAGTCTCCGTTTGCAGTCGCCGTACTGGTCGGCCTCGATCTCGAACGCAAAGTGAACGTGCCGGCCGCCGCGGCCGCCGTACAATCCCTCCTTGCCGGTCTTCCATAGCCCGAGCGACTCGCCGTTCGGCAGCACCAGCGCCGCCGCCGAACCATCCGGCCACCGCACCAGCTTTTCGTGCGGAATCAGTTTCTCGTAAAACGCAACCGAGCGCTCCAGGTCAGCTACTTCCAGGTGTACCTCCAGTATGCGCATGACAGAGTATCCTTTCCAGCCAACAAAAAAGGCGGGCCGACAATCGACCCGCCAGTTCATCTACGCAACAACAAATCAGTTGTGGATGTATTTACCGAGAATCTGGTTCATCCGCGACGTCATCTTCGAGTTGGGCAGCACTTCGGTAGCACCGGCCAGCTCGGCCGCCTTCATCTGGTCTTTGAGAATATGCGGCGAATAGCAGACGATCGGAATTCCCTGAGTGGCGCCATACGAACGGAGCTTGTTAATCAGCGATGGTGCTTCGATGCCGTTCAGGTTCAGATCTATAATGATGAGATCCGGCTTCAAATCGTGGGCCTTGCTGAAAATTTCATCCGACCGAATCGCCTTGATTCCCTCGGCCTCCATGCGGTCGAGAATAGTCATGATCTTCGACGTGAAAATCATGTTGTTCGCAGCAATAATCACTTTTTTGTTCATTAATTCACATCCATGAGTTCGAAACTTGCTTCAGGAGTCAAAATGCGGTAGGCTTACCCTCTCTTCTAAGGCGTTAGTATAATACATTATACATGGAATTTCAAGTAGTAACGCCCGAAAATTGTTGCTTTTCTGCCGTACGAAGGTAAACCTTTCATTGGCAAGCTCTTAACTGGCACCACACATTCAGGTGATTCTTTGCACAAACCATTCCCCAGTTTTTGTTGATTTTGCCGCGCCCAATGGGCATTCGTGGTCACATGCGACGTACCAAAATCCTCGCCACCTTCGGCCCCGCCATCGATTCGGACAACGCCATAAGGCGCTTAATTTCCGCAGGGGTAAATCTTTTCCGGGTCAATTGCTCGCACGGTGAGACCGACGATTTCCTGGCCGCCGCCAAACGAATCCGCACTGCCGATAACGGCTCTCGTTTTCCGGTAGCCCTCCTCTTCGACATCTCCGGCCCCAAGCTCCGCCTCGCCCGCTTCACCGGCACCATTGAAGTCCGTCGTGGCGACGAACTCACCCTCGTCACCGGTAAGTCGAACCTGCCGCTCAGGCAGATCGGCGTCAACCACGCCGCGATTATCAAGTCACTCAAAAAAGACCAGCGGGTGTTTATCGACGACGGTGTGGTGATGTTCGACGTCGTCTCGGCCGGCAAGGACGGTGTCGTCATCAGGGCCGCCAACGACGGTGACCTGACCGGAGGCAAGGGGATCAACCTGCCCGACACTGATATCGGCATCCCCACTATCACCCCAAAAGACCGTCGCGACATCAAGACCGCCGTCGACGCCGGCGCCGACTACCTCGCCCTGTCGTTTGTTCGCAAACCTGACGATATCAAAACCGCACAGCGCCTGATCAAGCGACACGGCGGCAAGCAGCAAATCATCGCCAAACTCGAAAAATGCGAAGCGATCGAACAACTGGAAGAGATCATTGAACTGGCTGACGGCGTCATGGTGGCCCGCGGTGACCTCGGCGTCGAACTCCCGGCCGAAGAACTGCCCCGCCTGCAGAAGAAAATTATTCGCATCGCCAACAACTACCACAAACCGGTCATTGTCGCCACCCAGATGCTCGAATCGATGCGCTTTAACCCGCGCCCCACCCGCGCCGAGGTCAACGATGTCGCCTCGGCCGTGTTCGACTATGTCGACGCTGTTATGCTGTCAGCCGAAACCGCCACCGGCAAATACCCGGTGCGAGCTGTCGAGATGATGGCACGCGTCATCGAAACCACCGAGGCCGATGCGCCGCGACCGGATTTCAGCATCGGACAGCACCAGCTGCCGTCGTCGATCCCGCTGGCGATTGCCGACGCCGTCGGCAGGGGAGAGGTGAATGTCGACGTCAAGCTGATCCTCGCCTTTACGACCTCCGGCTTTACCGCCCGCATGCTCTCCAATCTCTTTCCGCGCCAGCCGATCGTGGCCCTCACTCCCGACGAACGGGTCATGCGCGCCCTCACTCTCCACCGATCCGTCTACCCGGTCACTATCAAGCAACCGGCCTCTTTTGACGATATGATCAATACTGTGCGAGATACGTGCTACAACTACAAACTGGCAAAAAAAGGCGACACCGTCGTCATTACCGGCGGCGCTCCCTTCGGCTCCAACGTGCCGACCAATTTCATGATGTACCACCAGCTCGGAAAGAAATGATGTTGAAACAATACACCATACATGGCGCCACGATACTCACGCTACTCCTCGGTTGCATGGTCGCAACCGGCATGGCCGCCGACAACGAGACGAAACGGGAGATCGCCATCACCTTCGACGAACTCCCCGTCGCCGAATCGTTCCGCGAGGTCGATACCAAAGCCATCTTCCTGGAAATCCTCAACACCCTCGACTCGCACGACGTTAAAGCGACCGGCTTCGTCGTCGCCCGCGACATCGGCATCCACTACGACCTGATCGGCGAGTGGCTCAACCGCAAGCACCGTCTGGGCAACCTGACGTACTCGCACGCCGACTACAACGACCTCGATATCCAGTCGTTCATCGGCGAAATCGAGAAAGGGAAGGACTCGATCGAATACATCCTGTCGTCGTTCGGCCAGAAACAGCGCTACTTCCGCTATCCCTTCCTCCATTACGGCCAGTCGATTGAAGCGCGACGCCAGGCCCAGATGTATCTCGAGGAATCGGGCGTTACAGTGGCGCACGCGACCGTAGTCATCGAAGATTACCTCTACAACCTCACCATGCAGCAGATCAATCCGGCCACCGATACCTCGCGTATGGAGCAGCTGCGCTACGAGTATGTCTCCCACGTTCTCGACCAGGTGAAATACGCCGAGCAACTATCCCGCGAACTTCTCGGTCGCAACTGCCGCCACATCGTGCAGCTGCAGATGAACGAACTCAACGCCTGGTTTCTCGACGCTATCCTGACATCATTGAAAGACATGGGCTACAGCTTCATCAGCCTCGACAAAGCGCTGCAGGACAAGGTGTACAAGATGCCCGAAGCGTACTACGGTATGCGCGGCGTTTCGTACCTCGAGATGATCCGGCAATCCGACCCCGACCTCACTCCGGCGAGATAGTTGCATGCTGGCGGTAGCCCACCTTCCAGGTGAGTGATTGAAGCGCCACCCTGCATTACCCTCGTAGTGCAGTCTCCGCCCTGGGAGGCTGCCGATTCTGTTTGTTCTGCTCCACGGAGCAGACGAGGACGTCTGCCGCCGGCAAACGAAAAAGAATAATGGATGCCTGCCTGCGCCGGCACGACGTGGTGGGCGCTTCGCGCGGTGGGTGAAGTGCGACCTTTCTCCCAAGTCATTCTGGCGAAGGCCAGAATCCACTTTGGCAATTTTGAGGCGTACTCACTCCATTGGTAGCCCACCTTTCAGGTGGGCTACTGAAGGTGCCCCCCCCGCTTCAAGCCCGGGGCAGGCGGCTCTCCGTCCGTCCGGCCTTCGCCGGACTTCGGCCGGGATGAATTGGGTGGAGCACCGTCGCATGGTAAATCGTGCCGCGCGTACGTCCTCGTGCGCGCCGAAATCTGCCCCAAAATGTGACACCATAAACCCCACTTCGACGTTATATTGAAAAACACGCTCAATCTACCGACAACTACAACGATACGGATATCGTGAGGCCAGACCATGAATATAAACCAGCCCATCCCGTTGACTGACAACGCCAAAGCGGTCCTCGAACGACGTTACTTGATCAAGGACAATAAGGGGCGCGTCATCGAGACCCCCAACCAGCTGTTTGTCCGCGTCGCCAACGCCATCGCCGCCGCCGAGCGTAATTACGGCGCCGACGACGCCAAAGTCGCCGCCACCGCCGAAGAGTTCTACTCCCTCATGGCGCGGCTCGATTTCCTGCCCAATTCACCCACGCTGATGAACGCCGGACGTCCTCTCGGCCAACTTTCCGCCTGCTTCGTGCTCCCGGTCGGTGATTCTATCGACGAAATCTTCGAGACCAACAAGCACGCCGCCCTCATCCACAAGTCCGGCGGCGGCACCGGCTTTTCGTTCTCGCGGCTGCGGCCGCGCAACTCGGTCGTCCAGTCCACCTCCGGCATCGCCTCCGGCCCGGTCTCGTTCATGAAGGTCTACAACGCCTCTACCGAAGAAATCAAACAGGGGGGCACCCGGCGCGGCGCCAACATGGGCATACTGCGAGTCGATCACCCCGATATCCTTGATTTCATTTCATCCAAGGCCGATACCAGCGAGATTACCAACTTCAACATCTCGGTTGCCATCACCGACGATTTCATGGCCGCCCTCGAATCAGACACTGACTACAGCCTGATCGACCCGCGCAGCAACCGTCCGTATATCGTCGACGGTGCCGAAGCCAAACTGAATGCCCGCGAGGTCTACCGTCAGATTGTCGACCACGCCTGGGCGACCGGCGAGCCGGGTTTGGTCTTCATCGACCGCATGAACCGCGGCAACCCGACCCACCCGTCGGAAACGATCGAAGCCACCAACCCGTGCGGCGAACAACCGCTCCCGCCGTATGATTCGTGCAACTTAGGTTCGATCAATGTCGGCAACTTCGTTAAGAACCCGCTGCCCAACAACTACAGCCCGTCCGAGCCGTGGCATGGCGTCGACGAAGACCACTTGCGCAAAGCGATTCGTGTCGCCGTCAACTTCCTCGACAACGTCATCGACCAGAACAATTATCCCCTCGATGAAATCGAACAACAGTCGCGCAAGAACCGTCGCATCGGCCTCGGTGTGATGGGTTTTGCCGACATGCTGGTTAAACTCCACCTGCCGTACAACCATGAAAAGGCGTTCGAGGCAGGGGAGAGGCTGATGCAGTTTGTTCATACCGAGGCCCGCACCTACTCGTCCGAACTGGCCACCAAACGGGGCAAGTTTCCGAACTGGGACGGTTCCATCTTCAAGGAGGAAGGCGTCGCCATGCGCAACGCCACCGTCACCACCGTCGCCCCCACCGGCACCATCTCGATCATAGCCGGTTGTTCGTCGGGTATCGAACCGTACTACTCGCTCGCCTTCGAACGGAATGTTATGGACGGTACCCGGCTCGTCGAATCCAACCCGCTGTTCGACCAGATCGCGCGCGACGAAGGCTTTCATACCGGCGAGCTGATGAAGATTATCGCCGGGCGTCGCTCCATCACCGACCTCGAACCGATCCCCCAACGTTACCGCGCTATCTTCCTGACCGCTGCCGACGTTTCCCCCGAAGACCATGTCAAAATGCAGGCCGCTTTCCAGCGCCATTGCGATGCCTCGGTGTCGAAGACAATCAACTTCCCGGAAGAAGCCACCCGCGACCATGTCGAGCAGTCGTTCAACCTCGCCTGGCAGCTCGGCTGCAAGGGAATCACCATTTACCGCGACAACTCCCGCCCCAACCAGGTGCTGTCGTCGAAACCGGCCGTTAAAGAAACCGGTCCCAAACCGGTCGCCAGCCGTCCCGACGTTCTCACCGGTTTCACCGAGAAGATCCGCACCGGTTACGGCAATCTGTATGTGACCGTAAACATGGTCGACGGCCGCCCGTTTGAGGTGTTCGCCCACATCGGTAAATCCGGCTATACCACCATGGCCGACACCGAGGCAATTTGCCGGCTGATATCGCTGTCGCTTCGGGCCCACATTCCGGTGGAACAGATCATCAAGCAACTCAAGGGGATAGGCGGCTCTTCGCAGGTTTTCACTGCCGGACGTAAGATCGCCTCAATTCCTGATGCCATTGCGCATGTTTTGAGCAGCCATTTCCTGGCCCCGGATGAGCATTTTAACGACGTTTTTTCCGGTGAAATCTGCCCGGAATGCTCATCGGTGATGGTTGACCAATCCGGTTGTTTTGTTTGCCGTTCTTGTGGTTATTCCAACTGCTGAGACTGCCGATACATAGAGAACAACACGAAACCTGTGCGGATTAGCAGAACCGATGTCGACAAACAGTTTTTTACCTGCCGGACGGACCTCCCGTATCAAGAAGGGAGAGGTCTATCTCCAGCTCCAGACCGAATACGCCGCCCGGCCGTACCCGCGCATCACCACCACCATCATTAACGACGGTCGGGTGGTGCACAAGGTCGAAAAGAAACTCTCCCAGCCGGTCGACTGCTACGAGGAGCAGCAGCGGATCGAGGCCGCCATGCGCCACCTGCACAGCGAGATTACCAGTGTCGTGAAAGAGAATCCGTTCAACGGTGAGCGCGGCGTGGGTGGGGCGAAGTCAAGCTCGGCTCCCCTCGGTATACCCGAAAAACTGGCCGCTGTCAAAGGCGTGCGACGCGTCCTCGAACTCGACCAGGACGGTCAGTTCACCCAGTCGGAACCGTCCGAGGCCTTCCGCGGTCTTTACAAAGACCTGCTCAAGTCACTGGCCGATCTCATTCAGATTTTCGACACCCTCCCCGGCGAGAACGGCAACCGCCAGAAGGGGGTGTACGAGGTCGAGCGCAACCGTCTGTACTTCCTCTCCAGCGGCACGTTTTTCTACTTTGTGTTGTGTGAACCGAAAGACGAACCGGTCGACTTCGAGAAAGAATTCAAAGCCATCATTACAGCGTCAGCCTCGCCCCTTGCCTCCTCGTAGATCGAGGATTTGCTGCACTTTCGCCCCCAGCCGAAACAACCCTGCCAGCGAATCGCGCGGCAACCCGCGCATCTGGTTGTACCACGATGTCATCATCTCAAAGAAGTCCTGCAATTCTGATACCCGCTTGTACTGAAAGTCGGTCTTGCCTTTCGATGCTTTCAGTTCTTTCGCGCACTCGCGCAGCATCTCGACCGTCGGGTCGATCTCACGTTTCTTGCGATGATCGAGAATGATCTGGAACAGCTCCCAGACATCGGACAACGTCTCGAAGTGATCGCGACGGTCCCCCATCACATGAACGACCTTGACGATGCCCCAGCGTTGCAATTCACGCAGCGAGGTCGATACATTCGAGCGCGCCACCTGCAGGGTGGCCGCGATCTGGTCGGCATGCAGCGGCTCGGGGGAGAGGTACAACAGCGAATGGATCTGCGCCACCGTACGGTTGATCCCCCAGCGTGTCCCCATTTCTCCCCAGTGCAGGATAAGCCGCTGAACCGCCGGTTCTAATTTGACAACATTGTCCGTTATTTCAGTCATGACAGAAATAACGGAAACCGTGGCCGCCATGTCAAGGGCGTTGCCTGCAAGCGATAGCACCCATCCGTTATCTCCAAGCGCAACCCGGAACCTGCTTTTCGGTGTGCAGCGACGCCACTGGGCGCCTCGCGCGGTGGGTACTTGAAGATGGATCCCCCGGTTCAAGCCCGGGGCAGGCGGCTCTGCGTCCGGCTTCCGCCGGACTCCGGCCGGGATGACATGGGTGGTGGGGCGCTGTCGCAAGTCAAAGTGTGCGGCGCGCACGTCCTCGTGCGCGCCGAAATCGCCCCGCAAAATGTGACACCCATGTACCCTACCGGGCGCTTCGCGCGGTGGGCTCTTCTGTTTATCACCCTGGCCGGACCGAGCACAAAAAAACGCAGGCTCGGTAATCCGCCAATGGCGGATACCAAGACCTGCGCTTCGCAATTGTTGGCGGTAGACCGCCAGCCCGTCGATTGGGCCTTACGGCGCCGGTATCGCCATCACATCACCGGCATTCTGCGGTGGCTTGGTATCGTACGGTTCACTCGATGATTCCGGTTTCGGCGCATTGGCAAACAGGTAGAGATCATCGATCCGATCAGTGTCAACTATCTCAACCGTGATCTTTGGCAGCGACCCGGTTGAGCCATCGGTGCGTTCACGAATGTCAATCACGCGAAACGCCACGATGCCCAGGTTCGCACCCTGCAGGTTACCGTTGAGCGGCGAGTAATTGATACTCACATCGCTGTCATACACCACTGCAAAGATCGTCTCACCAACCAGCATCGCCAAACCGGTGGCGCGCAGCGGTGTGACATTAGGAATTTTGTCCAGCAGCACTTCACGGTCGTCATCCGGGAATGTGGCGCCAAGCCCCGGGCCGGCCAGCACATAGTTCATGGTGCCGTTGCTGGTCGGGCCGGCGTTGTTCCAGCTGTTCGGTATCGTCTTCAGGGCATGCAACCCCTCATCACCGACTTCGCCGGTGTAGAGCACAACCCGCTTGCCGACATTCTGCTCGAAAAAGCGCAGCTGGTCGCGCACGCCCAGCTCGGCTTTGTTGTCGTTGACGTCGACATCAGAAAAGTCGTTCGGCTCATTGCCGTTATCGATGCAGTCTTCATCAATCACCAGGAAGATAGCCTCGTCCTGCCCGGCGGTCTGGCCGCCACGGTTCGGTGACGGACCGTCGGCCGCGCCGTTGGCACCGGTCGAGCCGGTCAGGCCGTTGCCGCCGGAAATGCCGTCATCAGGTGAATTCGCGATGGTGGAGGACGATGCCTTGACCGGGTTGGACGATTCCAGGGCATCGTCGCCGCAGCCGACCGTGAAAGTGGCTATGGCCAGCAGTGCCAGTCCGGTTGCCGCGAGACGGGTGAGAGAGCGTGTCATGTAAGTCTCCTGTTACGGTAGTAAAATGTGATCGAAGATGCAGACCTTCTTGGCAGATCGCAACCGGCGGCCACGACCTGACCGGTCTGCCGTTGCTGCGATCTATACTGGTGAACCGCTTGTTTCTTCCCGAAGTTTCCAAAATCGGCTTCCGATTGTGATAATCGCCCGTTCCCAAAACCCAGCCTTGCAGCGGCCACGCCACCGGGCGCTTCGCGCGGTGGGTACTTGAAGATGGATCCCCCCGGTTCAAGCCCCGGGGCAGGCGGCTCTGCGTCCGGCCTTCGCCGGACTCCGGCCGGGGATGACATGGGTGAGGGGCTTTCGCCGAAGTCCGCTCGAACCCCGCTCGAACCCCACAAAGAAACCGCCCTGCATCACAACAGGGCGGCTCAATATTTAATGGCGAGAGAGGAAAGGATTGATGATCCCTACAATAAAGTAAGGTAAAGGGTTTTCACAGTCACTCGACGCATCTAACCTTCGCTACTGCATAAGCAGGTCACGGCGTGGGTGCAGCGTACTGAGAGACGACCTTCATCAGTATCTTGTTAGAGATTTTAATCCGGCCTCTCTGCGCCGTAATCTTTAATCTCTTGTGGACTTATTCTACGCGCCAACCGATATTTCAGCAACATAATAATCAAAGAATCGTCCGAATCGATTTCAACTACTTGAATGCTATCGGCTTACCCGATGTCAGGAATGCCAACATGATCCATGCAGTCGGCCTTGACCTGGTCGAAATCGAACGTATCCGCAAACTGTACGACCGCCACCATACCCGCATGCTCAACCGTCTCCTGGGCAGGGAAGAGCTGGCCCTGGTGGCTGACAACAAACAGCCGGAGTTGTTCATCGCCGGGCGCTTTGCCGCTAAAGAAGCGATCGTCAAAGGCCTCGGTAAGTGGCTCGAACGCCGCCCCGCCTGGGCCGACATGCAGATCCTCAACGACGCCTCCGGACAACCATATGTCCGGTTCTCCGACAAGATCATCACCGCCCTGCCGACCGTGAAATGCCTGGTATCGATAAGCCACGAACGGACCCACGCCGCTGCCGTCGCCATCTTCACCGACGATATCAGTTAGTCGGACTGACTATCTTAATTTTCGAGGTAGGGGTGCGGTCCTCGGTCGTTTCCCGGACCATTGGGAAGTCAATCGTGATCGTGGTGCCGAGCCCCGGCTCCGACGTTACCTGCAGTTCGCCGCCGTGGCTCTCGATAATGCGCTTGCACACCACCAGCCCGAAGCCATGACCATGCTTCTTGGTCGTGAAACGTTCGTTGAACGCCTTCGACAGCTTGTCCGGATCGATCCCGACACCGGTATCGGAAATCGCGAAGGTAAACCGTTCCTCCGACGTTTTCACGATCTGTACCGTGATCGACCGCGTCTTCGATTCCACCGTGGCATCGGCGGCGTTATTGAACAGGTTGTACAACAACTGCTGGATATGCGTGCTGTCGCACTCGAACGGAATCTGTTCGCCCTTCGACTGCAGTTCGATTTTCACGCCGCGGAAACGTTTCTGCGGACGCAGGTAGTCGACCACTTCCGCCAGCAACTTGTCGAAATCGAGGACTTCCTTCTTCGACGCAATGGGCGTGAGGTCCATCAGGTTGGCCGTGAATTGCTTGATCTTTTCAACCGTATCAATCGTCGCCGCCAGATGCTTCTCCAGCGAATCATGCTGCCCCTTCTGCAACTTGTGATCGAGCATCGACAGGTTGCCCGCCACCACACCCAAAAAGTTATTCAATTCGTGGCCGATTTCAGCCGACATTTCCCCTCGCGTCGCCATCTTCTCGAGCTGAATCGTTTCGTCCTGCAACTCTTTCAGGCGGCCGTACGCCCGTCGCGTCTCTTCAAGCAGGCGCACATTCTCCAGCGAAATCGCCAGTTGCGCTGCCGTGATCCCGAGAAGCTTGAGGTCCGCCGTTTTCAGTTTTGATTCTTCGGTGAACGGCCCGAGGAGTAACAAACCGTATTCCTGGCTGCCGCTCGCCAGGGCGACTGCCGCCATGACCGTACTCTCGTCAACCCACGACGGTATCCGTCGCAACGGCTCCGGGCAGGCGTCGCCGTTCTGTGGATACAGCGAGTCCACGTACCGCGGCTCCAACAGCGACGCGAAACTGGTGGTGTCAAGATATTTCAGGCAATCGGGACAGACGATCCGGTCATGCTTGATATGACCGTGCTCGGCATTGACTACGTTGATCTCGGTTCGCTCCGGTCCCCAGTAGACGATGGTGCCGCAGTCGACGCCGCACTGCATCATGGCATACTGGACCGAGGCATCGAGGAGCGACTCACGATCGCCCGCCGCCACCAGCAGCTGGCTGAGGCTCGATACCCGCTCGAGCTGTGTTTCCGACTGGTGCTCCTGCACCTCGGCTTGCCTGGCCAGGGCATTGCAGACAGCCTGTCTGATCTCGGTCAACTCGAACGGTTTCATGATATAGTCGAACGCCCCCTGCTTCATGGCGTCCTTGGCCGTCTGCAGGTTGGCGTACCCGGTCATGAAGATGATACCGATGTTGGGATGAATTTCCTGTGCCTTCTTGACCAGCTCGATGCCGTCCATGTGGGGCATGCGGATATCAGAAATAATCAGATCGAAACGTGATTCACGCAGTATGGAGAGTGCTTCGCTGCCCGATCCGGCCGTCTGCACCGCCAGGCCGTCTTCTTCCAGGGCGTCGCGGACCAGCGAGACGACAATATCTTCATCGTCAACGACCAGCAGGCGGGCTGCTTTAGGACTTGTTTCGCTCATGATGCAGGTTCTTTTTCATCACGGAACTGACGAGCGCCCCCATCTGGTCGAGTTCAAACGGCTTGTGCAGGCAGGCCATGGCCCCGGCTTCTTCCGCCGCATTGGACTTTTGCTCCGCCATCGAGTTGGTCATGATTATCGGCAGGCTGGGTTTCTGTTGCGACAGGCGAGCTACCAGCTCGGTGCCGCTGTGACCGGCCAGGTGAGTGTCACAAATGACGGCATCATAATCCTGCTCGCAGGCCAGTTTCTCACCTTCCGGGGCGGTCGGCGCGACATCAACATCATAGCCGCGCTCCGAGAAAAAGTCCTTGAGCAGACTTCGGATTACTTCGCAATCGTCTATCACCAGTATACGAGCCATCGTTGTTTACCCCCGCGTTGACAAACTCTGCTCAACGGCGTCGAGCAGCTGCTTGATACTGAACGGTTTAGCCAGGAACGCACTCGCCCCGTGACTCACCGACTGACTTACCGTGTACAAACTCGAATACCCGGAGATGATGATCACCGGCGAATTCGGATTCGACTCGCGGGCGAACCGGACAACCTCTTCGCCCGGTACCCGGGGCATCTTCAGGTCGGTGATGACCAGGTCAAATCGGCGCTTCTTCATGCAGTCGATCGCCTCATCACCGTCCTCGGCGGTCGTAATGACATAATCGTCGCCGAGCACTTCGGTGAGAAAATCGCGGATGATCGATTCATCATCGACCACCAGGATTGATTTACGGTGCTCCAGGTCCATCCGGTACCTTACTGTCGAGTCTGCGGAACTTCAGTGTCTCTGTCTTGAGTATCGGAGGGAGGCGTCTCTTTCTGAAGGGGGAGGTAAAGAGTAAATGTGGTGCCTTTGCCGGGGTCGGAATCGACTTTGATCTCACCGCCATGATCACGAATAATGCCGTAGCTGACACTCAGGCCCAGCCCGGTGCCCTTGCCGACCTCTTTGGTCGTAAAGAACGGTTCGAAGATCTTTTTGACCAGCTCGGGCGGTATGCCGTGCCCCTGGTCGATAAATTGCAGTTCCACCGCCCCGCCGAACTCGCCCACGGCAGGGGAGAACCGTGTCCGGATGATGATCTCGGTATCTTTCGGCGAGGCATGCATGGCGTTGATCAACAGGTTCGTGAATACCTGCTGCAACTGGCCGGCGTTACCCGGCACCAACGGCAGCTCGCCATCCAGGTCCAGTTTGAGGCGCAGACGGTTCATCTCGAACTGGTGCTCGACGAACGACGCCGTCTCTTCCAGCACGCTATTTATATCAAGATCCTCGAACTCGGTCGTTCGTGACGCCCGCGAGAACTTCAGGAGGTTCTGCACGATCGCCTTGCACCGGCGCGCCTGCGTTTCAATATCCGACAGGTACCGCAGGAACTTTTCGCGGTCGTTATCGTCGAGGCGGCCGTCCGACAGCTTTTTCATTTTCTCCAGCGAGAACTGCGCATAGCCGAGAATACCTCCCAGCGGGTTGTTCAGTTCATGCGCCACGCCCGCCGCCAACTGGCCGATCGCGCCCAGCTTCTCCGATTGGATCAACTGCGCCTGCGCTTCTTCAAGCTCGCGTGTCCGCTCTATGATTTTCTGCTCCAGCGTCCGGTTGTACTCTTCGATTTCGTTTCGCGACGCTTCCAGCGAGGCAATCATTTCGTTGAACGTCGACGCCAGCCGTCCGATCTCATCCTTCTGCTGGATCGCCACTCGCTGCGACAGGTCACCCCGGCTGACACTGGCCGTTACATTCACCAGCGTCATAATCGGCCGCGTCACCGCGCGCACGAACGATGCTACCAAAAGAATTGTCAGCGCCATTACCAAAAGCGCCGCGATTATCGCCGTGCGTATCGCCGCCGTGATCGACTGATTGACCGAATCCAGCGACACCATCAGCATCATCCGCCCGATCTCCTCGGTCTCCTGCTTGCGCACAATGCCGCCCGACAGGTTGCCGGTAACACCCAGGTGCTCCCGCCCCAGCGTTGCCTTCCGCGTGTAAATACCGTGCTGGAAGACGACAAATTCTTCGCCTGCCTTGTTCCGGACCTGGCGGACAACGCAGCTGATCTCTTTCTCCTCCCTGATCGTTTTTACGACCGTGATACTGTCGTCCTGCCACGTACCGTACTCGGCCAGCGTTTCACCACTTTCGTTGGTCACTCGTGCAAAACGGACATCAGCGAACGACTCCAGCTGGGCCAGCAGGTGTTCGAGTTCATACCGCGATTCAAACAGCACGCCGCCTTCGGCCTGCAGGGCCAGGATACGGCTGAGGGTTTCGCCGCTGGTCGTCAACTCGCGACGATAGGCATCGGCCTGACGGTCGATCAGGTACACCGAGATGGCCGAGATGGCGATCATGAACAGCAGCGACAGCGGCAGCGTGAACTTCGTCCGCATATCGATATCGTCGAGTATCTGGCGGAGGCGACGCATCATCGGTACACCTCCTTGGCCACCGCCACCATGGCTTCCGGAATGGTGATGTCGAGATGCTCAGCGGTCCGTTCATTGTAATGGAACCAGATAATGTCGGCCGACGTCACCATGATCGCTGACGGGTCCTTTCCGTCCAGCACGCTGCAGGCAATCTTGCCCGCCTGCATGCCGACGGCCTTGTAGTCGAAGTCGAGGGCGAACAGGGCGCCCGATTCCACCACGTTGCGGGAGAAGCCCATGAACGGAATCCCCCGGCGCAGCGTATTGAGCAGTATGTATCGGGTCGACTGCGGTGTGAAGAGTTCCGGGTCGGCTACCGACCAGATGCCGTCCGCGACATTGGCCAGGCTGTCCAGGGCGGACGGTAAGTCTCGCGCCGACTCCACTCGCACCGGTACCAGCGTCAGTCCCTGTTGTTCGGCAACCACCCGTGCCGACGGTATCAAACTGGCGGTGTGATCGGTGTAGAGGACACCGATTTTCGCCAGTTCCGGGACAATCTGCTTAAAATAGGTAAACTGGACATGTTCCGGGATGTTGAGCGATGCCCCGGTGATGTTATCCGCAGGCTGGGTCGACGACCTGGCGAATCCGGCCAGCTCCGGATACATCACCGCCGCAAAGATCGTCGGAATATCCGGGAACGACGATTGCGCCACGGCCGTGGCCGCTGAGCCGATTGTCAGGATGATATCCGGCTTGCTTGCCGTGACCGAATCGACCAGCTCTACGGCGTCAAGAGGGTGGGGGGAGACGAGAAATTCGTGAAAATGGACCTCCGGATACTGTCGCTCGATTATCCGCAGCGCTCCGTCGCGGGCCCGGCGGGTAGACAACAGCGAATCGCCGCACAGGACCACAACCGTGGCCTCGCCGTCACCCGGCCTGGCCTCGAGTGTCACCGGTAAACCGAATGCAATACAGACGGTTACAAGAATGGTGATTAGCGTGCAGTAGCTCAATCTTGATCCAATTCACTTGGTGGCAGGTAACAGCCCGCCTGGTTCCGCCACAAGGCGGCAAAGTATGCATACTTCGATACTGTCTCTATCGGTCTGTCACGCCATTTCTTGACGATTCACAAGCCCCCGGAGCCACCGATTTTTTATCCACTCAAGGCATAAAGAAAATTCCAGCCGCGCCGATACCCGGATTAAGCAGAGCCCCGACTCAGGCTCTGATTATGCAACCCATAGCCTGTGAAGCCCGTATGACACAGCTAATCAAAAGTAGTATCGACTGTGACCGAATCACACACCGCACGATTCTGCGGCTCGGCCTGAGTCTGGTCGCCCTGGGCTTCGTGCTGCTGTGCAACCCGAACGCCTTCGCCGGCACCTCGGGCAAAGTATCGGGATCGGTTGTTGACGCCACCTCCGGCGAACCAATCGTCGGCGCCACCGTGCGTGTCAACGGAACTAACATCGGTACCAAGACCGACACCGACGGTGAGTACTTCATCATCGACCTGCCGGTCGGTACCTATAATGTAACCGTAAGTACGGTCGGCTTCGAAACCGTCACCAAGTCCGACGTCCGCGTGCTCATCGACCTGACCACGCCGGTCGACTTTGAACTGGCCGAGCAGGCTGTTGAACTCGGCCGAAACGTTATCGTGACCGCCGAGCAACCGGTCATCCAGCGCGACCTGACATCCTCGCGCCTTATCCTGACCTCGGAACGGCTCAAGAACCTGCCCAACGTCATCTCCGTCCGCAACATCCTCTCCCACTACCCGGGCGTGGTCATCGACCGCGATGAAGATATTCACGTGCGCGGCGGACGTTCCGGGCAGCTGGCCTATTCGCTCGACGGTTTCTCGATCGAGGACCCGTTCGTGGCTACCAGCGGCCTGCATATTATGCCCGACGCTCTGGAAGAGCTGTCGCTGACCTCCGGTGGTTATTCCGCCGAATACGGGAACGCCCTCTCCGGCGTGGTCAGCGCCGTTACCCGGGAAGGCGGCCCGGAGTATCACGGTATGGTAAAGACGTATGAGTCGGCCACCCACACCTACGACGTTACCCGGGGTGACTGGGGCGGCATCACCCGCCACGGTGACCGCGGCCTTACCTTCAATCTTTCCGGCCCGCTCCCCGGTTTCGACCCGAAGAAGATGACGTTTTTCAGCGCCGGTGAGTATCGCCGCGCTGTCTCGTCGCTGCCCAACGACTGGGGTATCGGCTATACCGGCATCTTGAAAATGACCATGCGCCCGCTCAACCAGCTCAAGCTGCGGTCCAACGTCACCTTCCATTCAGCCGATGGCCGGGTGTACAATCACCGTGACGTTAACGGGCGCAGCTACGACTTCAATCTCGACGGACTGCCGAAATTCGGGAAAGAATCGTATCTCGTCGGTCTGACCGGTACCTACTACTTCAGCGAAGCAAGCATGATTGCCATGACCGTCAACCGGTTCTCTACCATGACCAAGACTGCCCCGCCACACCTCTACGACCTCTACTGGAATCAGTGGCCCGGCTATTCGGTCGACGCCAACGGTAACTACAACGGAACGATCGACGACGACAACTATCACAACAATCCCGACTTCTCCGACCCGTTCGAAGCCACCGGCTTTACCTCCGGCGACGACTTCTATCCGACTTACCACCGTCGGGAAGCCGCCTACAATGCCGCCAAGCTGTCGTTCATAAACCAGGTGAACAAGTCCCACCAGCTCGAAGCCGGCCTCGAACTGCGCAAGTATTCGCTCGACTGGGATTTCAAACAGTTCTTTAACAACAATCCCTACGGCGAAAAATACAGCAGCGCGCCGCTTAATGCCTCGTTCTTCCTGCAGGACAAGATGGAGTACAAGTCGTTCGTTATTAATGTCGGGCTACGCCTCGACTATCGCGACGCCGACATTTCCTACAACGCGACCCCCGAAGATACCGTCATCGCATGGGAAGAAGCCGATTCCAAAACTCGCCTGTCGCCCCGCTTCGGTATCTCCTTCCCGATCTCCGAAAAGAGCGTCATGCACTTTAACTACGGTGTCTACTACCAGGCGCCCCGGTTTCAGTACATGTACCTGAACCTTCAGGGTGATGTATCCACCGGCCTGCCCTTATTGGGCAACCCCAACCTCGATCCGGAACAGACCGTATCGTACGAACTGGGTCTCGACCACCTGGTCGGTTCCTCGCTGCGTATCGATGCAACCGCCTACTATAAAGACGTCAAGGAACTGGTTACCACCCGTAACTACGGTTCCGCCGGACCGACCGGCAGCTCCATTACCCTGTTTACCAACGAAGACTACGGTTCGGTGCAGGGCTTCGATCTGTCGCTCGAAAAGCTGCGTGCCGACGGTTACCTGACCGGCTCGATTTCTTACGGCTACATGATCGCCACCGGCAACGGCTCCGACGCCCTGGAACCGTACTACACCTACCTGACCGATCCGGAAAACGAAACGGCGCCGGTGACCGAATATCCGCTCGATTTCGATCAGCGCCATACCATTACCGCCATCGCCGATTTCCGCGTTCCTGCCGACTGGCGCGGCAACCTCTACGGTATGCCCGTCCCCGGCGACTGGGGCTTGAGCATGGTGGCACGCTACGGTTCCGGATTACCGTACACCCGCACCGACGAACAGGGTAACCGCATCGGTGACCGCAACTCCAGCCGCCTGCCGGCCAGCTATACGGTCGACGTGCGTCTGAACAAGGACTTCCAGATGGGGCCCGATAAGTTCACGATTTTCGCCGAGATCGAAAACCTGTTCAACCGGCGCAATATTCTCAACGTGTACACCCGGACCGGCCAGGCGGATTCCGACGGTAACAGCATCGGTGCCGGACTGTCGCTCGACGCCGACCAGTTGCGCACCGCCGACCGGTTGTACGATCATGATCCGCAAAACTTTTCCGCGCCGCGCACCGTTCGCCTGGGCGCTCAATACAGCTTTTAAGGTGATGCCACTATGAAGAAACTCACTGCCACACTAACGGTCCTCGCCCTGGTGCTCACCTTGTCTGCAACTGCCTATGCGATCGCACCCAGCGCCGCGAGGCAACTCAATAATACCCAGCCGCAAAGCGGCGCCGTCATGACACCGCCGTACAATACGGTCGACCAGATCACCCACGACCGCGGCAACATTGTTACCACCATCGACAACTACGGCTATATCGGCGGCTACTGGGCGTATGATCTGCCCAGCGGCGAATGGCCCCGCAACTCCGGCCACCATTATATCGGTGAACTGATGTACTGGATGGGCGCTGTCACCGCCGACGGTGACACCCTCGTGGCCGACCCGTACGACGACTTCCAGGGCATGCCCTCGGAAATTGACGGCCAGTCGGTTTACAAGATTCTGCTGTCGAGTGACACCACTCGCTACTACCATTACGACCGGACCGACAGTGCCGCTGCGGGCGTCGGCCAGCCCGCGCTGGGCTGGCGTGTCTGGGATCCGCGCAACCAGGTGTGGGGCTACAATGCCGTCTACGACCAGCTCGCCTCGTCGTTTGACTCCACGGCCGGCCCGACTTCCCTCCAGGATTCCCACTACCGCTTCAACGATGGCGCCCTCGGCAGCCCGCTGCTCGGTCTTGAAGTCACCCATACCATGTACCAGTGGAACTATTGTTACAACGAAGACTTTGTCTTCGTGGTCGTCGATATCACCAACCGCTCAACCGAAGATTTCGCCGAGTTCGCCTTTGGCCTCTATGTCGATATCGACGTGGGCGGTCCCGACGGTACCGGCGAGAACGGTCGCTTGAGCGACCTCATCGACTACGACACTGCCGAGAACCTCGCCTGGACCTACGACTTTGACGGCTACGACGAAGGCTGGAGATCGGAAACCGGTATCATGGGCACCAAGCTGCTCCAGACTCCCGACGATATCGGCATGACCTCTATTCGCAACCAGGACTGGGCGCTGCTGCCCGACGACGATGTCGGTCGCTTCGAGTTTATCAATTCCAACCAGTTCGATACGCCACTCGATACCACCGACCAGTTCTACATGCAGTGTGTCCGTGGCATCAACCTCACGGCAGGGAAGACCGTCCGCGTGGTCTACGCCCTGATCGCGGGCGAAGATGAAGCCGACTTTTTCGACAACGCCGCTACCGCGCAGCTGCTCTATGACAACAACTTCATCGGTCCCGAGCCGCCGCCCACGCCGAGCCTCACCGCTCGGGCCGGCGATCGCAAGACCTACCTGTCATGGAACAAGCTCGCCGAGCAGGGCACCGATCCCATGAGCGGTGACAACGACTTCCGCGGCTACAAGCTGTACCGTTCCGATGACCAGGGCAAAACCTGGGGCAAGATCGACTACAATACCGGCAACGACTGCCTGACGATCGACTATGACCCGCTCGCAACCTGGACCGTCAACGCTGCCGGCGATCCGACCGCCCATTCCTTCATCGACACCGGCCTGTATAACGGCGTCGAATACTGGTACTGTCTCGCCGCCTTCGACGCCGGCGATACGGTGGCCGGAATCGACGTTCTCCAGTCCGGCTTCGGTGTTGCCGGTGGCGCGCCCAATATTATCGCTGCCACCCCGCGCGACAACCCGCTGGGCTACGTCGCCGCCGACGCAACCGTCGAACATACCAATCTCGCGATGGGCGGGCTTAGTGACGGGGCCATCGTCCCCGAAGTCCTCGACCGTACCGCCACGACCGGTGATCGATACGAAGTCCGTTTCTCCGACACCCCGGTCAAAACCGTCTGGCACCTGATCAACACCGAGACGGGAGATACCGTCCTCGCCGATCAGCAAACCTACGGCGGCGATCCCAACCTGTATGAAATTGCAGAAGGTCTCCGCGTCTATGTCGAAGAGGGTGACCCGGTACCGCGCGCATTGACCCAGACGAGCTTCAGCGGCGCCGACACCACGCTCCTGGTCGGCGAATTCTACGGCCATGCGCTGGTCGCCCTGACCGGCGACCCAACATGGGTCACCGGTAACCAGCCGCTCCGCGATAACTATGAGATCCGTTTTACCGGCGACTCCAGCCGCGCCGCCTACATGATGGATTTGTACACCGGTGTCGACGTCCCCTACTGGGTCGACCTCGAAATCTGGAATGTCACCCGCAACGAACGCGTCTCCGTTGGTGTCTGGGACTCCGATGACGACGGCGTCTGGGAAGGTGCCGACGGCGAACCGATCGCCGTGATCGACGTTGCCTACGACCCCGCCCAATGGGTTACCCCGCTTGCCTTCCCGTACTTCTACAGCTGGATGTTCGAGTTCGACACTGACGGCTTCAATCCGTCGACCGGTGACGTCTTCACTATCGAAGGCGCTCCGCTCAACGGCCCCAACGACGTCTTCAGCTTCCGACTCGGCGCCGTCGACGCCGGAGCTGTCGGCCCCAATCTCGACAGTATTCGCGTCGTACCCAATCCGTACTTCGCCCGCTACTCGTCGATGGTGGAAACCGAGCCGGGTGAGTCAGTCATGGAATTCCAAAACCTGCCCGACCGGTGCACCGTCCGCATCTATACGCTTGCCGGTGATCTGGTCAACACGCTTGAAAATGACGATGGCGATGGCGTTGTGCGCTGGGATCTGCTTTCAAACAATCGCCAGCAGATCGCTTCCGGCATCTACTACTACTACGTCGAATCACCATACGGAAACCACATGGGCCGCTTTGCGGTGGTGAAATAGGAGGATGATACGATGAAACGACTGATCCTGCTGTTTGCCATCCTGGCCTTCGCTGTCACCGGCCATACTGCCGAGGTGTCGAAGGTCGGCTCCTCCGGCGCCCAGTTCCTCAAGATCGCCGTCGGCGCTCGTTACCAGGCGCTCGGTGAGGCCTCGGTTGCCCTGGCCAACGATGCGTACGCCATGTACTGGAACCCGGCCGGCCTGGCCGAGGTCGACAATTGGGACCTGACTTTCACCCGCGTCGACTGGCTGCTCGACGTCAACCTCGACCACGTCGCCGCGGCGCACTACTTCGAGAATGTCGGCACCTTCGGCATCTCGGCATCGGTATTGTCGATGGATGATCAGGAAATCACGACCTTTGAAGATCCCGACGGCTCCGGCGAGTTTTACAACGCCAGCTCCTGGCAGTTCGGCATTAGCTACGCCCGCCAGCTGACCAGCCAGTTTGCGTTTGGCCTGACCGCCAAGTATCTCGGCGAGAAGATTCACCGCCTCGAATCGTCCGGCTTCGCCTTCGACTTCGGTACCCTGTTGTACACCGGCTTCAATTCGCTCCGGCTCGGCATGAGCATTACCAATATGGGGCCGGAAATGAAGTTTGGCGGCGACGACCTCGCAGTGCCGTACGACGAACAGGGCAGCGGCAACGCCGGTCTTCCGGCCGAACTGAAGACCACCGGTTACGACCTGCCGATGACATTCCGCTTCGGCATGGCCTACGACTTCCCGGTTGCCAACAGCGCCATCCTCACCACCACGGCCGAGCTGAAGCACCCCAACGACAACCTCCAGCAGGGGGCGCTGGGCGCCGAACTGGCCGTCTCCGAACAATTCTTCCTGCGTGGCGGCTATAAGATCAATTATGAGGAAGAAGGCCTCGCCCTCGGCGGCGGTCTTTTGACCACCGTCTCCGGCGATACCCGCTTGGTCATTGACTATGCCTGGCAGGATTTCGGACGTCTCGAGTCCGCCCAGCGGTTCTCGATCGGCTTCCGCTTCTAAATTCGAGGTAAAGACGACAGAACAGGCCCCGTATTTCGGGGCCTTTTTTCTGGGACCGGGGTGGACATGCGCTGTACAATCTACATATATTCGACCGTAAGAAAATACCAAGCCGTAAACAAAAGGGAAGACCAGAGTCGATGAAACGATTGTCCGCCATATGTTGGTTATTAGTAGTTGCCACTGCCGCTTTCATTCCGGGCGGCGCCGCGCAGGCCCAGGTGCCTGACGTAGACGATCCGGGTCATTCCGCTGTCTCCGTCCTTGCCGAGTATTTTGACATGCTTGTCTCGGGCAACCTCGAATCGGCCCGGCACCTCTGGGCCCAACCCGTCCTCGAACGAGCCACCCGCTTCGATATCCAGTTTACCGATATTCCTCTCAAGGTCGACTGTAATTCCCCGGTCGTGCGCAAACTCGATGTCATGCGCGATTACATCCATCCCACCGCCCGCACCTTCGTGCACCTGCCCGGCGACGAATACACCCGGCTCGAATATCGGCCTATCGTAAAAGGCCGCCCGATCTATCACGACTACTATGCCTATAATGACGGTACTTACCACTGGCTGACACACTCCCAGGAGTACTATACCCGTGGCTGGCCGGTTATTGAAAGCGAACTCGTCCGCATCCACTACCATCCCTCACGGCGCAAGTATATCAATGACCTGCTCCTCGCCGAACTTGACCGATTTGTCAAGACCACCGCCGAGCGACTTGGAATGTCCGATGACCAGTTCGAGAAGATCGAGTTGCACAAGATCGAGTATTTCTATTGCGACAGTGACTCCACCGTACAGAACATCTCCGGTCACCTCACCAAGGGCCTGCTCGATCTGCCGACTAACGACATCATCTCAGCCTACATGCCCCACTACCACGAGATCGTTCACCTGCTGGTGAACATCACCCTGCAGGAACTGCCCCTGTTCACGCAGCCGCTCATGCGCGAGGGTATTGCGGTCTACTATGGCGGACGCTGGGGCAAGGCGCCTGAAGCCCTGTTCGGCCTCGGCAGCTTTCTGTACGACCAGCAGATCGTCGAGCTTGACTCGTTGCTGACCATGCGCAGCTTCCAGGCCCAGGCGACATCTGATATTGCCTATCCCGTCTCCGGCCTGTTCATCGCCTTCCTCGACCAACGCCTCGGCCGTGACAAGCTGTTCGACCTCTACCTCGATCTCTCCGGCGAGTTCGACAGCCTGTACGCCCAGTCATCCGATGACGTCAAATCGGTCATCCTCGCCGCCTCCGGTCACGACAATTGGCAGCTCTTCCTGGAAGATTTTGACGGCTGGCTGGATGTCACGATCGTCGAAGACCCCGCCGCCGCTCCCGGCGCCCGCACCGCCTCCAGCGCACTGGTCGATGACAACCGCTACAAGGTCATCTCCGGCAACGACTGGGTGGTATTCGAGTTCAATACCAACGGTGCCGACGAACCGCAGGGCAACCTCATCTTCGGTGTCGACGAGCGCCTGAAAGGCAATCACTCCAGTCTCTTCGAGGAGCAATACGATAAGAACTTTCTCTACGAAGGCCACCGCTGGGGTGTCCGCTACGACGGCAACGAGGTCGGCCTCTACGACTACGGCACCAACCAGCTCGTCGCCAAGTATATCTGGGGACTCACACCCTCTGACGACTACTGGGACAAGGAGGCAGGGAAGATCACCGTCAGTATCCGTCGCACCCTCCTTCCCGAGAAAGCGTTTGAAGACGTAAGCTTCAAGCTGCTGCCGCGCTGACGATGATTCGTCCAGTGCAATTGCGACACCCCCATTGCGGATGGTGGATCGATGATGTATATATCTCCGAAATTGGAGCAAGCAAGGTAACGCCGTGACAGAGCGCGAATACGATCTGGTGGTCATCGGCTCCGGCCCGGCCGGGGAAAAGGCTGCCATCGAGGCATCCAAGGAACGAAAATCCACTGCCATCGTCGAGAAGAGATCGGTCCAGGGTGGTGTCTGTATTCACACCGGCACGATCCCCTCAAAAACCCTCCGCGAAACCGTCATGTACATCTCCGGCCTGCGCCAGCGCTCGGTCTACGGCCTGATGAGCGGCATGAAACCCAATGTCACCGTCCGCGAACTCATGTACCGCAAGGGCCAGGTCATTCAGCAGGAACTCGACGTTATCCAGCAGAACATGGCCCGCCACCGGATCGAAGTCATCCACGGTTCCGGCAAGATTCTCGACGCCAACACGGTCGAGGTAACCGGCCCCGACGGCCAGGCCGAGCGACTCAGGGCCGGAGTGATTATCATCTCCACCGGTACCCGTCCCTACCACCCGACCGGCATCGACTTCGACAGCAAGTTCTTTTACGACGGCGAGTCGATCCTCGACCTCGACACCCTTCCAAAGTCACTCACCATAATCGGCGGCGGCGTCATTGGCTGTGAATACGCCTCGATCTTCGCCCACATCGGTGTCCAGGTGACGATCGTCGACAGCCGCGAACGTCTGTTGAGTTTTCTCGACAATGAAATTGCCGACGCGCTCACCTACCTGATGCGCAAGTACCGTATCTCGCTGGTGCTTGGCGACGGTTACCGTGAAGTCTTTACTCGCGACGACCAGGTCATAACCGTCACCAACAGCGGGCGTCGCGTCATCTCCGACCGCCTCCTTTTCGCCGCCGGTCGCATCGGCAACACCTACAACCTCGGTCTCGAAAACGTCGGCATCACAACCGACAACCGGGGCCTTATCAGTGTCAACGACATGTATGCTACTGCTGTCCCCAACATCTATGCCGTCGGCGATGTAATCGGCTTTCCGTCGCTTGCCTCAGTTTCGGCCGACCAGGGACGCCTCGCCGCCATCCACGCTTTCAAGCAGAATGACCGCTCCTGTATCAACAATCTGCTGCCGCTCGGTATCTATACCATACCCGAAGTATCAATGGTCGGTGAGACCGAAGAAACACTCTCTAAGGCCGGCCATGAGTATGAAGTTGGGATTGCCCGCTACTTTGAACTCGCCCGCGGCCAGATAATCAACGACCACGACGGCATGTTGAAGGTGATTTTCGATCGCAAGTCGCGTCGCCTCCTCGGCGTGCACTGCGTCGGTGAACGCGCTACCGAACTGATCCACATCGGCCAGGCTGTCATGGCCCACGGCGGCGCCCTCGATTACTTTGTCGATACGGTATTCAACTATCCGACGCTGACCGAAGCATACAAAGTCGCCGCCCTCGACGGCTTCGCCCGCCTCGAGGGCCGCATCTAATCCTTCGGCACCTGGCCCCGCTTCTGCAGCACCAGTTCATTCAAGCGCTTTCGGATCTGCCCGATATCGGGGTCACGCGGCTCCATGTCGATGAACCGTTCGTACGCCGCAATCGCACGATCGAGTTCGCCCAATCGCGCCGCCAACCGTGCTTCCACCAGCCAGCCTTCGGAAAAGTCCG
>CAZJCK010000015.1:0-54132 GCA_964544635.1 uncultured Ignavibacteriales bacterium | reverse complement strand
TGACCAAAATCCTCATCATAGGTGCCGGCGGGTTTGTCGGGGCCATACTCCGCTACGCCATCTCAGGAATCGTCCAACGCGCCACCAACTCGACCTTCCCCTACGGCACCCTCGCAGTCAATATCGTAGGCAGCCTGCTTTTAGGGGCGCTGCTCTATCTCGTGCAGGAGCGCGGCCTGTTGTCGCCGGCCTGGCGCAGTGCGGTCGGGATCGGCCTGCTGGGCGCGCTGACGACCTTTTCGACCTTCAGCTACGAAACGATGGAACTGCTGCGCGCGCATGAGGTAACCGCCATGCTGCTCAATGTACTCGGCAATGTGCTTCTTTGCGTGCTCGCCGTCTGGCTGGGACGTATCATACTCGTGAAACTGGGCGTGTAGGGAGGTATACATGAAGATTGAAGGCGACGGTAAGCTGTTGCGCATTTTTGTCGGCGAGTCGGACCGCTGGGACGGCAAGCCGCTGTGGGAGGCGATCATGCTCAGGGCGCGCGAACACGGCCTGGCCGGCTGTACGGTACTGCGGGGAATCGCCGGTTTCGGGGCATCGAGTCGAATTCATACCACCAAGGTGCTGCGCATGTCGGAGGATCTGCCAATCGTGATCGAGATCGTCGATACTGAGAAACGGATCAACGAGGCGCTGCCGGAGTTTGACGACATGGTCAGCGAGGGATTGATCACGATTGAAGCAGCCCACGTGATTTCGTACCGGCACCGCGAGGATGAGTCGTAGGTTCTTGATCGTAGCGCAGCCTCAGCCTTGGGAGGCTGCCATGTTTCCTGGGCAAGAAGAACCCCCCAAGCGGTGGGCTACAAGTCTTCTATACACAGTGTCTACATCACACTGTTAGTGTCAATTTTTGCTTCACGACTGCCGGACCACCAACCGAAACACCGATGATATTCTCACCGTCGATCTGCAATCGAACGGTCAGTTCTGAGAGCGACGGTGTGAGCATGAACCTGCCCTGCTCGATACGAATATTGTCCGGTGCGACGCCACGACGTTTATGCAACTGGCAGCCCAGCGGACCGGCCGCCATGCCGGTGGCAGACTCTTCGTTGATGCCGTACGCCGGCGCGAACATGCGCGCAGTCGCATCGAAACCGTCAACATCGGTAGCATACACGTAATAGCCGATCAACTTGTGCGACTCCGAGATATTGGCAATCGTTCGCAGTTCCGGACGGATGCGACGCAGGTAATCTTCGTTGTCGACGCCGATTACGGCGAACCGTACGCCGGTCGAGATAATCTCCGGCATCACGCCATCAAGCATGGCGCCGGTGGTCAAGCCAAGCGAATCATAGAGTGCGGCTATTTGCAGGTCGGAAAGTGCATCGAATATCGGTGGCTGCTGCTGCATGAAGACGCGGCCGTCGTCGAGACGGATCTTCATGAGACCGTCGGGTGATTCGTTGGTTACCTCGTCAGCATTGACAATCCCCTCTTGCTGCAACAGCGCGACCGCGCCGACGGTAGCGTGGCCACAGTACGGTATGGGACGGGTCGGTGTAAAGAAGTCGAGGCGGAAGTCGGCTTGGTCCGACTTGTTGACAAACGCCGTTTCGCTGTAGCCCGCCTTGGCTGCGATCGCCTGCTTCTCTTTGTCATTGAAGCGATCGCCATCAAGTACCACACCGGCGGAGTTGCCGCCGTCGGGATTGTCGGTAAACGCCTGTACCAGATACAGGTCAACACCGCTTGCAGTCATAAATCCTCCTGTCGGCTTGGGCTGCATTCCGTGCATGCCCCGGTCTACTCCTTCTAACATACCATCTGACAGAAGGTTTCGAGGTTACATACAACGGCCACCGCGCCACCCGGAGGGACGGGGGCGGCGGTGGCCGGACTGTTACCGGGCAACAGCATACAAAGAAGAAGGCTTGTCAGGAGCAGGTCGCCGGAGTCGAACCGGCGGCAAACAAAAAATCGACCATGGTCGAGAGGTCGATCGGGTCGGCACTGGCGCTGTCGCCATTAATGTCGGCTTCCGCAGGACAGGCGGGCGGCGTACCTCCGGCAAACAGGTAGTCGACCAGGGTCGACAGGTCGATCGGATCGGCGTCGACACCATCGCCGTTGACATCCCCCCGACTGCCCATACAGCAGCACAGATCGCCGATACCATCGTTGTCGCTGTCGGCCTGGTCGGGGTTGCTGATATCCGGACAATTGTCGACGTCGGCACAAAAGCCGTCGGCATCGGCATCGTCAGCTGCATCCAACGGACAGGCGTCGCACAAATCACCGGCACCGTCGCCATCGGAGTCCAGCTGGTCCGGATTGTTATCGACAGGGCAGTTATCAAGACCGCAGGCACCGACAGGTTCGCCCGGATCAAGGGCGCCGTCACGGTCGGTGTCGCGGCCCTGGCAGAGGTCGCCACCTTCGACGGCGTTGTAACGACTGTTGATCGTGACGCCGATATGTGTATCGGTAATCCCCGATGGCCATCGAATTATGAGACTGTCGAGCACGGTAGCATCGCCAAGCCCGAACTCAACCTCCAGCGAATTCTGCCCGCAGTAGCCCGACTGTGACGAAATTTCGTGGGTTTGGTGCACGCTACTGCCGTCAATTGTCGCCACCGCCGTTAGCCGGGCGCCTATTGCCGAGTTGTTCGACACCGTACCGATGCAATTGAAGTACACCCAATTGTTGAAACTACCCGTATCGTTGCGGTACAGGTTGTTGTTCTCGGTTTCAAACAGCCACCGTGCCACTGCCAGGTCCTGGTCACCGTCGTTGTCGATGTCACCAAACGCACAACCGTACGCCCAGCCGGTATCCTGCACCGCGACGGTACTGACGAACTGCGCGAACGTGCCGTCACCATTGTTTATATAGAAGTCGTTTGGTGACGCCGAACCAACGCCATTGGCGACATACAGATCGAGGTCGCCATCGTTATCGTAGTCGACCCAGGCCGAGCCGATCGAGTTGCGCGTTGCGGTCACATGCGGGCCGGTATTGATGCGCGTGAAGGTACCATCACCGTTGTTCCGGTGCAGGAAGTTGAACTGGAAGGAGTTGTTGCAGACATACAGGTCGAGATCACCGTCGTTGTCGTAATCACCCCAGCTTGCACCGAAGCTGTTGCCGCCCGACGTTCCCACTGAGCCGGCGGTGACACGTTCGAAGCCGCCGCCGCTGTTGCGATACAGCGCATTGCTGGCGCCGCCTTCGTTGGCCACGAAGAGGTCGAGATCGCCGTCGTTGTCGTAGTCGGCCCACGCGCCCACGCGCGAGATATCGCCGTCGGTCGAGACCACGCCGGTATCGATCTTCGTAAAACTCCCGTCGCCATTGTTCTGGTACAGGTAATTGCGCAGCAGGCCGGCCTGCGAGTTGGCGATAAAAAGATCGACATCGCCGTCGTTGTCGTAGTCGGCCCAACTGGCCGCTTCCGAGTATGACAGTTCGCCGGCCGGGATCTCAGTGGTGATCTGCGTGAAATCACCACTGGCGCTACCAGTGTACAGCAAGTTTGACTTTCCGTACCAGTTGGCCACCGAGGCATCGATGAACCCGTCGTTGTCGTAATCGGCCAGACTGGCGCCGTCGCTCGGTTCACCATCGTTTGCGATCGGATCGGTTGTCTGCTGCGTGAAGTTGCCGGAACCGTCGTTGATGTACAGCAAGTTATTCTGCCCGCCGTTCTTGCCATTAGTAACGAACAGGTCGAGATCGCCGTCATTATCGATGTCCACGAAGTTGACACTTCGCGAACCATTTCCGTCGTTGCTCACCGGGCTGCCCGAGAGCAGGGTGAACGGATCGGCGACACCGTTGGGCGCCGCCGCGAGCAGGATGGCAACGGTGGCGACAGCAATCGTTCTCTTGAGTCGTTTTTCGGTGGTCATACTTCCTCACCCGTAAAGCGTGTTAACATGTGTGTTGTAGCCAATAGACGGGTATTTACGGAACAACGATGCGGCGGAGTGACAGCACGGTCGGCGGCGGGGATGAGCGGCTGGTATGGCGGGGCGACGATGCCCGGTCAGGCGAGGTGTTCGCCGAGATATTGCTCGACCGACGGTCGGAAGCGGCGCGACAGCGGAATCGAATTGCCGGTCGACAGCTCGACCGTGAAGTCGCCATGGTCCTCGGGTATCAACCGGTCAATCCGCTCGACATTGACAATGTAGCTGCGGTGGATCCGCACGAACTGCTCGGTATCGAGCCGTGCGAGTATCCCCTTCATCGTCTCGCGGATCATGTGGCGACGACTCCCCAGGTGCAGCATCAGGTAGTTACCGGCCGCCTCGATATGATCGATATCATCGACATCGACAATATTGATCTGCCCGCTGTCGCGAACCAGCAGGCGACGCCTGGCCGGCTGCGGCGACGAGGCCAGCAACTGCTCGATCGCCCGGCGGCGACGGTCGTCGCGGAGCAGCGATTCTCGCTCGGCGCGTTTCAGGGCATCGGTGAAACGATCTTCATCGAACGGCTTGAGGAGGTAATCGACGGCGTGGAGTTCGAACGCCTTGACGGCGTATTCGTCGTACGCAGTGGTAAAGATGACAGGGGGAAAGGTCTCGATACCGACAAGATCGATCAACTCAAGACCGTCAACATCGGGCATTGAAATATCGAGAAATACCAGGTCGACCGACTTATGCGTGAGCGCCGCCAGGGCCTCCCGGCCGTTGCGACACTCACCGGCGACTTCGAAACTCGGTCGGTTTTTCAGGTACAGTCGGATTCTGTCACGGGCTAACGGCTCGTCATCGACAATGAGCACCCGGAGTGGTTTATCAGCCACTGTTCCTAACTCTTCTTAGTTGTTTCGTTTCCTTCCACCGGTATGTCCATACGGACTTCAAGGCCGGTTGGTTTCAGCGATTTGAGAGTTAGTGACGCCCGGCTGTCGTACAGGTGTTGCAGGCGGTGTCGGGTGTTTGTCAGGCCGATACCGCCCTCGGTGTCGCTGTCGGACAGGCCGGGGCCGTTGTCACGGACAGTCAGGGTGAGGCGGTCGTTGTGACGAACGGCGGCGATCTCGATAATGCCGCCCTCGCTCCGCCTACCGATACCATGGCGAACCGCATTTTCAACGATGGGCTGCAGGATCAGGAACGGTACATGCAGGCCGCTGGTGGTGTCGTCGATGTCCCAGTTCACCTGAAGGCGGTCCTTGAAGCGCATCTGCTGGATATCGAGGTATGCCTTCAGGTACTGAATTTCCTGGAACAGGGGCACGGTCGGCACATCGGCGGCGGCCAGGGTCTTTCGCAGCAGACCGGAAAGCTGCGTGATCATCCGGTCGGCGGTATGCGGATCGGTATGCACAAGGGTGGCGATGCTATTGAGGGTATTGAACAGGAAGTGCGGGTGGATCTGCATCTTGAGCGCCTCGGTCTGAGCCCGCGCCAGCGCCGTTTGGGTTTCCGATAAACGCCGCTGCTGTTCGTTGACCCGTCGGTAATACGCTACCATAAAGCCAACCGCGAGAAAAGCACCGTAGATGAGAAACGACCTCGCACCCCGCACCCAGAGCATGTTCTCCAGCAGGTCGCCGAAGGTGTCATGCGACGCCCCTACTTTGTTATCGGTCAGTTGCGACAGCGGACCGAAGATCACCGTGTACAAGACAATGTGCGCAACAATAGTGACAACGGCGATTACGACGTGTAGCGGTATCGCCGACCAGACGGTCTCGCGTCGCACCGGCACCAGTTGCGGCAGACGGAATATGAGCATGGCCAGCAACCCCCACAGGTAATAGTCGGCCAGCGACCAGGCCAGTACCTGCGTCAACGGGACGTCAGTCGAACTGCCGTAGTTGTAGGCGCCCCAGAGTCGCACCGCCTCGATCAGGCCCAGCAGCCCGAAGCCGCCGAACCAGAGCAACAGCCGGTACCGGCGTGGCATGAAACCAAACGGCGCGACGGTATCAAACATCAGGCGCTTCTGTTTTTTTCACCCAGCGACCGTAGAAATACATGCCAATGGCCGAGAGAAAACCGACCGCCGCAAACGGATACCACAGTTGATAGGGATCATACGCCGCCCATAAGACGTTGGTTGCCTCCTGGTACGTCATGTTTGATACCTGCACCAGTTTATCCATCGCCGCGGTGCGCGCAACATCGGTGATGCCATACTCGTTCGCCAGGTAGTCCATCGCGAGATTGGCCTTGTCGCCCATCGAATCATACACATTTCCGGCCCAGACCGAACCGATCCCCCAGCCTATCCCCTGCGGAATGTTGGCGTAGCCCATGTACAGCCCCTTCTTTCCCACCGGTGCAATGACACCGAGGTACTCGTTCATCTTGGGTGACGACATCATCTCACCAACCGAAAAGGTGAGAATACCCAGCAGGCAGATATACCCTGCAGTCGTGAAACCGGCCATAATGAGCCCGACCGATGAGATCGTAATGCCCCAGAAAATCGAGGTTACCCGCCGCATTCGCGATACCAGCCACGACACGAAGATGACGGCGATGACAATGAAGCCGGCGTTGGCGTTGATCAGCCATTCCTGTGCCATCTGCGGCGCGCGAGGTGATTCCATCCGAAGCATCCAGTCCGGCAGACCGAGATCGCGGACCATTGCCGAGGAATCGACCCAGTCGACAATGAAGTTGGGCAGCATGTCGAACAGTTGCATGAACATCAGCCAGAAGCCGGACATTGTCACGATGAAGACAATTAGCTTGAGATCAAAAATATTCTTGATCGTCAGCCAGAATACCCGGAAGGGATCGGCCGTCTGGTCGCCGCCAGCCGACGGATCCTTATAGGTGAACAGCATCAGGTAGTTTAGCGACACGATGACGGCGCAACCGTAGAAGACCGCCGGCCAGCTGATACCATAGAGAAAGTGTGCCAGCGGCGGGCCAAGGAAGCCGCCGATGTTGACGAGCATGTAGAACGTTCCCCAGCCAACCGAAGAGTTCTTCTTGGTCAGCGTCTGCACCATCGTTCCCTGCACGCCCGGTTTGAAGATGGCTGTGCCCAGGGCCAGGGTGCAGGCGCCGACAAGAAACGGGAAGAACTCACGCTGGGTCGCCATCAGGAGATAGCCGATAATCTTGATTGTCACCGATACGGCGATTGTCTTTTTGTAGCCGTAACGGTCGGCAAAACCGCCCGACAGCATTGGTGTGAGCGACTGGAACAGCGCCCACCAGAGGAAGATGAGCCCTTTCTCTGTCTGGCTGAAATGCAGGCCGCCCGGTTCGTCGGCCTGGGCGATGTAGATCGGGATGACCACGCGTACGCCGTAATAGGCCAAACGCTCGAGCATCTCCATGATATTGACCATCCAGAACGGCCGCTTCATCGAACCGAGCTGAACGATCAGGCTTTCTTTTCCGGAGACCGGTGGTTGATCCGGCGTGGGTGTGCTTGTTGACATACCGCGTTCTCTCCCCTGTATTTATACCATGACCACGGCTAATTAACGGCCATGTTGCAGCATGGGCAAACTAAACTTGGACGGCAAGCAGATGGTGATGAAATGACCGAACAGAGTGACGATGCGCACGAACTGCCGATCGACGGTACCCTCGATCTACACCACTTCCGACCCAACGAGACCAAAGACGTTGTCGAGGCCTACATCGATGAATGCCTTGAGCGCGGCATCTATCAGCTGCGCATTGTGCACGGTAAGGGGAAGGGGGTGCAGCGACGGATTGTGCACAGCCTGCTGGACGGTCACCCGAACGTCGTCGATTACCGCAGCGAGGAGGGTTCGGGCGGCGGCTGGGGCGCCACGATAGTTGATTTGACGGGGGCGTGAAGCAGCGTCGGGTCAACGGCCCAGGCCTGGCCCACATTCATCGCCCCCATGCCCATACGTCGCCTCCAAAACAACGACAGGGCTTCACCGTAACGATGAAGCCCTGCTCTGCCCTAGCCTACAAGCCGGTGGGTGTGCTGGCGGCTACTTCAGCAGGACCATTTTCCGGGTCTGACTGAAGTCTCCAGCGGTGAGGCGATAGAGGTACACCCCCGACGCGTAGCGTCCGGCATCCCATGCTATCTTGTGATACCCGGCTTCCCCCTCTTCCGAGAAGCTCTTCACAACCTGTCCCAGAACATTGTAAACCGTCAGTTCCCACTTCACGGCGACCGGGAGTGCGAATTCAATCGTCGTGACCGGGTTGAACGGGTTCGGATAGTTCTGCGAAAGCGCGAACCGGCTCGGCAGACTGTTCAGCTTGGCGACCATCGGGCGGCCGTCGTAGGAACCGACCTCGGTCGTCGTAATTTCGTAATTGCTGCCTTCGAGCATCAGCACCTCGCCGACATCGATGGTATGCGTCCCGCTCAGGTCGTACACCAGGATGCGGGTGACACCATCCTCGAATTCATACTTCAGGTCCATACCCGAGGCATTTTCGTGCAAGATCGGCTGTACTTTGCCCTCGACCGTCATGTACAGGGCACCGATGGCGGCATCGGTCTGGGCCACCGTCAGAACACCATTGATGACAGTCATAGCCGCCCTCGGTTCCTCTCCCGGGATGACCTTGGCAAACGGCGAGGCATCGCCGGTGACCACCCGAATCAGGTAGACCAAATCGGCCACCGAGAGGGTGATACCGTCGGCATTGACATCACTCGCTGCAATCTGACCGTCGACGTTCACCTGGAACACGCTCAGGCCGGTCACGAAGTAGTTCGAGTACAGGACGGCGTCGGCTACTTCGTACGGAATGCCGTTGAGGTTGAGGTCGGCACGGGCGTCGATCGAGTCAGCGCAGACAATGTCGACACCACCGTTGGTGAAGTCGATACAGCGCAGCGGGTGCGGCTTGCCGGCCTCCTCAGGAATGAGGCAGTAGTCGGGAGCGCCGAAGTAGCCCGGGAAGCCGTAGCCGTTGTCGGCGATATTGTTCAGCTCGAAGCTGTAGACGTCGCGCGAGACCCACAACGTATCGCCGATCGGGCCGGAGAAGGCGTTGTCGCCGCAGTCGGCCCAGAGGAACTGCACCGGGGCGTACTGGCATTCGAGAGTGCGGTCGTTACTGACCACGAAATCGATCGTCGCCAATGAACCGGTCAGGCCCTCGAGCAGACAGCCCGGATGGTTGGGGCCGTTGTTGGTTTCGGCGATCGACACGATGCGGATCGCGCCCGACGGACAGCCGCCGCCGCAGTTACCGTCGGCGCCGTGACGATACACGAAGTACTCCCAGCCGCACTGTTCGATCAGGTCGCCCGGGATGACGGTATTGAGGGTGAGGGCGCTGTAGTCGTACGAGATCAACAGGTCGAATCCGCCGAGTTGCTTGCCGTTCGATTCGAGCAGGATATCGACAAGTTCGTGCTGCCCCTGGATACTACCGTGTGTCTTCTCGATGCGGACATGGATGCACTCATCTATCTGCACCTCGACACACATCGTATCGACATCAGTGGCGCCGCAACCGTCGGTCGCCGTCACCTCGAAGCAATACTCACCGGAACCGCCGGCATCGAAACACAGCTGATCACCGATCATGGTCGGGGTAACCGGCGACGGTGCCCCTGGCAGCGCGATGGCCGCCACGTTCGACAAATTACCGTCATCGTCATCAGCGTCTATCAGCACGCACACCTGGCCGGCATCGTCGAGGTAGACCACCGGGTCGGTCGGCAGGTTCAGGGTGGGCGCATCGTTGAAGTCGACCGTGACCAGCGAGGTATCGTAGTCGGTCGCGCCGCACGAATCGGTGGCGCGGATAACCACTTCATAGACTCCCTCGGTAGTCGGGCTGAAGCAGACCTGGTTGCCGGTAATACTGGCGCCGGTCGGTGAATGGACGGCCGTTTCGATGATGTTGTTTTCTGCGTCGCTGAAGCCGATATCAACACAGATCTGTTGTCCGAGCTGGCACAGGAACAGCGTTTCGTTCGGGCCGGCATCGGCCACCGGCGCGCTGTTCAGGTCGATGTCGACATGGAACGAATCCTGGCAAACCGCGCCGCAATCGTCGATACACAGTATTTTAACCCAGAAGTCGGCATCGGTCGTTGGCGTGAACACCCAGTTACCACCGATGAGCGAGCCGGGACCGGATACGATTTCGCACGAATTGAGATTACCGTCGTCATCAGTCGCGCCAACCGGCAGGCTGATCTGGGTCGGAGCGCACTGGGTAATGACGGCGTCGCCCGGCAGGTTGCAGACGGGCGGGTCGTTCAGATCGATCGTGACTGTCGCCGTGTCATATGCCGTCTCGCCACACTGATCGATGGCGGCGATAATAAACTCGTACGTTCCGGCGGTATCCGGTACGAAGCAGATTTCGCCGAAGTTGTAATCGGCGAGACCGCCGACCACCCAGCAACTGTCGAGATTGTTGTCGGGATCGCTGCACGTTACCGGCAGGCAGATTTCCGATGAATCGCAACGGAAGAGACTGGCTCCGAATGCCGCCGCGACTGTCGGCGGGTTATTCAGTTCGATGGTGGTACGGACGGTGTCACGGTCGGTCGCGCCACAGGCATCGGTGACTTCGAGTACAAACGTGTACACTCCGACAGTGTCAGGCGTGAAGCAGATGCTGTTGGCGACCGTATCGATGGTACCGACACCGGTCAGTAACAGTTCGCTCGTAACGTTGTTGTCGGAATCGGTTGCCGTGTAGTTCAGGCAGATCTCTTCAGTGTCGCACTGGAAGACCGTACCGTCGTTCGGCAGGCCGGCCACCGGTGCGGCGTTGACATCAATGTTGTAGCACAGCGTGACCGTATCAGCAGCGCCGCAACCGTCGCTCACCTGTGCGGTCACACAATACTGACCGTCGGCGGAGGCGTTGAAACACCACTCACCACTCGATGATACGGTACCGGCGCCGCTCAGGCGTGTCCAGGTCAGCGGATCGGTTTCCGGATCGCTCGCCGTAAACTGGTAGCAGACCTGACCGGCGGCACAAATGGCGGTGTCGATCGGGGTCGTCGGATCGACCGCAACCGGTGCGCCGTTGACTGTCACGTCAACCGTAAACTGGCAGGTGTCGGCATTGCAACCGGAGGTGGCGATCGCTTCGAACACATAGGTGCCGGAGGTATCGGCGGTGAAGCAGAACTGGCCGTTGCTCACACTGCCGATCGGCGTGACTGCAATCGAGAAGCCGCTCGGCGTGGTTGTCAGCGGACGGCAGATCTGGCCGGGGGCGCACAGGGCAACCGCTGTATCGCTCGGGCAGTTGAGGGCAACGGTCTGGTCGAAGTCGACGGTGATGATGACCGTATCGACGTCGGTTTTGTTGCAGTCATCAATCGCTTTGACGACAAACTCATAAGCTCCGGGAACGGCCGGCGTGAAACAGACCTCGTTGTTCACGGTGTCAATCGTACCGGGACCAACGAGCAGCTGCTCGGTCACCTCGTGGGCATCGGCATCGGTCACGCTGTAAGTGAAGCAGTAGCTGTCACCGGAGCAGATCGACACGTTCTGATCGCTGCCGGCATCGACCACCGGCCTGCTGTTGATCGTCACGTTGTATGTCAGCGTGACCGTGTCGGCGCCGCCGCAATCGTCGGTGACGGCCGCGGTTACTGAGTAGCTGCCGGTGGCGGTAGCATTAAAGCACCATTCACCGCTGTCCGAAACCGAACCGTCGCCACTGATACGGCTCCAGGTCAGATCATCGTTTTCGACATCGGTGGCCGCAAACTGGTAGCAAATGTGGCTGGTGGCGCACAGGAACTGATCGATCGGGCTGCTCGGATCGGTCGCGACCGGCGCCGAGTTGATAGTCACATCGACCTCAACGAGACAGGTGTCGTCGCCGCACGGTGAGCTGGCGATCACTTCGATCTGGTAGTTGCCGGAGGTATCGGCCGGGAAGCACAGGTTGCCGCCGGAGTAGCTGCCGATCGGTGAAACGGTGTAGGTCACGCCGGTGCCCATGGCACTGATCGGGATACAGACCGAACCCGGTCCGCAGATCTCCCGCGTCTGTGGCGCCGGACAGGCCAGCTCGGCGGCGCTGCCGATGCTGACATTAAATCGTACGACGCAGGTATCGCTGCCGCACGCCTCCTCAGCAATTACTTCGATTTCGTAGATACCCGAGGTGTCGGCGACGAAGCACAGCTCCCCGTTGGCGTAGCTGCCGAATGACGGCGTCACTGTCGCCGAGGCCGGCTGTACGTCGAGCATGTAACAAACCGTATCGACCGTGCACAGCGACACCGCAATCGGGCCGGTCGGGCAATTGTCGATGCTTGCCATCTCGCCATACTCAACTGTCACGACTACCGTGTCAGCAGCGCGCTCACCACAATCGTCGACAGCCTGGAAGACGAACTGGTACGTACCGGGACCGGTCGGGGTGAAGCAGGCCTCGTTGGCCGACGTGTCGAGAGTGCCGTAACCGGACTGCATCGACTCGGCAGCATTGTGGTCGAGATCCGATGCCGTGTAGCTTACGCAGATCTCCTGTGGTCCGCACAGCTGCAGGGTGGTGTCGTTCTGCGCCGTAAGCAGCGGCGCGCTGTTGATAGTCACGGTAACCTCGACCGTATCGCGGTCGGTGGCGCCGCAGGCGTCGGTGGCTTCAAGCACGAACTCGAAGGTACCGGCGCCAGCCGGGGTAAAACAGATTTCCGAACCGTTGTAACTGCCGGGACCGGAAACGAGCTGGGTGGTCGACAGGTTACCGTCGGGATCGCTGCTCGAGGCCGGCAGGCAGATCGGCGCCGGGGCGCACTGGAACACCGACTGATCGGCGCCCGCGCTGGCCACCGGCGGCGCGTTGAAGTCGACCGTCACTACCACCTGGCAGGTGTCGTCGCCGCAAGCGCCCGATGCGATAACGTCGATCGTATACGTCCCGGCGGTATCGGCCAGGAAACGTACGGTGCCGGCATCAAAGATGCCGTACGATACGCTGACAGTCGCACCACTCGGTGAAACCGTTACCGGTACCACAATCGAGTCGGCTGAGCAGAGGAATTCATCCAACGGCGCCGGGCAGGTAACCGAGGCTACATCGCCGAAGTCGACGTCGATGACGATCGTATCGGTATCGGTCGCACCGCATGAATCGGTCACACTGAGCACGAACTCGTAACTACCGGAGCTGGTCGGCGTGAAGCACACCTGGTTGGTGGCGGTGTCGATGCTGCCGAAACCTGAGACCATGCTCTCGACAAGCAGATCGCCGGTGTTGCCGTCGCCAACCGTATAGTCAAAGCAGACTTCCTGTGCACCGCACAGCGCCAACGCGCTGTCGGCCGGCAGCGTGACGACCGGCGCCTGGTTGATCTCAACCGTTATGTACGCTGTATCGGCCACCACTTCGCCGCAGGCATCGCTGGCTTCGACGATGAACTCATACGTACCATCGGCGGTCGGCGTGAAGCAGATTTCGGTACCGTCATAGGTGCCGGGTCCGGTAAATGAACAACCGGTCAGGTTACCACTCGGATCGGTGCACGAAGCCGGCCAGCAGATCTGTTCACCAGGGGTGCAGATGTACACTGTCTGGTCGGGACCGGCATCAGCGACCGGCAGGGCATTGAGGTTGACCGTGACGTTGATCGTATCCTGATCGAACAGGCCGCAACCGTCCTCGACACGGGCGACAAAGGTGTATGTGCCACTGGCGGTCGGCGTGAAGCAGATGCGGGAGTTGGCCGTATCGAGAATGCCGGGCCCGCTTATCTGCGTGATCGTCATCGGATTCGGCAGATCGGGATCGTCGACCGAGTACGGAACACAAATCTGCTGCGAGGCGCACAGGTTCAACGTGGTGTCGTTGCCGAAGGCAAGCGACGGGGTGCCGTTGACATTGAACTCAACCGTGAAGCTGCTCTGGCAGGTCACGCCGCAGTCGTCGACACACTCCATGACCACCGTGACGATCTGGTGGCCGACCGGTGTGTAGCACCATTCGCCGTTGACCAGCGAACCGGGACCGCTCACAATGTTGCAGCTTTGCAGGTTGCCGTCGGCATCGGTGCCGAAGGCCGGCAGGCAGACCTCAGTCGGGGTGCACTGGAAGATCGACGTATCATTCGGTACCGTGCAGACCGGGCCGGAATTGATGGTGACATCGATCACTACCGTATCGCGATCGGTCTCGCCGCAATCATCGGTCGCTTCAATTATGAATTCATACGTTCCGGCGGCGGTCGGCGTGAAACAGATCTCCGAACCGTTGTAGGCGCCGGGACCGCTCAAGAGCAGGCACGATGCCAGGTTGCCGTCAATATCGGTGCACGATACCGGCAGGCATATTTCCTGGGACGTACACAGCGCCATGGTAGCGTCGGCGCCGGCATCAGCCACCGGGCCGCTGTTCAGGATGAAGTCGAGGTCGATAGTATCAGCAACAACCTGCCCGCAGTCGTCGGTCGCTTCCAGTATAAAGGTATGGCTTTCGTTGCCGGTCGGCGTGAAACAAATCTCACCGTTGGCGTAGCTGCCGGGGCCGGACAGGAGATTGATGCTGACTATGTTGTTGTCGGCATCGGTGACACTCACCGGCAGGCAGACCGGGCTCAGGTCGCAGCCGAAGACCGTCGTATCGTTACCCAGGTCAACCACCGGGGCGTCGTTCACATCAACCGTCACGCGTACCGTGTCGCGAACAGTCTCGCCACATTCGTCGGTGGCAACGAGACAGAACTTATAAACACCAGCGGTATCAGGCGTGAAGCACAGTTTCTGGTCGGCGGTGTCGATTGTGCCGGTACCGCACTCGACCGAATAACTCGCCAGGTTACCGTCCGGATCGTTCAGCGTAATCGGCAGGCAGGTCTGACCGACGATACACATGAACAGGGTCGCATCGTCAGCCGAAACCACCGGCGGCTGATTCAGGCCGACGTTGACCGTCAGGCTGACCGTATCGGCCGCGCCGCAGTCATCGACCACGCGCGCCGTAACACTGTAACTGCCGCCGCCGGTGGCATTGAAGCACCATTCACCCGATGCATCGACAGCGCCGTTGCCGCTGATCTTGCTGAAGGTCAGCGTGCCGCCGTTGGCATCGGTCGCGCCAAACTGGTAGCAGACCGGGCCGGGGTCGCAAACAAACGTATCGGCCGGGCTGGCCGGGGCGGATGCGACCGGGGCGTCGTTAATTGTAATGTCGGCAACCACCACGCAGGTATCGCTGCCGCAATCGGTGGCGGCGATCACGGTAATTTCATAATGGCCGCTGGTGTCGGCCGGGAAGCAGACATTGCCGGCTGAGTAGGAGCCGATCGGACTGACCGTCACCGTGGCGCCGGCGCCCATGACACCGAGCGGCACGCAGACATTGTCAGCCTCACAGATGAACAGCGACTGCGGTGTCGGGCAGGCGATCTGCGCCGCCGAACCGATTTCGACATTGAACGTCAGCTGGCAGGTATCGGCGCCACAGGCCGCATCGGCGATGACTTCGATCAGGTACGTACCCGATGTATCGGCATCGAAACACAACTCGCCGCCGCTGTAGGTGCCGAACGACGTTGTCACGGTCGCACCGCTCGGGCTGATACCGAGCATGTAACACACTTCTTCCGGATTACACAGCGAGACATCGACCGGTTCGGTCGGGCAGGTAATCGCGGCAACATCGCCGATCTCCACCGTCACGGTCTGAGTATCGGCGGCAGTGGCGCCGCAGGAATCGGTGACACTGACGATAAACTCGTAGTCGCCGCTCCCGGTCGGTGTGAAACAGATTTGATTGGCGGCGGTGTCAATACCACCGAAGCCGGCCTCCATCACCTCGGTAAGTTTATTCAGGCCCTGCGCGTCGTTGACCGTATAGTCAAGACAGAGCTCTTCACCGGCGCACAGTTGCACCGTGATATCGTTACCCAGGGCGATGGTCGGGGTGTTGTTGACAGTTACGTCGTAGGCCAGGTCGGTGGTATCGGCACGGCCGCAGGAATCGGTTGCGACCACGGTAGCCGCGTACGTGCCGCTGCCGGTCGGCGTAAAGCACCACAGGCCGGAAGAGGAAACACTGCCGCTACCCGTCAGCTTTGTCCAGGTCAGGCTGCCGCCGTTGGGATCGGTTGCTACAAACTGGTAGCAGACTTCTGCCGGGGCACACTGGAAGAGGGCAATCGGGCTGGACGGATCGAGCGCCGTCGGGGCGCTATTAATGGTGATGTCGTAGACGATCGAGACGGTATCAGCGGCGCCACACGAATCGGTTACCGCTACGGAGACACCATAAGTGCCGGAAGTGGTCGGCGTGAAGCAGAACTCGCCATATTGATCCACAGCGCCAACGCCGGCGATTTTCGTCCAGGTCAGATCGTCGCCGTCACCATCAGTCGCGCTGAAGGTGTAGCACTGTTCGACCGGGGCGCAGAGGAAGAGGCTGACTGTATCGGGATCAACCGCCACCGGCGCCTCGTTGAGGAAGACCGTAATGGCAACCGTGTCGCGATCGGACAGACCGCACGAATCGACACAGCGGATAATGAACTCGTAAGTACCGTCGGATGTCGGGTTGAAGCAGATCTCACCGTTCGACAGACTGCCCGGGCCGCTCAGCAACTGGCTGGAGGCCAGGTTGTTGTCGGCATCGGTGCAGGCCACCGGGAGGCAGATCGGATCGGCGTCGCATTTGATAATAGTCTGATCCGGACCGGCATCGGCAACCGGCGCCTGGTTGAGGTTGACTGTCACCAGTACAACATCACTGCCGACCATACCGCTGGCGTCTTCAGCAGTAACTTCGATAGTGTAAACACCGCTGGTGTCGGGAGTAAAACAGAGGTCCTGTGTGCTGGGCGAGGGCGTTATGCGGGCAGCGAATCCATCAACCTCGAGACGGCCGCTCAGCGCAGTCAATTCAATAGCATCGAATACGATGTTATCAGGAAGATCGAGATTCAGGCTGCCGATACCGGAACCGGCCGAGTGCGCCGGAATGTAATTGGTATCAGTGTGCACCACCAGCCCGTCGTTCAAGAACTGCAGCTGACCGGTGCCCCCACCGTCGGAATTGGTAAACACGATAAAGTCGGAGTTGGAACCGTTGCAGGTACGGATATCCTGACCGAAGCCGATGGTGGCATAGTTACCGGTTGCAAAGTCAATAGAGCCATCGCCATCACCGCCGTCCGGTCCCCCCGGACCGGGTTTGGTGAAGGTCAGGTCGGTCGGCGACCCGAGCAGGTGCGTGGCCGAATTGCCCGGTGTCAGACCGGTCGGGAATGACCCGGGATCGTCGACCGTGGCGCCAAACACGAAGTTCGGCAGGGTCACACTCACACCCGACTGGCTGTTGACCGGTGCGACGAAATCGGAGGCCGAACTCAGGATACTGCCCGGAGCGCCGCCGCCGATCTGCGTGACCGTACCGCCAAGCGCGTTGATCCACGACACCTGGTCGTAACTCGACATGGTGCCGAGGTAATCACCGAAGTTGGTATAGACGGTGTCGACGTCGCACTCGTTATCGATGATATCGACATCAAGACAAATCTCTTCCGGAGTGCACTGGGTGATGACGGTATCGGGACCGAGATCGACTATCGGCGGCGTACCGTAGTTCGGGTCGACATAGAATGTCCGGCACTCATTGGACGCCGACAGCTTGGTGCGACGGGTGGGGTCGCACGCCGAGTTCGGCGGCTCCCATGATTTTGGTTTGTCCTCACCGCGGAATTTGACGCGGACACCAAAGTCACCTGCGGTCATTGGGAGTGTAACGGTCGCGCAGGCGTTGCCATTGGCATCGGTTATCACCGTATCGTCGGCGTTCTGGCCGACGTTGACCCCGCAGTTTCCGCTGGTGAAGAAGAACAGGATTTCGCGGCCGGCAAGGGGAGCGGTATTGCCGCCGCCACAGTTCTCCGAGAGGTTGGCACAGATCTGGAAGGTTGTACCACCGGTAAGAGTGTCGGGAATATTGGTCGTGAACTCAAGAATGCTGTTGGCGTCGGTAAACAGCGTGGTGGCGACGATGCCCGACTCCTGACCGGTACAGGTCACCAGCAGAGTCTCGTCAACCTGGTCATCCGGCGGCACCACCCAGTAAGTAACGAACTCGCCGAGATTGTCGGCGTTCACGTTCCAGGGGTCGTGTCCTTCTCCCCCTTCGGGGTAGCCGTCGTGGTGCGTCACCTGCACCGTGACGGTCTCATTCGCCCAAAACCCGGTGGCGCTGATCCAAACTGTGTCAAACGGCGCGTAGTCCGAAGTATCAGTGCTTACGTATGATGTTGATACCTGAGCTGCGTGAGATGAACCTGAGACAAAAATAAGACAGAACAGTAGAGCCAGCGTCCAGAGAATCACCGCGCTACATCGGCGAAACAACCCTTGTGCTTCTTCCACAACGTCACTCCCAACCGTCGGGTCATGTAATATTCAGTTTGATACGAACAAATAAAGGAGAGGACAGACTCCGCCGCATCCGACGTCAGCGGCCTTGTCAGTTACTCATAAAGATGGAGACTGTAAATGAATCAAGAAGCGATATCGATGCTCCATACGCCTCTCCGCAAATTACCTTCGTCACTTATTGTCTTTTTGCAATCGTTAAGCGAAGCGAGACTGATTGAAGTAATACGACCCGCAACACTTCCTAAGTGCTCTCGTACCGTGCCTCCAGTATATAGTCGAGGTTGGATTCTGTCAAGCCCAAAAACCCCGTAAAACCGCCATATACAGCGGCTTACCAATGCCGACCTAATCTGGTATTATTTACCCGACGGAAACACTGACGAACAGAAAGATGTCCGGTCGACGACGGCCGACTTAATGCAAATCAAATCATTGCCGCCCAGTAATTTAATACGACCGAAAGGGGGAGTCTTACCGATTGATCCGAAACTTGACCTGGCCATACAGCGAGACATCGCGCCCGACCGAATTGACATACCGGCCATCAGTCAATGTGAGATACAACTGATCCGAGGTCACCGAATCAATCGTCGCGGTACCGCTTTGGGCGGGGAAGATCAGTTCTTCCGGCGGCCATTCGTACCGTCCGAGTACCTGCAGAATCGAGCGATCGCCCAGCGCAAACGGCTCGCGCGGCCATCCTTCCGGCAGTTCGACATACAATCGGCACCGCAACTGATCGTCCATGACAAACTTCTGCTCGACCGTATCCATGAACGGCCGCCCGGAGACACTCAGGTGCAACAGCGCCACTGTGGTCGTGCCTTCTTCCAGCCTGGGCTGGGTGTACGGATCGCCGACGGCAGCATCGAGGTAATACTCCGAACGCTCCACCTCCACCCTGAACTGCCGGCCGCGCTCTTCGAAGAACAGGTCGAGCCGGTACCGGCTGGTACAGGCGGCCAGGACTGTCATTAAGCTGACGAGAAAAAGAATACCGAGCATGTGGCTGCGTTTCATGCCAACCTCGTGATTACAGCGGCATTTCGACGATGCGATATCGCTTGTCGGGCACAAACCCCATCGCCTCCAGGGCGTTGCGCATCCGCTCATTGGTTTCGAGGATCCACGACGCCTCGCCATAGTCGTAACCGTTGACCGGGCCGCGGTTGTAGGTTTCCACATACAACATACCATCGATACCGCGATTGCGAAACTCCGGAATCACCCCCAGCGTGAGAATCCGGCACTTGTTGATCTTGTTGCGGATCTTGGTGTGCCACAGCAGTTTGAAAATACCGAACGGCAGCAGCCGCCCGTTCATATGAATCAGCGCCCTGTTGATATCGGGCAGAGCCATCGAGAACGCCACCGGCCGGCCCCGGTGTTCGGCGATCAGGATCAAATCGGGATCGACAATCTGCTTCATCTGCCGCGCCATGTGAAAGAACTCGTCCTCCGGCATCGGCACAAATCCCCAGTTCGATTCCCAGGCCTGGGTGTAAATATCATTAATCGTCCGCACCTCGTCGTCGAACTTGGCCATGTTGATCGGACGGACAGTCACTTCCGCTTTCTCCAGCTTGCGCTTGAGGATCCGCTCATATCGCTCACTCATGGAATAACCGGGAGGTGAGACATACGCCAGCAGGTCCATCACCTTCTTCAGACCAAACCGTTCGGCCAGACGCGGCAAATACGGCTGGTTGTACGGCATCATGATACAGGGTGGCGAATCGAACCCCTCGACCAGGAAACCGCACTCATGATTGGTGGAGAAATTCATCGGCCCGCGCATCCGATCCATCCCCTCTTTCTTCAACGTGATCATCGCCACTTTCAACATCGGGTGGGCGATATCGTAGTCGTCGGGACAATCGAAAAAGCCGAAAAAGCCGGTCTGGTCGCCATGGAACTCGTTATGCGTGTAATTGATACAGGTAGCGATGCGGCCCGTCACGGTCTTGCCGTCCATAGCCAGAAACAACTGCACCTTGGCGTTGCGATAGAACGGATTACTCTTGAAGTCGAAGAATTCTTTGCGCTCTGATATCAGCGGCGCCACATAATTGGGGTCGTCCGCATACAGCTTGTTCGGATACTTGATGAACTGATTGAGCTGGGCAGTCGACTCAACGGGGACAATTTCGACATTGGCCATAGGTCGTCAGGAAATCAAACCGCGTTTGCGCCCGACATCGGCAATCACCTCGATTACCCGGTCGAGCTGCTCATCGGTATGAGTGGCGGTGTACGATGTCCGGATCAGCGCGCGCCCCGGCGGCACCGCCGGCGAAATGACCGGATTGGTGAAGACGCCGTTGTCGAACAGCTCTTTCCAGAATGCGAAGGCATCGAGATCTTCTCCGACCACAATCGGCACGATCGGGGTTGCCGTCTCACCAATATCGAAACCGAGGTTGCGGAACTCGCGCTGCATCCGCAGGGTGTTCTTCCAGACACTTTCCCGACGTTCCGGTTCCGCCTCGATGATATCGAGAGCCGCCAGCACCGCCGCGGCGTTGGACGGCGGGATCGAGGCGGAGAATATCAGCGCCCGCGCCTTGTGCTGCAGGAACTCCAGCACATCGTCATCGCCGGCCACAAAGCCGCCGAGCGAGGCGAACGACTTGGAGAAGGTCCCGGTCGTGAGGCCGACCCGGTCGATCATATTGAAATGCTGGGCCGTGCCGGCGCCGCTTTCGCCCAGTACGCCGATGGCATGGGCATCGTCAACCAGCACCCGCGCCCCGTACTGGTCGGCCAGATCAACCAGCTCGGGCAGTTCGATGATGTCGCCCTCCATCGAGAAGACACCGTCGACAGCAATCAGAATGCCGCCCTTAACGGTGTCGCGCACATTTGCCAGCACCCGGGCAAGATCCTTCATGTCATTGTGCGCGAACTTGTACAGCTTGCCGTACGACAACCGGCAACCGTCAACAATACAGGCATGCACCTGGCGGTCGATCACCACGGCGTCGTTCTTGCCGACCAGAGTGGATATCGTGCCGAGGTTGGTCTGGAAGCCGGTCGAGAAACAGAGCGCCCGCTGGCGCTTCATGAATTTAGCCAGACGGTGCTCTAACTCGTTGTGCAGATCGAGAGTACCGTTAAGAAAACGCGATCCGGTACAGCCGGAACCATACTTCATGGCCGCGGCAGCCGCGGCTTCTTTGACTTTCGGATGGTTGACCAGCCCCAGGTAATTGTTGGAGCCGACCTGAATGCACTTCTTCCCTTCGATGACAACTTCATCACCCAGTTCTGATTCGGTGGCGTGGAAGTAGGGGTAAATTCCGAGGGCCTTGACCTGGCGGGAGGCTTCAAAGGTGACGGCCTTATCAAAGAGATCGGTATAAGCCAGCTCGGCCTTGCGTTCTGACTGCAACAGGGGCGCTCCTTCGCACTATACTATGTATCAACAGCTTACTGTCCGAAACGGTCAAGTAAAGTACATTTTTCCGGTAATGTCAAGAAAATAGGCGGGTGGGGCGGGGCGCCAGCATCGGCCATACCGGTCAAAAGAACGCCCATATTACGCACTGATCACTGACCCGCTACCCGGTCGACCGATCCCTTCATCCGGCGGATGCGATCCATCTTCTCGATGAACTCGCGCGCCTCCCGTTTGCTCAAACCATGATCGACCAGGGTGTCGAGATCGAAGTCGGCCGCCATCAGAAGATCCCATACGATCGCAAGCTCCGGACCGGAGAAATACTCGCTGGTGACCTGGTAATCCAAAAACGCCTCGTACGCCATCGGGCAGACCGCCCTCACCATGTCAGCCATCACCAACGCGTAGTCCTGGATCTCCTTCTGGGCATGCGGGTCCATCCGCAACTTGAGGAAATGGAACAGGTTATGCAGGTCGATCTTCCAGTACCACTCGGTGTAGAGCGATAACGGCAGGTTGATCCTCGCCAGCTCGCGGGCCAGGCCGGTCTCGACATACTGCTCATACTTTTCGTATGCCTCGGACTGCGACTGCTTGAGGTACGCCAGCAGTTCGCGTTTCAGCTCGTCGGGGACCTCCTCGGACGAGCGCCCCTGCTTGTTGACCTCGGACTGGTAGCGGATTTCATCCGGTTCCGGCAGAAAGAACTCCTCGCGCATCACACTGTAGCGCCCGGAGTACTCGTTGACGTTGGCTGAGCGGTGACGTATCCACTGGCGCGCCACGAAGATCGGCAGCTTGACGTGGAACTTGAACTCGACCATTTCGAACGGGGTGGTGTGACGGTGGCGCATCAGGTAGCGGATGAGGCCGCGGTCCTGGCTGACCTTCTTGGTGCCTTCGCCGTAGCTCACGCGGGCTGCCTGGACGATGGCCTGGTCGCCGCCCATGTAGTCGACGAGGCGTACGAAACCATGGTCGAGGACCTTGAACTCTTTGTCTAACAACGCCTCAGCGTCGGGAATCTGTATATGCGCCATGCTTGATCTCCGTTTTGTGTGCGACGGAATATAGGGGGTGGGGAGGAGAAGGGCAAGGAGGAGGGTACACGTATGGCGATGACGCACCCGTCACATTGGCAGCGGGTACGTACTCGTGCCCACTAACTCACGCGACCGCCGGCTTCTCCTCAAACTGCCCGGCGTGTTCGCCCCCCTAATGTGCAGCGGGTACGAGGATGTGCACGATGTACAGATCGAGACTTCAGCGCGCACGAGGATGTACGCGCTGCGCGGGAGATGAACGCCTCCCTACTCCCCCAGCGGGCCGTTCATATCGATAAAGCCTTCGATCGCCAGGAACGGAATGACAAACTCGGTCGCGCCGGCCGCGTACGGCCCGACCTCATACGCATTGTAATGAAACACCACCCCCACACCGTTCACCCCGATATTCTCCGGCATCACGAAACCGTCCTCGAACCCCCAGTACCCCGCCTCGCCAAGTGACACCGTATCGGGGATGTCATTCGCCGCCCGAAAATGATCTTCGGCAATCCCCTCGATGGCCGGCCGCCAGTTGTCGACCAGCAGATCGTCGATGGTCAGCACCGAACCGTCGTTCAGGCTCCGCATCACGATCCGGCTTTCACTGTTGGGGTGGGCGCCGCCGGTGTAACTGAACTCGTCGGCCCGGATACAGACCATCCGATCGTTGGAAAAACGGATCGCTACCTCGCCACGGTGCCGCCACGACTGGTTGAAATCGTCGAGCGACTCTTCGAATGCCCTGAGGAAAAACTCGACCGCCCGCTCGACCTGCGCCTGTCCCTTCCCCGGCATTTGCGGCGCCGCCAGGTCGACGATAGCGCGGTTGACCGAATCGCGTACGGCATCCGGCACGCCACCCGTTACGACCGGGTAGCTGATGTAAATCTTTGCGCAGCGGGTGGTCGTGTCCGGCTCACAATCGCCGGCGCTGGTGTCGATCACCACCGTGTCGAGCGACAGCTCGATCCCCTCGATTTCGCCCGCCGTATCATGACCGGTGCAGCTCAGTATGACGAGCGAGAGCGTCGCTGTTAGCACAATCAGGGCGTGGACTGTATGAGAACGCATCGTTCTGCCTTTCGCTATCGGGTTACGCGATCAAGGTAGGCAGACAACAAGTGCGGGGCAAGCGGCTATCGTTCGAGGATGGAGTCGACCACGCTGTAGAGGTCATTGGGCAGGTAGGGTTTGCCCAGCGCGGCGTTGAACCCATACGCTTCGTGGTCGGCCATGACCGGATCCTCGGCATAGCCGCTGCACACGATCGCCCTGATGTCGGGGCAGATCTGGCGTATGGCGGCCAGCGCTTTCTCGCCGCCGATGTCGCCGGGGACCGACAGGTCGAGGATGGCGAAGTCGTAGTGCGTCGAGGCGGCGTGGCGCTCCCTGACCAGTTCGATGGCTCTGCTGCCATCGAACGCGGTGTCGACAACATAGCCGCGCCGCTTCAGGATTTTTTCGGCAAGGCGGCAGAGCGACTCTTCATCGTCCATCACCAGCACCCGCACCACCCGTTCACCATCGCTGTCGGTTTCCGCCTTTTGCAGGCTCGGCTCGTACGGTGCTGCGATCGGCAGATAGAGGGCGAACACCGACCCCTTGCCCGATGTCGCTTCAAGGGCCAGATGCCCGCCATGGTTGCGGGCGATGGAGTACGACGCCGCCAGACCAAGTCCCTGGCCGGTTGGCTTGGTCGTGAAGAACGGGTCGAAGATGCGCGGGCGCACAGTATCGGCGATGCCCAAACCGTGATCGACCACGCGCAGGCATACGTAGCACCCGGCCGGCAATGAGTATTCGTTGGTTTCATTAATGGCCGTGACGTCGGCAATTAATCGCACCAAGCCACCGGTGTCGCCCATCGCCTCCCGGGCATTGAGCACCAAACTGTTGATCACCTGGGTCAGTTGCACCCGATCGCCCCGTATCGCCGGCAGATCGCCATGGATATCGTACGAGGCGGTACAAGTGGAACGCTTGAGCAGCAGCGGGACGGTGTTGGTTACCAGTGACTCGAGATCAACTTCGCGCATGACCGGTTTGCCACCCGACGAGAAGGTCAAGAGCTGCGCGGTCAGTTCGCGGGTGCGCTCGGCGATCCGTTCGGCCTCCTTGAGCATGGTGTAGGCATCGGACTCCACACTCAGTTCACCAACCGCCATGGCAATGTTACCCAGCACGCCCGTCAACAGGTTGTTGAACTCGTGGGCGATACCGCCGGCCACTGACCCGAGCGACTGCAATTTCTGGGCCCTGGCAATTTCCTCCTGGTGACGTTTCCGTTCGGTAACATCCAGCACCGCTCCCACCACGCGATTCGACTCACCGGATTCGTTCTTCAGCATGCGGGCAAAGCCGAGCAGGTTACGGATGTCACCGTCGCCACGCACAATCCGATACTCACACGTGATCATCGTCTGCTCGGAGAACAAGCGGTCGAATTCCGCCTTCATAACATCCCGATCATCCGGATGGATAAACTCCCTCAGTGAATCATAACTGGGCGTGAAGGAGTTCTTGTCTTTGCCGAACAACACGTAGAGCTGGTCGCTCCAGAACACTTCATTGGCTGGTAAATCATGATAAAACCAGCCGAGGTTGATGACCCTGGCAATCTCTTTCTGTACGAACTGGTGATCGAGCAGGTGCTGTTCCATTTCCTTGCGTTCGGTGATGTCATGCACGCTGGCCCGTATGCCGGCCGGGCTGTCGTCGAGTTGAATCGGTCGCCAGGAGATGGTCATCCAGCGCACCACACCATCCTTGCGCACAAGACGGAACTCCAGGTCGCTCGCCGAATCGCTTGCCAGGGCCTCGGCGACTCGCTCGCGATCGTCGCCATGCACCATCGGCAGCGGGTATCCGATCATCGACAGGCACTCGCGAACAGTATAGCCGGTCAGATCGGTAACTGACGGATTCACCCAGAGCAGGTTGCCGTTGCTGTCCTGCCAGTACTCCCAGTCGCAGGTATAGTCGGCGATTGCCTTGAACTGTTTCTGGGTGTAGTAGAGCGCTTCCTCGATCTCTTTGAGGCGGGTAATGTCGCGGGCAATGCCGTTGACACCAATCAGCACACCATTGGCATCATATGCCATGTTGACGTTCCACGAGACATGAACAAACTCGCCATTGGCTTTGACCTGGCGGTTTTGAATGCTCGCTGAGCGAATGCGATTGTTGACCCAATAGGCAAAGGCCTTTTCGGTTCGCGCCCGATCTGCTTCATGAATGAAGTCGAACGCAGACTTTCCGATCAGGTCGACCGGCGCCAAACCCAGGAAATGCATCGAGGCATCGTTGGCATACTGGTACCGCCCCGTGGTATCGACACGTACCACGAAGTCATCGGTGCCTTCGACAAAGTCGCGGAAGCGGCGCTCACTCTCGGCCAGCGACCGTTCCGCTTCGACGCGATCGGTAACGTCGTGGACAATCGAGTGCAGCAGTCGATTACCGCCGATCTCAACCGGTCCGCTGTATACTTCGACCTGGCGGATGGAACCGTCGGCCAGACGGTGCGGAAAGCGAAAGTAGGTTCGCTCCTCCACCTCGGCCCGCTGCATTTCGGCGGCAACCTCGTCAGGCGGCCAGACATTAATGTCGGTGATACACAGTTGCTGGAATTCATTCCTGGCATAACCGTAGAAGGAGCAGGCGGCATGATTGGCATCGACAATACGGCCGTCTGAGGGATCGATCAGCAGCTTGACCGAGGCGTTGCGCTCGAACATCTGGCGATACAACCGCTCGCTGTACTCGAGTTCCTCGCGTATTTTTCGGTGATCGGCAATGTCGCGGATAACGACCTCGACCGTATCGCGGTCGGTGGTTACCCAGGCGGTGGCTTCGATCCACACCAGCGAACCGTCAGCACGTTTGAGCTGCGCCTCCCGATCGGTAATGAAGCCGCGCTCCCGCATCATTCGATTCAACTGCTCATCGGCCTCCTCGAAAGCCAGGATGGCAAGGACCGAGCGCCCCCGTAGACTGTCACGGTCCGGGTAGCCGAGAAATTCGACAAGCCCGTGGCTGACATCCTTGATGACGCGGTTGTCCAGTCCAGCCCGCAGCGCCAGCAGTTGTCGGCTCTCGAACAGAAGTTCAAAACTGCTCTGAATCTGAATATGGTCCGCCTGCTCATCGACCCGGCGCGTTACCTCGGTGCCGGACATGGTAATGCCGGCTGTCTTTCCACGCTCGTCGCGGACCGGCAAAATGCTCCAGTCGCGGTAGTACTCGCGATTCAGGCGTTCACCGGTCGGCTTGTACGGTTCGGCATAGAGATAGACCGGTTCCCCGGTATCGAGCACCTGTCGGAAGTAGGCGCGATTGGCCTCGATCGGAAAGACTTCGAAGTAGTGCTTGCCGATCAGGTCGTCGGGCGACTTCCCCGCGGCCTCAGAATAGGCGCGATTGACATAGACAAACGTAAAGCACCGATCAAGATGGGCAATCAGAATGTCGGTACTGTCAAGAACAAGGTCCTTGATTGGGGCTCGGTCCAGAACCGGTTCAGATGTATCACCGACCCTGGCCATGGGCAGAATCTCCTTGTGGCAGTTGACGTTCCTCCTGTGCTAAGAATCGGCAGATAAGGTGATTCTTTTCACCCGCCAGAACAACAAAAATATAACCGACACAAAGGTCTATTATTAGCGAGTTGTCTACGTTCAGATAGCCGGGGTAATGGCGCTGGGACGGCCATCGGCGTCGATCGCAACCATCACGAAGTCGCCATGGGTGGCCAACTGGCGGCGGCCGGTGAGGGGGCGTTCGGAATACATGTCGACCCGGCAGGTAACCGAGGACTTGCCCAGCTTGATCACCCGGGCACGTAGTTCGACCATATCCCCCTCGCGAATCGGACTCTTGAACACGATTTTGTCGGAGGCAATCGTCACCACCGTCTGGCGGGCAAACCGGGTGGCGCAGATCCAGGCTGCCCGATCCATCCATTGCAGCGCCACTCCGCCGAAGAGGGTATCGAACTGGTTGCACATGGAGGGGAAAACGACCTCAATGGTGGTGACGAGGCTTTGTGGATAGGGGTTATCCGGATCGGTATGCGGCTGCCTTTCCATGCGCCGAACCTACCGGGAATTGCGCTGGAAGGCAAGCGTATTCGCCTCCCGGCTACAGCTTCATGCCCATCACGATCGAGTGACGCTGGTACGGCAGCGGGCCGATTTCGATTGGATCGACCTTCACGAAACCGAGCCGTTCATACAACCGGTTGGCCGTCTTGAGCAAAGGACTGGTGGCCAGCACCAGATCGGTGGCGCCGAGAGCGCGGGCACGCTGGATTGCCGCCTCGCCAAGGGTTCGGCCGACCTTCTTGCCCCGGGCACTCTTGGTTACTGCCATTTTGGCCAGTTCGAACTTGTGCGGGGCGTGCTTCAACAACGCCACCGTACCGACCACCTGGCGATCCAAAAGCGCCATCAATACCTGCCCGCCCGCCTTAATGATATGCTTTTCGGGGTCGTTCAACACAATCCGGTCATACGGTTCGACATGGAAACAGGCCTCCAGCCACTCGTAGTTGAGTGCACGGAAATGGCTGCGGTATTTCGACTTGAAGTCGACAATCTTAATAGCGGTGGTGTCGGGCGCAGCTTTGGTCACAGTTTGGTTCTCCCGCCTCATTGTACACATAATTGGCCGCCGCGACCAGCCATAAGAAGTCGACTTACTTGCGGTGACCATACCACTTGCCCCGACCGCCGCAACAGCGTAGGTTAGTAACAGATATTGGAGGAACAAATGGCTGACAAACGATTATACCGCTCAGTTGACAATGCCATGATCGGCGGCGTCTGTGCCGGCTTTGCTGATTACCTCGACGCCGACACGACAATCATCCGATTGGTCTGGGTGGCGCTGGTGCTGTTTGGCGGCACCGGTATCCTCGCCTACATTCTGGCCTGGATCATTATGCCGCCCAAGCCGCCGGGCCTGCCGTAGCAGACCGGTTCGCGGCGGAACTCACGATCGAATTCAACGACTGCTCACGACCGCACGGTCGGAACCGCACAACTGTAAGGAAGCACTTTGGCCATACTCTCGGAGTATCATCCGCTTTCGACTGTCATCGTCCACCGCCCCGGCTACGAGTGGAACCTGGTGGCGGTGGCACACGACATGCCCGATCGGTATTTGATCGAGGACGTTCTCTACACCGACAAGGCGGCTGCCGATCACAACGAGTTCACCGACTGCCTGCGCCATGCCACCAGCGACCAGTCGGTGCTCGAGTTTACCGACCTGCTCACCACTATCCTGGAGAACCGCGAGGTTCGCTCCGATGTCGTCGGCGGAGTCTCGGCGCTCGAGGGTGTCGGGATGGCCACGCACGACTACCTGTTGTCGGACCAGCTGCCGCCGTCGGAACTGGCCGAGCTGCTCGTTGCCGGCGCCTACCGTCCGGGCGAAACCGAACACGCCGGCTACACCCTGTTCTTTGATCCGCTCCCCAACCTGATGTTCACTCGCGATCTGGGCATGGTCTTCGGCGACGCCGTCATCCTCAGCCACCCGACCAAGCGTATCCGTCGCCGCGAGGGCCTGCTCTCGCGCTACATTTTCCGCCACCACCCGATTTTCCGGGGGATGCGCATCATCGACGTGCTCGACGATGCCACCCAGCACGGCCTGCCGCACAGCGTGCACATTGAGGGGGGTGACGTTATCGTGCTGAACAATGAAACCCTCATCATCGGTTCGAGCGAGCGCACCACCGATGTCGCCATCGACCTGCTGATCCGTCGCCTCTTCAATGAGGGCCTGGCCAGGCGGGTCATCAAAGTAAAGCTGCCGACGGAACGCGCCACCATGCACCTCGATACGGTGTTCACGATCATCGGCGAGGATGACTGCGTCTATTACCCGCCCTTCTTTTCTGAAGCCGAGGAAAGCAACCCCTGCCCCTGCTTTACCTATGAACTGGTGAAGGGGAAGGTTGCCCTGACCAACCGTACGGAACAGCGCGGCCTGTTTTCGGCGCTGGAACGGATCGGCTGCAGTTTCGGCAATCGCATCCCCTGTGGCGGCGATGTACCCCACTACCAGACGCGCGAGCAATGGACCGACGGCGCCAATCTCTTTGCCGTCAAACCGAACACGGCCTTCATTTACGAGCGCAACGAGCAAACGATCCGTGGCTTCGAGAGGGCCGGTTATCGTATCCTGACACCACCACAGTATCTGGAAACGAATTCGAACGATGACAGTCGGACGATCGTAACGTTGTCGGGGGCGGAGTTGTCGCGCGGGCGCGGTGGGGCGCGGTGTATGACGATGCCGATCAGCAGGAGCGAGTAGATCGTTCAGTCGAACGACGTGGCCGGCTGTATTGGCGGCGGCGTGGTCGCATGACACTTCTCGCACAACGGCGCCTGGCTCACACCGGGATACGGATTAGGGATCGGGTAGGAGCCGGACGCCACACCATCTTCCGACAAATAATCCACGTTGAAATCCCAGCGGCCGGCATCGGGACCCGAGGTCGCGTGGGCGCGGTGACACGTCATGCACGAGAGCTTGCTGTTGCCTGACGGTCCGGTGGTCTGGCTGACGGTATTGCCGGGCGCCTCAAACGGAACCGCCGGCAAATAGGCGGTCGCAGCGGTGCCACCGGTCGGGTCGGCAGTACCGTTGTATTGATTGTACTGCGTGATGACAGCACTGGTTAGCGACTGATCGACCGGATGAATGAACGACCCGGCATGCATCGCGCCCTGCTGGTGAATCTGGTGATGGCAATTCTGGCACCACAGGCTCATGCCGGATTGATACGCGACATGATTGTTGTCCGTTTCGATACCACCGGTTAACGGCAGCCCCTCGGCCACCGGCGCCCCGTAGCTGAAGTGGTAGCCCTGTTTGCCCGGGATCGGACCCGCCCCGTGAAGCATCCGGTAGTTGGTGTTGCCGTGCGGATCATGACAGGCGGTACAGCCCATCTTGTTGGCGGAGAAACCACCGCCCGGGGCGTGGGTGTGACGAGGATCGGTGGTCAGGCCGTACGATGGCGCGTTCAGGTTATGCCCGGCATCATGCCCCGGCAGCACCGCCGCGGCACCCCCCGGACCGTCACTGATATTATCCTCGTACAGAAACACAAAATTTCCCGGCCCCCGTTCCGCCGACGGCGCTATCGGATTGCTGCCGAGCACGGCGCCTAACTGGTCGGCATGGCAGGAAAGGCAGACATCCGACGCCGTACCGTCGTTCAGCAGGCGCATGTTACCGGGCGGATTGTCAGGATCGATCGCCTGACCGTCCTCGCTGTTGTGCATAATGTGGCAGCCGTTACAGTTGGCTACCCCTTTTTCGTGGAAAGCAATGCTCGAGGCGGCCGGCAGGCAGAACACGACAACGAGAATACATAGACCCAGTAATCGCTTTTGATGCTGTAAACGTCCCGCCGGCAGGTTCATGCAATCGCCTTAATACCTCGTTATACCTGTATCAATGTAACCTGAATTGAGCAAAAGTCAACAGAAACAGGACCATCGAGGCTATGAATCGCCATTGGCAGACCAATGCTATCTCATTGCCTATTGGTATTTTACGGCCGTGCCACTGGCGATGACCATCAACATATTACCGCCCGAACCGCCAATGGTCTCATAGTCGAGGTCAACTCCGACCACGGCGTTGGCGCCCTGCTGCTGCGCCAGCTGGCACATCTCGGAGATGGCCAACTCCTTGGCCCGGCGCAGCTCCTTTTCGTATGTCGCCGACCGACCGCCGACAATGTCACGGATCGAGGCGAAGATGTCCTTGAACACGTTAGCGCCCATGATCGCCTCGCCCGACACCAGACCGTAGTACTGCGAAATCTGCTTGTTCTCAATCGTGTGCGTGGTGGTTACCAGCATTTTGCTTACTCCTGTAGATTTATGTGTTGTGAACTGCTATCTCAGGTACCCGCGTTGTCGCCGGTTATTCATCATCATCTCATACTCATCGCCCGCATGACGACGCCGAACAGGAACAGGTCGATCGCCAGCCAGACGATCCAGGCGAAGCGATCCCGGGCGGGACGCACCAGCGGCTCCAGCCGCACCGCGGCTGCCAGGTCGACCACCGCAGCGATACGGTTGCGCCACACCAGCGCCGCCGCCAGACCGACCGCCGTCGCCGCCGCATGATACAGATTCCCCTGCACAAACGCCATCAGCGGATGGCCGTTCCACCCCGACGTGTAGGGGAGCGCAATCATCGCCAGCGGGATGAGGATATACATCAGGAAAAGCATGCCGCGACTGCGCTCATAGATCAGGTCGCGCTTGGCCATCTTGCCGCCGCGCCGCTTTGCCTTGCGCAGTGCCATCCAGATGATCGGGCCGCACGCCCAGATGGCGGCCGACGAACCGTTGACGGTAATCCCGCTCACCACCTGCAGGAGGTGCGTGAGACCGATTGCCGCGAGCACGGTGACAGTGAACGCCAACGAGCCGACCAGCCGTTCGGATAAAGGTGCCACCAGCCAGATCACGATGGTCATCAGGGCCAGGTGCATCAACGGCGGTATCGAGCCGATGCCGTGCTGAAAAACGGCCGTAAACAGCAGCCAGGTATGTTCGTTCGGATGCAGGCCGCCCAGCCACCGGTTAAGCGGCTCGTAAAACTGGGTGGGCAGGCTCACCACCAGGCAACCGATGAAGAAGAGGCTGGTCACCGACGGCAACCCGAAGCGCCTGCTGTCCTGTATCCGGCTGAGCATAGCGGCAACATACGGCTATGTCTCGGCGTCGGCAACAGTGCCGACAGATTGCCGACAGGCGGGCCGGGATTGCTTGCCTTTTTGGTGAGGCGGTGTATCTTAGGCCTCTATTGCACTATAACATGCCGGGTTGCACGACAGATGACGAGTGCAGCCCATAGAGGAGTGAGTTCTGATGTCCGCACAAAAAGCCTACGACGAGTTAGTGTCCATCCTGAAAGAGACCGCCTTGCTGGAGTCGACAGCCGGCGTTCTGAACTGGGACGAACGCACCTACATGCCGCGCGCCGGCGCCCCCCTGCGGGCCGACCAGATCAGCCTGCTGGCCGGTATGATCCACGATCGTTTCACCGACAAGAAGGTTGGTGACCTGCTCGACGAGCTGGTCGACAGCGAACTGACGAAAGACCCGGAGTCGGCGGAAGCGGTCAACATACGCGAGACCAAGCGCAACTACGACAAGGAAACCAAGCTCCCGGGCGATCTCGTCAAGGAGATTACCAAGACCACCACGCTGGCCCAGGGGGAATGGGTCAAGGCTCGCAAGAACAACGACTTCAAGCATTTCCTGCCGTGGTTCGAGAAGGTGGTCGACCTCTCCCGCCAGGTTGCCGAGGCGTACGGCTACGAAGACGACATGTACGATGCCCTGCTGGACAACTACGAACCGTGGATGAAGTCGAAGGAAGTCGACACTGTCTTTACCGAACTGCGTAAAGACCTGGTTACACTTCTGGAGAAGATCAAGAACGCGCCGCGCAAACCAGACAAGTCGATTGTCGAACGCGACTACGATGTCAGTCTCCAGCGCGTTTTCGGTGAGACGGTGGCCCAGACGATGGGCTACAGTTTCGACAGTGGCCGCCTCGACATCACCACCCACCCGTTCTGTACCGGCCTCGGCCCCGGCGACACCCGCATCACCACTCGCTACAACCCGAAGCGGCTCAACGATGCCTTGTTCGGCACCATGCACGAAGCCGGCCACGGCCTGTATGAAATGGGTATCGAAAAGGACAAGTACTTCGGTACACCGATGGGCAGCTCAGCTTCGCTGGGCATTCACGAGTCGCAGTCGCGCATGTGGGAGAACCAGGTGGGACGGTCGCTGCCGTTCTGGCACTATTTCTTCCCGATCGCGCAGAAGATGTTCCGGGACTCCCTGGGCGATGTCAAGCTCGACGACTTCTACGCCGCCATCAACAATGTTGAACCGTCGTACATCCGTGTCGAAGCCGACGAAGCGACCTACAACCTGCATATCCTGTTGCGCTATGAGTTGGAACGGCCGCTCTTGAAGGGCGATTTGAAGCCGGCCGACGTTCCGGGCGAATGGAACGATCGCTTCGAGAAATATTTCGGCGTCAAGGTCGACAAGGACCCCAACGGTTGTCTCCAGGATGTGCACTGGTCGGCCGGACTGATCGGGTACTTCCCGACCTACACGCTGGGTAACCTCTACTCGGCGATGTTCTTCGACCAGGCGAAGAAAGAGATGTCCGACCTGCACGACATGTTCGAGCGGGGCGAACTGCTGCCGCTGCGCGAATGGCTGCGGGAGAAGATTCACAAGCACGCTTCCCGCTACAAGGCGATTGACCTGGGCAAAAAGGTCACGGGCGAAGTCCTGTCGCACAAGCCGTTGATGGCGTACATGAACGCCAAGTTTGGGGAAATTTACGGCTTTTAGGCGGCTGTCGGTCAACTTGATGTAGATAAAGCCGGCCCGTTTTTCGGGTCGGCTTTTCGCTTGCAAAAACATCGGCCTCTTTGTACATTTTCTGATACCCCCACAAACAAACCGGGGAGTATATGCCTTCAGCAACAACACGTCATATTGCGTCACTGCAGCACCTGCTGAATGAGATAGAGGAAGAGGAGCGGCAGTACCAGCGTCTTCACAACGCGCACCAATCAGCCGCCTGGTTGAAGCGATTGAACGCCGGCAACCCGGCCGGGCGGACGCACTATAGTTCCGCCAGTGTCGCCCGCAGCCTGGCCCGGCAATACAGTCAGGTCAACCGAGAACATCAAGTCACCGTAGAAGCCTGCCGTCACACCTCGCACCAGTTGCAGTCGGGCCTGTTTTCCGATCGTGAGGTCGTGTTCCTGATCGAACGATTCCGATCGGTGCTCAACCGCGTACGTCGTGATCACGACTGGCTCGACAAGTTGGCCGAGGATACCGCGAACACCTCGTCACGCGAACGATCGGCCTGACATCCCGCTTTTATCCTCTCTCGTTGAGCAATTGCTCAGATTTTCCGGCGCCGCGCCGGTGTGGTCGGGCGGACGTCTGCCGGTATGCCGTACTGTGCGCCCGCAAAAAAACGTTTGATTCCTGCCGCCACCACCCCATTTTCCCTTCCATGAGCAGTCTACATTGCCCGCATGCCGAAGGCAGACCGCTGTGCGCATCGTAATTGTCGGCGGCGGCGTGGTCGGTTTTTCGCTGGCCGAGCACCTGTTGAAGGACCATCACCAGTTATCCATGGTCGAACAGGATGGTGCCGTCTGCCAGGAAATAGGCGAGAAACTCGACATGCAGATTGTCTGCGGCTCGGGCAGCTCGCCGGCGGCGCTGCGCGAGGCCGGCCTGGCCGAGGCCGACATGGTGCTGGCGGTCACACCGGTGAACGACGTCAATATCATCGTCTGCACCATAGCGGCGCAGTACGAGGTACCGCGTCGCATCGCCCGCCTGCGCGGCAGCGAGTTTGTCGAAAAACAGAACCTGATCGACCTCGAAAAGCTCGGGATAACCTCGGTAATTCACCCCGAGCGCATCCTCGTTGATCAGATCCTGCAGTATGTCGAGACCCCGTACGCCCTGGAATCGGCCAACTTCGAGGAGGGGCGCATCCTCCTGCGTGGCTACCGCGTGACCGAAAAGATGCCGATCGCCAACAAAACGCCGCGCCAGATCCGTGAAGATATCGCCCCCCACATCGTGCTCTTTTCGGCAGTCATCCGCAATCACAAGGGGATGATTCCTGACGGTGATACCCTGATCGAACCGGGCGACATCGTGTACACCCTGTTCCCGCGTGAGTCGCTCAAGCCGTTCCTGAATCTCATGGGGATTGAGCAAACCGGCCATCGAAAGATTATCCTGACCGGCGACAACTATGCCACCGAGGAACTGGCGGCGGCGTTGTCGAAAACCGATCACCACGTCACCTGTGTCGATCCCGACATTGACCACGCCACCACGATGGCCGCCAAACTCGATCATCTCGAGGTCCTGCACGGCGACTGCACCTCGCATGACCTGTTGCGCGACATAAACGTGAATGCGGCCTCGTTCTTCATCGCTGTGTCAGATGCCGCTGACTACAATATGCTCTCCACCCTGCTGGCCAAGGCAGAGGGCGCCCGCGAAGTGATCGCCACTTCGACCGAGCCGCGCCACACTGCCCTGTTCCGTTCGATCGGAATCGACCATGTGATTGTGCCGCGTCTGACCACCGCCCGTCATATTCTCGACATGGTGTCGCGCGGCTATATTGGTGCCGTGGTCCGGCTTTCCGATGTCGACATCGAGGCGGTGCGCTTCAATGTCGAGCCGGATAGCGACATCGCCGGTATGAAGGTGCGCAATATTGCGACCAAACTAAAGAAGGGATCGATCATCGGCATCATTGTCCGCGACAACCGCCTGATCATTCCGGAGGGTGAGACGGTGGTCGAGGCCAACGACCATATCATCGTGATCACTCACCACCACAACCTTGGAACGGTAGCCAGGCTGTTCAAGCCGCGCGGCTGGTTCAACCGGTAGGTTCTATGCGCAAGACTGCCGTCGGATACGCCATCGGCAAACTGCTGCAGGTCCTGGGCCTGGCGCTCCTGGCCCCGCTGGCCCTGGGGATCTACGATCACATTCTGCACCCGGGGCGATTCCTGACATTCAAAAGCCTCATCCTCCAGCCGGACATCGTCGGACTCGCCGCCGGAATCGTCGCCTCGCTGTTGTTCGGCAGCCTGCTCGCCTACATCGGTCGCTCCGGGCGGGACGGACAGGGGATTCGCGAGGGGTATGCAATCGTGACACTGAGTTGGGTTATGCTGTCGCTGGTCGGCAGTATTCCGTTGATCCTGTACTTCAGCTGGGCTCTCGACCAGCACTGGTGGCTGGCGACAACCAACGCCTACTTCGAGATCATGTCCGGTTTCACCACTACCGGCGCCACTATTCTCACGGATATCGAGGCGCTCCCCCGCTCTTTGCTTCTGTTGCGCGCCCTCACGCACTGGCTTGGCGGTATGGGGATCATCACCCTGGCCATCGTCATCTTCCCGTCGCTCGGCGTATCGGGGTACCAGATGTTCCGGGGGGAAGTCCCCGGCCCAACCAAGGACCGCCTGCAACCGCGCCTGGCGCAGACCGCCTCGATTCTCTGGGGTGTCTATGCCGTCTTGTCGGCCGCCGAGGTAGTGCTACTGATGGTGGGCGGTATGAACCTCTTCGATGCCGTCTGCCACACCATGGCCACCATGGCGACCGGCGGCTTTTCGACGAAGAACGCCTCGATCGCCGCCTTCGACAGCGACTTCATACACTGGGTCATCACCATCTTCATGTTTCTCGCCGGCATTAACTTCCTGTTGCACTTCCGTCTGCTGCGGGGCGATTTTCGGACCATGACCTCCAACCGCGAGTTTCGTTTCTATGCCGGGGTGATCGTCGCCACCGTCGTTGTTGCCACCCTCACCTTGTGGTCGTACGGCCCGGCGACGGAGACTGATGCCGCGACGTCGTATCGCTACGGGGAACCGACTGCCGAGGAGTTCGCCGAACACTATCGCGAGCACACCGGCAAAACCGAGAGCTTCTACGGCGCCTTCAAGGAGGCGTCGTTTCAAACCGTTGCGATTGTCACCACCACCGGTTTCGTCACCGCCGATTTCGATATCTGGCCGAATGTTCTGCGCTTTTTGCTGATACTCCTGATGTTCTTCGGCGGCTGCGCCGGTTCGACCGGCGGCGGCATGAAGATGATTCGAATAATGATCGTCAGCAAATTCGCACGTAATGTACTGGTCAAGCTGACGCAGCCGCGGCTGGTGGCGCCGATAAAGGTCGGCAAACAGGTAATCGAAGAGCAGCTGGTACTCAATATCGTCTCGTTTGTGGTACTGTTTGTCGGCCTGTTCGTGCTGGTCGCTGCCCTCATGACCATGTTCGTTCCTGACCTCACCACTGCCGTCGCCTGCTCGATCGCAACCATCGGGAACATCGGCCCCGGGCTGGCCGGTGTCGGGCCGGTGGAGAATTACGGCTGGATCCCGATACCGGGGAAATGGATTCTGGTCTTTTCCATGTTGCTGGGGCGTCTGGAAATATTCACTGTCCTGATCGTCCTCCGCCCGTCGGTCTGGCGAAAGTAGCCCCGGCGGGGGAACTTTTCGGGAGCCCGTGTCCTTAACGGACGTATAACCGTGACATGCAAATTCATAACGTGATGATTTGACGGCCTCGACATGCGCACCACCATATTTCTGTTTTCCAGTTCCATCGTACTGATATTCGGCCTCATCGAGGTTGTCCTGCTGCGCCTGCTGCACAAGGACTGGTGGCAGCTGCGTTGGATACGCTGGTCGGCGATCGGCCTGCCGCTTATCGGTGTGGCCGGTGTCGGCCTGTGGCTCGTCGGCGAATACAACTCGATCTACTGGCTGGTTTACCCGGGCGCGGTGGCGGCGGTCATCGCCTTCGTTCTCGAGGTCTGTCTCATGCTGTCACTGCCGTTCAGCGGTCTGCTGGCATGGATCAATCGTTTCATTGATCGCCGCGCAAAACGTCGCACCGACGACAATGCGGGCACCTTCGACTCCCGGCGCCGTGTCCTGCTCAAAGCGGCGGCGGCGGCGCTACCGCTGGCAACCCTGACCCTTGGTGTGTCCGGTGTCGGCCGTTCGATGGGGTCGGCGCTGGTCTATCGCCGTCCCATGACGTTCGAAAATCTGCCACCCGCACTGGACGGACTGCGCATCCTGCACATCTCCGACCTGCACCTGCGGCACTACATCAAGCTTCCCGACCTCGAGGAAATACTCCTCGCCGCCGAAAAGTTTACTCCCGACCTGGTGGTTATCACCGGCGACATCGCCGACGATCTCTCGATGCTTGGCGATGCTCTCAAGCTGACCGACCAGCTCGGCGCCCCGCTGGGTGCGTACGCATCGCTGGGCAACCATGAATACTTCCGGGGCGTCCAGCAAGTACGCCGCATCGCCGACACGACACCGGTGCCACTGCTGGTCGATACCGGCCTGATGCTCCCCACCGGGCGCGGTGATGTTTACCTGGGGGCGATCGACGATCCCCGTCGCATGCGCGAGATCGACGTCAACTTCTTCCGCGCCGCCGTCGACCGGGCGATGCAGAATCATACCGGCGACGCCTTCTCCATAGTGATGAGCCATCGCCCCGACGCCCTCGATGCTGCCGCCGAGGCGGGTGTCGACCTGACCCTCGCCGGTCATACTCACGGGGGACAGATGGGTGTGCTGGGACGGTCGGTGTTCGAACCGATGTGGCCCCATCGCTACCTCTGGGGACCGTACGCCCGGGGGAAAAGCCAGTTGTACACCTCCAGCGGCGCCGGTCACTGGTTCCCTTTCCGACTGGGTTGCCCCCCTGAAGCACCCGTCATTGAACTGCGTCGCGCCTGATTCTGCTCGGTAGCGCGACCCGATTTCCCCATTTCCCCTCTGACAACGTCTGATCTTTTTTTTCTTTAGAGGGAGTTTTTCCTTGCAAACAAATTTAGAATGAGAATATTTTTTGCTTGTACCCGGTGGAGTGCGCGAGGAATCATTGACAACGGATAAACAATGCAAATGCTAAAGAACCGAAACCGCAACGCTAAAGGAGCACAGCAATGGCAGTAGCTCGCAAGAAGACGGCTCGTAAGAAAACAGCCAAGAAGGCGGCGAAGAAGACGACCCGCAAGAAAGCCGCCAAGAAGACAACCAAGAAGGCAGCCAAGAAGAAGACGACCAAGAAGGCTGCCAAGAAGAAAACAACCAAGAAGGCTGCCAAGAAGACTACTCGCAAGAAAGCAGCCAAGAAGACAACCAAGAAAGCTGCGAAGAAGACAACTCGCAAGAAAACCGCCCGCAAGGCTGCGCCGCGCAAGAAAGCCTCGACCCGGAAGAAAGCCGCCAAGAAGACCAAGACGAAGCGGAAACCGAACCCGGCGTTCATGCGCCCGATGGACCTGTCGGACGATCTGCAGGATGTAGTCGGTAAGAAGTCAATGCCGCGCACCCAGGTCACCAAGAAGATCTGGGACTACATCAAGAAAAACGGCCTGCAGGACCAGCAGAACAAGCGGATGATCAATGCCGACGACAAACTCAAGAAGGTGTTCGGCGGCAAGAAGAAGGTCTCGATGTTTGAAATGACCAAGCTGGTCAGCAAGCACATGAAATAGAGACTGTTTGTTTCTGACCGATACAACGGCCGGCGCCTGGTGCGTCGGCCGTTTCTTTTTCCCCGCCACAAACTGTTTGGAAATCGGTTGAGGCCGAATCCCCCTTGCGTTAGATTGTCTACATGCTATAATAACCGGTTGTGAATCGGTTCACATATTGACCTCGAGTGGGAGACACACATGGCCGTCATTCGACCGTTCCGGGGACTTCGTCCCAAACCAGACCGCGCCAAACAGGTGGCCGCGCCGCCGTACGATGTGTTAACCAGCGACGAAGCCCGGGAGCTGGTGCGCGACAACCCGGACTCGTTCCTCCGCGTCAACAAGTCGGAGGTCGATTTCCCCGCCGACGCCGACGTTTACTCGAACGAAATCTACCAGCGCGGCCGCGAGAATTTGCTGCGTTTGATCAACGACGGTATCATGGTTCGCGACGGTTCACCAGCCCTGTATCTCTACCGCCTGACCTGGAAAGGCCAGAGCCAGACCGGACTGGTCTGCCTCAGTTCGGTTGACGAATACGATGCCGGCAAGATCAAGAAGCACGAGCACACCCGCCCGAAGAAAGTCAACGACCGCGCCACCCACATCCTGACACTGAAGGCGCAGGTCGGACCGGTCTTTTCGACCTTCCGCACCACCGATGCCATCACCGCCGAATTCACCACCCTGGGCCGGGGAGAGGCGACCGTGAAGTTCACCGCCGACGACGAGGTCACGCACGAGTTGTGGGTGCTCGACGATCAGGCGGCGATATCGGAACTGATCGAGCTGTTTGGCGCCCTCGATGCGATCTACATTGCCGACGGTCACCATCGGTCGCAATCGGCCTCGGAAGTGCGCCGCCGCCTGATGAACGACAACCCTGACCATACCGGCGACGAACATTACAATTACTTCTTGAACGTGCTCTTTCCCCATGACCAGTTGCGCATCCTGCCGTACAACCGGGTGGTGAAAGATACCAACGGGCTGTCGACCGACCGGCTGCTTGAGATGATCGGCGAAAACTTCGAGGTGGCCAAAGCAAACGACGCCATCGCGCCGAAAGCACAGCATGAGTACGGCCTCTATGTCGGCGGAAACTGGTACCTGATGACCGCCAAGCCAGGGACGTTTGATGCCGGACACCCGGCGCATTCGATCGACGCCGAGGTCCTGACCGTCAACCTGTTGACCCCCATCCTGGGGCTTGAAGATATACGCACCGATGACCGGATCGACTTTGTCGGCGGCATCCGTGGTACCGCCGAGCTGGAGAAACTGGTCGATTCGAAACAGTATGCCCTGGCCGTTTCGCTGGCGCCCGTCACTGTCGAGCAGTTACTCGCGGTCGCCGACGCCGGTGAGGTGATGCCGCCCAAGTCAACCTGGTTCGAACCCAAGTTACGCAGCGGCATGGTTGTAAACCTGCTGGAAGACTAAAACGACACCGAAAGGATGGTTCGATGCTGATACTGATATCCGATGCTTTCCACCCGACGTTGCCCGACATGCTGTCGCGCTTCGGCGAGGTGACCGATGACAAGAGCCGCGTTGCCGACGCCGAGATCGTTCTGATACGCAGCAAAACCAAGGTGACCAAAGAATATATCGACGGCGCCCCGAACCTGCGCATGGTCATTCGCGGCGGCGTCGGGCTGGACAATGTCGATCTGGAACACGCGCGCAAGAAGGGGATCGCAGTGTACAACACCGCCGAGGCCTCGACGACTGCCGTCGCCGAACTGGCCTTCACCCTGATGATCGCGGCCGCCAACCAGATCGTGCCGGCGCACGAGGGCATGAAGAACGGTAAATGGCTGAAAAAAGAAGTGAAGCGTACCGAGCTGATGGGCAAGACCCTCGGTATTCTCGGCATGGGTCGCATCGGCACCGCCCTGGCCGTGCGCGCCCGGGCATTTCGCATGCGCATCCTGGCCTGGCATCCGGATGTCTTCTTCTCCGATTTCGCGGAGATTAACAACGAGTTGACCGACGTTTTGAGCCAGTCCGATTTCATCTCTATCCATGTTCCGCTGGTCGAGGATACCCGCGGCATGATCAACAAAGAGACCTTGAAGCACTTCAAGGACGGCGCCATTCTCGTCAACACCGGTCGCGGCAAATGCGTGATCGAAGAGGATGTTGCCGCGGCGCTCGAGGCGGGCAAGCTGGGCGGCTATGCGACCGATGTCTGGTACAGCGATCCGCCCGATGAAAGCTCCCCCATCCTCAAGGCGCCCAATACCCTGATGCTGCCGCATATCGGCGCCTCCACCGAGGATAACATGCTACGCATCGGTGAGATCATCGAACGGTTGATTGATGAATACGCCGACAAACAGAAAACCGTCAAGACTGCCTAAGGTAAAGCGAGTTCGTTATGGCACATCGTGTCTTTAATTTCAGCGCCGGTCCGGCCACTCTTCCGCTCGATGTCCTGAAGATCGTTCAGGACGAACTGCTGGACTATCACGGCACCGGCATGTCGATCATCGAGAGTTCTCACCGCTCGGCGGCCTACGACGAGATCAACGAGCAGGCCATGAGCCTGGCGCGTGAGTTGATGGGACTCGACGACAGCTACCACATCATGTTCATCCAGGGGGGCGCCTCCACTCAGTTCGCCATGATCCCGATGAATTTCCTGCCGCGCGGCAACACCGCCGCCTATGTCGATACCGGATCGTGGTCGAGCAAAGCGATCGAAGAGGCCGCCATCTTCGGCAAGGTGCACCTGGCGGCATCATCGAAAGAGTCCGACTACGATCACATCCCCGGCCTCGACGACATCATATTCTCCAATGACAGCCATTACCTTCACATCACCTCGAACAACACCATCTTCGGCACCCAGTACCAGGAATTCCCGGTAACCAACGACCTGCCGCTGATCTGCGACATGTCGAGCGACATCATGTCGAAGGAAATTGACTTCACCAACTTTGATATGATCTACGCCGGGGCGCAGAAAAACATCGGCCCGGCCGGGGTTACGCTGGTCGCGATGAAGGACAGCCTGTTGAAGAAGTGTCTCGACGGCACTCCGACGATGCTCGATTACCGTACCCACGCCAAAAAGAAGTCGCTGTACAACACACCGCCGGTATTCGCGATTTATGTGATGAAGCTCGTCTTCGAGTGGATAAAGAAACAGGGCGGCCTCAAGCAGATCGAGAAGACCAACAACGCCAAACAGGAACGCATCTACCAGATGCTCGACCTGCACCCCGACTTCTACCGCGGCACCGTCCGGCCGGAAAGTCGCAGCTGGATGAACGCCACCTTCCGGCTGCCGTCAGAGGATCTCGAGAAGCAGTTCATCGCCGAGGCGAAAACTGCCGGTTTTGTCGGCCTGAAGGGGCACCGCTCGGTCGGTGGCGTGCGGGTCTCGATGTACAACGCCATGCCGCTGGAGGGCTGCGAACGCCTGGGCGACTTCATGACGGAGTTCCGTAAGAAGAACAGCTAAGCGCAGGAGCACTCGAATGAAAAGAACGGGTCGGTGCCGCAGGGCGCCGACCCGTTTTCTGTTCATGACACTACTGATCAACTCACGGACACGGACATGGCGCCGTACCCCCGACAAAGAGGTAGTCGACTATTATCGCCAGGTCGGACGGATCAAACTCGCCATCGCAATTGACATCCCCCTCTTCCATGCAGACAGGCGTCGGGCCGCCGGCAAACATGTAGTCGACCATGTAAGCCAGGTCGATCGGCTGGCTGTCAAATCCGTCGTAGTTCAAATCGCCGGTATACTCGCCCAGACAGCAGATTTCACAGGCATCGCCGACATGATCAAAGTCACTGTCGCGCTGATCCGGGTTGGGCGTGTCGGGACAGTTGTCGCAGCCGTCGGTCACACCGTCGCCATCGCTGTCGAGTCCCGGTTCTTCCACCACCGGCCAACAGCCACCGCCGGTCCAGTCAGGCGACAGATTGCCGGCGTCGCTCAACTGCATTTCCCACTGTCCCGCCGGCGGCACGAAGACAGAATCAAGGCAGAGTGTCTGCCCCGAACCCACTACTTCCGGGGCCAGTGTAATCGTGAACACAATCGTATCGAACCCGGGCGGCAGGCCACTGCCCAGAAAACTGCTTCCGTAGAAGCCGACGGTATCAGCCGAACCGGATCCGCGTTTGACTATACCGATATTGAGGTCGAATCGCGGTATAATCCCGCTCGAATCAACCCAGGCCGGGATGACATCGCTCCAGGTGGCGCCATCGGTTGATGCAATTTCGAAGCCGAGATACAACGAGGTAATGCTGTGTGCTGTCGGGTTGCTGATGCGCACGCCGAATGTGAGCGGTCGATGCGGGCAGAGCGTATCGGGCAACCATTCACCGCCAAGGTACTCAAGGCTGACCTGCGGCTGCTGTGCCGACAGGGGAGCAGCAAACGACAGCATCAGTACCGCCGCCACAACGATCAGGCTTACCAACCCGTGGCCTGACCGACGAATAGTGAAACAGGTTCGTTCCATGACGATCTCCTTGAACTTGAGGAATCTTATGAATCGTATTGTTGATCGCAACTGAAAAGCTCGTGATTGCCGTCAACAATATAGTACACGTTGTCTATGTTGGCAAGTCCTGATTGAGCGCTGCAACCGGTTGACTCTCCATCCGAATGCGAGTACCATATACAAAACGTGACACTATAGAACTGAAATGCGGAGAACACCATGCACAGACTGCGATACGGCCTCGTAACACTTTGCGCCATAATCATATGCGCCATGTCGGCAACCGCCCAGGTAAAGCCGCGGGAAATCGGCAATCTTGTCATCGAAGATATCCCCGAAATCCCGGACCAGTTGTTTGATGATATGCGTCAATACCTCGAAAGCCGGCGCGCCATTTTCTATGGCTGGTCGCCCGACGGCGACGGCATGATTGTCAAGACTCGCTTCGGCCAGACTGACCAGCTGCACCTGGTCAACATGCCGCTCGGCGCCCGCTACCAGCTCACTTTTTTCGATGAGCCGATTCGCGATGCCTGGGTGTCACCGTCGCTCGACGCGTTTGATGTGATCTTCACAAAAGACTACGGCGGTGCCGAGGCATACCAGCTGTTCCTGCTCGATGTCGTGTCGATGGAGGTGACGATGGTATCCGACGGTCAGTCGCGCAACGGCAGCGTGGTCTGGTCACCCGACGGCAACAGCTTCGCCTTTACCTCGACGCGTCGCAATATGAGAGACTACGACATATACATCAGCCACATGACCGACCCGAGCGAAGCGATCATGGTCTACGAAGGCTCCGGCTACTGGGAGCCGCTCGCCTGGTCGCCTGACGGCAACCGTCTGCTGCTGGAGAATTACATCTCGCGCAACGAATCCTACTTTCACATACTTGATATGTCGTCGGGCAAACTTACACCGATCAAACAGGGAAGTGGCAAAGTATCGTGGGGTGGCGGGGTGTGGTCGCCGGACGGACGCTACATCTACCTGACCAACGACGCCGACTCGGAGTTTCGCCGCCTGAAACGGTATAACGTCGAAACCGGCGAGTTCACCCTCATCTCCGGCGACATCGACTGGGACATCGCCGATATTTCGATTACCGACGACGGTTCGATAGTTGCGTACACCGCCAATGAGAACGGCACCAGTCGGTTGTACCTGCTGGAGACAGCGGACATGACATCGCGCCCCACCCGCGACATACCGATGGGGCTGATCTCTTCACTCGACTTTGCTCCCGACGGCAACCGTCTGGGTATGACGCTCAACACGCCGGTCTCACCCAGCGATGCCTACCATATCGACATCACCGCGGCCTCCGTAACCCGCTGGACCGAAAGCGAAATGGCCGGGCTGATCGAGGATGAACTGGTCATGCCGGACCTGGTATTCTATCCAACGTTTGATTCAGTTGACGGCGAACCCCGGATGATACCTGCCTACTACTACCGGCCCGACAATGCCGGCGCGCCACCCTACCCGGTTATCATCCAGATTCACGGCGGCCCCGAAAGTCAGTACCTGCCGCTCTTCTCCGGACGGACACAATACTTCGTGAACGAAATGGGCTGTGCCTGGATTGCCCCCAACGTGCGCGGCTCGGCCGGCTACGGCAAGACGTACCTTTTGGCCGACAACGCCTACCAGCGCGAGGCGTCGGTCATGGATATCGGCGCCCTGCTCGACTGGATCGCCCGCACGCCGGAGCTTGACGAAAACCGCGTTGTCGTCTACGGCGGCTCCTACGGCGGCTACATGGTGCTGGCGTCAATGGTCCACTTCAACGACCGCCTGGCCGGCGGGATCGACGTGGTCGGCATTTCCAACTTCGTCACCTTCCTTAGGAACACCAAGGACTACCGTCGCGATTTGCGGCGCGAAGAGTACGGTGACGAGCGCGACCCGGAGATGCTCGAGTTCCTCGAGAGCATCGCCCCGGTCAACAAGGCCGAACAGATTACTAAGCCGATGCTGATCGTGCAGGGACTGAACGACCCGCGCGTGCCGGCCTCCGAAGCGGAACAGATCGTAGAGGCCATCCGCAGCAACAACGGTGAGGCCTGGTACCTGCTGGCCAAAGATGAGGGCCACGGCTTTCGCAAGCAGTCCAACCGCGAGTACTACTATGCCTCGATGGCACTGTTTATCGAAAAAGTGATGTTCGGCGAATAGACGAGACAGTACATTTCAAAGAGTCACGGGCGGACCGAGCCATCGGCCCGCCTTTTCATTGGCAGCAAGCACTCAGGAGAGAATAGTATGGGCCAGTTTGTCATTGCGGCGTTCAAGCCAAAGGCAGGTAAAGAGAATGAGCTGAGGGCGGTGCTGCGCGATCACATGCCGACGCTTCGCGGCGAAGGCCTGATCACCGATCGCCCGGCGTACCTGATGAAAGCACCGGACGGCTGCTACATCGAGGTGTTTGAATGGAAGTCGGCCGAAGCGGTCGCCGCGGCGCACAGCAATCCGACGGTCGCCAAACTGTGGGAACGGTTCGAGGCGTGCAGCGACTACCTGCCTACCGGGCAGGCAGCCGGCTTTGACCAGTGCTTCCCCAATTTTGAGCCGGTCGATTTATAGAGGCTACTGTTTCACTTCGGCCAGCACTGATTCCCACGGGTTCAACCGCAACTTCTTCGGCTTTCGGCCCAGTTGCGGCAGCGTGAACGACGATTCGCGTCCTTCGACCGCGATGCGTATGTACGCCTTCTGCTCGTTTTCAAACTCGATCTCGAGCGGCACATACATGAAGAAGTCGTCGTCGACACCGTCGGTGCGAATCTTCGCTTCCACCTGCCAGGTGTCGGCGGAATCGCTCCCCGACGTGTAGGAGAAATGAAAGGTCGGCATGACATTGTCGTATACCCACTGGTCGAAGAACCAGCCCATGTCCTCGCCCATATGCTTTTCGGTGATGCGACGGAAATCGAGGGTTGAGGCTGTCCTGCCCCTGAAGATGGCATAGAAATCTCGCATCATGTTGAGGAAACGATCCTCGTTGAAGCTGCGCAGATCGAGCATCATCTGTCTAAGCATATGCAGCACAAACGCACCTTTCTTGTACAGGACAAGATTGACATCATCGCGAGACTTCGATGTCGCGGTGCGGTCTCCCAGTGCGATGATACCGGCGGATGCTCCCGACCCCAACAGGTAGGAGCGGGCGGAGAAAATGTCCCGGCGGTAGTCCCGAAGACGATCAATCATCAGGTCATTGCCCTCGGTGGCCTGGAGGTACATCACCGCCGAATATTCGCTGAACCCTTCTGAGAGCCAGCGGTCACGATAAGTTTCCGGGACAACTCCAATGCCCCACCACTGGTGGGCGACCTCGTGCGAGCGCAACAGGCGATCCCAGCCGTAGGCATCGGTCGAAATAAAAGTATTGAACCCCAAGTTGACAAAGCCGGGATAGGCAGAGCCGGAATGTGACAGATTGCCGGCCAGTTCCGATACCACGATCCGCTCGCCCTCGTACGGTCCGAAATAGTGATTGAACAGCTTGACGGCATTTTCGACATCACTTGCAACCTGCTGCTCCATGTGCCGGCCGGTCTGCATCCCGGCATGCGAAAGGGCCGGCGCGAGGGTGGTATGAAGGTGATCGCTGTAGTACACATCGACAGTACCGACATCCGCGGCCACATACGAATGCAGCGTGAGATGACCGAGATTGAACGTCACGTTCCTCGTGGGACGGTCGACCTCCCAGCGGGTAATGAGCCGTCCTCCCTCTCGTATCTCCCGCACCTTGTTCCCCGATGCGATGAGTATGCAATTCTCCGGCGATGAAAATGTCATGTCATAGGTCGGCTGCTCGATACTACTATAGCGCGGATACCAGACATTCTCAGCTGTCACACTGAAGTCATCAAAGGGAATATACTGGACGTCGAACTTTCGCTGCTCGACGTCTGCGCCGGAAGAAACCCGCAGCTCGACCCGTCCCTTTTCACAGATGTACCCATTGTAGTGGAACGACAGATCGAACCGCTCGCCCGGCTGCGGCGTCGTCTCCAGGAACACATAGAGGGGCTGCGCCCGATTGTTCCAGTCGTTCCAGCGCACAAATGATAGCGCGGTCGAGTCCGGTCCCAGTACCTGTGACACCCGGAGCGCCTGGTGCAGCTCGAAGAAAAGGACTCGCGACGGCAGCTTATCGGCCCGTACGGTGTGCAGGCTGCTGCCGTAATACTCGCCGTCGTCCGTGATCCGACCGTCAGTCGATACATGCTCCACGACAAGATACTCCTTGAGCCGGCCGTTGAGGTTAAACAGGGCGCTGTCGACACCAGCCGGGTAGCTTACGAGATGCTCGAAAAACGAGGTCGTCAGGTGTTCGAAGTGCGAATAAAGACTGATCTCTTCGCGGTCGAGCGGATCGTAGTAATAGAGTAATTGACTTGTGCCGTCGGGGGCGACATTGACATGAAAGTACTCGCTGGTACCGACGTCGAGGTTGTGCAACGTCTTGTACGTGAAATGGAACTCTTCCTGATGGGTTACCTTCGTGCGCAATAGCTCGCACGACGCCACAGCGCTCGCGGCATCGGCTGTCTCGCCGGGGACTGACTGCGCGAGCAGCACCTGCAACATCGAGTCACTGAGGTGAATCTCGCAGTCATCAAAGTATCGGTCGAGGCTGTCGGTCTTGTAGAACCGCTGCAACTGGATCTGCTCCATGTTGATGGCGGGATGAAACTTGAGCCGGCCGCGTCCGACAAACAGACCACCATAACGGATGCTGTCGGTATCGATCAGTACCGGTTCATATGGAAAGAATACACCGCTGTCGAGCAGCAGGCTGAAATCGCAATGATCGATCCGGACGTCAACCAGGCGGTATGATGCGGTCGTATCGACTGCCGGCGTGTGAATCTGTTCGAATGCCTCGTACAGTTGTGTGCTCGCTGCGACGGCTGGCGAGTAAACTGCGGCCAGCAGCATTACAGCCAGCAATGTCAGCTCTATCTTTCGCATCTGGTCAGCCTCCCTGCATAGTGCGGTTTTGCCCGACCTGAAATGATCGCACGAAGGCAATCCGGCTGTTCAACGAGGGGTGGGAATAAAACCAGAACTCGATGAACGGATGCGGGTCGGGATCGGACAGGTTGTACGCCGATAATTTTTCGAAGGCGCGCACCGCCGGCTCGGCCGCCACGCCGCTGATTTCCATGCCGTAAATATCCGCCTGGTGCTCCATCAGGCGGCTGTAGCCGTTGATGATCGGCCCGCCGAGAAAGGTGATGACCGACAGGTAGACCATAAGCAGCGGCAGCGATGCCAGGTCGTCGAGACGGTCGAAGCCGAAGCGATCGCGGAACCGTTTGATCACACGGCGAATCGTCTTGTCGGTCAACCACAGCGCGGCGCCGACAAACAGCACCGAGAGGATGATACCGTACCAGACATGATTCATCACATAGTGCCCCAGCTCGTGGCCCATCACGAAGCGAATTTCCTCCGGCTCGAAGTTGTTGATCATCGTATCGTAGAGCACAATCCGCTTGGTGCCGAACACGCCGGTCACATAGGCGTTGACCTTGTTCGACCGTCGTGACTGATCAACCTGGTAGATCGCCGAACCGTGCACCCCCGCCTCGTCGGCCAGCTGCTCGATCTGCGTGCGCAACTCGTCGCTGGCCAGCGGCGTGTAACTGTTGAAGAGGGGTGAGACATAGACCGGTATGATCACGGCAAACAGCACGATCAGGGGGATTGCGATCAACGTAAAGGCCAGCCACCAGCGCTCCATCCGCGCCAGCAGGCGGTAGAGTATCCAGACGACGATCGAACTGAGCAGGATCATGATACCAAGATACTTCAGATCGTCGAGCAGCCACGCACCGGCCGTCTGGTTCATGAAACCGTACTCGCTTTCGACCAGGAACTCACGGTAGTATGAAAACGGCAGGTTAAGCAGGTAATAGACACCGAAGAACAGCGCCACGTAGATAAGCGTGACCAGGTATGATTTTCTGCCGACCCTTGCCCAGCGCGCCAGCCGCGCCGACAGGCCGGTGAACAAGATCAACGCCAGCAACCCGAGGGTGATGCCAAAGGAGGCAAACCGCCAGATATTCACGAAACCACTGTAGCGCGCAAGCAGCGCCTGACGTTCCGGGGATGGCGGGTAGACGGCATCCGCGGCCGACGGTTCAATCTCACCCGGCGCGCCGTGCTGCGGCGCAGTAACCGTTTCCTGGGCGCCGACAACCGCTCCGACCAGGCAGAGCAGCCCGACTGCCAGCACTATGCCAATCGCTCTAATCATATACCTTCAGACGTTTTACCCGGACAATCTGCCTGTTGGTCAAAGAAAGAACGGGCTGTCGATTTTGCAACGAAAAAGGGCGGACCGAGGTCCGCCCTGTCATGACATTCGCTGTACCGACGCGCCTACGCCACCGTCACCTCTTTCTCCAGGTACACATCCTGGATCGCATTGAGCAGCTCCACACCCTCTTTCATCGGGCGCTGGAAGGCCTTGCGGCCGGAAATCAGGCCCATGCCGCCGGCGCGCTTGTTGATGACTGCCGTTTTGACGGCATCGGCCAGGTCCGACGCCCCGGACGAGGCGCCACCCGAGTTGATCATGCCGATCCGTCCCATGTAGCAGTTGGCTACCTGGTAACGGGTCAGGTCGATCGGGTTGTCGCTGGTCAGGTCGCTGTACACCTTCTTGTGGGTCTTGCCGAACTTCAGTTCGTTGTAGCCGCCGTTGCAGGTGGGCGCTTTCTGCTTGATGATGTCGGCCTCGATCGTCACACCAATGTGATTAGCCTGGCCGGTCAGGTCGGCCGCGGTATGGTAATCGTTCTTGTCGGTCGTGAATTCGCTGTTGCGCATATAGCACCACAGCACGGTGAACATACCCAGCTCGTGAGCCTCACTGAAGGCATCGGATACTTCCATGAGCTGACGTGTCGCCTGGTCGGAGCCAAAGTAAATCGTGGCGCCGACACCGGCTGCACCCATGTTGAAAGCGTCCTTTACCGACGCAAACATCACCTGGTCATACTGGTTGGGGTAGGTCAGCAGTTCGTTGTGATTGAGCTTGAGGATGAACGGAATGCGATGGGCGTACTTGCCGGCCAAACTGCCCAGGACGCCGAAGGTGGAGGCCACACCGTTGCAGCCTCCCTCGATGGCCAGTTCAATGATCTTGGCCGGGTCGAAGTAGTCCGGGTTGGGGGCAAACGACGCACCGCCGGAGTGCTCGATTCCCTGGTCGACCGGCAAAATCGACACAAAGCCGGTGCCGGAAAGGCGGCCGGTGTCGAACAGCCACTGCAGGGAGCGCTTGACCAGCGGGCGGCGGTCTGATTGCGACACTATTTCATCAACATAGTTCGGGCCGGGCAGGTACAGCTGTGACTTGTCTATCGTCTTGCATTCATGGGTAAGCAGCGACTTGTCGTCGCCCAGAAACTGTTCAATCTTGCTTATCATAACCATATCTCCTGTGATTAACGATTCCTGCTATCTTCTTTGTATCTAACATTTTTCCTTGTCAAGCGCAACCCTCTTCGCGATTATCCGTAGGCTTGTGTAAGGCACAAAGATGATTACGGCATCAGCGCTATCAAAACAGTTTGGATCAATAAAGGCGGTCGACGGTGTCTCATTTGAGATCCCGCGCGGCCAGACCTTCGGCCTGCTCGGCCCCAACGGCGCCGGTAAGTCCACCACTATCAACATGATCGTCGGCCTGCTCAAACCCGACAGCGGTACCGTGACAATCAACGGCCAGGATGATCCGACCCGCGCCGAGGTACGCCTCCAGCTCGGCAATGCGCCGCAATCGCTCTCGCTCTACGAAGAGCTGACAGCCGAAGAGAACCTCCAGTTCTATGGTCGGCTCTTCCGGCTCGCCGGCTCGAAACTGACCGAACGAACAGACTGGGCGCTCGAGTTTGCCATGCTGGTCGAGCGCAAGAAGGACCGTGTCGCCACCTTTTCCGGCGGCATGAAGCGGCGCCTCAATATGGCGGTGGCGCTCATCCATGACCCGCAGGTGGTGCTGTTCGACGAACCGACAGTCGGCGTCGACCCGCAGTCGCGCAACGCTATCTTCGACGCCATCGAAGTGCTCAAGCGCGACGGCCGCACGATAGTCTATACGACCCACTACATGGAAGAAGCCGAACGGCTGTGCGATAAGGTGGCGATAATCGATCATGGCAAGATCCTCGCCCTCGATACGGTCGGCCGGTTGATCGACGCTCACGGCGGCAAGTCGGTGGTGACGATCGAGCTGATGGAGAAACCGTCCGATACCTCGTCGCTGCCGGGCGAACTGGACGATCACAGCTTGCGTATCGAAACCGAACGTCCCCTCGAGCAGGTCGCTGAGCTGGTTGGGACGGGATTGAAGATCCGCCAGTTGCACGTTGAGCGGGCCGACCTTGAGCAGGTTTTTCTGAACCTCACCGGACGGAGGCTGCGCGACTGATGAGCACTGTGATCACCCTCGCTTTGAAAGATATCAAGCTCCTGTTGCGCGACAAGGCAGCGCTCTTCTGGGTGATTGCCTTTCCGCTTCTGATCGCGCTCTTCTTCGGCTCGATCTTCGGCGGCATGGGCAGTGGCGGCAGCCGCGCCATATCGATCTACGTAATCGACCAGGACAGCACCGATGCCTCGGCTGCTTTTGTCGACGCCCTCAAAGAATCGTCGGCCCTGAAGGTAACCGAAACGACGGCCGATACCGCCCGCTCGCAGGTGCGACAGGGCAAAAAGACAGCCTACATTCTGTTGCGCGCCGGTTTCTCGAATGCGCAGAATCCGTTCTCGCGCAGCCAAACCGACAGTGCCGCCATCGAGGTCGGCATCGATCCCTCTCGCCAGGCCGAAGCGGGTATGCTCAGGGGACTGATTGCTCAGGCCTCGTTCAAACCGATGATCGACATGTTCTCCAATCCGTCCCGGGGACTCGATGTACTCCGCGAAAACATCAGCTCGATTGACACGGCGTCGAACCTGACCGATGAAGAGCGCGACATTTACCGCTCCATTTTCGATCCGCTCGAGGAATTCCTGGTGCGTGTTGACTCGGTCGACACGCTTGACGCCGGTACCGACGAGGCATCCGACACTACCGCCGCAGCAGGCGAGGAGGATGAGTTCAGCCTGGGCCCGAAGATCGAGGTGGTCGATGTCGCTATCGAGCGCTCCGGTCCGCGCTCGTCGTGGGAGATCACCTTCCCGCAGGCGCTGATCTGGGCGCTGATCGGCTGCGCCTCTACCTTCTCGGTGTCGATCGTGACCGAACGCACCCGCGGCACCTTCACCCGCCTGCGCCTCGCCCCGATCCGTCGCGGCCACATCCTTGCCGGAAAAGGCCTCGCCTGTTTCATCACCTGCGTCGCCGTCATGGCCTTCCTGATGGCCTTTGGTGGGGTGGTTTTCGGCGTATCGTTCGGCAACCCTGTCGGCCTGGCGCTGGCAATCGTCGCTTCGGCCTTTTGCTTTGTCGGCTTGATGATGGTGATTGCCGTGCTCGGCAAGACCGAGCAGGCGGTTGGCGGCGGCGGTATGGCGATCATGCTCGTCTTCGCCATGCTCGGCGGCGGCATGGTACCGCTCGCAGTCATGCCGTCGTTCATGCAGGCTCTCAGCCACGTCTCACCGGTCAAGTGGGCGGTGCTTGCGACCGAGGGCGCTATCTGGCGCGGCTTCAGTATGACTGAGATGTTCATGCCGCTGGCCATCCTGGTCGGCGTGGGCGTGGTGGGATTCACGATCGGCACCCTGGTGCTTTCGCGCGCCGACGATTAG
>CAZJCK010000014.1:0-57945 GCA_964544635.1 uncultured Ignavibacteriales bacterium | reverse complement strand
AGGTGTCCTTGAACGGATCGCCGACGGTGTCGCCGACGACGGCGGCCTTATGCGCGTCGGAGCCCTTGCCGCCGTGTTCACCCGATTCGATGAATTTTTTGGCGTTGTCCCAGGCGCCGCCGGCGTTGGCCATCATGAGCGCCAGCATAACACCCGACATGGTGGCACCGGCGAGCATACCGCCGAGGCCTTCCTTGCCAAGGAGCCAGCCGATAATGATCGGCGAGAGTACGGCAACGAGGCCGGGCGCGACCATCTGCTGGAGAGCGCCCTTGGTGGCGATATCGACACAGCGTCCGGTATCCGGTTTGGCGGTGCCCTCCATCAGGCCGCTAATCTCTCGGAACTGGCGGCGGACTTCATCGACCATCTGGGCGGCCGCCTTGCCCACAGCCGTCATGGTGAGGGCGGCGACAAAGAACGGCAGGACCCCGCCGATGAAGAAGCCGATAACGACGTTCGGTTCCAGAATGTTGATCGTCTGGAGATCGACCGACGAGGCGTAGGCCGAGAAGAGGGCCAGCGCGGTCAGGGCAGCCGAACCGATCGCGAAGCCCTTGCCGATAGCGGCGGTGGTGTTGCCGAGGGAGTCGAGTTGATCGGTGATCTTTCGTACCTCCGGTCCCAGGCCGGCCATTTCGGAGATGCCGCCGGCGTTGTCGGCGATCGGACCGTAGGCATCGACCGACATCGTTACCCCGATCGTGGCCAGCATACCGACACCGGCGATACCGATGCCGTACAGACCGGCGAAGCTGTAGCCGGTATATATGGCGCCACAGATGACGATAACCGGCAGGAGCACCGATTCCATACCGACGGCGAGGCCGGCGATGATGTTCGTTGCCGAGCCGGTGCGTGAGGCCTGGGCGATGTTTCTGATCGGTTTGGCGGCGGTATAGTATTCGGTTAAGAGGCCGAGGACGATACCGGCGACATTACCGGCCAGAATGGCCCAGAAGACCTTGGGATCGATACCGAGGCGATCGATGATGAACCAGGCAGCGACAAGCATAACGGCGGCGCCGACATAGGTAACGAGGCGCAGCACGGTGGCCGGGTTCATTTTGGAAAAGACGTGGACCGACAGGATACCAAGAATCGAGGCGATGCCGCCGAAAGCCACGACCAGAAGCGGCAGTGACATGTAGGCGGAGCGATCGGCCATGATCATATCGGCGAGGGTGCCGGTGGTAACGGTGGCAGCGATGGCGATGGTGGCAATGACCGAGCCGACGTAGGATTCAAACAGGTCGGCGCCCATACCGGCGGTGTCACCAACGTTGTCGCCGACGTTGTCGGCGATGACGGCGGGGTTGCGGGGATCGTCTTCGGGAATACCGGCCTCTACCTTACCGACGAGGTCGGCGCCGACATCGGCCGCTTTCGTGAAGATACCGCCGCCCACGCGCGCAAAGAGGGCAATTGAAGAGGCACCCATAGCGAAGCCGTTGATGACAGAGGCGTGGGCCGGGTTATCGCCAAAGAACCAGTAGGCGATACCAACGCCGATGAGGCCGAGCGAGGCGACCGACATGCCCATGACGGCGCCGCCGGAGAAGGCGATCGAGAGGGCCAGCGGCTGGCCGCTTTCTTTCGCTGCGGCGGTGGTGCGGACGTTGGCTCGGGTGGCGGCTTTCATGCCGAAGAAGCCGGCCAGCATCGAGCAGATAGCGCCACCGAGGAAGGCGAGGCCGTTTTCAAGGCCGATGCGCCAGGCCAGCAGGGCGAAGACGACGACAATAAAGATCGCCAGGATGCTGTATTCGCGTCGGAGAAAGACCATCGCACCGGCGTGGATGACCTCAGAGATTTCTTTCATTGTATCGGTACCGGTCGAGCGGCCACGGATCCAAAAGAAGAGGATCAGGGCGAAGACCAGTCCGACGACACCGATGACGGCGGCAATCATTCCAGGATTGTCCATCAGACTGTACTCCAGTTCCTTTCCGTTATATTAACCTATCACATTGACATCCAATTGAGCCATTGGGGCTAAAAAATCAGCCGGGAATATATCCCCCGACCCCGGAGGGTGCAAGATAAATTTTAGGCTTTCAACAGATTAGCCGGGAGAATGACAAGAGAAAAGCCGGCACAAAGGGTACCGGCTTTGTCTACAATTCGAATCCTGCGATGATTACTGGCGCACGATATTGACGAGGACACTGGGTGCGCCCGAGTTGGGATCGTTGGTGCGTGCCCAGTTGATCATGTCAAACCGCTCGATTCGGCCGAGAGTATCGGGGTAGTGGAGCGAGTCCCCCGGTGTGAAGGGCACTGACGGCGGCGGCGCAATCGGCAACCGACGGGTAAAAATCAGCAGCGGGAAGTTGGTATTGCGATTGACGAAATTATCCGGCTCGAGCGTAATGAAAGCACTGCCCAGTTCACCCACGTCGCGCGGGACCAGTTCGAGCGAATTGCCCGAAGGCAGATCGAGGAAGTCTTCACCGGGCAGGTTGGGCAGGCGTACGGTGGCAGAATCCTGGCTGGCATATGGATTGGCCAGATCGGTGCCGTTCTGAATGGTCTTAAACGGCCCGGTGGAGATCATGCCGCCGTTGCGACCGGGCAGAAAGTCGTAGCCACCGCGGAACAGCGAGAAGGCGGGCGGGGTGAAACTGTCGACCGGTTCACCGAAGACGGCCTCTGTAACCTTCGGCGAGACAACCCAGCCACGGTACGACCAGCCGGGATAGGCGAACCACTCGGTGTCGACGAGGAAAAAATTGTCGTACTGGAAGGTGTCGACCGGACCAAGAGCCCAGTCGAGGTCGGCGGTGGTCACCAGGAATTTGTTGGAATCGGGGACAAAGATGCCAGGCTGGCGGTAAATCGTAAAGTCGACCACTACCTGGTTCCTCGTTTCCAGACCGAACTGCTTGGCGACGGTATCGATGGACTCGACCACGATGCTGTCAATGATGTCGTCGGGATTGGGATCGTTGGCATCATCAATGATCTCTTCGAGGTAAATCGAATCGAGGGTATAGCCGTTGAGGTTGAAGGTGTCCTGCACGGTACCAGTGGTCAACTGGTAGCGAGAGAACCAGATTCCATACCCGTCGAGCGAGCCGCGATCGTAGTTGCTGGTTGTTTCCATGTTAAAGCTGACGGTACGATCCCAGAGGGCCTGATCGCCCTCCTCAGTCGAGGTGAGCGGCAATACCAGTTTGATGACATTGACGAATGGATCGGTAGCATCATCCATCAGCATGATGGGACCGGGTCCGGCATCAGGATCGTTGAGGGTATCGACCGAGATAAAGATCTTTCCGAAATTCAGGAAATCATCATTGAGCACAAACTTGTTACCATCGGCGCGGGGTGTACCGGCGGTATCGAGGAAGCGAACCAGAGTGTTATCATAGCGGAAACGTCCGATAGAAACGGCCCCATCCGGCTGGGTGGTATCAGTGGTAATATCAAAGGTCGGTGCCACGAACAGTTCATAGACCATTCCGGGTGGTGTTGACGGCAGAAGCTGCGGTGACAACGAAATCTGGGTCCGGGAGACCGGACTGACGACATCTTCGGCCTGCTCACAACCGGACAGTCCGGCTACTGCGACCAACCCTAACCCAAGCAACAGCAAACGCTTACGGCGCCCAAACATCTATATTCTCCTCCTCAGAACCAGTAGTCGGATTCTGTTAGCCATTGTCATAAGCAGCAAGTATACAGCGGACTCTTGTTTACTGTCAAGCCCTTAATTACGGGCCACTTACCGCCTGCATCAAGGACGCTTTAGTGACGTGGGATGTCTAAAGAAATTTTGCCTATCGGTCGATACTGGAGGTATTAACGTGGACCTTAAACATTCTCCAGGTATCCGGTGCTAAAGACTTGTTCAGAATGCAAATACTCTATTGTTGAAGACAATATTGAGAACTGCCCCAACTGCGGCACCAGTCTGGAACCGTTGCGCGCGGGACAGGCTCGGGGGCCGTCGCCGTTCAGTCCCGGCCATGGTCAGGATGATGACGAACCGATTTCTTCGCATTGCACCCTTGACGATGATGATGACCTGGGGTTGCAGTCGACGGCAGACCTGATGGAGCAGACGGCTCGGGGCTTGCAGCCGCCGCCGCAGGCACGCCCCAGCTACCGCGAAGAAGAAGATACGACTGAAGACGGCGATCTCTCCGGCGAGGTGGTCCCGGATCCGTACGAAGACCGGCCAAACCAGGTGGAGTCGGACGACAGCAGGGAGGTGACACCGAATGGCGTGCATCGTTTGTCCGACGACGAGGTCAAGCAGCTCAACTCCGATCTGTACGACAATGCCGATCATTTGTCGGAGAAGGAGAAACTGGAGTTGTTGAGCAAAGTACAGGGCCTCCACGGTGAGCCGGAGCGACACACTGTCCGGCCCAGGTCGGCGTCGCCGCACCACGCGCCGGAGGAGGCACAGGCGGCTGAGCCGGTAGATACGCCGGTTGCGGTGGCCGCGGCTGCCGACGAAGAAACGCCGTCGGCGACTACGACAGCGCCGGCACCAGTGGCCTCGCCACGGGCCCAGTCGGACCATCGCGAAGAGCCGGCTGAAAAGCCCGAGCAACCGTCGCCGACCGAGAAGCCGGAAACAACCGTACCACCGCAGGCGGTACCGACCGACAGGCCCGCGAAGTCTGACGAGCATCTCCCCCGCCCGCAGATGGCGGCCCGGGGACGCGGCATTGCCTATTATTGGAAGAACTATATTGAACTGCGCACCTCGATGGAGATCAAAGAGGGGCAGGACCTGGTGATCAACGATCGGGAGTTTGAGCTGCGACAGAAACGGATCAACCCCAAGGTGTTGATGATCGGTGGTGGCGCCCTGTTCGTCATCCTGTGCGTGTGGCTCACGACACTGCTGGTGTCCGATCCGATCGATGGTCGGGGCCGGATTATCGGAGTGGTGCTGGATCATTTCGGCCAGCCTTATTTGAAACAGGCGACCCTGGCGGTACCTGACCTGAAGATTCGGGCCACGTCGAATGCCCAGGGGATGTTTGTCATTGACGAGATCCCGGAAGGGTCGCACCGTCTGGAGATCTACGATGACGGCCTGCCGCCGACGGTAGATTATGCGACGGTATCGCAAGACGGTATCACGCTGGTGACGATACGTTTGCAGCCGCCGACGACGGCGTCGGCGCCACAGGCCTCGGTCGAGCCGGAGCAACAGAGGAAGGCTGAGTCGAAACCGAGTGCGCCGCCACGCACCGAACAGGTGGCTGAAAGTCGCCGCCAGGAGCGGGCGTCGCGCAACAAAAAACCCGGCAAGATTGCGCTGGAGGCATCGGTAGGCGGCGCGGCGCTGGTCGTGGACGGCAAGACGCTCGGTATGGGCAACCTGGTGTACAGCCAGGTCGCCAACGGTGAGCACCGGTATGAAGTGGCCAAGGACGGGTACCATCCTGTCAAGGGTACTGTCCGGGTAACGTCGGGCAAGACGACGCGGCTGGAAGTCGAGCTCACGCCGATGACGCTTGCGGAAAAAAAAAAGACGTACGATGCGGGGGCATTCTACCAGTCGGCGCTTGATGCATACAACCGCAACGACATGAAGACGGCTCTGGCCGACCTGAACAGCGCGCTGGAAAAGGACCCCGGCATGGTGGCGGCGTATGTCGAGCGGGGCGACATTCTGTCAGAGCAGGGTCATCGCGACCAAGCCCACGACGACTATCTTCGAGCGGCGGAAATTTATCGGATTCGCCGTGAATTCACGACTTCAATGATCACTTATAACAAGGCGCTGGAGCTTGATCCCAGTTCGCAGGCGGCTCTGCTGGGCCGGGCTGAACTGTTTCTGGCGCAGGGTGAGGAGATTGCCGCCCTGACAGATTTTGACGCGGCGCGACGCCTGGACCGTGGCAATGCCGCGGCACATTTGGGCATGGGAAAGGCACGGTTTCAACAGGGACGGTATCGAGAAGCGATCGAGCACTTTCGCGACGCCCGGAATCTCGAGAAGGAAAATCCGCTGGTCTACCAGTATATGATGCTGGCGTACCTCGGTGATCGGAACGAGAATGCGGTGCGCAAGGTGTACGAACAGTTCCAGGCCGTGGCCAGCGATCAGCAGGTCGCCGATTTCTGGGCAAACTCGAAATATGCCGGTCTACACCGCGTGCTGAACTAACGGAGCACTTACGTTGACGCACGTCATCAACTGCTGGGAATTCTTCAATTGCGGCCGGGAGCCGGGCGGCCTGAGAGCCGAAGAACTGGGCGTGTGTCCGGTGGCCATCGACCTGTCGAAGGACGGCATCAATGAAGGTCGGGCGGCGGGCCGCTGCTGCTGGGAGACAACCGACGGGAACAACCATCACGTCAGCCAGTCGGCCAGTTGCGCATCATGCGCTTTCCGCAAGCGGGTCAGCTTCGAGCGCGCCCATCCGAGCCATCGCAAAGACACGCCGATCACAACCTGATCATCTTAACCCCCTATCGTTCAACAGGCTGGCCAATCGGCGCGGCCGTTTTCCGCTTGCTCTTCGAACTTTTGGCCGGTATCATCGTCACACTGTGTATAATGCACAAAATGTGAAACTACCAGCAAAGGGAGATTCGATGAAGCGCGCATCGCTATTGCTGTTCGTATTGCTGCTGGTTCCAGCGATCGTCCTGATCGCGGCCACCGACGAGGACTCAAAGTCGGTGTTGTCGAAGGAACAGTACATTCCGGATATCGCAACATTCATGCAAATCGGTTATTGTTCGCCGGCCGGTTACAGCTGGGACGGTGACAAGGTGTTTTTTACGTCGAGCATGTCCGGCTCCAACCAGGTGTATCGTATCAACGATGAGGGCTGGCCATACCAGTTGACGACGTTTGAAGACGGTATTGACTTCTTCTCGCTCAGCTACAGTTCCGAGCTGGGAATCGTGGGAGCGTCGGTAGGCGGCTCGGAGCAATCGGACCTGTACCTGATGGACACCCGCACCGGCCGCGTGGAGCAACTGACTTTTGGCAACAATGTTCAATACGGGTCGGTCATGTGGGATCGTACCGATCGGTACATCTTCTTCCGCTCGAATGAAGAGAACGGCCGCGACTTTTTTATCTATCGTCTCGACGTCACGACGGGCGACTACGAGAAGGTGTTCGGCGATACCACCGAGGTGCAGGGATACCTGGTGCCGGCGGACCTGTCGCAAGATGGTCGCTACATGATCGTGTACCAGTTTACGTCGAACGTAAACAACGACCTGTACATGGTTGACCTGCAGGACGGCAGCTACCAGAAGCTGACGGAAGATGACAAGGACGTATCCTATTACTCGCCGACCCTGATGCCGGACAACCAGACGATCTGGCTGACGTGCAATGACAACCCAGACGGCACCACGCGGCTGGCAAAGATGACAGTCGGTGATCCGGCGGTTGAATTTGTCGATGACGGCTGGCTTGATCCGCAATGGGAGGTTGCCGCGCTTGGTGTATCGCGCGACTACACGCGGATGACTGCGTTCCAGAATGTGCACGGCTATGTTCGGATGTTCATCCGTGACCTGGAAAGTGGCGAGGAGCTGCCCTCTCCCCCGCTCGATGGTATCGTGGGCGGCGGATTTTCCGACGAGCACGGCAACTACCTGTTGTCGTTTTCGAGCGCCACCCAGGCGCCCAATGTCTGGCGGTACAGCCCGACCACTGGTGAGCTGGAGCAGATGACCTTCGCGACCTATGCCGGCATCGATCGCGAGGTATTCTCGGAGCCGGAGCTGGTATCGTTTGAGAGTTTCGACGGTCTGGAGATTCCGGCCTTCCTCTACCTTCCGCCCAACTATAAGAAGGGTGAGAAGATTCCCTTCATCGTGCACGCCCATGGTGGTCCGGAGAGCCAGTTTCAACCGGCCTTTATTCGTAATTTCCAGTACCTGATTTTGAACGGCTACGGCATTATTGCGGTCAATCCGAGGGGTTCTTCGGGGTATGGTCGCGAGTACCTGAATCTTGACAACTACAAGAACCGCAAGCACTCGCTGTATGACTACAAGGCGGCGGTCGACTGGTTGATCGAGAACGGCTATACTGAAGAGGGTAAGCTCGGTATTCGTGGCGGATCATATGGCGGCTATGTGGTCATGGGCATGATCACGGAGTATCCGGACCTGTTTAATGCCGCCGTCAATGTGGTCGGTATCGTGAACTTCAAGACGTTTCTGGAGAACACCGCCGAGTACCGTCGGGCGCTCCGCGAGTCGGAGTACGGCCCGCTTTCGGACCCGGAATTCCTGAAGGACGTATCCCCCATTCACAAGGCGGCTGACATTAAGACACCGCTCCTGGTGATTCACGGTGAGAACGATCCCCGGGTGCCGGTCAGTGAAGCGCGACAGATCATCGCGGCTGTACGGGACAACGGCGGTATTGTCGATTCGCTGATCTTCCCGGACGAGGGTCACGGCGCGTCGAAACGTGTCAATGTCATCGCCGAGTACCGCAAGCAGGTGGAATTCTTCAACCGTCACCTGAAGCAGGAGCAGGGGATGCAGGTTGACGGTGAGGGTTAGCCGGCGGGATTGAAAGCCCTGCATGGGGCAGACGAGAGGTCTGCCGCCCACCGAGAAAATGGCGCGCGAGTCGGATGGCTCGCGCGTTTTTTTTCGGCAGCGGTTGGTACTCACCGGCCGCCCAACAAACGAAAGAGAATAATGGGTGCCTGTCTGCGCCGGCACGACGTGGTGGGAGATTCAACTGCATACGTTCGGCCTGGGCCTCCCCGATCGGGTCGGGGACAGGCGGATCCGGGGCGACGAAGAAAGACCCACCTGAAGAGTGGGCCTAGGGTGTCGAGACTATTCGCCGATGATTTTGATGATCAGTTTCTTCGGACGCTGACCGTCAAACTCGGCATAGTAGACTTGCTGCCAGGGGCCAAAATCGATCCGCCCCTCGGTAACGGGCAGAATCACCTGGTGGTGGACCAACAGGTTCTTGAGATGAGCGTCGCCGTTGTCCTCGCCGGTACGGTGGTGGCGGTAGTCGGGACCCTTGGGCGCCAGTTGTTCGAGCCATTCGTCGATATCGGCGATCAGGCCGTCCTCGGCATCATTCACCCAGACGCCGGCGGTGATATGCATGGCCGAAACGAGGATCATGCCTTCGCGAATGCCGCTCTTTTCGAGGGCGGCTTCGACGTCGGAGGTGATATTGATATATTCGCGGCGCTTTCTGGTATTGAACGTCATATAATCGGTGTGGCTCTTCACGGGTGTCTCCTCACACAATAGTAATGCCTGGAGCGGTTCCAGAAACGGCCGGCATGTGTTCGCATGCCGGCCGTGAATTTGTCTTAACAAGCCGCGGGATCAGGACGTGGGGTCGATCCAGGGCTTGATGGAGAAGCGGTCCTCGAGTTCGAGTTTCATCTGGTTGGCCGCTTCGTGAGTTTCGAACGGTCCGACACGGACGCGATAATACGTCTGACCGTCGTGCATGACCTCCGTAACCCACGGCTCGTAACCGCGGCCGATGTAGGTGTTGACGAGATAGCGGGCGTAGTCGGCCGATTCGCAGGCTGCAATCTGGACCACAAAACCGTCGCCGGCCGGCTGACCGGGCAGATCAGGCAGGGCCGCCTCCTCTTCCGTCGGGACGGCCGAAACATCCGGCTGCGGGGTCGTATCAACGGGAACGGTAACGGTGTCGACGGTGGTGACGGTCTCGGGGGATTCCATCATCTGCTGTTGCAGTTTGTCGGCATCTTCCTGCTTATCCGAGCAGCCGACGGCGGCGAAAGTGACGGCAAGCCCGCCCCATACACATATAGCGAGTATTCTCTTCATATTTCCTCCCTTGTCGCAAAGCGCATTGCTATCTATTGTTCTTATGATACAATGTGTCGATCAGTTCAATGCTGTCAACAAAATTACCGGCGGCGGCGGCATCGAACGAAAATAATTAGTTGCTCCGGCAAATCGTGTTGTATAACCTGTGACACCCGAAATAATAGACTATGAAGGTATACGACAACATACTCGACATGATAGGCAACACGCCAATGGTGCGTTTGCGCACGGGCATTCCGGACCCGGGACCGAAAGCGTTCGTAAAACTGGAATTCCAGAACCCGACCGGTTCGGTCAAGGACCGGATGACGTATCATATTCTAACCAAGGCGCTGCGCGAGGGGACGTTGAAGCCGGGCGACACGGTGGTCGACAACACCTCGGGTAACACCGGCTCGGCGCTGGCCATGGTGGCCTCGGTACTGGGTTTGACGGCAGTTGTCACGACCCCGGAAAAGACCAGCAAGGAAAAGATCGATCTGATCAAGTCGTACGGAGCCGAGGTGATCGTCACCCCGACCGAGGCGGATCATCATGATCCAAAAGGCTGCTACATGGTGGCGCGGAAGCTGGCCAAGGAACGTGGCTGGTTCGACATGGATCAATACAACAGCCAGGATAATGTCGAGGCGCACTACCTGACCACCGGTCCGGAGATCTGGGCGGATACCGACGGGAAGATCACGCATTTCGTGGCGGGCATCGGCACCGGCGGAACGTTTTCGGGGGCGGCCCGTTATCTCAAGGAGCGCAACCGGGAGATCGAGGCGATTGCGGTTGATCCGGAAGGGTCGATCTTTGCGGAGTACATCAAGTCGGGGGAAGAAATCGACGCCTGCACCTACACGCTCGAGGGAATCGGTTCCGATGTCGTCACGGAAGCGTTGCACCCGCAGTTTGTCGACCGGGTGGTGACGGTTTCGGATAAGGATTCTTTCAATCGGGCGCGGCTGATCGCAAAACGCGACGGTATCAGCGGCGGCGGTTCCTCCGGAGCGGTGGCACTGGCGATGGAACAGGTGGCGCAACGAGTCGGCGACGATGCGGTTATTGTCGGTATTTTTGCCGACGCCGGGATTCGGTATCTGAGTAAGTGTTACAACGATGACTGGATGCGTCGCCACGGATACCTGATCGAACAGGAGGCGTAACGAACGGCATGAGGACAGTACTTGCAACTCTCGCACTGGGGGTGATGATTGTGACATCAAACGTGTCGGCGCAATTGACGGAGGGAGATCACGGCCAGTCGTTTGATTTTGGTCACCTCGGTATGGACTACCGGGTGTATCACAACTTCCCACTGATAAACAACGGGACCGACACGGTGCGTATCGACAGCGTGCACGTGAACTGTGACTGCAGCGGTATTCAGCTGCTCGATTCGCTGTTGGAACCAGGCGACACGATCTACTTCCGGCTCTCGTTTGAAACGTCGGATCTGTATGGCCCGACCAACCGCTCGTTCGTCGCCTATACCGATTCGGAGAAACAGCCTAAGGCGAAGTATTTCTATTTGTCGATTGTCGGACAGTGGTTCAACGGTATCGTGCCGAAGCCCAATTCGCTGTTCTTTCTGCCGCCGCATGACGGCAAGACGATTCAAATCCTGAACAGTGAATTCGACGACCTGTCGCTTACGATGGTGGAGCAGTTTGACTCAACGTTCACGGTGCATCCGGTCAAATCGACGGCCGGCGTCGGCGAGCAGTTTGCGCTTGAAGTGGTGCCGGCAGAGAACCTGGCGTCGGGAACGCATTTGAGCAACTTCACGGTACAGATAGTAGACGGGAGTGGGACAGAAGTGTCACGATTGACCATTCCGGTAAAAATTGTTCGCTATTGATTCACGATGACTACAAAAAAGAGATGTTTATGTCGTAAAAAGGCTTGACATTAAAACGCAATCTTAATAATTAGAAAGCGACGAGGGTGACTCTCTGCTGTCCCTGGGTAGTTTCCTAGCCCCCTCTACCCAACCAGAAGAGCGCCCTCTTTTTTTTGCCCCGAAATGACCCGCATCAGGCGGCAGATTGCCCAACCTATTAGATGTGATGTTGCAGGCCGGAAAGTCCGATGGATTTCCGGCGTTTCTTAGTTTGAACGTTTCAGAAATCTCTCTCCCGCGGTTTCGGGAGTATTGGGATTCCGGGGCACGGCAGCTCGCCGGGCGCAGTTCAGGTTGGTGGCCAATCTGATACCTCCCACGCAATAGTCAGTCTCACCAGGCACCCGGTCCACGAACTCATTCCAGTGACAATACCGGTTCAGCCTGGACTCGTCCGGGATGACGTATGACAAGTTGGTTATGTGCGACGGCGCTCAGAGATGACGAGAATTCTGATTCATGAAGCTCTCGTGTGTCGGGCCGTTCCATCCGACAGGCGTCGGACTCCGGAACCCGACCTGCGAATCTATGAAGTATGGGAATACAAAGAAGGGCCGACGGACGAACCGACGACCCGCGAGTCACAAATCGAGATTTATGAATCAAGCCTTTTCTATACAGTCGACCGGGCAGACAGCAACGCACTGAGGACCATCGTCCACATCTTCGCACTCGTTACAGGTGTCAGGATCGATGACATAGATATCCCCTTCCGAAATGGAATCGGTAGGGCATTCGGGCAGACAAAGCCCACAGGCCGTGCATTCATCAGTAATTTTCATAGCCATTGCAGTAAACCTCCGAAAATCAGTTAATATACATCCCGTTTCACGGTCCCGACCGGTAATATACACATGATCGGTTAAGGCACAAGTTAAATCGAGCTTTTTTTCACAATATCGAGAAAATAAGCTCTTGTCGTCAGCCAACTTACAGCGAGTATAGTTTACGACAACGTATACATTTCCCGCTCATGGCCGATCCTCGACCGTCAACCGCTGCTTGTACCAAACAGGGGTAGAATAGTTCCGGTCAGCGCCGATCGGGCGACTACGTCGGTGTTGAATGAAAGAGCCGCGGCCTGGCGACGTGAGCTGTCAGGAGGCGAGTCGTTGCGAACTGGCCTGTCGGCTCCCGGCTTTGTGCCGTTTCTGTGCTGAATAGCAGACCTTGCACTTGGTGGGATCGTGGGTCAGACCGCGCTGGCTGAAGTATTCTTGAGCCGCCGCGGTGAAAACGAATTCTTCGCCACAGTCCTCGCAAGTGAGAAACCGGGTGGTGCTGTGCGATGTAGCCATATGTCTCCGCGGGAGATAGTTTGCGGTGCGCGGGCAGTAACTTCCAGATTGGGCGCTGTCTGAGCGCCCAATCTGTGACCCAAGTTACAATTTAGATAAACTTACCAAGGCCGTCGCCCTCTTCTATATGTGCTCCCCAGCGCATATATCGGACGAATGCTCCTCTGTCCGGTGAGGTTCGACATTAGTAAGCTCGACAATAACTTACGACGGCAAGACGGCCGGTCAATGAGGGTATTATACGTAGACTTTGCGTACCATGAACAAACTGCCGCGCTCAGTGCGACCGAAGGTATGTGGACAAATTGATATTGCGGTTGTCCAGATTCAGTTTCTTACGGATCTGTTCGCGGTGTTTGTGGACAGTGAGCAGTGAGACGTTCAGCTTCTCGGAGATCTCTTTGGAGGTCAGGCCGTCGCGGATGAGGTCACAGATCTGGGCCTCACGAGGCGACAGCTTATCGAAGTTGACTTTGAACTCGTCGATGTCTTTTCCGACGATGGCGCGCACGGCACTTTCGAGCTGGGCGACATCGCGCTCGGAGAGCCGTCCGCCGGAAACCATCATCTTTCGCAGGTACGGCATGATGGCGTGTTCAACCGTGCTGCACAGCTCGTTCTTGTACTGGGCTTTGTCCTGTTCGATATGGTCGAGAATCTGTTTGAGGGCGGCGTTCTTTTCCTGCAGCACCTGACGTTCGGCCTGCAGCGCTTCGGTGGTGTCTCGAATCGCTTTCTCGGCGTGGCGCCGTTCGGTGATGTCGGTGGTGATGACGACAACCCGCTGGACAGTACCGAGGTGGTCGCGGATGGCGTAGAGATGATGCGACACCCAGCGATCCTGTGCCCCGGGGACGGGCATGTGGGCCTCCGGAATGTACAGCGAGCCGCCATCCTCAAAGACTTCGCTGATCTCAGGAATCCACTCGGCGACATGGCCGTAGATCCCTTCAAGGGCTTCGGCCTGCCGTCGCTGCGCCATCAGCCATTGCAGGGAGTCGTCATCGACGCGCCAGATACTTCGCCAGGCATCGTTCACCATGAGAAGACGGCCGGTCACAGAGTGGACTGCGATGGCTAAGGGTGAATGTTCGATGACGGCTGAGGCGAAGGCCTCGCTGGAGCGAAGCGCCTGTTCAATGAGGATGCGCCTGCTGATATCCTGAATGGCGCCTTCGAGCAGCCGGGCACCGTCAGCTTCAACACTGGAGAGGCGGATACGTTCGTTGACCCAGCGAATGGTACCGTCGGCAGTGACGATCCGGTACTCGATTTCGATGGCGCTCAGACCGGAGACAAAACCATCGGAGATACGATCGAGGCGGCGGACCCGGTCGTCACTGAAAACCAGCGACTCCCAGGAAACCTCGCCGGAACGCAATGCTTCCGGCGGATAGCCGGTGATTTCTCTGACAGCGCCGCCGACAAACGTCGGGGCGGGATCATGTTCCTGACGCAGGTAGACAATCCCGAGGTGATTGCGCACGAACGTCTCGAACAATTCGGTACGATTCCGTGCCGGGTCGGATTGGTCACCGGCGGCGGGGGGCGTCAGTAGGTCGAGGATGCAGCGGCCGATCAAGACACCGTCGGCATTGTGAATCACTGCCTGGCGGCTGACGCATATCAGCGCCTCTCCCCCGGGATTGCAGATATGGCCGAAGGTTGTGGCGACAGGCGGAAGATCGGAGGGCAAACCCGGTTCGGCAAAGTGCCGGTTGTCGAGCCAGAGCGACGGTGATGCTTCGAGGGCTTCTCGATCGTAGCCGGCGACAGTGGGCGCGGTGGTGAGAAACCAGTTGACGTTATTGTCGGTGTCGAGAGCGTAAAAGACACCGGCCGTTGGTTCTGCTACCGGGCTGCCGTAGACATGGCTGTCGGCAGCAATCAGATCGGCAAGATGGAAGCGAGTACAGAGGATGGCATTGTTGCAGGAGGCCAGGGTGCAGGGGCGGTCGAGCGGGAACTCGTCGATGACGAACAGGTGGCGGCTGTTGGGAAAGTTGTCTCGCAGCAGATCACAGACACGCTTGAGGTCGTTCCATATGGTGGTGAGGTCGGCGATGACGTATGACCATTCGACACCGATCAGTTCAGGATCAAAGGAATGAAGATCGTGGACACAGTCGTGGCGAACGTCGAGGCCCCGCCCGAGGAGGTGGCCGACCAGTGGCGCGCACCGCTGGGGCGACTTGTCAACGAAGAGTAGGTCGCAACTGCTGGTGCTAACGGCACCCTCGGTTGTCCTGTGACGTTGCTTCATGCAATCAGTATCCTGCCTGATGTGGGCACACGCAACCGTCAACCAGAGCCGTGTGCCATTCTGCCGGTGCATCGCTCGGTTACTTTGGCCATGTCGGAACTGTCCGTCTCCGACCGGTTCTGTACACCCCTGAGCCTGCCGAACGCGAGGTAAGGACTGTGCAGTCAACTGGTAAGTGGTGTGATCTCAACCCTGCGCCGTTCACGCCTGGCGAGCCGTGCTTCGCCGACGGCGCGGCAAGAATGAACGCTGAAGAGTCGATCTCGCAAAAGCTGATTATCCCGCTTCGCTACCTTGTCCACGGCTATGAATTGTCCGCTGTCGCGTCCTGTTATAGTATCGCGAAAATTGAACGGCTGTCAACCTCAATCCGGACTGCAATGCGATCTTTTCATCAGGCCAGCGTATGAGTGCGGTTGACAATCTTGCGCAGGCGATCGATTTGCGACCCAAGCAATGCGACAGCGCCGCTCCCTACAACAAGCATCGGGCTGACCTCGATACCGGCAAGCGTGTCAACGTACGACGAAAACAAAGAGTTGACGTAGGTCAAGTTCGACAAAACGAATGCCTGGGTGACGCTGAGCGTGTTGGTCAGGTAGAGTACCAGCACTGCCAAACCGAGACTGGCCGGCACGCCGGCGACACCGAGCAGCCAGTAAAGGTTGCGCTGGACGGAACGTTCGGGCAGCGGTTCGGCTGCAACCCGCGCCATGACGCGATCGGCAAAGCTCCCGTCGGCGGCCTTTCGCCCGGTCAGTTCGATAGCTGCATACAGCTTTGCGTATTGTTCGACAGCGGCACGGCAGGCGTCGCAGTCTTGTATGTGTGCCTCTACCCGTTCGGCCAGCTCGGTGCGGCCGGAGTCGAGGTAGATTTGCACGTCCTGTTCGGTCAGGTGATTCAGGCGCACAGGTCCTCCTGACTGTATTTGTTCAACAACTTATCTTTCAGCATCTTTCGACCTCTAAAGAGATGGCTCTTCACGGTACCGTCGGGAAGATCAAGGACTTCGCCGATGTCGCGGTAGGACATCTCCTCGAGGTGGTAGAGTGCAACGACCAGGCCGTACTGGACGGGGAGCTGGTCGATTGCTTCGCGGATCCGTTCACCCATATCGGTGCGGACAGTCTGGTTGTCCGGTTCGATCAGGTCGGCGGCGAACGCATCGAGGTCGCTGTCGTGGTCGTCGCCAGCCAAGTCGCCAAGCAGATCGGGCCGTTTCTTCTGGACGAAGTTGACGGTCGTGTTGAAGGCAATCTGGGCGATCCAGGTCGACAGCTTTGCCTCGGCGCGGAAGGAGCCGAGTTTCTGGAAGACCCTGAGGAACACGTCCTGGGCCAGGTCCTCTTTATCGGACGGATCAGTCACCATCTTACCGACAATATGATGGACCAACCGCTGGTAGTCTTCCACGATATGGCGGAAGGCGGCGCGGTCACCATCAAGGATTCTGTCGATAAGCTGCTGGGCTGATTCCATAGTACCGTCTTTATCCCATATGACTGGTTCCGGACCGGAAATGTTTCAGTTAGCCGGTGCAACATTTGGGGAATTTGGGCTGTCTGATGGGTCAGAGGACGGAAAAAGACAAGAACTCGAGATAAGGAGACAGTGATGGACTTAAATGAAGTATTGATTCCGGCAGTTATTTTCGGCGCCATAGGGTGGATAATCAAGATATTGGCGGAAGCCCGGACGCGGAACCTGTTGATACGGTCGGGCAAGCTGGATGAATCGGCCAAGAATTTGTGGGCACGGCCGGCACACCACGACCGCCTCAGTAACCTGAAGTGGGGGCTGGTGCTGGCCGGTATCGGCCTGGCCTTCCTGCTTCGTCAGCTCAATGTCTTCTACATGACCGATGAAGGGACTGTCGGGTTGATGTTCGTATTCGCCGGAATCGCCTTCTTGGTCTATTTCTGGCTGGCGCCGAAGGATTCCGGCAGTGACAAGCACCATTCGACCGGAGCGGGCGGTGGTGGCCAAAGCGTTTCGTGATCAGTTCAATCTGCTGTACTGAATCACACCGTCACGGGCCGGCTGTTGTAGTCGGCCCGTTTTTGTGCCTGTCAATAAGAAACAGAGCGAGGACGAACAGACCGAGGACTATCACCAAGTTTACTCCCAGCCAAAGGTAGTCGAACAAATCGCGGCCGGGCAGGAGAAACTGGCTGTCGTGGCGGATGATCTTCAACACAATGAGCAGCGCCATCGTAAAAAAACCGGCCGTGAGACTGCGACTCAGGGCCAGCCCGACAAGCACAAATGCAACCACACCGAATATGGCGTTGAGATAGAGGCTGACGTCGCCTGCAAAGCTGGCGGCTGAAATATCGAAGCCTCCCGAGGCGCTGGTGATAAGAGACATCAGCCAGTAACCAACCGCAAGGGCGGCCCCAAGCGACGGAATCAGTCGAGGTTTGTCCAGCAGGAAATGGGCGATGATGAACAGGACCAGGTATCGCGCAGTGTCGATCACGACGGTGGCGATGACGCTAACCACGAAACCGATGAAGTACGTCGGGATGAGATCAAGGATAACGTCCTGATAGAAGACCGATTGAATAAACAGGCTCAGAAGTATCGTCACGAAGCCAATCGCCCAGGACAAGGCGACGCCGACGGCGAAGCTGACGAGAATGGCGCGATGGGTTCGGTAGGGCCAGATAAACGGCAGGCCGGTCAGTATGATCAGAAGGACGAGCGTCGCGGTGGAAAGGATCGCGTCCATTCGAATACCGTGGTCAGCGGGCCGACCGTGCCCTCTCCCCGCGCTTGCGCACCATCAGGGCAGTAGCGAGCATGATGAGAGCAACGACGGACAGCAGCAGGTACATGATTTCGACCGGAACGAAGCCCTCCTGCACGACCACCGGCAGGTAGCGCCACAAACCGTTGACGGCGGCCAGCAGTATGGCGGTGATGACGGCCTGCAGCGCGCTCTCGGAGATGGCCTGGCCGAGCATGGCGCCGGCGGCGGTGTGGAAAACGATCAGGAAGATCCGTTCGAGCAGGACCCACGAGGCGATGTCGACCGCGACCGGCGAGAGTGAGATAATATAGCATGCCTCCATGAAACCGAAGCCGCCGCCGAGTATGGCACCAATGATCGGTATGCGATATTGCTTGAGATTGGCCAGGTAGGCGACGGCGAAGATGAGGCCGAGCTTGAGAAACTCCTGGATGACGCCGGCCACCGCCGACGGCAGCATGGCCAGGGTCATGGGCGAACCTCCCCCCTGCACGCCGGGGATGAAGTACTCCTGCACCGCCCAGTTCTGCAGCGGCACCTGGGTGTAGGGTATGACCCAGAAGACGACAGCACCGACACCGTAGGCTACCCACGAAATACTCCAGCGATAGCCGGACCTGATAAAAAAGGCGATCGCCAGCAGGCTGCCGATCAGGTAAACGACATAGTGCGGCAGGTTATCAAGAAAACTGGTGGTGGGGCGCTGTTGACGTCCGGGTTGGGTGGCGGGGTCGGCCTCGTTTTGCACAATGTCGAGATAGACCCGCATGTCGCGGGCGGGGAAGATTGCTTTGACCAGTTTCTTGTCGGGCGTGAAGAGCAGCTCGACCTGTTCCGGTTGCGTGAGCATGATACTGTAGACTGAGTCGTAGATGTCCTGGTAGCGACGCTGGTACGAGAAATTGAAGACCTCGCCGACAATGGCCGTCGCAAAACCGTCGCGGGGTACGTACAACGAGTCGTCGATCGCGTCGCCGACCTTGAGATCACGCAGGGCGAAGTACATTTCGTACTGGTCGAGAAAGAGCGAGTTGGCGGCAGGCATGAGTCGCGGGTAGGCATAGGCAACATCCAGTTCCTGATCACCTCGGGTCATGTGGCCGACGAGAAGGCTGTCCTGTACCTCAATTTCGATTTCGGCGGCCTGGTCGCCGACTTGCAGATCGAGCGCTTCAGCGAGCAGGAGACCATTCCGGGTGACAGTCCGTTCGCCGGTGATGGTCATAGTGCGGTCCTGGCCGATCGGATTGTAGTCCATATCAAGGGCGCTTTCGAAGACGATGGCGGGACGGCCGTCAAAGTCGGAACGTTCAAGGATGCGCGACGTAAGGGTGCCGATGGCGGAGTCGCGGGAGACGAAGGTCCAGAGACGGAAGTCGCCGACGGGGCGGTAGGCGGTGACGGAGTCGACGGCCTGACTGGCGCGATCGAGCTGGGCGTGGCCGCCGGCTGCCAGGAGTAGGACCGCGGCGATGGTCATTGTCAGTAGTCGGCGCATGATGGTGCGGAAGATATGGGCTGGTGGTGGGATGTCAAAGGTTTAAACGGGGGGGGGGGCGCAGTTGTGGAGCCACGATATGAAGATGGCAGGTCTTTGATTAGCCGGCCGCGAATTGCGTGACGCTGCCCTGTGTCATTTCCGCCGGGATGAATCGCGATGGCATTTTGTATGTAGCCCGGAATCTCAAGACCGGCGATTGCCGGGTGCAGAGTTCCGGGATCCGGCGAATGATAAAGACGCCAGAAGTCCCTGCGGGACATTCTGGCCTACATTCACGCCTACGTAATTAGTTTGTAAGAGTGGGTTCTGGCCTTCGCCAGAATGACTCGGGTGGGTGCGAGCTACCAGCAAGCCTGTTTGTAGCCCTCCGCTTGCGGTGAGTTTCTTCCTCCGATTTTACGAATTACTGAACCCAAGAAAAGATGGATCCCGGCTCTGCGATCCGCCTTCGGCGGATCTTGTCCGGGATGACGTGTCGCGGGGGCGTCGGTAGCATAATGGGACTGCGTCCGGGATGACAGCGAATGGTCCACCTGAAAGGTGGGTACTCTGTATAGATCGTGTCGAAACTCTTCGGCCCTGCGGGCCTCGAGGTTTCGACCTACAAGAACACTGAGGCTGCCCTGCGGAGATGTCTGAAACGAGCGGTCAGGCGGGGTTGCGGGCGGTGATGACGAGGTCGCGGCGCTGCTTCGAAAAACGTTGCGTCAGCTTCAGATCGCCAAACTTCTTGATGTCGGTGAAACCGGCTCTTTTGGTGCGGTCGAGAACTTCGTCGACTGTGAAGTTGTCGAAATCGTGACGAAACGGTTCGAGCGTCGGCGGCGACTGCTTAAGGTCGGTACGGGTGAGATATATCGACAGAACTTTGCCGCGCCGTTCGGAGAAGCGTTCATAGACGATACCGTCGTTATGTGTCACTTTCACCGGAAACAGCTCCCCCTCTTTTATGGCGGCGTAGTTAAGCAGTTGCAGGACGAGGTGGCCGTTTGGTTGGAGCAGCCGTTTGAAACCGCGCAGGGAGGCCAGCAAGCCCGAGAGACTGTCGACGCCGCTTATCGAATTGGCGAGGCAGACGATCAGGTCGAAGCTGCCGTCGAGACGTTTGGGGAGCTTCTCGAAGTCACCGTAAATGAACTCGGCGACGACATTGCGCCGGGCGGCTTTCTCTATCGCGATGGCGAGCATCGGCTTGGAGCGGTCGAGTCCGACCGCCTCTACCCCGCGCTCGGCAAAGAGCACGGTAGTGAGGCCGGAGGCACAGCCGGCATCGAGCACGCGCCTCGGTTTGAAGCGGGAGATGAGGGTATCGATCTCTTTCAGATGATTCGGTTCGCGCGCAGCAGCGTCGGTCATGAGATCATACTCATGAGCGTAGCGTTCAAATGCTGACGGTTGTTTCTTCTGTGCCATAGTTTCCTCTACGCGTAGTCGGCGATGCGCACGGGGATACGTCGCGCACCAAATTTACCCGGTCCGCTGCCGAACTGTCCGGCGCATGGTGTACCGCAGTGACTGCAGGCACCGTGTTCATCGAGCTTGTAGTCGGACAGTACGTACCAGTCGCGACCGATGACTGTCTTACCGCAGTTGTGGCAGTAAGTAGATTGACCGTTGGAATCGTGTACGTTACCGGTATAGACATACCGCAGCCCGGCCGCCTGGGCGATACTGCGAGCGCGAGTGAGGGTGGCGGGCGGTGTCGGCTGGTGATCGAGCATCAGGTAATCGGGATGGAATGCGGAGAAGTGGAGGGGGACGTCGGAACCGAGTTCTTTCATGATCCACTCCGACATGTCGCGCAGTTCGTCGTCGGAATCGTTTTCGCCGGGGATAACAAGATTGGTCAGTTCGAACCAGCAGTCGGTTTCGTGTTTGAGGTACTTCATCGTTTCGAGCACCGGGAGCAGTTTGGCGCCGGTCAGTTGCCGGTAGAATTTGTCGGTGAAAGCTTTGAAATCGACATTGACGGCATCCATGTGCTTGAAGAACTCGACGCGAGGTTCCGGCATGATCTCGCCGGCGGTGACGGCGACAGCCTTGATGCCGCGTTCGCGGCAGGCGGTGGCGGTGTCGATGGCGTACTCGAAGAAGATGACCGGATCATTGTAGGTGAAGGCGACTGACGTACAGTCGAGATCTTCGGCGGCGCGGGCGATCTGCTCGGGGCCGGCCTCGGAGGAAAGGCGGTCGATCTCTTTCGATTTGCTGATATCCCAGTTCTGGCAAAATTTGCAGCCGAGATTACAGCCGGCGGTGCCGAACGAGAGAACCGAACTGCCGGGATAGAAATGGTTCAGCGGCTTCTTTTCGATGGGGTCGATACAGAAGCCCGAAGAGCGCCCGTAGGTGGTCAGGACGATTTCGTCACCCTGGCGTTCGCGGACAAAGCAGAAACCTTTCTGGCCCTCGTCGAGCTTGCAGCCGCGGGGGCAAATATCGCACTGAATCCGGCCGGATTTTAGGGCATGCCAGTGATCAGTGCGGATAGTATTGCTATTGATAAACTCACGTTTTTTCATCTCATTTCGTCCATAACATAATGTTCTGCCGATATTTATACAACAGTCTCTTTGCACACATGATCCGGCCATATGTTCCCGGGGGGAACTGAAGGGAGTTTTGCGGCGTTGGTGGGGTCAGGGATACCAAAGAAGGAGAGAGCAAACACACCATGTCGTACCTCAGAATTGCTGCCGCTGTCTGTCTGATTTTACTGCTCACCGTTACCGCATTCGCTCAATCGGGCTGGGAGCGGAAAGTCACACCGTTTCCGGTAAGCGACGGCGTGGATGCGATTGCGTATCCGTTTTATGGCGGGATTAACGATCCCAAGCCGCAACTGGTTGATTTTGACGGTGACGGCCTGGACGACCTGTTTGTCGGCAACGAGGATGGTCGGGTGGCGTGGTTCCTGAATGTCGGCACGGCAGCGTCGCCGGTGTGGGAGTTCCAGTCGCAACGGTTGGGTGGAATCAATGTCGGATCGTGGTACCGGTTGGATGATCTCGATGCTGACGGCGACCCCGACCTGTTTTGTGACAACAAAGCGAACGGGGTGGCGTTTCATCGGAATGAGTCAGTTGGTACCACTCCCAGTTTTGTGCTGGTCGACGGCACTATTGGCGGATTCGTGACCGGCACGAATAATACCGGGGACTTTGAGGATCTGGACAACGATGGCGACCTGGACTTCTTTTTCGGTAATACCAACGGCCGGTTGGAGTTCTACGAGAACACCGGGAGTCCATCCTCTCCCTCGTTCACACTGGTGACACAGGCGTACGATTCGATCCTGGCGTTCCCCGGAGCAGGGCCGCGCGATTCCGGCGAGCCGCAGCACGGGTTTTCGGCTATCACGTTTGCAGATATCAACAATGACAACGTACTCGACCTGTTGTGGGGCGACCTGTTTAACACCAACCTGTACCTGTTCGACAACCTGGGGACCGTGGACTCGTCGAATCTGACCTGGAATACCGAGACATATCTGCCGAACGGGACGGTCGGGTTCAATCATGTGACGTTATCGGATCTGGACGGCGACGGTGACCTGGACATGCTGTTGGGGGTAGCGAATGGGTCGCCAATCAACAATTTTCGGTACTTGCGCAACGACGGTATTCCCGAGGCGGCAGTTTTTGTTGAGGTGGAGCAGAACTACATTGAAACGATCGACTACGGTTCGCAGGCGCGTCCGGCGCCGGCCGACCTGGACGGTGACGGCGATATTGACTTGCTGGTTGGGCAATCGTCCGGTCAACTGGCGTACTATGAAAACGTTGGCAGCAAAACGGCGCCTTCATTCGAACTGGTATCGGATGCCTGGTTTGGGATCGATGTCGGAACCGACGCGACGCCGGAACTGGCTGATCTGGACAATGATGGTGACCTCGACCTGTTGATCGGGACCGGCCTGGGGCGGATCGAGTACTGGAGTAATGAAGGCGACGCCAACAGTTTCAATCCGGTCCAGGTGAGCACGCAGTGGCTGGGATTGAAGGTCGACCAGCTGGCGGTGCCGCGAGTCGCCGACCTGAACGACGACAACCTGCCGGACCTGGTGGTCGGAGAATGGGACTTCAACGGCCTCGCTAATGTGTTGTTGTACCAGAATATCGGCACACCCGAGACACCCAACCTGGTGCTGCTGACAAACAAACTGATCAAACAGGTGGCGCGTGAGTATGCCCTCGTGACGGTGTATGACTGGGATGCGGACGGCCGCAAAGACCTGATAATTGGCGGGGCCGGCGAAGCCCTTGACTGGTATCGCAATACGACCCCCAGCGGAGTCTTCCCCGATTCCCTCTCCCTGGTGCTGCAGCCGGATACCTTGCCGGGGTATGACGATGGCTCGCAACTGGCGCCGGCGTTTGCCGATGTCGACGGCGATGGTGACGATGATGCCTTGATCGGCGAGGACCATGGTGGCCTGAACTACCACCAGCGGCTGGGAACGTGTTGCCAGGGCATCCGTGGTGACTTTAACGGCGACGGCACAGACATGGACCCGATCGATCTGAGTTCGCTGGTCGACTACCTGTTTGCGGGTGGTCAGGCAGCCGAGTGTACCATTGAGGCCGATGTGAACGGCGACGGTTCATCGGCTGACCCGATCGACCTGTCGTTCTCGGTCGACCGCCTGTTTGCCGGCGGGGTGACGCCGCCGGCCTGTCCGTAAGATCTTGTCCAGCACGGACAAACGTGCACTCTTCCAGTCCATAAATCGGTTGCGCGGTCGATGATTGTCCGCTAAGTTAGGAGTTTCGGCGGCGGTTGGCGCGCGGTCGCTGTCGGATTCCCGGCGGAAAGTGGAAACTCCTTGCCGCCAAAGCTGTTAAGGCAATCGACTCTGATTCTTTGCAACATAAGGAGCGCATACATGGCAAACGATATGGGAATTCGCGGCTACGACTTCGTTGAGTTTTATGTCGGATCGGCCAAGATGGTCGCCTACTGGTATGTCAAGGCGATGGGTTTCGACCTGACCGGTTACCTGGGCCCGGAAACGGGAGTGCGGGACCGCACCTCGTTTTATCTCACCAAGAACAACCTGAAGTTCGTGATCACCTCGCCGGCCCAGCCGAGCTGCTGGGAAGTGTGGAATTTCATCAATACCCACGGCGACGGCGTGAAGCGCTGGTCGGTCGAAGTCGATTCGGTCGACGGAGCATTCAAGAACGCGACCAAGAACGGCGCCGTCATGGTGCAGCGCCCGACCAGGCTCGAGGATCACCACGGTGTATACGAACAGGCGGCGATCCGCCTGTATGATGATACCGAATTGTGCTACGTGAATCACGACAAGTACGATTACCTGTTCAAGCCGAAGTATTGCGAGCCGCCCTTCAAGTGGAATATCGAGCGCGAGGAGACGGGCATCGTCGGTATCGATCACATTGTCGGCAACGTGCGCGAAAACGAAATGAACCTGTGGGCGAACTACTTTAACTCGACGATGAATTTCGAAACGTTCGTCGACTTCGGCCCGGGTGATATCAGCACCAAGTACTCGGCGCTGCTTTCGAAGGTTGTGCGAACGAAGGATTCGAAGATTCGCAACCCGATCAACGAGCCGTTCGAAGGCTTGAAGAAGTCGCAAATCGAGGAGTATATCGAGCAGTACTATGGTTCGGGAGTGCAGCACATCGCGGTCCAGACGACCGACATCATCAAGACGATTTCAGCGCTGCGCAAGAATGGTGTCGAATTCCTGTCGGTGCCGGATACGTATTACGACAAACTGCGCGAGCGCAAGGATATCGAACTGAACGAAGATATCAGCGACCTGCAGGAGCACGGCATCCTGTGCGACATCGAGGGTGACGGCTACCTGTTACAGTTATTCACCAAGCCGATCGGGGATCGCCCGACATTCTTCTTCGAATTCATCCAGCGCCGGGGTAACAGCCAGGGTTTCGGCAAAGGGAATTTCCAGGCGCTGTTCGAGTCGATCGAACTCGACCAGAAGCTGCGCGGCAATCTTGACAAGGAACCGTCGGAACTGATGCCGCCCTGTTAAAGCGGCCGGTTTCGCTGGAGGAACAACACTATGCCATTTTATCATCGCCTGGGTGAGATGCCCAGGGTGAAGCATACGACGTTTTACAAGCCGGACGGCAAATCGCTGTATCGTGAGGAGCTGGTGTCGAGCAAGGGGTTTTCCGGGATCTACTCGACGAAGTATCGCAACTATATGCCGACCTCGTTGATCAGTTCCAAGGAAGTGGCCATCCACAAGGATGTTCGCTGGCCGGAGGCGCAGCGGTTGTGGTATCACTGCTACACCGACGACAAGAAAACACCGGGCGATTTCATTCGCAATCGCAACATGTTCCTGTACAATCAGCACTGCGAGATTTCGACCTGTCACGTAACGATAGATACCGACGAGTTCTATCGCAACAGCCTGGCGGCGGAGTATGCCATGGTACATCGGGGCAAGGGCGTGTTTACAAGCGACTTCGGGTCGATCGAGTTCGGTCCCGGCGACCAGTTTGTCATCCCGCGATGTACGACCTACCAGTTCAAGTTTGACACCTACGATCAGGACAATAAGATCCTGTTCGTAGAGTCGAGCACGGCGTATGAGATCCCCAGCCACTTCAAGAACGAGTACGGGCAGATGGAGGAGCACGCGCCGTATTGCGAGCGCGACTTCCGTCCGCCGCAAGAGCTCGAGACACATGATGAAAAGGGTGAGTTTACGTTGATACTCAAGGCCGGGGATCGCTGGTTTGAACATGTCCTGCCGCACCATCCGTATGACGTGATCGGGTGGGACGGCTACCTGTACCCGTTTGCGTTCAACATTCGCGACTATCATCCGAAAGTCGGGCGGATACATCTGCCGCCGCCGGTTCACCTGCTGTACAACACGCAGCATTTCGTGATCTGCAATTTCTGTCCGCGCCTGTTCGACTTCCACAAGGACGCCATCCCGGCGCCGTACTTCCACTCCAACATCGACAGTGACGAAGTGCTGTATTACTTCGACGGTGACTTCATGTCGCGGGCGGGTGTCAAGGAAGGCTCCATCACGCTGCATCCCGGCGGCATGCCGCACGGGCCACAGCCGGGCAAGACGGAGGCCTCGGTTGGCGCTAAAGAAACCAACGAGTTCGCGGTGATGATCGATACCTTTGCGCCGCTGTACCCGACGGTCAACCTGCGCGATACGATCGACGACGGCTACGCCCAATCGTGGCTGGAGAAGTAGCGCCGATGGTCCGGGTACCGAAATACATTGAAACGCTGAAGGCATACAAGGCGGGCAAACCCATCAGCGAGTTGGCGCGCGAGAAGGGCCTGACGCGAATCGTCAAGCTGGCCTCAAACGAAAACCCGCTGGGGCCGTCGCCCAAAGCGATGGCCGCGGTACGGGCAGCGGTCAGTGAGTTGCACCGGTACGTTGATCCGGCAGCGACCGAGCTGATCAGGGTAGCGGCGGCACACTTCCGGCGCGAGCCGTCGGAGATCGTCGCCGGGCACGGCACCGATTCGCTGCTGGCATACATCGTAAATGCATTCATGGATCAGGACGATGAGCTGTTGACCTGCGACGGAACATTCATCGGCATGTACGTGAGCACGCGAAAGTTCGGGCGCAAGCTGCGTACGATACCGTTGCGCGACTACAGGTTCGATCTCGATGCGCTGGCCGAAGCAATTGACAAGCGCACGAAGGTTGTCTATGTAGCCAACCCCAACAATCCGACCGGTACGATGGTGACCGATACCGAGTTTCGGTCGTTCATGGAGAGGGTGCCGGACAACGTACTGGTCGTACTCGACGAGGCCTATACGATCTATGCACGGGAGCACGTCGATTATCCGAACGGTGCGGCCTATCGGTATGACAACCTGATCGTGACGCAGACGCTATCCAAAGCCTACGGCCTCGGCGGCATTCGGGCTGGCTTCGCCATCGGCCCAGCGGAGTTGATCGAAAAGCTGTATCGGGTCAAGCTGCCGTTCGAGCCGAATCACCTGGCGCAGGTGGCGGCAATTGCGGCGCTTTCGGACGACGACTTCGTCAAGGAGACGGTGACAACCAACCAGCGGTCGCTGGCAACGTTGCAGGCGGCGTTCGGTGAGCTGGGAATTCGGCAGGTGCCGACAGCGGCCAACTTTATATTGCTGATCATGCCCTCGGAAGAGTGCGCCGTCGAGTTCTTTGAAGCCTGCCTCAACCGCGGCCTGATCGTGCGCCATGTATCGGTCTTCGGTATTCCCGAAGGGATTCGAATCAACAGCGGCACCGATGACGAAACGCGCTTCGCGATCGCAGTCATACGCGAGCTGTGGCCGGAGCTGGCCATCAAGTATCATCAACAGCCGATTTCAAACCCAAGTAAAGGATAGGACAGACGAACTCATGAAACTGGTAACGTTTCTGAATGTAGATAACGAAGAACGGCTTGGCCTACTGGTCAACGAACGGATTTATGATGCTGCGGATGACGGCGAGAAGCTGTCGCTGGCGCTACCGAACAACATGAACGCGCTCTTGAGCATGGAAGAAAAAGGAATGGAACTGGTGCGAAAGCTGCACGATGCAGCGAGTGGCGGCAAGCTGGATACGGGTATCGAACTGTCGAAGGCACGGTTGCTGGCGCCGGTGCCGCACCCGCCGTCGTGCCGCGATGCCTACGCTTTCCGTCAGCACGTCGCGTCGGCACGACGCAACCGGGGTGTCGACATGATTCCGGAGTTTGACCAGTTTCCGATCTTCTACTTCACGAATCACCAGGCCATTTACGGACCGGGCGATGTCGAGGTCGAGAATGACCACTTGCACAAGCTCGACTTCGAACTGGAAGCGGCGATTGTGATCGGCAAGAAGGGACGCAACATTACGGCCGAGAAGGCGGATGAGTATATCGCCGGGTACACGATCATGAATGACTTGTCGGCGCGACGTTTGCAGATGGAAGAGATGAAGTTGAATCTCGGCCCGGCCAAGGGAAAGGACTTCGCGACTGTCATTGGTCCGTGGCTGGTTACGCCGGATGAGCTGGAGAACAAGAAGATCGAAACCGGGGACGGTGACCAGTATAGCCTGCGGATGACGGCACACCACAACGGCAAGCTGGTCTCGGATGGCAACATGAAGGATATGACCTATACCTTTGCCGAGATCATCGAACGCTGCGCTTATGGCGTTGACATGTATCCCGGCGAAGTAATCGGGTCGGGTACGGTGGGTACCGGCTGCTACCTCGAGCTGAACGGAACGTGGCGCCGCGAGGCCGAAGAGCGTGGCGAAACGCACGAGCCGATCTGGCTCGCCAGCGGTGATACCATCGAGCTTGAAATCGAGGGACTGGGCCGCCTGTCGAACCGCATAGTGAAGGCGAAAGAGGATCGTTCGATCCTGGCGAAGAAGAAAAACATGCAGGAAGCGGTCAGTTAGCCGCTTCCAGGGGAGGCAATCCATATATGTCAGACGATGCGAGTATTTACTCGTTCGAGCCGAAGGAACTGTCGACACCGGAGGTGCATCGGTACCTGCTGGGCGGGGTGGCACCGCGACCGATTGCGCTGGTATCGACGGTAAGTGAAGATGGTGCGGTCAACCTCTCTCCCTTTTCGTTTTTCAATGCGTTCGGCGCCAACCCGCCGACGGTGGCCTTCTCCCCCGCGCGGCGCGGTAAGACGGCGGAATTGAAAGACACGTACAACAACCTGGCTGCGACCAAAGAGTGCGTCATCCAGGTGGTAACGTACGGCATCGCGCACCAGGTCAACCTGGCGTCGGCTGAGTTTGAACCGGGGGTTGACGAATTCGACAAGTCGGGACTGACACCGCAACCGTCTGATCTCGTCAAACCGCCGCGTGTCAGGGAGTCTCCATTTCAGATGGAATGCCGGTTGCAACAGATGATTAACCTGGGCGACCAGGGTGGTTCCGGGAACCTGGCGATCTGTGAGGTGGTCAAGTTTCATATCAGTCGCAGTATTATCGATCAAGGTATGATCCAGCCGGAACGCATCGACCTGATCGGTCGCATGGGCGGAGCATGGTATTCGCGCACCATCGGCGAGGCCGCATTTCAGATTGCCAAGCCGGAGGCGACCGGGATCGGTTTCGATGGCCTGCCGGAATTTGTCAGGCGGTCGGAGATCTTCACCGCCAACGACGTGGCGCAGCTGGCCGCCATGCCGACGCTGCCCAAGCCGGATGTCGTTGAGAAGTTTGTCTCGCAGTACGGGACAGTGGAGACTCACGAAGATCAATTTCTGCTGCTTGAGCGTGAAGCCAAGCATATCGAGATGCTGCGAGGGGCGCTGGCGACGTTTGAGCGAAACCCTGAAAAGGGGCGGCGTCGTTTAGAGCGCACAGCTCGAGTGGCGTTGCGTAACGGCAAGCCGGAGTTTGCGCTGCATGTAACCCTGTATGCCGGCTACAAGACGGCTGGAGAGGTCGGATGAGGAAGTACCTGTGGGCGCCCGACGCCCGTCGGGTAGCCACTGCCAATATAACGCATTTCAAAGAGTTCCTGGCGGCGCGCGAGAATCAGACGTTTGTCAATTACGGCGAGTTGCATGAGTGGTCGGTGAGTGAAATCGACCGCTTCTGGGAAGCTGTCTGGGAATACGCCGAGATAATCCATTCGAAAAAACATGAGACCGTGCTCGACGCCCCTGACGGAGTGTGGAAGCCGAAGTGGTTCGTGGGGGCGAAACTGAATTTTGCCGAAAACCTGCTGCGCTTTCGCGACGACCGTGAGGCGATTGTCAGTTACTCGGAGTCGCGTGATCCCGTTCGGATATCGTACGAAGAGTTGTACCGGCAGGTGGCTCGGTGCGCAGAGGGATTAAAGGCGCTCGGCGTGACGAAGAACGATCGAGTAGCGGCGGTACTGCCCAATATCGCCGAGACGATCATCGCTATGCTGGCAGCTACATCTATCGGCGCCATCTGGTCGTCATGTTCACCCGACTTCGGTTTCCAGGGAATCATGGATCGATTCGAGCAGATCGAGCCGAGCGTACTGTTGACGTGCGACGGCTACACGTATGGCGGCAAGCAGTTCCCCACGCTGGACAATGCCCGCAGGATAGTCGATACGATTGACAGTATCGAACACCTTGTCGTTGTCCCGATGTTGAGCCGGTCACCGGACATGCGCGACAATGAAACAGCCTGGACCGATCTGCTGGCTAACGACAGCCGTGAGGTTGCGTTTGTCCAGACCGACTTCGATCACCCCGTCTACATCATGTACTCGTCGGGCACCACCGGCAAACCGAAGTGCATGGTGCATGGAGGGGGACGCGTTCTCTTGCAGCATTACAAGGAGCTGGTGCTCCACAGCGACCTGAATCGGGATGATACGATAACGTACTTTACTACGTGCGGCTGGATGATGTGGAACTGGCTGGTCAGTTCGTTGATGACCGGCGCGACGGTGCTGGTGTATGACGGCAGCCCGGTACATCCGGGCGTCAGCGTGTTGTGGCAGTTGATCGACAAGGAAGACATCAGTATTTTCGGGACGAGCCCGAAATTCTTGTCGACCTGTGAGTCGCGGCGTTACACACCCAGGGACGAATGCAGTCTGACGTCGCTCAAAACGATTCTCTCGACGGGCTCTCCCCTGTCGGTGCAGAATTTCACCTGGGTATATGAGCACGTAAAGAGCGATCTCCACCTGGCGTCGATTTCCGGCGGCACCGACCTGGTGTCGTGCTTCATGCTGGGCAACCCTACCCTGCCGGTCTATCCCGGCCAGATCCAGGGCCCGGGCCTCGGTATGAAAGTGGAGGTGTACGACGACATCGGCAATCCGATGAGAAGCGGTGTCGGTGAACTGGTCTGCACCGCGCCGTTCCCAACCGAACCGCTCGAGTTCTGGAATGATCCGGACGACGAGAAGTATCAGCAGGCGTATTTCAGTCATTTCGAGGGAGTGTGGCGGCATGGTGACTTTATCGAATTCACGGAGGAGCACGGCATCATCGTGCACGGCCGCTCGGATGCGACCCTGAATCCGGGTGGGGTACGGATCGGGACTGCTGAAATTTACGGACCGGTCGAGAGCATGGATGAAATCACCGACAGCATTGTGGTCGGGCAGAAGTACAACGACGATGTCCGAGTCGTGTTGTTCGTGGTCTTGCGCAACGGCACCAGGCTCGATGACGAACTCCGGGAGCGGATAAAAGTGCGGTTGCGCGACCGGACGACGCCGCGCCATGTGCCGGCCCGGATCATCCAGGTGGACGACATTCCGCACACCATCAACGGCAAGAAGGTGGAGCTGGCGGTGACGCGGACGATTCACGGGGAGCCGGTGACGAACCGTGACGCTTTGGCTAACCCGGAGTCGCTCAAGCAGTTCGAGGACGTTTCCGAGTTGCAGGCGTAGCTGCGCGCAACAAACCGCAAGGCCGCGTCATTCGTATAAATAATTGACTGCATGGGGTCATAGACTCTATAATACAGTTGTCTGACCAGCACATCGCGAGCACCAACAACCGCCCGTGTTGGGGCGGAAAGGGATAGACGGTATGGAACAGCAGAGTCAATCGACGGCCACCACGACGACCAACGGTCAGCCGCTGACCAGCGCCACGACCGACTTCGCCTACCGGGAGTTTGAGACGGCGAACGATCGCATTGCCGCTCTTCCCGACTATCTCAGGCAGTTCATCGTCGACCAGAACTATGATGCCTATACCGCCCAGGATCATGCCGTTTGGCGGTATGTCATGCGCCGCAATTTCAATTTCCTGCGCAAGTATGCCCACCTGATTTACTTCGAGGGTTTGACCAAGACCGGTATCGGTGAGGATCACATCCCGAGTATCGAGTTCATGAACGACATTCTCGGCAAGATCGGCTGGGCTGCCGTGTGCGTGAACGGTTTCATCCCGCCGGCGGCGTTTATGGCGTTCCAGGCCCACCGGGTACTGGTAATTGCGGCGGACATGCGTCAGATTCAACACATTGAATACACGCCGTCCCCTGACATCATCCACGAGTCGGCCGGCCATGCACCCTGCATTGCCGATCCGGAGTATGCCGAGTATCTGCGTCGGATCGGCGAAGTGGGCTCGAAGGCGATGCTGTCGAAGAAAGATCACGAGATGTACGAAGCGATTCGGCTGCTTTCGGTGCTGAAGGAAGCGCGCGGGACCGATCCGGAGAAAATCAAGGAAGCTGAAGAAGATGTGCTCTACAAGCAGGACAACATGGGCAAAGCGTCGGAGATGGGCAAACTGAGTCGTTTGCATTGGTGGACGGTTGAGTACGGTTTGATCGGCCCGATGGATCGTCCCAAGATCTACGGCGCCGGCCTGTTGTCGTCGATCGGAGAGGCATCGGAGTGCCTGAAGCCGCACGTCAAGAAGATTCCGTACGACCTGTCAGCGGCCGACTATGCGTATGATATCACCACCATGCAGCCGCAATTGTTCGTCACGCCGAGTTTTGTCTTTTTGAATGAAGTGTTGAACGACTTCGAGACTACCCTGGCGTACAAGGTGGGCGGTCGCGGGGGGCTGGAGAAGGCAATCGAGTGCGAGCGGGCGTCGACGGCGGTGTATTCATCGGGCCTTCAGGTGTCAGGCGTTTTCTCTGAGCAGCTGTTGAACGACCGCGGCGAGCCGGTGTATGTACGGACTACTTCACCCACCGCCCTGGCCTTCGGCGACAAGCAGCTCGAAGGGCACGGTCGGAAGCACCACCAAGACGGCTTTGGCTCGCCGGTCGGCAAGCCGGCAGCGTTGGACAAGCCGCTGGAGTCGATGACCGACGCCGATCTCGAGGCGGCAGGTGTCAGGCACGGTGATGAATCGACACTCGAGTTCGAGTCGGGCGTAACGGTGACCGGAGTACTCGAACGAGTGGAGCGTCGCAATGGGCTGATCATCATCATGACCTTCTCCAATTGCACGGTGACCTATGGTGTGAAGAAGCTGTTTGCGCCCGACTGGGGTGTCTACGATATGGCGGTTGGCGAGAAGATCATCTCGGTGTTTGCCGGCGCGGCCGACAAGGACGCGTACGAGGATATCTCGATGGTTTCGAAGACACGCACGATCAAGAACGAGATCACCGATGAGCAGGTAGAGCTGTTCAATCTGTATCAGCGGGTACGCGACTACCGCGATGGCAAGATTAAGGAGAATGTCATTCCCCAGACATTCGAGGAAGTGAAACAGAAATACAGGTATGACTGGTTAATTGCAATGGAGCTGCTGGAACTGCTCCATGAGCGCGGCCTTGATGACCAGCTGAAAAAGGAAATTCAGGACTGGCTCGAGGCCAAGGCGAAAGCGGAGGAAGAGGTGCGGGTCGTCATCGAAAAAGGTATCGACCTGATCTACAATCCGCATCCGGAGGTTGACTGATGGAACAACTTACCAAGATAAAGTGCGAACCGTGTGAAGGTGGTGTCGATCCGCTGACGCGCAAGGACTTCGAACCGTACCTCGAACAGGTGCCGGAGTGGCGTGTCATAGAGCACGATACAAAAATCGAGCGTGAGTTTGAGTTCAAAGACTTTCAGGCGGCGCTTGTTTTCATCAACAAGGCGGGTGAGATCGCCGAAGACGAGGGGCATCATCCGAATATCTTCTTACACAGTTGGAATAAGGTGAAGTTTACGCTGTACACGCATGCGATCGGGGGGTTGTCGGTCAACGATTTTGTGGTGGCGGCGAAGATTGACAAGCTGCGGTAAGGCCGGGGCTTTCTTCCGCGCGCACGAGACGTACGCGCGGCACACTCGCACTGTCACTGTCACTGTCACTTATACCGACATCAAGTTTCGAATTGCCTGATATCAAGGGACTACAAGTTGCCGGCGATGTTGCCGAGGTCGATCGAGTCGATGAGGATTTCGTCGGAGGCGGACAGGACGTAAGCGACGGCGCGGCCGACCTCGGACGGATCGAGCATTTTCGAACGGTCGAATTCGCCGGAGATACCGTCCCACATTTCAGTCGCCGACGCTTTCGGATACAGGCTTACAACCCGGATACCGTCGGCGCGCAACTCTTCCCTGATTGCTCGCGCGAAACCGTCGAGCGCAAATTTACTCATGCAATAGGCCGACCAGCCGGGAAAGACTGATCGTGCCGCGACCGACAGGATGTTTACGACCGTGCCGCCACGCGGGATCTGTGATCGCAGGCGCCGGGTCAGTTCAAATGGCGCGGTGACGTTGACATCGAGGGTGCGCTGCCAGTCTTCGGACGAAAGCTCGTTGAACGGTTTGACGATGGCGACAGCGGCGTTGTGGACGAGGGCCGTGAGTTCGGCGTCGCCGACGGCGTCGACGATTGTATCGATACCGTATGAATCCGTCAGGTCAGCAGTTATGACTTTGGTTTTGCTGCCTCGTTGCCCGGCCTGTTCGGCGACAGCGTCAAGCGCTTTGGTGGCACGGCCGTGCAGGAGCAGTTCACTGTCCTGGCCGGCGACGGCAAGGGCGATGGCTTTGCCTATTCCCCGGCTGGCGCCGGTTATCAGTATTCGTTTCATACCTTTCTCCCTCAGGTTGTGGTGGCGCGCTCGACTGCATCGCCCGGTCGCAGGGTAAAGCGATTGTTGGGGGTCTCCCAGAGTCGCAGGCGGCAGAGTTGCGCCGGCACGTCACGCTCGATCCGTTCCCACAGACGCCGAACGATCATCTCGCCGGTGCTGGGTGAGTCCTTGAAGTCGTCGGTGTCGAGATCGAGGTGCTTGTAATTGTAGGCATCGAGCGATTTTGACAGTTGAGCGTTCAACTGGTCAAGTGGATACAGGGTGCCGCTCTTGTCGTCGAGGCTGCCGGTAAAGGTCGCTTCGACCAGGTACTGGTGACCGTGCCCCGCCGGGTTGTTGCACTTGCCGTAGATTTCACGGTTGTCGCTGTCAGGCAGCTGCGGGCTGTGCAGGCGGTGGGCGGCATAGAACGACTGCCGCAGTCCCAGGCAGTAATTGCCGTCGTCCTGATATTCGACGAAGAAGTTGTCGTTCTCGGCGAGCCGGACGCGGACCAGTGGGAGGTCGTCGACAAGTTTCTCAAAGATATACTGGGAGAGGCATTCGGTAGTCATGGGGCGGTCGCCGTAGTCGGACAACTCCCGATTCAGGTTGCGATGGTCGAGGCGGTTGTGCAGTTGCGAGAGCCGGTGGGAGAGGTGCTCATGGGGTACCAGCAGGCCGGTCTTTTCGTCGAGGGCGCCGGCGAGGGTCAGGCGCAGGCGGTACCCATGACCGTGCCCCCCTTTCTTGCTGGCAGAGCCGAACAGTTTGCGATTCTTGCCGTCGGAGAGCCGGGGGGAGAATGTCCGTCGGGCGGCGGAAAAGGTCATGTACTCATTGCGTTCGACGCGTCCGCCCCGATAGGCGACGGCGTCGGCCATCTCCGACAGGGCAACGTGGCCGACAACCGGCCGGGCAGAGTTGCCCTGGAAACGGTCGATGGTGTCGGAGAGCAATTCGCGCGCGATCAGTTCGACGGTGGGCGGCGTGTGCGTGAAAGAGGGATGATCGCGGTTGAGGTACTTGTGATCATAACGCTCAGCGAGGACGGCGTTCACTTCGCGTTTGATATCGCTCACGTTGAGCATCATGCCGGTCTGGTCGTCGACCGGACCGTGGAAGACGGTGTGGGCGATAAAGTTGTGCCCGTGGCCATGGTTGCCGCGGGCTTCGTTGCCGTACAGGTTATAGTTGTCGCGCTGGTCGACGCCGGGAAGACGGCAGAGATGCGAGGCGGCGAACTCGAAGCGCTTGGAGAGGGTCAGGTACATCGACTCGACGGCTTACCTCCGTATCAGGCTGAAGAATTCGGCGCGGGTGGACGGATCGTCGTGGAATTCGCCGAGGACGCAGGATGTCATCATAATGGAGTTTTGTTTCTGGACACCGCGCATCATCATGCAAAGATGCTGAGCCTCGATGACGACGGCGACACCAAGGGCGGCGGTATGTTCCATGATGGTGGTCGCGATCTGCTTGGTCAGTTTCTCCTGGATTTGCAGACGGCGGGCGAAGATGTCGACGAGCCGCGCCACCTTGGACAGCCCGAGTACCTTGCCGCTGGGGATATAGGCGACGTGGGCCTTGCCGATAAACGGCAACAGGTGGTGTTCGCACATCGAGTACAACTCGATATCCTTGACCAGTATGATTTCCTTGGTGTCGGCCTCGAAGAGAGCGCCGTTGATGATCGCACGGGCGTCCTCTTTGTAGCCTTTCATGAGGTATTCCATAGCTCGGGCGGCGCGGGCCGGGGTCTTGACGAGGCCCTCACGATCGGGGTCTTCGCCGATAGCTTCAATAATCTTGCGGTAGTGTTCTTCCACCGATTGTTCCTTTGTTCTGGTTTGGTCATATTGGGCGACCAGCCATCATGTCAGCGTGCCCGGCGGCGGCCGGGGCACTACCGTGTGTAACTTAAATTGTAGGCAGAAGTTCGCGGTTCGGCAAGATTTGTTAAGAGTTCGTTGGCGGTCTAACTGCCCAAAAGCCCTTGACATACCGGACCAGAATGATAGATTGGGCGAGTCGATGCTGGGATAGTTCAGTTGGTTAGAACGCCTGATTGTGGATCAGGAGGTCGGTGGTTCAAATCCACCTCCCAGTATTGAGAAAAGGGCCGGCACCCTAATTCGCATCGCGATGTATTAACCGTTTTCTAACTTGGACAGGTTCGACTCAACAGCGTACCATTGCCGCTGATGTCTGGTCGCTTGATGTGCAGAGTCGTCGAACTGGCAGTGATCTTTGTGCTCATGCCGATTGCCTACCGGCTCGACCTTCTCCCCCCTTCCCCCATTTTATTGCTGCTGGCAATAGGGATCTACTGTATGGTCGTGTTGTGGCGAGACAAGTCGTTTGACCGTCGCAACCTGTGGCGGGTATCGGCCCTGCGAGTTCAGCTCAAACACATGCTCCTCTTGTACCTGTTTGGCATCATAGTCCTGGTACTGGGCACCTGGCTTTTGGCCCCGGAGCTGCTGTTCGCGTTTGTGCAGGAAAACCCGGTTGCCTGGCTGATGGTTATGCTGTTGTATCCTCCGTTGTCGGCACTGCCGCAGGAGTTGATTTATCGGACGTTCTTCTTTCACCGGTATGAGCTGGTCCTGCGGTCACACTGGATGCTGGTGGCGGTAAGTGCGCTGGCATTCGGCTATGCGCATATCATCTTTGAGAACACGCTGTCGGTGGTACTGAGCACCATTGGCGGGGCAATTTTTGCACGGCGGTACGATGAGTCGCAGTCGCTGTTGGTGGTGACCCTGGAGCATTCGCTCTACGGTTGTGCCGTCTTTACTATCGGCCTGGGGCGGTATTTCGATCACGCCGCAGTGTGAGGGGGCGGCCGGATCAGACAGGAATGACAATATCGTCAAACAGCTTTTCGTTTTTGGCGCGGTCGGCCAGTGACTTGTCGAACTGTATGGCCTGGCGGAGGTCCTCGGCGGCGGCGGCGGTATCACCGTTCAGGCTGTAGGCGCGAGCACGGTAATAGTAGGCGCGACCGGATGCGTCGTCGAGTTCAACCACCCGTTCAAAGGCGCGCAGGATTTCCGGCAGACGGGAGGGGTCGTCGTTGAGACGGTACTCCGCCTCGAACGCCAGCCCGAGGTTAAACCAGGCCCGGCTGTTGGTGGCGTCGAGTTCGATGGCGGTCTCAAAGTGCTGCCTCGCCTCGGTAACGAGTTCGCCCTGGCCGGTTTCGTCGTACAGCTTCCCGAGGTTGGCGCCCCAATGAAGGTAGGCGGCGGAGACGGAATTGTCGTGGGCGACAAATGCGGAAAAGGCCTTGATCGCTTTCTCGTAGTTGAAGAGGCGCGCCTCAGCAAGGCCGTAAAAGTACAGACCTTCGTTGTCGTCGGGATACGCCTTGATATAGCGCGACAGGTGAAATTGGGCGGGCTCAAAGCGAGCCATACGGCAGTAGAGCAGACCGATGGGGCGGTCGACGCCGGTCGGGAGCGATTCGGCGGATATCTTCTCAGCGCGCATAGCGAACTGGATCGATTCAAACCGGTCGAGCAGTTCGCGAACGAGCTGTTCGTCCACCTGGCCCAGACGGTCCTCGGGCGGCAGCTCGCTATAGGCGGCGCCGCGAAGGACATCGTCGAGGATCGCCTCGGACTGTTCGCGGAAGTCGGCCAATTGTTCGGCCAGCGGCTGGACCGGGCGCACCGACTTGACCCTGTGGACGATATTGCGCAGTTCGGCAAGACGTCGGTCGGTCTGTTGGCGCAGGACGACAAGGGCGCGCCAGACAAACCCGAGGGCGAACGCCAGCAGGAGAATGATGACTATGAGCGCTGAGAGTATCCAGTCGGTCACTGGCCGGTTATCCTTTCACCTCACCGAACCCCGGCAAGGCGCTTGACGATTTTGAACTCGTCAGCGGTTACGGGCGTAATAGACAGTCGGTTGCCCTGCCTGGTGACAACCATGTCTTCAAGCCCGGGTGTTTCCTTCAGTGTCTTGAGCCGCAGGACTTCGTGAAACTTCGTTTTCAGCTGAACGTCGACCATGAACCAGCGCGGGTTGTCAGGTGAGGCCTTGGGGTCGTAGTGATCGCTGTCGGGGTCCCAGGCAGTATGGTCGGGGTAGCCGGACTTGACAACCTCACAAATACCGGCGACACCGATGGGGGCTTGCGAGCTGTGATAGAACAGGACGAGATCGCCCTTCTTGATGTCGTCGCGGAGCATGTTACGCACCTGGTAGTTGCGGACACCGTCCCATGCCGCGGTCTGGTTCTCTTCTTTGGCCAGGTGATCGATAGAAAAGCAATCCGGTTCCGTTTTAAACAGCCAGTGGTTTCGAGCCATGTTTGTGTGTCAGGTCCTTTTACCGGTTCACGTTAGCCGTTTCTCACCGTGCCTGCGGCGCGGCGCCAACTTCAAGCAAGCGTTGTAATACTGTGCCTTTCAACGAGATAAATATTGACAGTCGGCGTTTCTGAGATATATTACACGGAGCAAGAAATGTCAACTGTTGACCGCATCTTCCCGGCGGTTTAGCAGGGTCCAACCAAGGATGAGGTATATGCCAAGAACAACCATGACTTTCAGCGTTGTCGTGTTCTGTCTGCTCCTCGTCGCGTCCTCGATCAATGCCCAGCTCGATTTCGCGGTGAAACTGAAGACAGGCGAATTCACCCCCTCTCAACTTCGATTTTCGGCAAGCCGAGCGGCCTCGTATGTCGATCAGCATGTTCTCATTCAGTTTGATCATATGCTGACCGATGCCGAGCGCCGGGCGCTGGAAAACGAAGGGATCGAATTGCTGTCGTACGTCCCCAACTATGCGTACACAGCCCGATTGCGGACGACCATCGACCAGGCGACGGCCGATCAGTTTGGCATTCGATGGCTGGACGGTATTGATCCCTTGCAGAAGATTTCTCCGGACATTGACAACATGGGTATCCGCGAGACCTCCCGCCGCCTCGGCGACCAGGTCCAGTTCACCGTCGTGCTGCATAAGGACGAAGACATCCAGCAGTGGTCAACGTGGTTTGAACAGAACCTGGGAGCAACGGTTGTTGGCCCGGTGGCGTCGATCAACGCCGTTGAGCTGATCATGCCTGAGGATGGTATGTATGTAGCGTCGGAGCAGGATGGCGTGGTCTGGATCGAGCAGGCCTCTCCCCCGCCGGTTGTGCACAACGGCGTGGCTCGAGTCGCCACCGGTACAGCGGCGATGGAAGAGCCGCCGTTTAACCTGACCGGCGCCGGGGTCAAGATCGTTGAGTGGGACGGTGGCGCTGTTGATGTAACGCACGCCGATTTCAGTGACCGGGCGTTTTCGGCCGACGGTGCGGCGGTTCATTATCATGCCACCCACGTTGCCGGCACGCTGATCGGTACCGGTTTCAACTCCGGTGGTGAGCACAAGGGAATGGCGACCGAAGCGAGACTCATGTCGTTCCTGTGGTGGACCGGCAACAGCGAGCTCGAAGCGGAATATACCCAGGCGATGCTCAGTTTCGGCGCCCGGATCAGCTCCAACTCCTGGGGATTGGGTGTGGGCGATCCGGCGACGGAGAGTGCCTGCCAAAACCTGATGGGCGCCTATTACAGCGAGTGTGCCATCCTTGACAATATCGTGCGCGGCGATGCCAACAGTCGGCGTATCAACATTTTCTGGTCGGCAGGCAATGAGCGGGGTAGCTCCTCTAAGTATTGCGGGTCGCTGGGCTGGACCTATAACACGGTCGGACCGTATGCCACCGCCAAGAACATCATCACGGTTGGCGCGATCGGCAACGGCTCCGATGCCATGACCGGGTTCTCGTCGTGGGGTCCGGTTGACGACGGCCGCATCAAACCGGATATCGTCGGACCGGGCTGTGCCGTAATCAGCACTATGCCGGGCGGCGGTTATGCCGGCCTGTGCGGAACGTCGATGTCATGCCCGGCGTCGGCGGGTACGGTGGCGCTGCTGGTGGAGCATGTAAAGAACACCTATGGCGCCGACACCCTCTGGCCCTCGACCTACAAGGCCGTCGTAATCAACTCGGCAGTTGATCTGGGCCCGGTCGGCCCTGATTACCAGTTCGGGCACGGTAAGATCGACGGTGAGGCGGCGGCGCACAAGATCGATGATGGTGAAGGCAGTTTCGTGCAGCGCGAGATCAGCACCGGCGAGGTACACACCTATGATATTACGCATACCGGTCAGAACCTGAAGGTTACCCTGGTGTGGGATGATCCGGGAGCGCACCCGGCATCGTCGGTACAGCTTGTCAACGACATCGATTTGAAGCTGGTCGATCCGTGGGGAGTGGAACATCATCCCTGGGTACTCAATCCACTGGCGCCGAGTATTTCGGCCTCGACCGGTGAAGACCATATCAACAACGTTGAGACGGTCGAGCCGGTTGGCGGTTCGCCGGGCTTGTGGCGGGCAATCGTGACCGGTTTCAACATACCCGATGGCCCCCAGGGGTATTCACTGGTCTTCACCCCGGACTCGGCGCACCAGCCGGGCAATACGTATGCCCTGGCAGTGTTTGATTCCGAGGATGCGATCGTGGATCCGGGCGCCAACACAACCGTTGATTTTACAGTGGCCAACGTCGGCGACAGTCCGGATTCGGTACAGATAGAGATCTTCGACCATACCGGCTGGATGACGACACCGGTTGTCGACACCAGTATTTGGCTGTCAGTGTATGACTCAGTGCTGTTCACGGCCGGCGCAGCGGTACCGGCGGCGTCGTTCGCCGGCGACAACGACACCCTCTATTGCCGGGTGACAAGCATTCTCAATCCAGGTGTGGTATCGACCGGCAAGATCGTGGTTGAAGCCAGCGCCTACTATGGATTGACTATGGCGACAACGGCCGAGGATACGGTAGCCTCGCCGGAATCGTACTCGTTTGACCTGATGATGGAGAATACCGGTAACGCCGTCGATGTCATCACACTGTCCATTTCGCAGGAGCAGGGCTGGCTGGTAGTGGCACCAACGCTGACTTATGTGCTGCAACCCAAGTCGGATTCGACAATCTCGATCGCGGTGAATGTTCCGGCCGAAGTAACGCACCTGACCGAAAACCTGATCACGATTGGTGCAACGACCAACGGCAATGCATCTGACAATACCACGCACAATATCCTGGTTTACAACCCGTATCCGCCGCCGGCATTGACGTCGCCGGACAACCCGACGTACGTCGATGTGGCGACGCCTGAGTTCGTATGGGAGGACAATGGTGATTCCTACTCCCTGTTCATCGCCTCGGATGATGACATGACGCCGATCGAGCGTTCGTACTTAGGAATTACCACGAACAGTTTTGTGCTGCCGCCTGAGGATGAGCTCCCCGATGGTCCATACTGGTGGGCGGTGCGTCGTTTTGTCGGCGCCGATTCGTCGTCGCTGCAGGCACAACCGTACAAGTTCGTCATCGATCGCCAGGCGCCCAACCCGGTCACGCCGCTGACGCCGGTCGAGGACAATTTTGTCAGTTCACAGCCGTTTAACCTCACGATCAAGAATTCCGGCGGCAGCAGCGGGGTTGAGTCGGCTCCCGAGTTCAACCGGATTGAGCTGTCGCAGGTGAGCGACTTCAGCTCCGGCGTGATCGTATACGACAGCATATTCAGTAACGGCTACAACGTGACCGACCAACTGGCGCAGGAGCGCTGGTACTGGCGGACACAGCGGTACGATTTGGCCGGCAACGTGGCGCCCATGTCGGCGGCCGCATCGTTCATCATCGACAGCGAAAAACCGCACGCCCCCGATATCCTGGCGCCGATGATTGGTGATACCGTCGATACTGACGACGTCGTGTTGCGGTGGTCGGATGAATCGCCGCCGCCGGACAGCCTGGCGGCATCGGTGTATTACTGGCTGCAGATGTCGACCAGTGAATACTTCTCCAACACGGTTTGGAGCGGCAACGTGTATGCGGACAGTATGACGTTTACCTCGGAGACATTTGATCTTGGCGCCTCCTACTACTGGCGGGTACGGGCGATCGATTCGGCCGGACATTCCTCGGGGTATCAGACGACCGCCACTTTCCTGTACGCACCGTATACATGTGCCGACCCGGACGGTTCGGGGGTAGCGGCGACACCGATCGATCTTTCGTACCTGGTCGACTTCCTGTTTTCCGGTGGCCCGTCACCGATCCCGATGATATCCGGCTCGATGGACTGTGACGAATCGGTTGATCCGGTCGACCTGGCCTATCTGGTCGATTTCCTGTTTGCCGGCGGTCCGGAACCATGCTGCCCGTAAGCACTACGCATTGAAGACACGGCAACCGGTCGGCGCCAACGCCGGCCGGTTTTTTTTGTGAACAGAGCAGCCAATCGATAGTTGTTCAATTGGAAGAAGTTGACCCACACAGCCGGAGAAAGGTAAACGAAATGGAGATCGACAAGTCAAACGGTCCCGAAGCAGAGTTTGAACAGCAACGCCATCGCATGGTCGCGCGGCAGTTGGCGGCGCGACAGATCGTTGACACGGCGGTGCTCGATGCCATGCGTACGGTGCCGCGCCACGAATTTGTACCGTCGGGCATGCGGGACAAGGCCTACGACGACTCTCCCCTGTCGATCGGTCATGACCAGACGATCTCACAGCCTTATATCGTTGGTTTGATGACCGAGGCGGTGGAGCCCAAACCGACCGACAGAATCCTCGAAATCGGAAGTGGCTGCGGCTATCAAACGGCGGTGCTGGCCGAGATCGTCGAGAAAGTGTACAGCATCGAACTGGTGCCGGAGTTGCACCAGATGGCAAGGGAAAACCTGGAGCGCCTGGCCTATCGTAATGTCGAGTTGCGTCAGGGCGACGGTTCGCGGGGATGGCCGGAAGCCGCGCCGTTTGACGGCGTGGTCATAACGGCGGCCAGCCCGAAGATGCCGTCGGCCGTAATAGATCAGCTGAAGGTAGGGGGATGTATGATCGTACCGCTGGGCAGCGGTTATGCCGGTTCGCAGGAGTTGTTGCGCTTGCGCAAGACGGAGGACGGTTTGATGCGCGAGTCGCTGGGGGACGTACGATTCGTGCCGATGCGCGGAGAAATTGAAAAGGACTGACTACAGGTTCTGCACCCAGCGACAGAGCAGCGCCGAACCGTAGGCGGCGTAGTTGCCGACGGCATAGCCGAGCAGCGCCATGAGAATTGAGACCGGCACCAGCGCCGGTTTGTGGAACGAGGCAACAATTGGCGCCGACGCGGCACCGCCGATATTGGCGGCGGAAGAGATAGCGGCGGTGTGGACGTCGACCTTGAACAGCCGTGCCGCGAACACAAGCACGGCGCCATGGATGAAAATCCAGATATAGGCGCCGGCGAGGAACCAGAAGACCGAGGCATCAAGGCTCGACAGGTCGGCTTTAGCACCCATGCGGGCGACGAAGAGATAGATCAGGGCCATGGCCATCGCATGGGAGCCGGGAATCAGTCGCGCCCGGGTGAACGACAGGCCGATGGCGAGGGCGGAGACGATCAGTATTTTGTAGGCGCTCTGGGGGACGATGATGTCGCCGGCGGAATTACTGATCGGTTCGATCAGGCCGGCCAGCCAGGCCGCCAGGGCGGTGACGCCGAAGCCGAGAAATGCCAGGTACAGGAAGTGGCGCATGGCCATCGGTGAATCCTGCGTGGTCATTTCCCTGGCCGCTTCTTCCATTTTCTGCAAGCGATCTTTCGAAACCCCGGTAAAGCGTGAGAACCGGCCGGCGAGGTTCTTGGACCCAAGCATGATGGGCAGCCAGATGAGATAGACGGCGTTGTCGGCTATGACGGCATAGCCGTATTCAAGGCTGGCTTCGTCCAGCTGGACCATGTGAGCGACGGCCAGCATGTTGCCGGTGCCGCCGATCCAGGAGCCGGCCAGGGCGCCGAAGCCCTTCCAGGCATCAGGGCCAAGCCCGGACTTCACGATCAGCAGCGCGATGGGGGCGCCGATGACAACGCCGACCGTCCCCAGCAGCATGACGAATATCCCCTTGCCCATTACTTTGATGGTAGCAACGACGTCGACCTTGAGCAGCATGATGGTCAGGAACATGGGGAGCAGGTTGTCACCCATGAAGTCGTAGACACCCGATTTGTTGGGGATGATGCCGGTGTTGGACAGAAGGACCGGGGTGACATAGATAAAAATGAGGGGCGGCAGGTAATTGAACAATGCCCAGCCGGTCTTCTTCTCGAGCCAGAAGAAGAGTGATGTTACGGCAGCGAGGACAGTCAGGATGCCGGCGGGCGATGTGATCAGTGTCTCGTACATGTCTGTCTTTTTGCTGTCTCTGAATTGTCGCAATGGTACGGCAGCCGGGCGCCCGGCACAACCATAAATGTCGATTTTTGGTACCGTCGGACCGGATTTTGTGGTATATATTCCCGGTTATGACAGCTTCACCAAAGCTGAAGGACGATTACATACTCGCCAATTGCTGCCGCCCAGAACTTTCAGACAGGATTGTCGGTTACTACAGCCATGTCAAGGTGTTGAAAGTGCATCGGGTGGACTGCGCCAACCTTCAAAAGGTGGCGGCGGCGCGTCTCGTTGTGCTGGTGTGGGACGAGATTCTGGCGCCGCCGGATTTCCGTCCGGACGACGACTATGCCGAGCTGGACGAGACCGACTTCGCGGTGCTGGAGCATCACGAACGGCTGGGCATCGACTATTCACTGAAGATGGCGCGTGATGTGGAGATAACCAAAGAGAAAGCGTTTGACCGGCACCACAAACTGCGCGACCTGGGGTTGCTGGAGCGGGTTGATGCGACAATGGTGCAGTACCGTAAGAATGTCGTGGCGCACAAGTGGATAAAACATCGCAATCATACGTATTACGATCTGACCGACAAGGGTCGAGGTTACCTAGCGTACTTCCGGAATAAGGCAGCGTCGGATTGACGGGACGGTTGAACCACGGGGTGCAAATTTCACGACCGGCAGACGACGACAGCTGTCCGACCTGCTCCAAAACGAAACATTTCCCGTAAGATACCAGTATGAGTAAGGATGGATGGATTTGCTTAAACCAGTTTTTTATAAACAGTCTTTAGGAGAAACAATGTTCGTACGACGCCTCATCACGACAGCCCTGGCTGCGGTTCTCATGTTCTCCCTGGTGGCAAGCACTGGGGCATACGAGACACGCCGGGTGTACCAGGGTAAGGAAGCGGCGGCCGAGAAGGCCAAGAAGCCGCGCTCCAACAGCAAACTGAAGCCGTATGCGGCTTTGGTGAAGGACATGGTAAAAGTCGAAGGTCTGTTCACCTTCTATCATGACACCACCGACAACAGCATGCTCATGGAGATCAAGAAAGATCATTTCGGACCGGTCTACCTGTGCAGTGAGCAGCGCACGGCAGCTGAAGGTGCCTTTTTCGATGCCGGCTCGATGGGACGTTCGTTCCCGTTCTATTTCAAGCAGGTCGGTGAGACGATCATGATGATGGAGAAGAACCTGCGGGTTCGGGCCGATACTTCGCAGGCCATTGTCGGCGCCGTGAATCGTGGTATCTCCGACGCCTTGTTTGAATCGACGCCAATTAAGTCGCAGCCGAACAAGGACGGTGCGGTGCTAATTGATCCGTCGGACCTGTTTCTCCGCGACGCCCAGAATATCAGCTATTTCCTCGGCCAGGCGGCCCGCACCGGTCTGCGCTGGGACAAGAAGAACAGTTACTTCGGTACCGTAAAGTCGTTCCCGCAGAACAGCGAGATCGATGTGCACCTGCACTACACGACGTCGAAACCGTTGCCCGGTGGCACCATGCAGAACCCGTACAGCCTGTATCACGTGTTCCACTACTCGCTGTCGACACTGCCGGAAACAGATTATGTGCCGCGCGTCGCCGATGACCGGGTGGGTTACTTCCTGACCCTGTATCAGGATTACTCGACCCTAGACCAGGCTGACTCGTATGTCCGGTATATCAATCGCTGGAACTTGAAGAAGAAGAATCCGGATGCCCGGGTTTCCGAACCGGTCGAGCCGATCGTGTTCTGGATTGAGAATACGGTGCCGGAAGAGTATCGCGACGCCTTCGCCGAGGGTGTCGAATTCTGGAATGCCGCCTTCGAGAAGATCGGATTTCGCAACGCCATCGAGGCGAAGCAGATGCCTGACACTGCCGACTGGGATCCGGCCGACGTCCGTTACAACACGGTTCGCTGGTTCGTGATGCCGGGCGCCGGCTATGCAGTCGGGCCGAGCCATGCCAACCCGTTTACGGGCCAGATCTATTCCGCCGACATTCGCGTGTCGGCCGATTTCATCCGATACATGTTCTCCAACTCGGACTATTTCATCAACCCGGTTTCGTTCGATGGTACGATTCAAAAGGACGAGAATGTCGTACCGGAAGAATTCTACAAGCACCATGAAGCGCATGGTATGGCAAGTTGCACCTATCAGCGCGATGCGATCGAACATGCCACTTTTGGTCTGGTGAGTGCGCTGTCATCGGCCGGCGACTTTGCCGACAAGGATTCGCTGACGCGCGAATATGTGCACGCCTATATCGTAGAGCTGGTGGCGCACGAGATCGGACATGCGCTCGGTTTTCGTCACAATTTCAAGGCTTCGACCATTTACGATCTCGACCAATTAATGGATCGGGAGTTCACCAGGGAGAATTCGACGAGCGGCACGGTAATGGATTATTGCCCGCCGCTGATCGCCGGCCCGAACCAGGAACAGGGTGAATTCTACGCGTCGGTACCCGGACCGTACGATGACTGGGTTATCGAATACGGCTATACCGATTTCGGCGACAAGTCACTCGAAGAGGATGCGGAACTGGTTCGAGCGATTGCCGAAAAGTCGACTGACCCGCACCTGGTCTATGCGACCGACGAGGATGCCTTTGGCAGCTCGCCGAAGTCGATCGACCCCCTGGTCAACCTGTTTGATCACGGCAGCGACCCGATGAAGTATGCCGAGCATCGAATCATGTTAACCAACGAGCTCTGGCGCAACTCGATTTCGAAAGTCGAGAAGGAAGGCGAACCGTGGGTTCATGTACTTCGCGGCTTTTCTTCCGGCTGGCGTTCATACTTCGAGACGGCCTCGCATGTTTCCAAATTCGTGGCCGGCATTTACCAGCGACGTGACCACATCGGCCAGGCCGACGGTCAGTTGCCGTTCGAGCCGGTTTCGGCGGAGCGCCAGCGCCAGGCGATTCAATTTTTGTCGGACAACGTGTTTGCATCCGCAGCCTGGAACCTGCCGTCCGACCTGCACAACAAGCTGCAGCAGACGCGTCACCCGGACCATAACTTCAGTCTGTACTATGTGTCACAGGTCGACTATCCGTTCCACCAGATGGTGCTGAGCACGCAGAATGCGGTGCTCTCGCGGCTGTACAGCCCGTTTATCCTGGGACGCCTGCTGAACAACCTGGAGCGGGTGCCGGATGATGCCGACAAGTACACGATGTACGAGATGTTCTCGAATGTGCGCACGTCGATCTGGAGCGAGCTTTCCGGCCCCCGCCCGGTCGACAACTTCCGTCGGCAGCTGCAGATCCGTCACCTTGACTACCTCATCGCCATCTACCTGATGAAAGCGGTGAGCTATCCGTCGGATGCCCGTACGCTGGCAGCCAACGATCTTGATATCATCAAGTCGCAGGCGCAGCGGGCGCTGAATGCGTCGGGGCTGGACGGTATGACGCAGGCGCATCTCAAAGAGGTGATCCGTCAGATCGACGCCGCCCAGGGTGCCCGCAAGGAGTACTCGGACCGGTAGATTGAGAGAAATTGATTGCGCCCGGCGGTTCGGGCGCGTAGGATTGGGGCGGGGTGCAAATGCACCTCGCCTTTTTTTATATACTTACGGTTGCGGAGGTTTGGAGTATGAGCGACGAGTTGCTGGCCTTCCTGAATTCACACGCATCGGTTCGACAGTTCACCGATCGCCAGATCAGCGCCGAGGATGAAGCACGGATCATCGAGACTGCGGAACGTTCCCCGACATCATCCAACCTGCATGCCTGGAGCGTGGTGAGTATCCGCGATGATGCCAAAAAGAAGACACTGGCGGAGTTGACCGGCAAACAGGCGCACGTGGCGCAGGCGTCGGTCTTCATGGTCTGGCTGGCGGATCTCTACCGCCTACAGCGGCTGGCGGAGGCGCGGGAATATCGGTCGAATGTCGATTTTGCCGAGTCGTTTGTCATCGCCGTGGTCGACTGTGCCCTGGCGGCATGCCGCGGTCTGATGGCGGCCCAGGCGATGGGGATGGGCGGGGTGATGGTCGGCGGCATTCGCAATCATATCGAAGAGGTAACCACGCTGCTGAAGCTGCCGAAGTTTGTTACGCCGGTGATGGGGATGTCGCTGGGCTATCCGGCGAAGGAGGCGAAGATCAAACCGCGACTGCCGATTGCCGGGCTGGCATTCAAGGAGACCTATGACACCGAGGCGATCGATGCGGCGGTAGCGGCATATGATGAAACAATCGCGCAGCTGGGATATCTCGAGGGGCGCGAAGTGGAACCGGAGAAGTATGCTGAGTTCGAGGGATCGTACAGCTGGTCGGAGCACACGGCGCGCCGGATGGCGACTACCAACCCGATCACGCGTCGCGAGCATTTGCTTGATTTCCTGCACCAGCAGGGATTCTTGCGGAAGTAGCCTCTCGCCTACACGCGCGGTTCGTCGTGTGACGCCTGGTAGAAATACTTGATATAGTTCCAGGCATCCCTGGCCGTATCGGCATAGACGAACAGCTCGATGTCTTCGGGCGCGATGACTCCCTGCGTGACCATGTAATCAAAGTTGACCATTCCCTTCCAGAACTCTTCGCCGAACAACACGATCGGCAGCGGTTTGACTTTCCTGGTCTGTACCAGCGTCAGGGCTTCGAACAATTCGTCCATGGTGCCGTAGCCGCCCGGAAATGCCAGGAGCGCCTTGGCGCGGAGCATGAAGTGCATCTTGCGGATGGCGAAGTAGTGGAACTGCATGCACAGTTCCGGCGTGATGTAGGGGTTGGGTTCCTGTTCGAGGGGCAGCGTGATGTTGAGGCCGATCGACTTGCTGCCGACTTCGAAGGCGCCGCGATTGGCCGCCTCCATGATACCGGGACCGCCACCGGTGACGATGACATATTCGTGCTGCTCGTTTATCTGGCATTCCGATGAAACAAGGCGGGCGAATTCGCGGGCTTCGTCATAGTAGCGTGACTTGGCCAGGATGGAGCGGGCAATGGCGAGGTCACGCTTGATGTCGCGGTCGTCGGGATCATTGGCCAGGCTCTTTTCCAGTTTCTTGACCTGCTTCTGGGCCTCTTTCGGCTCAATGATGCGGGTACCGCCGAAAACGACGATGGTCGACCGGATGTTCTCCTCGAGGAACGTCATCTCGGTCTTGAGCAGTTCGAGCTGGAGACGAACCGGTCGCATGTAGTCGCGGTCCATGAAATCGAGGTCGTGGTAGGCTATGCGAAAGGCGGGTGACTCCTTGAGCTCCTCAACCATTGCTTGCTGATCTTTCTTATTCGGTGTCGTCGGCATCGACTCTCTCCTCAGAGTTCGTATGTCTGATCCAGTCGGGGGATGTCGCAGTCCCAGCCCCGTTCGTTCTTGAGATGGGCGGCCATGGCGGCGGAGCGATCCGGCTCGCCGTGGACGACGAATACCCTCTTGTACGGCTTTTCGATCGGTTCGAGCCAGTGCAGAATCTCCTGGTAATCGGCGTGGCCGGAGAGGCCGCGGAAGGTGACGGTACGGGCGCGCACCTCGACCGGCTGCTTGTGGATATAGACCGTGCGTTCGCCATCATAGATGCGCCGTCCCAGAGTACCTTCGGCCATGAAGCCGACCAGCGCCAGGACAGTATCCTCGCGCGGCAGTCGGTTGATCAGGTGGTGGAGGATGCGTCCGCCGGTCATCATCCCGCTGGCCGACATGATGATAGCCGGGCCTTTCAGTTTGTTGAGCATCTTGGACGATTTCCGTTTGCGGTGCAGGACAACGTTCTTGCCGTACAGGATCTTGTCACCGTCGTTTGCAAACTCGTCGATTGCAACATCATGATACTTCTGGTATCGGCGGTATATGTCGGTAGCTTTGACTGCCATGGGCGAGTCGATATTGACCTGTATCGGCTTGATGAACTTCTTTCGGATCAGGTGATTGATCATGAAGGTTACCTGCTGGGTGCGGCCGATGGCGAAGGCTGGGATGAGCAGGACCGACCTGGTGTCATGAATTTCGGTAACAATATTGGCCAGCATGGTGTAGGGGTCTTCCGGCTCGTGCATCTCTTCGCCGTAGGTCGATTCGCAGACCAGGTAGTCGGTCTGGGGCGGTTCGGACGGGCTGACGACCAGCGGCAGGCCGTAACGACCGACATCACCGGAAAAGAGGATCGATACCTCGCGGTCGCCGTCGGTGACTTCCACTTCGACGCTGGCGGCGCCGAGGATGTGGCCGGCCGGGAAGAAGCGAAAGCGGAACTGGCGATCGACCTGCTCCCAATCGCGGAACAGGACCGGTTTGAAGAGCGGTTCGGTATTGACAGCGTCATCGACGGTGAACAGCGGCAGGGCCGGCTCGTAGCGGGTAAGGCCCTTGCGGTTGCGGTACTCGGCGTCTTCTTCCTGGATATGGGCGGCGTCGAGCAGCGAAACCCTGGCAATATCAATGGTGGGCGCGGTGGCATAGACGGTGCCCTTGAAGCCGAGTCGGACGGTGCGCGGGAGGTAGCCGATGTGGTCAATGTGGGCATGGGTTATGACGACTGCGGACAGGTCCGAAGGGTTGAACGGGAGGGGTTCCCAGTTACGCACGCGCAATTCGCGGCGCCCCTGAAACATGCCACAGTCAATCAGGTACGATTTATCGTTGACGCGGATGAGAAACTTGGAGCCGGTGACAGTGCCGGCGGCACCGTGGAATGACAGTGAAATCATGCTTGCTGGTGTTGGGATGCCTCTTTTGTACTATTAATCGGCAGGTGACCCCGTTTGGTGTACCGGCTATACTTTGACCGTACTGGGGGGCGAGAAATGGTCGGCCATTTCACCGACATCGGGTACGCCGAGGCCGACGCCCAGCGACAGTGCCATCTGGATGAGCGAGTCATCGGGCTGGATAATACGCTGGCGTCCGGCTACCTCTTTGATGTTGACAGAGGCCATTTCATTGCCGCGAAGTGCGACCATCTTGCCGTAGGCATCCCGGGCCACCAGGTGGACCGCCTCGACACCGAAGCGGGTGGCGAGGATGCGATCGTACGCTGTGGGCGAGCCGCCGCGCTGGAGGTGACCGAGGACTGTCACGCGGCACTCGATGTTGGTCAGTCCCTCGATCTGGGCTGCCACTTGTGAAGACACGCCGCCGAGTCGAATCTGGTCGGGGGAATGTTCGATCTTGGCCCTGATGACCATCTCTCCCCCGGCCGGCCGGGCGCCCTCACCAACCACGACAATTGAGAAATTCTTCCCTTTCGTGCTGCGGAGGCGGACCATATCGCAGACGGCGCCGATGTCGTACGGGAATTCGGGCAGGAGGATAATATCGCCACCGCCGGCCAGACCGGACGCCAGGGCGAGCCAGCCGGCATACCGTCCCATCACCTCAACGATCATCACCCGATGGTGCGACTGCGCCGTGGTGTGAATCTTGTCGATAGCGTCGGTGGCGGTGGACACGGCGGAATCGAAGCCAAAGGTAACGTCAGTACCGTGCAGGTCATTGTCGATCGTCTTGGGGACACCAACGATGGGCAGGCCCTTGTCGATCATGCCGCCCGAGGCTGCCATGGTACCGTCGCCGCCAATAGCAATAAGGGCGTCGAGGCCGAGTGATTCGAAATTGCGGACAGCCTGCGAGGAGCGGTCGAGGTAGACATAGTCTTCATCCTGCAGGACCGGGAAGTTAAAGGGATTGGCACGGTTGGAGGTGCCGAGAATGGTGCCGCCGAGGGCGAGGATACCGGAGGCATTTTTCAGGTCGAGATCGATGTGTCGACCCTCGACCAGGCCCTCGTAACCATCAAGAAAGCCGACCACATCCATGTCGTATTCGGTGTGAGCGGTCTTGATAATGGCGCGAATGACGGCATTGAGGCCGGGACAGTCGCCGCCGCCGGTCAAAACGCCGATCCGTTTGCTTCGTTTCTTAGGCATATGGCGATCAAGGTAGGCGTTTTTTGAGCAAATACAACCAGAAAATTGGGTGTCGTTGGCGTGGTGCCGATGTTCACCGCTTGAAAAATGGCTTGATTGCACCGATAGATAGAACAATACTGTGGCTCGCGGACCATCCGGGATGACCGGACGGCACCAGCGCGCTGCAACAGAGAACATAAACAAGCACGGATGCGACTAGTTTACTATGCATGTACGTCAATTCTTGGTCCTCCCCCGCCTGCCCGAGCGAATCAAACCGCTCCAGGAGCTGGCGCACAACTTATGGTATTCATGGAACTGGGAAATCGTTGAGCTGTTCATCCGGCTCGACTCTGAAATGTGGGAGCGGGTTTCGCAGAACCCGGTCAGCATGCTCGCCCAGTTGCCACAGGAGACACTCGAACAGGCGGCGGCCGATGACGGCTTTGTGGTCAGCCTGAACCGTATTTACGAAAAGTACAAGGCGTACATGGAGCGGTCGAAGTGGTTCGGCAGCCTCTACGATAAAGTCGATCCGAAAAAGCCGCTGGCCTATTTCTCTCTTGAATACGGTCTGGATACCGGTTTGCCGGTCTATTCAGGTGGCTTGGGGGTGTTGTCCGGGGATACCGTCAAGACATCGTCGGATCTGGGTATACCGATGGTGGCGGTCGGGCTCTTGTACCGGTATGGCTATTTTCGCCAGTTCCTGTCCGAGGATGGCTGGCAGCAGGAGCGGTATGAAGAGAACGACTGGTATCACATGCCGGTATCACTGGTCAAGGATGAGCACGACACACCGCTGCGAATCACGGTGACCCTGGACCATGCGCCGGTGCACTGCCAGATCTGGCGGGTCAACGTGGGCCAGACGCCGCTCTATCTTCTCGATACGAATATTCCGGAGAATGCGATCAAGTCTCGCGAGATCACGTCGGTCCTGTACGGCGGCGACAAGGATATGCGGGTCCGCCAGGAGATTATTCTGGGTATCGGTGGCGTGCGGGCGCTCCATGCCCTGGGTTATGACCCGCCGGTGTACCACCTGAACGAAGGGCACTCGTGGTTCCTGATGCTGGAGCGTATCCGTTTCCTGATGAAATACCGCGGCCTGTCGTTCATGGAGGCCTGGCAGTTTATATGGTCGACCACGGTGTTTACGACGCACACGCCGGTGCCGGCGGGCAACGAGCGGTTCGACCCGGTGCTGTTGGAACGGTACTTGTCGGATCACGTGGCCGAGCTGGGCATCAGCTGGAACGACTTCGTTTCAATGGGCCGGATTTTCCCGGAAGATGACGCCGAGACATTTTGCATGACGGTGGCGGCGTTGCGCAGCGCGGCCTTTGCCAACGGCGTATCCAGGCTGCATGGCCGGGTGACGCGGGAGATGTGGCACAATATCTGGCCGAACCTGCCGGTGCACGAGGTGCCGATCGGGTCGGTCACAAACGGCGTGCATTCGTTTTCCTGGTTGTCGCATGATATGCGTGACCTGTATGAAGCGTATCTCGGCGCAAAGTTCCTCGAGCGACCGGAAGACTTCGACGTCTACGACAAGATAAAGAAGATTCCCGACTCGGAGTTATGGCGGGTGCATAACCGCCGTAGAGAGCGGCTCATATTTTTCGCCCGAAAACGTCTGAAACAGCAGTTGCAGCGCCGCGGGGCGTCGCGCCTTGAAATCAACCGGGCAGAGCAGATTCTCGATCCCTCGGTGCTGACGATCGGTTTTGCCCGACGGTTCTCGACCTATAAGCGCGGCCACCTGATGTTCTCCGACACGGAGCGCCTCGAGGCGCTGGTCAACCACAGCGAACGTCCGGTGCAAATCCTCATCTCCGGGAAGGCGCATCCATTGGATACGCCGGGTAAAGAGATAATTAAGAGCATCGTTGCCCAGGTGGGTGAGGATCGCTTCCGCGATCGGATAGTGTTCCTCGAAGATTACGACATCAACATCGCCCGCTACCTGGTACAGGGGGTCGATGTCTGGCTGAACAATCCGCGGCGGCCGGAAGAAGCGTCGGGAACATCCGGCATGAAGGCGGCGCTCAACGGCGCGGTGAATGTGTCGATTCTCGACGGCTGGTGGGACGAGGGGTACAGCGAGCAGACCGGCTTCAAGATCGGCAATGGCGAAGAGTATGAGAATGTCGACATCCAGGATCGGATTGAGGCCGAGAAGCTGTACTATGCACTGGAGCGCGAAGTGGTGCCGTTGTTTTATGATATCGACGAGCTGGGGCTGCCGAGCAAATGGATCGAGCGGATGAAGGGCTCGATCATGATGGCCGGCAAGCAGTTTTCGACCTTCCGCATGATGATGGACTACGCCCGGAGCTATTATATCCCGGCCTATGAGTCGGCGCTGAAGATGTCGGCTGACGATTTTGCCCGCACCAGGCAGGCGGCCGACTGGCTGGAGCGGGTGCACGGTGCGTGGGACAAGATCGTCATACGCGATGTCGACGTACCCGATCCGGGTTCGACACTCTATGTCGGAGAAAAACTACCGGTAACAATCGACATTTTCCTGGGGCAGTTGTCGCCTGAGGAGGTTCGGGTCGAAATCATCGCCGGGCAGCTGTCCTCGCATGAGCGCATCCACGACTACAAGCCGGTGCCGGCGGAGCTTGATGGTTCGGACGTGCCCGGCGAAAAGGGTGTCTATCGGTTCAAGGGGATGGTCAGGTGTGATATCTCGGGTCGGTTCGGCATCAAGGCGCGGGTTCTCCCCCACTCCGACCTGATGCCGCACACCTTGAAGCCGAAACTCATTTCGTGGTGGTAGGACGGTTGTCGTAGTCGCGACAAAATAGCGACAATTCCGCCCCACTATTCCAACTCTTAAAAACTTAGTAGCGTACAGACTGTCGAGTTGTGTGATCGGCTGGATAATGCCTGGCCGGTCACGGTCGGAGTGCTGTACGGGCTGTTGAATGCCTGCCCAAATCGCTTGACATGCAGGCGGTTACCCGCTTTTCTTTACAAGCGTTACGGCAACTACAAATCTCATGGTTATACAATGCAATCAAGGAGGAAAGAAATGACAACGCGGTTGTTGAGGTCGGCGGTGTGCTCGGCGGCAGTACTGGTAGTGCTGGTTGCCGGAGCTTACGCGTTCGACTTTTCCACGCTTGAGAACAAAGTGACCGAGCACCATCTCGACAATGGTCTGACGGTGCTGGTGATGGAGCGTCACGACGCCCCGGTGGTGTCATTCTGCACCTGGGCGAATGTTGGCTCGGCGGACGACCCCAAGGGATACACCGGCCTGGCTCACATGTTTGAGCATATGGCGTTCAAGGGGACGACGACGATCGGCACCAAAGATATCGATCGCGAGTTGGAACTGATTGCAGTCGAAGACTCGATCTTCATGCAGTTGCGCTCGGAGCGCAACAAGGGACGCTTTGCCGACAGCGCCACCATCGCGGCGCTCGAGGCGGCGTATGAAGAAGCGCGCGAAGCATCATATGAACTGGTGAAACCGAACGAGTTCGGCAACATTGTCGAGCGCGAAGGCGGCGTGGGTATGAACGCCTTTACGTCGTATGATGAGACTGTCTACTTCTACAGCCTGCCCTCGAACAAGCTCGAGTTGTGGATGGCGCTGGAGTCGGAGCGGTTTTTGAATCCGGTGCTGCGCGAAATGTACAAGGAGCGCGATGTGGTCGCCGAGGAGCGTCGCATGCGCACCGAGTCCAACCCGATCGGCCGCCTGATCGAGGAGTTCATCGGGCTGGCGTACAAGTCGCACCCGTATGGTGTGCCGGGGATCGGTCACATGTCGGACATCATGTACTACTCGCGCGACGAAGCGCGGGAGTTTTTCGAGGAGTATTATGGGCCGTCCAACCTGGTAATCTCGGTGGTCGGTGATGTTAAGACCAACGAAGTGATTAAGCTGGCCGAGAAGTACTGGGGGCGCATCGAGTACCGTCCGAAACCGCCGCGCATCGCCACCGTCGAGCCGGAGCAGCTCGGTGAGAAGCGGATGATTATCGAGGATCCGGCGCAGCCGATGTACCTGGTCGGCTGGCATATTCCGGAGCAGACGCACCCTGACCGTCCGGCGCTCGACGCCCTGATCGATTACCTGGCCCAGGGTCGGACCTCGCTGCTGTACAAGAATCTGGTGAAGGACAAGAAGATCGCGCTCGACGTCGGCGCCTTCGCCGGCTTCCCCGGCAACAAGTATCCGACCATGATGCTGGCCTACGCCATGCCGACCAAGGGGCACACCAATGCCGAGTGCGAGGAGGAGATCTTCACGGAGGTGGAGCGCTTGAAGGAGGAGCTGCTGCCGGCGGAAGAACTCGACAAGATCAAGGCCCGGGCGAAGGCCTCGTTCATCAATCAGCTCGACAGTAACCAGGGCTTTGCTTTACAGCTGGCCGGCTACCAGACCGGCTGGGGTGACTGGCGCGAAATGTTCCGTGAGCTGGGTCGGATCAACGCCGTGACGGCGGAAGACATCCAGCGGGTCGCCAACAAGTACCTGACGGCGCAGAATCGGGTAGTTGCCATGATGGAAACGGCTGACAGTTAAGCGATAAGGAACGAGGCAGGATAAAATGAAACGTAGCATGTTGTTTTCCATATTTGGCCTGATCGCCCTGATGGCGGTTGCGGTCATCCCGGCAAGTGCGCTCGATGTCGATGAGCTGGACTTCCCGGAACTGAATGAACTGAAGATGCCGGATATCGAGCAGGTGACGATGGACAACGGTATCCGTCTGTATCTGCTGGAGGATCACGCGCTGCCGACATTCGATGTCGCCGTGCGCATCAACGTGGGCAGCTACCTCGAACCGGGCGACAAGGTTGGCCTGGCCTCGATCTGCGGCACCGTGATGCGGACCGGCG
>CAZJCK010000013.1:0-59026 GCA_964544635.1 uncultured Ignavibacteriales bacterium | reverse complement strand
GGTACTATCTCAACACGCTTGATGGTATAGGAGCTGACACTGTCGGCTTTCTTGGAATAGGTAATGACCTTGGGGGCGGGTTTCCACCCGGCTTCCAGGAAATCGCATTGTCTATTACAATCGGCCCAATCCCGGCAGCTTATGATGGAAAAACAATCTGCCTCGACAGCAGTTGGTTCGGCACTTCAACTCCCTGGCAATGGGTCAAGAGCGATGGATATCCAATGTACCCGGATTGGGATGGGCCACATTGTTTTACTGTATCAAGCGCGATCCAATATTCGGGCGTGGGCAGGTATCGTGACATTCGACCACCCACTACTACGTTTGAGCCTATTCGAGAGTGCGTAATTGAGTGGTGGGAGGATAGGTTATTCTTCGACCGATTGATCCAGTCTGGATTTACGTCCAGTGACGGTTTCTTCCCGTTCTTTTATGAGACCTTTGATAATCTGCCTGATCTCTACTTCATACTAAAATCCAGCAACTATGTCGCAGACGTAAGCGCCATCGAGGGGGGAACTCCTTTTGAAGTACGAACTCCAGTGATGGAGGATCACCCGATTGGCAGCTTCAACAAGTCTATAGTGGCTGATTCTGCAGAGAGTCCTTTCTTTTTTGTGGCAGATCGGTTGCTGTATGTATACGATAGGTGGACTCTGGATTTCGGCGGTGCGGCGCCAGCAGGATTGAATGTCGATCTGGATGAATTGAGTGAATCCTCGCACCAGAGCGGGTATGACATTCACATTGAAGGATCGCAAAATGCTTCCAGATTTTGGCCTGACTACTGGGATGCGGGCGTCATCGACCATGAATATGCTCACGCAATTGAATACTATGTTGGTTTTTTTGACGCGAGCCCTGGAGGGGAACACTCCTGGTGGGAAGATTCGGGGGAGCTACTTGCAGCGTCTGAGGGATTCTCAACGTTTTTTGCCAACATAATATCCAGTGATCCTCGCACTGAGAATTGTGGTCCCGCATTCACCGATACGTTCTGGACTGATTCCGAAAACGGAGAGTTTGGAGTTGGCTCTATTGTCGATGGGAGCGCAAACAACTTAGGTACAGGATGTGAAGCGGCCGTTGCTGGCATCTTCTGGGATATTTTTGACAGTGTCGACGATGATTACAGCTCCGATAGCACGATTTATGGCTCGAAAAATGTCTATAATCCCGACGGTATTGGCGACACGTTATCTCTCGGACATGATGAGATCATCGAGGTCTTGCACCTCAGAGAAGTTGGCGGATCGCCCCCGGATAATATGGGAGAATTCCGGAATGCGTGGTTCCAGTTTCCCAGTTTCGGCCATCACCAAGCTATGGCTGACATTTGGTACGAACACGGTGAGTTGGTCTCATGCTGCATCGGCCAGACGGGCGACTGCAACGGTGATGGGACTGATGCCGACCCGCTCGACCTGTCATATTTGCAGGACAATCTGTACAGCGGTGGGCCACCGGCGCCGTGCGCTGACGAAACCGACATGGATGGAGATGGAGTCAGGCCTACTCCAATCGACCTGGCCGTAATTGTCGACTTCCTCTTTGCGGGCGGCGCTCCGCCGGTACAATGTCCGTAAAGTCGGGGGCCAGTTAAGTACTAAAAAGTCCGTTAGCTCAACACCAGACACCAAGCGGGGCATCAACGAGCGGGCTGAGCGGGGCTTCTTTCGACAGGCTAAAACAGAATCCGACGACCGGAGTCGGTGCCGGAGTCTATTCGTCACCGACTCCCGAATCTGTGACGGTCGTTTGCAGCGTTCCGCACTGATATATCCCCCCAAAGAAGAACCCGCCGTGGTGGACCAGCGGCGGGTTAAACAAAACAGCACAGCCAGGCTGTGCTTTAAGTCCTATTTAGCGGGTACGACGAGTCTTGCGACCGGTCGTGCGACGACCCTTGCGGGTGTTGCGCTGCGTGGCACGATAGCTCTTGGTCGAGCTGGTGCGACGCTTGGCGGTACGACGCGCGGCGGGCTTGCGACCCTTGGCGGTCTTGCTGAAAGCATTGGCCGAACCGGTGTTTCCACGCCAGACCGACGGATTGGCTTTCTTCAGATTCATATCCACCGCTTTGTAGCGAACGCTGTAGACCGTACGGCCGAGCTGCTTCGCGATCCACGACGTTTCATAACGACGATAGAACTTGCGCATGAACGCCATTTCTTCGCGGCTCCACGGACGCTGCACTTTGCTGCGAGTGGTGGTGCGACGGGTGGTGGCGCGACGGGTGGTCGTGCGGCGACCGGCAGCGCGACGGGTGGATTTGGTTCTGCGTGTAGCCATTACATACTCCTTGTTTGAGCAGGTGAGATTGTGTGCCCGAATCTTGGTCCAACCCGAGCGCACTGTTTTTTTAGCCTTTATTTTTTCTAACTTTTTCATCGACTTTTTTCTAAAATTCTTGACCGCATGAGGTTAACTTTTGAGTGGTTATCCCGGAGGTGCCCGGTAGCGATTTTCCGGCGGGCTGCCGGTGGCTTTTCGGATGACTCGAGCAATCAAACCCGCCGGCCCCGCCGCGAGGCTCTGCCGGTGCGGCGTAAGCCATTGCTCAACAACGGGTTCACTGGCCGTCACTGGGGTCGACGGAAAACACCGTTGACTGCCCCCGAAGAAATTTCCGTTGCCGCACCCGCTTGCTGCCGATAGATTGCATAAGATCGAAGCCCGGAAAAAATTGTCTCATGAAACGTGAATACCTGCTCATAGCTCTCTTTTTCGCAATTACGGCGGGCGTATTCTATCTTTTCTACCAGCTGATCGTACCGTTCACCGCCCCCCTCATCTGGGCCGCCGTGTTCGCGATCCTGTTCTTCCCGCTCTACGAACGGCTGCACAAGAGAGTCCGCTCCCGCACCCTGGCCTCGATCCTGATGTGCCTCTTGATCGTCGTGGTGATCATCGGCCCGATCACCTATTTGTTTGCTTCGCTGGTCAACGAAGCAGCCGATGCCGTAGCGGTGGTCAACGAGATGTATCGCTCCGGCGAACTCGACAGCTACCTGATGTTCGACTTCCCGTGGCTCGATGCCGCCAAACAACGACTTGCAAAATACTACGACATATCGAAAATCGACCCCGACCAGATGGTCAAGGAGGCGATCGACCGGGTCAGCTCGGTGATCTTCAGCCAGACCAGTAACATTATCGCCAACGGCACCCGGGTCGTATTCTATTTCGGCCTGATGATTTTCACGATGTACTATTTTTTCAAAGACGGTCAGTCGGTGATCCACCATGCCAAGCGCTTGATGCCGCTGCCGCCCGACCAGGTCGAGAAGACGTTCAAACTGCTGCGCGACGTGATCCAGGCAACAATGTACGGCGGCATTGTCGTGGCGCTGGTACAGGGGATCATGGGCGGCGTTCTCTTCGCCTCCGTCGGCATACCGTCGGCCGTCTTCTGGGGCGCACTCATGGGCTTCTTGTCGATCATTCCGGTCGTGGGCGCCTTCCTCGTGTATATCCCGGCCGGCATCGTCCTCATGCTCGGCGGCTCGTATATCAAGGGAATTGTGGTCATTGCCGTCGGCACCCTGGTGATCAGCCAATTCGATAATTGGCTGCGACCGTACCTCATTTCCGGGCGTACCGAAATGCACCCGCTCATGCTGTTCTTCACGATCCTGGGTGGCATCGCCCTGTTCGGCCTGCTCGGTATCGTGCTCGGACCACTGATTGCCGCCATCTTCCTCACCATGCTCAAAATCTTCGAACTGCGGCTGCACTCCGACGAGGACGATCCGGTCCCCGACCTGGACACGCCCGAGTAAGCCTCCTCCCAGCAAACCACTTTACAACCCGGCATCTCCCGCGTTAATTCATCCAGAGATTGATCCGGATACACATGAGGAGATTGCAGATGCAGGTTCGTAAACCTTATCCCCTGTTGACATTGATCGCGTGTACACTGTTGTTCGGCGCCATGCCGGCGCCGTCGTTTGCCGGCATGCACCCGTCGTATACGAAGCATATCGATGTCGACACCGTGCCGTTCTATCCCGACGGTACCTACGATGAGACCATCCCGCACCCCAACGAGTATATGCAGCACCCGATCGGCAAGTGGCCGCTGCGCTATCATGAACTGGAACGGTACATCCTGAAGGTCGCCGAGTTGTCCGACCGTGTGGTAGTCGAAAAGCACTACCAGTCGCACGAGGGGCGGCAACTGTACAATGTCTTCCTTTCGGCGCCCGAGAATATCAACCGTCTTGACGCCATCCGTGAAACCATGGAGGCGCTCGCCGATCCGTCGATATCTCCTGCCCGGCGCGACTCGCTGGCCGCCGCCGCGGTACCAATTGCCTGGCTCGGCTACTCGATTCACGGCGATGAAATCTCCGGCGTCGATGCCGCCGCCATGATGATCTACCAGCTGGCCGCCGGCACCGATCAACGGACACTCGACCTCATCAACAACCTCGTGATCATCATCGATCCGTCGGAAAACCCCGATGGTCGCGAGCGTTACCTGTCGATGCTGCAAACGTACAAGTCACACGTCCCCAACTACGACCGTTTCTCGCAGCAGCACAGCGGGGTGTGGCCGTACGGCCGCGGCAACCACTACCTGTTCGATCTCAACCGCGACTGGTTTGTTGTCAGCCAGCCGGAAACGAAGGGTCGCGTTGAGACGATCAAGAAGTGGCACCCGTTGCTGGTGGTCGACGCTCACGAGATGGGCTCCAACGCCACCTTCCTGTTCACGCCGCCGCGCGAGCCGGTGAACTACAACACGCCGGAAACGGTGCGCAAATGGTGGAACGTGTTCGCCGGTGACCAGGCCGCCGCATTTGATCGGCGCCAGTGGCCGTATTATGTCGGCGAGTGGCACGAGCAATGGTTCCCCGGCTACGGCTCGGCCTGGCCGACCTTCTGGGGATCAGTCGGCATCCTGTATGAACAGGCGGGGGTTGACGGCGAGTTTGTCAAGCAGCAGGACAACTACCTGCTCACCTACCATGAGGCGATCAACCACCAGTTCACGGGCTCGCTCGCCAACCTCTTCACCCTGCACGACAACCGTGAAGCCATTCTTGAAGACTGGCTGGACACGCGGCAATCAATCGTGAGTGAAGGGCGTCAATCCAATCTTCGCTTCGTCGTGGTTCCCGACGGTGACGAACTGAAACTCAATCGCTTTATCGATGCCCTGACGCGCCAGGGTATTGTCATCGAGCGGGCAACCGAGTCGTTTACGGCCTCGCAGGTGACTGATCGTTATGGTGAAATCTCGTCGCGCAAGGAGTATTCGGAAGGAACCCTGATCATCTCTACCGCCCAGCCGACCGGGCGCCTGGCCAGGGCGATTCTCGAACTGGACCCGCATCTCAAGCTGGAATTCCTCGAAGAAGAACGCCGCGAACTGGAGAAGGAGGGTGGCACGCGGATGTACGAGGTATCGTCATGGTCGATGCTTCTGGCAATGGACCTCGACGCCTACGAAACGCGCGGTTCATATTCGGTAACGACTGAGCCGGTAACCGGACCGACCGAATCGGAAGGCCGGTTGTCCAACCCCACGGCCCGCTATGGTTTCATCGTGCCGTATGAAGGTGAACGTACCTATCGCACGCTGGCGCGACTGTACGACGAGCCGGTGACAATCCATGCCTCGGAGAAACCGTTTGCCATCGGTGGCCGCCAGTATGAGGCCGGGTCTCTGGTGCTGCGGCGACGCGGCAACCCGGACGATCTACCGGAGATACTCGAACGCATCGCGACCGAAGAGGGAGTTGAGATTATCGGCGTGCAGAGTGGTCAGTCGAGCCGCGGCTCCTACCTGGGCGCGCCGACATTCCGGGTGCTGCAGCGGCCGCATGTCGCCGTGTTGACCGGCAACCCGCTTGATTACACGTCGTTCGGAGCGCTCTGGCATACTATCGACCGGGAACTCGAACTGCCGCACTCTCTCATTTCGATAAACGGTCTGTCATGGCGCGGTGATCTGTCGGCGTACAACGTCCTGGTCGTCCCCGATGTCTGGGGTGGCAGTTTCGGCAGCCAGTTGGGGCGGTCCGGGGCGAAGATACTCAAAGAGTTTGTCGAAAACGGCGGTACCCTGGTGCTGGTTGGATCGGCCGCGGTCTGGGCTGCCGATTCAAGCAGCAACTTCTCAAAAGTGCGACTCTATCGCCAGAACCTGGAAAAGCTGGATGAATATGCCGTGGCAGTCGAGCGCGAACGCGAGGCGCTCGATCCGACAGTCGATACTATGGCGCTGTACTATCCGGATCGAGTCGATGACGAACCTGACGGTGAAACGGCTGAAGACGCCGGGTTGAAGAACATCGATGAGGAGTATGATCGCTGGCGGCGACGGTTCATGCCCCGCGGCGTGCATCTCCGGGCCCAGCTCGATACCGATCACTGGCTGGCGTTTGGTATGAAGGACGACGTTCCGGTGCTGCTGTACACCAACCATGCTTTCCTGGCCAGGGAGCCGGTGTCGACAGTTGGTCGCTTTGCTGACAGCGACAACGTACGCTTATCCGGCCTGCTCTGGCCGGAGGCACGCCACCGCTGGGCCAATACCGCTTACCTGACGCGGGAATCGTCTGGCCGCGGCCAGATCATCATGTTCCTTGGAGAACCGAATACCCGTGCTTACTACTGGGGCACGCGCAAGCTGTTCGTGAATGCCATTCTCTATGGGCCGGGAATGGGCAGTTCATTCGACGGACCGTACTCGCAGCAATAATCTACAGATACCGACAGGTCCGTCGCGACGCTTTCCGTCACGGCGGACCTGCCAGGGTTGTGGGCGGCAGACGGCCTCGTCTGCCCCGGGTCTTGTGTGCTCGCAGACCACAGACCTCTTCGTTCGCCAGTAGCCGAACTCCGAGACCTGCGCTCCGAGTCAGTGAATGGGCGGCTCTACCACCGCTCAACGTGGTAGTCGGTCAGGCGCGATGCCATGTCGATCATCTGCAACAGCTCGTCGGTCTCTTCCGAATCAAAGTAGTGCGCGGCTTCCATTGCGAGACGCCGCACCTCACCAAAGCTGGAGCCGCGCGCCCAGTATGAATCACGCAGAATCTCGGCGAATTCGGCGGCCGCCGCGGCCATCTTCAGGGCCGGCCCGGAGTCGGCAAAACGACTCGACGCAACTGCGCGGTTAATCGGCGCGGCAACCTCCTGCACCTCGCCAACCCGCGGGTCGACAAAGCGGATGTGCACGGTGCCGATATCCGACTTCGTCCGACGGTTGTCGCGCAGCTTGATTTCATAAAGCGCCGTCACCGAATGACCGGCATAAATCTCGCCGCCGTCCTCGCTATCATCACGGAACTTATGATCTTCGACATCACGGTTTTCATAGCCGAGCAGTCGCCAGCTGCGAACGATGTTCGGGTTGAAATCGACCTGGATCTTGACATCCTTCGCGATTACTTCGAGTGAACCGGCGAGGCGGTCGACGAACAGACGTCGGGCCTGGGCGAAGTCGTTGACATAGGCATACTGACCGTCACCCTTGTCCCCGAGCTTCTCCATCAACACGTCGTTGTAGTTGCCCATACCGAAGCCGACGGTCATCAGGCTGATACCGCGGTCGGCGTAGTCACGGATGCGGCGCAGCAGCTTGTCGGGATCGGTGGTGCCGGTATTGGCCACACCGTCGCTGCAGAGAATGACCTGATTGGTGCGTTTGTAGCTGAAGATTTCGTCCATCATCTCATAGCCGAGTTGCAGGCCGTGGGCGGCGTTGGTCGATCCGCCCGGACGCAACTCGGCGATCTTCGCCTTGATCAGGCGACCGTTCTGAACCGGCACCGGGTGCAGAAGCACGTGGGCGGTGGAACCGAAAACGACGATACCGATCTGATCATTCGGGCGCAGTTGGTCCACCAGCATGATCAAAGAGCGCTTGACCAGGCCGAGGCGGTCTTCACGTCCCATTGAACCGGAGACATCGATGACAAACACGAGGTTGACCGGCTTGCGCTCGTGGCGGGCAATCTCGCGCCCCTTGATGCCGATTGATACGAGTTGGCTTCCTGTCGGTCCAAACGGTGCGTCGCCGCCATCGATGTACACGGTAAACGTCTCGTGTCGCGGCGCTTCGTAGTTGTATTCGAAACGGTTGATGAACTCCTCGACTCGGACGGCGTCGATCGGCGGCTTGGAGCCGCGCTCGAGGTACGACTTGGTCAGTGTCCAGGAGGCATCATCGACGTCGATAGCAAACGTCGACAGGTGATCGTCGTCAGTATCGACGAACGGGTTGGTACCGTAATGTTGAAAGTACATGGCGTCGTACTGCACACCGTTGGGCAGGTTATACGGTGACGGATGCGGGTAGACGCGTCGCGACGGCCGACGGTTGATACCGTGGGCGGTACCATCAGACGTGACGATATCCACACCACCGGCATCGTATTCGAGTGCAGACGGTGCCTGGACGTACGGATCAACTCGTGGATTTCCGGCGCTATTGAGATTAATCTGTGCTCCTTTGCGAGGCTCGCCTGTAATCGGCCTTTGATTGGCGACTTCAAACTTGTCGATGACATCACGGTGAGCCGTCACCGTGATTGTCTTCTCAAGCTCTCCTTCCACCGCGGTTAACATGGCCGTCAGCTCAGTTGTGAGCCCCTCTTTGCTGATTACATCGGTGACTTCAACCGTATTGTAGCCGATGCTGCTGAACCGCAACGTATAGGCTCCGGGCGACAGCCTGTTGATCGTGAACCGACCGTCAATATCGGTCATGGCTCCACGGTCGGTACCGACGACGAGCACCGATGCTCCAGACACCGGATCACCGGTCGTTGAGTCGGTAACCTGTCCGGTGACTTGGCCGAACTGTTCGGCCGGACGTTTGTCGTTTGCCGACAGGGCCAGCGCAGACGCCAGCGCGACCAGCAGGATTGTGAGTAGCGAAAGACGGCGTGTCATGGTACACCTCCGACAACATGAGGATTAGGTTTTGTCTGATGTCTGAGGGGAATACCCGGCCCAGTCAGATTTCTTCCGGGATTTTCTTCAGTTTCTCTAAGCGCCTGGCTACCAACGGCTGATCAGCGTTTGCAGGATCTTGTCGGTCAGCGAGGCATGACTTTTCAGCTTGATCGGCTCGAGGTTGATATTGACCGAATCGATGACAATAAAGGCCGACATATAGGTTTCAAACCCCGATCCTGAGACCCGCAGCTGGTGCTGACCGGTCGGTAGACCGCACAATCGGAAATAGCCTGCGGCATCGGCCCGAACCTGCATATCCAGACCGAGCACGAGAATTTGCGCGCCGGCGACCGGGTAGTCGCTGGCCAATTCGATGATACGGCCGGTAAGGATGAACGGCGTCTTGCACGACGGCAGTTCAGTGGCGGTGAAACTGTCCGTTTGCCAGGCACAGCCTGCGGTAACGGCAAACCCGGTGAGGACCAAAAGTGCGACAGCATGTTTCATGATGTCCCTCCCGTGTTTCGCCTCTCCCCTTGGTATGGACCCCTTTCACCAGTAAGACGTACACTGCTGCCAAAGCGTCAAAACAAAAAAGGCGGCCGAAGCCGCCTGTTGGTCATTCGTATGATCATACGATCAACTTTGTCCGGCAATTACATCGGAGCGACTCACCGACAGTTTTTGGTAGCTCTCGGATGGAATGACGTAGTACCAGTCGGCAAAACGTTCGTTGAGTTCCCTGACTCTCTCCCTGGCCTGCTGTGTTTCCCGCTGCCAGCGAGCATGTTTGTCGAGCATGCGCTGGGCCTCATGATCCTCAGCCGTCTTGAGCGAATCCGGTTTGTCTTGGAAAGAACGATCAGTCGGTAACGGACCCGGCTCCGGGTTGGCCGACGGATCATACTCAGCCGTCACCAGCAGGTAGCGGTTTTCGGCATTGCCCGACTGCTCGCCACTCTCGGTTCCAGCAGTCACGGCCATACCGGTACCGTAGACAACCTCACCGAAGCGCAGGGTATAGAGTATGCCCTTGTTGTTGCGTACCAGCAGTTCGCCTTCGTTGGCCAGCAGGCGGCCGTCACGGCGACCGACAAAAAAACCGGCCGACTGCAGCGACCGCATCTCGTTCTGGTCGAGTTCCGCCTTGTCGGGATTGTCCGACAGCATGCGTGCCAGCGCTTCGGGTTTCGGTCGCACCCCGACAATCGACAACTCGTCGACAGCCGTCAACATCGCCTGCACCACCGCGCTGTCAGCTTTGGCTTTGCCGGCGCTCCAGGTATCATTCGACTTCGACAACACCACCTGGCCGTCGTCACTCATCCGCCCGGTCCGCTCGTCGATGGAGTAGTCCAGTATGGTCATGCGATCAATCGCCGACTTCTCGACCTTCAACAGGTCGGTCTCAATCCAGTCAGCAAAGCGCGTCGACAGATCAACATCGACTTTCGCCGCGTAGACCCGTTTTTGATCAGGATACCGCACGAAGCGGAAGCCCGGCTTGTCGGCGACATCCTTACCGATAACCAGGTCAGCCAGGGTCTCACCGTTTTCGCCCCGCAGGGTGATGCGCTGGCCGCGCGAATCGGGCGGTGCCGTTTCGTCGGTTGGCAGACGTACCCCCATGGCATCATGATCCGCCACGTTGGCGCTGCGGAATTCGTCCTTGCGAATGTCGATCACACCGGCTGCCGTATTGGCCAGTCGATCGGCAGCATCGGCCGGATAGTTGTGATGCGACGGTATCGTCCAGTGACCGTTGGTGAACGTCACCTTGAACGCCTCCGGCGCGCCGGTCTCGGTATCGACCTTGATCACCTCGAGAGTACGGGCGCTGTTGGGATCTTCAAACGCCGGGAAGAACTCCTCGCCCTGATCCGAAAACGCTTCCGGTGTCGGCGGCGACGGTGACAACACGAGAGCCAGCACCAGCAGCGCGCCGGCCACTCCGAGATACCAGGCTGTTTTCTTGTTCTCGTTCATTGCTTACCTCCTGCTCCGTCGCGCGTACACGGCTGCTTCGCGCTCACGTTTGCGACGCCTGAAAAAGATGAACACGCCGATGGCCAGCGCCGGTATCGGCGGCAGCGCCACCGCCAGTGTTTTGATACGGGTCTGGATGGCTCGCACCGATGACTCCATGCGCTCCTGGCTGGCAGCAATGCGGGCATCACGCTCCGATTCGATCGAAGAGCGCAACACCTCCAGCCGGCGATTCTCCACCTCCTGCAGGTTTTGCGCCATGATCTGCTTGGTCTGGGCGTCGAGGTCGCCACGGTTACGGACTTCGTTGACGCGCTGCTGCAGGCGCTGTTGCGCCTCCTGGATAGCTGCCTGGGCATCCTCCTCGGCCTGTTTCTCCTCTGCGATCCGCTGCTCGTAGAACTGCGCTGTCTGCGCCTCCACCGCCGCGAGAGTGCGGTGCTTCGGACGTTTCTTGCGCAGCTCGATGAACGACGAGTCGCCAACCAGCAGGTCCATACAGTTGAGGAAGAAGGTAATATTGTCGAAGTTGAGGTTCTCGATCCCCTGCTTGCGCAACTCGAAAAACTGCTCGGAAATAAAGTCGACATCGGCAATCACTATGGCGTTGATCTCCGCCGGCGGCTCGGTCGTGTCGGCCGGCGTTGCCTCCACGCCTTCGATATGCGCAGCGGTGATGTAGGTCTCGGCGGTCGGGTCGCGCATGTAATTGGTTTCAAGCGAAAATCCCATGCCGAGGAAACCACGACGCAACATCTGGTTCAAATTGGCGAGACCCGACAGCCGGCCGGTGCGCATCAACGGCGTGAAGCTGAAGTCGGGCGAAGCGGTCTGGTAGATGTAGCCGGGGTATAGCAGCACAACCTCCTGCAGTCCGGACGATACTATGTTGTCCGGGTTGAACGCCTCAGTCGTGCTGTTGTCGGCGTGGGCAAAGATGATCTCCGGTTGCACCGGCAACAGGTCGGGGTGTGGGTTGTACTGATCCCATACCACGTGGGCCGGTTGCCAGTTAAAACCGACGCTCGACGTAATCGTCTGCCAGCTGCCCTTCGGTTCCGGCTGCTGTTGCTGCTGCTGGAACGGGTTGCGGGTGGCATCATTGGGGATCAACGGCGCGCTGCCGAGGTCGACTACCGGGATCGGATCGATCAGCATGAGGGTGGGGTGACCCTGTCGAACATAGGCGAACAGGTTGTCCATCTGTCGCTGGGTGAGTGATGACGGCAGCACCACCAGCAAACCGTCGACCTCGGCCGTAATCGAATCGTCCGGCGATACCGGCACCACGTTGTACTGCTTGCGCAATTCCTCGACAACCGACCAGGGCCGATTGGTGCGTCCGGCCTCGAAATCGAAACCTCCGAATATCGGCAGACCGGTTTCGACCACGCCGATCGTCTTGCGCGAAGTACCGGCCACCACCCGAATAGAGCGGGCCAGTTCATACTCAGCCGACAGGCCGCGTTCGAGGAACGGTATGATCTGCTCGTTGGCGCCGCAGGTGATGGCCAGGCCCATGTAAACCTGCTGCGTTTGCGCACGCGACGCCGTCGACTGCACCACTTCGCGCGGCCGGATACCGAAATTTTCGCGCGCCTCGCGGGCGTTTTCGGAGAACGGTTCGGTATCGTTGATCAGCAGTTGCACCTTGTCGCCCGCCACCGCCGAGATCTCGCGCAGCTTGCCGACCAGGTCGCTGCGCGTTTCGACGTATGACCGCGGTACTTCGGGTGAAATGTACGCCTGGATCAGCACCGCCCGGTCGTCGGGGAGATCATTAAGGATCTCCTCGGTTTCCGGTGACAGCGAATGCAGCTGTTCGGCGGTGGTGTCGATACGCACCGCCGTGTGGCCCACGATGGCGTTGAAGCTGATTACCGCCACGATCACGGCCACGCCTCGGACAAGATGGTGCAGCCAGTACGTGTATCCACCCGCCTTTGCCGGCCAGTGGCGCCGGCCGATCAGCACGACATTGATGTACAGCATCACTGCCGCCAGCGAGATAAAGTAGAGTATCGACTCGAGTGACAGCACGCCGCGGGCGAAGTCGGTGAAATGCGTGCTTACACCCAGCGGTTCGAGGAATGACTGCAGGCTGCGGCTGAAGATCCAGCGCGTCGAGTCTATGAAAACGAACAGCATGCAGAACAGGGCGCCGAGCACGAACGCGATGGTAGCGTTGGCCGTAAGCATCGACGCCACCATGCCGACAGCCAAAAGCGCGGCGCCGATCAGCCAGAAGCCGACATAGTTCGCGAACATCAGTCCAATGTCCGGCGAACCGAGTGCAAACAACACGATAACGTGGCTCAAAGACAGGGCCAGCGCCGCCGTATAGATGATCAGGGTGGCGACATACTTGCCAAGCACCACCTCGAAGTCGGTGGCCGGCAGCGTGAGCAGCAGCTCATCGGTCCCCTGTTTGCGTTCACCGGACCAGACATTCATGGTCAGGGTCGGCACGAAGAACAGCAGCAACAGCGGGTAGAACTCGATAAGCTGATCAAGATTGGCCAGGTTATTGGCAAAGAACCGTTCCTGCCAGAAGGCCGCCGCGGCGCTGAGAAAGATGAACAGGGTGATAAACACGTAGCCGGTCGGCGAGCTAAAATATGAAACCAGCTCCCGCCGGGCGATAGCGGTGATGACATGCCAGTTGATCTTCATGCCTCGCCCCCTGCCGCGGCCGTCGGCTTGCCGTAGTTTGTCAGCTCGTAGAACTTTTTCTCCATCGAACCGTCGGAGCGCAGCTCCACCGGCGATCCGTCGAACACCACCTGGCCGCGATCGATCAGGATCACGCGGTGGGCGACCGCCTCGACCTCCTGCAAAATGTGAGTCGACAGCAGGATGGTCTTGGTCCGGCCGAGTCGCGCGATATTGGCTCGGAAGTCGCGGATCTGGTTCGGATCGAGACCGGCTGTCGGCTCGTCCATAATGAGTACATCCGGGTCGTGCAACAGCGCCTGGGCCAGGCCCACGCGCTGGCGATATCCCTTGGAGAGCTTCCCGATCGGCCGCTCGATAACGGCCTCAAGGGCACACTGTTCGGTGACTGCGCTTATGCGCTCCCTGGTGTCACCGCCCGACATCCCCCGTGCCCGGGCGAAGAAACGGAGCGCTTCACCCGGTGTCATGTCTTCGTACAGCGGACCGTTCTCCGGCAAATAACCCAGCCGTCGCACTGCCTCGAGACGATCGGCTTGAACATCAAGACCGGCTATGGCCGCCGTCCCTTCGCTGGGCGCCAAAAATCCGGCAAGGATTTTCATGGTGGTCGATTTCCCGGCACCGTTCGGCCCAAGAAAAGCGACAACCTGGCCCCGCGGAATTGAAAAGGTTACGTCTCGAATGGCGATAAAGTCGCCGTAGAACTTCGACAGCCCCTGTGCTTCGATCATGGTGGTTGGTGGTACATCCGTCATGACCTCAATCCCTCACAGCTCATCATGCGAAACTATTTACGTTAGTGTTACATCACGCCTAATTAACGGGCCGACAGCGAGTTGTCAAGCCACCGCGACGGCCCGGTTTGTGGCGTTCAGCTGTTAATTAGATTATAAGCGAAAATACAACTGAGGTTCCCGACAGCCGCCTGTCGCCAGAAGCACAAAAAAAACCGGCCTCCCCGAAGGGAAGCCGGCTGTAATTGGCGTCGCCAATTGTCTATCAACAGGTCGGCGCCGGGCCGCCTGAGAACAGGAAGTCGACAAGGAAGGCCAGATCGATCGGATCAGCCGCGCCGTCGCCGTTGACATCGGCACCAGCCGGGTTCGGCAATGGGCCGCCCGTAAACAAATGGTCCACCAGTGTACCCAGGTCGGTCGGGTCGCCGCCGTTACCGTCGCCGTTAACGTCACCGGCGATACAGGCATCGAGGGTGACGTCAATAGTCTCGGGAATATACTCGCCGACATCGACGAAGAACTTCGGTTCATAACTCGAATAGGATATGAAACGAATCTGGTTCTCCAGTCCCGGACCGGCAGTGGTCTGGGTGAACCACATTGTTGCCACCGGCCCGTTGCCCGGCGGTATATGCGGCACCGTGCCGGCACGGAGGCGATACGTTGCAAGCTGGCTGAAGGCCGAACCGCTTATTTTTTGCTGGAAGTCGAGGTACTCGGTACGCAGGCCGGTAGTCGTAATGGAATCCAGGACGAGATCGAGCGGACCGTCATAGGCAAACGGAATATCAATGATCCGCACTGGCACATAGTTCCGGGCGTAAACGTTGACCGGCACCGACTGGTTTAATTCGAGGGTCGTGTCCTGAAACAGCATAGTATCCGATTCAACCCAGATATACCCCTCGTTGACCGTACTGTACTCACCGTCAGTTGCCTGGATAGTTACCGACACGTCGTAGAAACCTGGATCCTCGTAGATGTAGGTTGGGTTGGCCTGATCGGACGTGCCACCGTCGCCAAACGCCCATTCCCAGGTCGACACCGACTTGGGAGTCACACCGAGGAAGTTAACCGTCAGCGGCGGGCTGCCGAGAACGGTGTCGGCGTTAATGCGGACATTGTTCAGCCAGCTCGTCAGCACATCATCGGTCCAGCATTGCATCCGACCGGTCTGCTGAACGGAAAACTCGTCGCGGCAGAACCCCGGACCATAGCCCATGAAGTTCTGCGGCATGGTAGAACCCCACGAATTGCCGGTGCAGGGATCGGTGCCGCCGGGAGGCCCACATGAGAAATTGGTCGGAGTCGGATCGGTATCGCTGCAGAAATCACCGGTGACATCACCGTTGCCGCCCCCGGGAGACTCATAGCAACCGCCACACTGGCTGACTTCATCGACGCCATGGTGGGTGTGCCAGAGACCGAGGCAGTGGCCCATCTCGTGGGTCAGGGTCTTGTCGTTGAACGGCGGGAACTGGGTACGGTTCATGACGATACCGCCGAACTTGGTCAGGGCATCGGAATCCCAGGGGAAGGTGGCGAAGGAGAAGACAGAGCCACCAACGTTTACCGCCACTACATAGATATTACACTGCGAATCCGGCGCGATGGCATACAAATTCTTCATGGCGTCGAACTCACCGTTAGTCGTAATGTCGCGGTACCGGGTATCGTTGACGAAGCGCCAGTCGTACTCAAACTGAAATCCGTACGGCGCGTACTGCTGGTTCATGGCATCGACGGCCGCCGCAACATCGGCGCCCGAAGCCGCCTGGTTGGAACCGTCGTCGTTCCTGAAAACGTGAAAGTAGACGTTGATAACGACTACCGGATCACCCGGCGACCAGACCCAACTGTCTCGAACGGCCGGGGCATCGCAGTCACCCTGCCCCGGGCAGGACTCGGCGCCGGCCGCATTGGTGGCCGGATTCTTGAAGTCGTAGATAACCTGGGTGCCACACCATGACCCACCCACCTTCTGGGCCAGATCGTCATCATCAATGCCCTTTTGCGCACTGGCGCCCGGCACTATGAATAACAGCGCCAGGAAAGCGGCGAGAAGTGTTGACCGCCCCCATACCATGCAGTCCTCCGATGTTGCATAAAACGACATGTGAAACTCCCGTAACTTAAAACAGCAACTATGTTATCCGTAGATTGGCAGACTAATTGACACTCGTGTAATTACACGAAGGCGGTGAGCCAGTCTGTAACTTACTACAATTGAGGGATTTTGCAAGCCAAAAACCGGTTGTACGAGCAATCCATCTGCGCAAAATCTGCGCTGGGCACCATTCACCAGGAAAACAGCAACCGAAGCGGTCCGGTTCCTCGATTTTTGTGCTGTCACATTTGCGGAACCCGGGCTGCGGCCGGTCCGTACAACTGACAGAAGGTAATCGGCATGACGGCTGCAATAACGGGGAGGATTCAATCAGGCCATCGCTAATCATTGCAACACGTTAGATCTGCTTGCGAGGACTATCTCGAACCTGACCGGAGGTGTATTATGCGAGCCTGTTGCGCCGCCTGGCCCAATATCATAACCCTGTCGCGGATGATGCTTATCTTCGTCGCCGTCCCGCTGGTCTATCTGGCCGACGGCTGGGGACTGATGGCCGCCGCCGTTATCGCCCTCGTCGTGGTTGTCGGGGACTGGCTCGATGGTTTCCTCGCCCGCCTGCTCAATCAAACCTCGGCTTTGGGATCGGTCCTCGATATTGCGGCCGACCGCATGCTCGAGACGATCATGTGGATACTGCTGGCCGATCTTGACCTGATACCGATCTGGATCCCGGTCGTGGTCATCGCCCGCGGCGTGTTGACCGACGCCATCCGTGGTTACGCCATGCGCTTCGGCAAATCCGGTTTCGGCAAGGACAGCATGATGCAGTCGCGGGTCGGACGTTTCCTCACCGGCTCACCACTCCTGCGTACCCCGTATGCTGTAGTCAAGGCCTTTGCGTTCAGTTGGCTGTTCGGCACCGCGGCGCTGTACGACCTGATGAACGTCTACCCAATTTTCAGTCTATCCACGCTTGATGCCATGCTTGAAATAGGGCAGTGGGCGGCTATCGCAGCCGTCGGCTTCTGTCTCCTGCGCGGCGTGCCGGTGATTATTGAGGGAATTGGCCTCATGCGATCTGACAACGACCAACGAGATACTGGTGGCCGGTGATTGATTACCCACACCCCTCGCGACGAGCGCCGCGTTGTCGGCTGGTAGTGTGGGATGTCGATGGGACGATGCTGTCGCGCAGTATGGAGCGGCGTTTCACCGCCCTGCTTCGCGAACGCAAACAGCTTTCCACCCTGAGCCTGGCCCTGCGTACCGCCGCCACCTGGATGCGTCACCCCACTACCAATACATCGGCGATAAAGTTCTGTTACCTTCGCGGGATGAGCGTTCGTCAACTGGAACCACTGGCCGACTACTGCCTCAAGGAACGCATTCTCCCGGACCTGTACGACGGCGTGCGGGCGGCAATAGAGGAAGTCCGTCGTCTCGAAATGGCTCAGTTGCTGGTGACCGGCGGGCCGTCGTTTTTGGCCCGCCCACTGGGAAGCAGACTGGGGGTCGCCGATGTCATCGACTGCACACCACGGGTGCACAATGGACGGTACACCGGCCTGCTGGACGGCCTGCACCCGCGTGGCGAAGACAAAATCCGAACCGTGCGCGAATTCCTGGCCCACCACGGTTATGCCTGGGAAGACTGCGCAGCCCTGGCCGACCACGAACTCGACATCCCGCTGTTGCGCCAAGTCGGACGGCCGATTGTCTGCAACCCGACGCCGGCGCTGGGGCGAACAGCTCGATCTGCAGGCTGGCCGATCCTCACGCAACCATACCGGACCGACGAGTTGGTCAAGCTCCTGACCGATTAGATCGCCGTCAATTCTCACATTGACCCGCCCTGTTATAAGCCCGTATAGTACGTGCAAACTGCAAGGCGGAATAGTGACACCCTGTTTCTTTGTCAGCGATCTACACGGCCGCATTGAACGCTATGAGCGATTGTTCGAACGCATTGCTCTCGAACAGCCGAGAGCTGTCTTCCTCGGTGGCGACCTGCTACCGTCCGGCCTCATGGAGATCAGCACGTTTGACATCAGCCATTCCGACTTCATCAACGATCGCATGGCACGGCCGCTCGCCCGCCTGCGCGACGAGATGCAGGATCGCTATCCCGATGTGTTCGTGATTTTAGGTAATGACGACGGTCGTTTCTCGGAGTCGGCCATGCTCGATGTTGCCACCCGAGGGATCTGGCACTATGTCCACAACCGAGTCATGCCGTTCGGCGATTTTACCGTCTACGGCTATGCCTGCGTGCCGCCGACACCGTTCCTGCTGAAAGACTGGGAGCGCTACGATGTATCGCGCTATGTCGATCCCGGCTGTCTGCATCCCACTGCCGGTCGTCACAGTGTACCACTCTCCGACTTTGAATTGAAGTATGGTACGATCAAGCGCGATCTCGAGCAACTGGTCGGCGACGATCCGCTCGACCGGGCTATCATGCTGTTTCACTCCCCGCCGCACCAGACCAAACTCGATCGCGCGGCACTTGACGGCAAGACTGTCGATCATGCGCCGGTCGACGTTCACGTCGGCTCGATCGCCATCCGTCGCCTGATCGAGTCACACCAGCCGCTGCTTACGTTGCACGGTCACGTGCATGAGTCGGCCGGCATCACGGGGGCATGGCTGGACAAGATTGGCGCGACGGTCTGTTTGTCGGCGGCTCACGACGGCGACGAGCTGGCGCTGGTGCGATTCGATCCGACGAACCCGGAACAGGCCGAGCGCGAGCTACTTTGAACCGTCGCCGCCCATCTTGATACCGAGCTTCTTGGCCGGATCGGTGATGGCGTCGATCTTGGCCGCATAACTGCTCTTTTTGGCGATATCTTCGTCGGTTACATAGTGTACATCGAGCAGCCCGCCGGTCTTGTAGCCGGTATTTATGTAATTGATGGTATCGAGTGCCTGCGACCAGCCCTCGAACCATTTGTCGAGCATCGCTTTCTGTTCCTCGGTACCTTCGAAATGCACAATCAGGTCGATGTCACTGGCCGAGGCGGCCGTGGCGTTCTTGGTCGAACCGAACAGGTACAGCCCCTTCACGCCGAATTTATCGGCCTCGAGCTGCCCCGCCAGCGACTCCGCCATGTGGTAGCGCCAGCGCCAGTTCTGTTCGTCGGTCTGCGTTTCCACCAACGGCTTGGTCAGCTTCTCGCGCGCCGCCGATTCGCCGGTCGGGGAATCAAGCATCCCGACCGCCTGGTCGAGCTCGGCATTCATCAGTACCCGCAGCACTTTTCCCTTCGCCGACTTGGGTACGTCGATCAAACGGATCACATCGGCGAAGCGCTCATACTTCGGCAGCACTTCGGCCAGAATGTTATCGGCACGTGTCAGGAAGTGTTCGTTAAAGACGATACCCTCGTCATCGGGATACAGAGGCAGGTAGCGGATTTGCGCTTCGACCAGGTCCTGGAAAAAGTGGGTGCCGAACGACAGGTCGGGCGTGTAGTTGCCGGTCTTGCGTGCAATTTCGATCAACACCGCGGTATTGTTGATGTCGGAATAAAGCACCCGCACGCCCAGCTTGATGTCGCCGCGACTTCCCCACCGCCCGGGACCCATCAGGATGAACTGGCGCTTCGGCAGGATCTTGTTCAATTTACCGACAATGCGACCCACCTCGACGAGGTCGGCGCGATCGGTGAGGTTGTTGTATTTCTCCGGATCGACATACACGATGTGGGTGACATCCGGCACCCGCCCGTTGCTGACATACCGGTTGGCCGTGAAGACTGTCTTTTCCGGCGGTACCCGCTGGGGGATCGGCGCCGGCTTGCCGGCGTCGGAACTGCTCTGGGGACGGCACTGCAGCAGGTACAGGTGCTGGCCGTCGTGGGCAAACTCGATGTCGACCGGCGTGTGCATCTGTTCCTCGAGTACCTCCAGCATGGTGCGCATCTGCCTGACGAACTTGGTGCCCGACAGCAAACCGTCGAAGTTGGCGATGACGTCGGCGGCATCAAAGTCGATATGTGTACCCAGCGGCTTCGAGATATGACCGTCCTGGTGAATCGACACAATCTTGTTGATCAGCGGGTACTGGTGACCGAACTCCTTCAGCAGGTCGGCGACGGCAACGGTTTCAAACGAGTTGGTCTTCAGGTTGATGACATCCATGTACCGCGGGCTGTAGCGCAGGATATCGTCGACCGACGCATTGACTCGCAGGCCGGGTTGGCCCGGCGCGAACATGACCGGGTAGTCGTCGCTCAAACGATCGACCGCCCGTGTTCCCAGACCGGGTACCAGGCGCGCCAGACCGTCTTCACGGTTGATGCGCGGCGACCAGCGAAACTCGTTGCGACTGAATGCCACGCCGGCAAACGACGGAAAGAAGTAATCACCCACCCGGGTACCGACTACTTCCTGCACCATGATACCCATCTCTTCACCGAAGTCGATCAGGCCGCGCTCCTCGCGATACTCGATCGGATCGGGACCGAAAGTCGATGCATACACCTCGGTAATTGCATCCATGAGCGACTCAAGGCGCTTCTGCTTGCTCCCCTGGTTGGCGATGAACACCGACTTGTATTTTCCGGAGAAGGCAGCGCCCATGCGATCCTCGAGCAGACTGGAGGAACGAACGATAAGCGGTTTGTCGCCCATATCGTCGAGGACAACCGACAGCGCCTTCATGATTTCCGACGGAAACTGAGAATTCTTGAAGGTATACAGGATATGCGGATACTCGAAGCGCACTTCGTTGATCGGCTTGTATTTCTGCTCGACGATTTCGACCAGGTTGTTGTGGTGCATGAAATTCAGCAACAGGTCGGACGACATGAACCAGGTCCGTGGAATCTTGACCGTCGCCAGATCCTCCCCCGCCTCGAAATGCTTTTTGATAATCTGCGAGGCGAGAAACATGCCTGCGCTCTTGCCGCCCAGCTTGCCGTGACTCTCGGTGGAGTAAATGAGGCGTTGCGACAGTTCGTAGAAGTCGTCGACGACAACGTAGTTCTTGGCAATGTTAATGTAGTCGAGCTGATCCGAGAGAAACCGCCGGATGAGCGATACCCGAATGCCCTTCATACTGGGCGATTCATTGTCGGCGTCGCGCGCCCCGGCATAGTGGAAGCGGCGCAGGGCATCGGCAATGTCCGACAGTGACAGGTTGCGATTCACGACATGCGCCAGGAAGCCGAGCTTTTCTTCGCGCACCCATTTCTGAATGCGCGAGAGGATGTCCTCGGCCGACAAGTTCCGTTCGGCGATATGAAACACTTCACTCGACAGGTCGACGGCGCGATTGAAGCGGCGTTGCTGGTAGGGACGGTTGGAATCCTCAATCACTTCATCTTCGTGGCTGCGGTCGACATCGCCGCGCGACTCCAGCAGCTTTTCGGCCTCGCGCACACCCGCCCAGCAGAGATGATTGAGCATCTTGTGGGTAAGGCTCGAGAACAACTTCTGATCGGTCTGCTGCAAAAGATCGATCACCGCCCGCCATTCGTTGCCGCCGCGCTCGCTATGATCGCCGTCACGCGCCGTCCGCCACTCCTGGTACACGTTGCGCATCTGGTGATGCAGTACGAAATGCCCGAGACGATCGGCGATAGTGGCGATCAGTTTCTTTTCCTCCTTCAAAAACGGACCGTCGTCGGCCTGCGGCATCGACTTGGTGTACGCCACCTCGACCATACCGACCACCTTGTCCTGCAGGCGGATATCGGCCGACAACACCCACTCCGATTCCACCCACCCGGGCGTCTTGAACTCTTTGTCCTCAATGACGATGCGGGCCTGGCTCATTTCCGGATACTGCCAACCGGGCGGTACCGCTTCGATGATCCCCTTGCAGGCCGAATCGATATCGGTGTCGGGCTGGTTGAGTACCTCCTCGACACGATAAATACAGTTCAGTTCCTTAGCCCGCTCCTGCAACGATTCGAGTAGCTTATCCAGCGATCCTTTTTGATCGGTCATGATGCGATCACTCCTCGACGCCGCCGGGCGTCGATGCAAATAGTCAACGGCTGTTCAAGACGCACGTGGCGAACGAAACGTCCTTCCCACACGACCGGTGCGACGGTTAGCGACGCAAACCGCATGAGATCATCGCGATCGTGTCGCACCGACAAGTAGCCGATCTGTAAACTGTTCATATTGTGAAAGAAATGCGACCCCTGTGACAGGTCGACATTCATATCGTCTCGAGAAACCTCCACCACCACCCGGGCGCCGGCAATATCGCTGTAGTTGACCGGGATGCCGAGCCACGGATCAGTCGAACCGAAGCGCCCGAAACCGATCAGCACATACGGCCGTTGCTCGCGCACCAGCGCAGCGTTCACCTCGGCGATTTCCCGCGCCATCGCCTGCGTTTGGGACTTGTCGAACCGTCCCGGGTCGACAAAGACGACATCGGTGATGTCCGAACGCATGCCGTTGCCCATCACCTCGGTCGAGACAACCAGGGCGCGGTCGGGGTCACAGGCAACGTCGTCGATATTGACGTCATCGGTCGAAACCACCATTGGACGCACCTGCAGGATGTTCAGGTCCAGCACGGGCGGGTTGCCGTCGCCGAAGACAGCCGCAAACTCGATTTCGACTTCGTTGCCGGTATGGTCGCGGCACAGTTTCATGATGCGACCGACTGTTTCCGCCAGCGGATAATCGTCGAGTTTCAACAACGGTCCGAAATCGAGCACCCGCGGTCCGTCCGACCCGGTACCGATCACCAGGCGGTCGCGCGCCGCGACATAGGTTGAGGCCAGGCGCGACAGGGTATCGTCATACTCGGCCACACCCAGGTCGTTCTGCACCAGGTATTCCGCTTCGTTGACCGGATCGTATTGCTTCACCTTGTCCATATTGACGGCCCAGAATGAGGTCTGGGTATTGTTGAGCGTTTCCCTGATGGTACTGAACGGTGGCGCGGTGCGGGCATACTTCGGTACCACCGGCCACGACCGGCCGCCGTCGACAATCGTCTTGCCCAGCCCGAGCGCCAAAAGGACGATTCCATCCTCCGGCTCGGCATGCCCGAACGGGTAGAAGTTGTAGCTGCGGGCAACACCGGACAAGTGCGGGTAGAAGCGGTGGGTAAACCGTTTGCCGATCACTTCCTGGATGATCACCGCCATCTTCTCTTCGGCGCCGGCCTGGCCGGCGGCTTTGAGATAGTCCAGCGCACCCTTGAACCAGGTCGAGGCGAATACAAAGCGTATTCCTTCCACCAGTTTGCGAAACCGCTTGTCTGTTTCCGGCTCGGTGTTGGAGAGCATTTTGGTGGCATAGACACCGGCGAAGGGACGGAACATCTCGTCTTCGAGCAGACTCGACGACCGGATAGCCAGCGGCTGTTTGACCTCCTCGACGATCGCCCGCAGGTCGCCGACGAACTCGGCCGGGAAGTCAGCCTTCATAAAAGCCATACCCTTGCGTTCGTCCGGCATGTCGGCGCTGAGGATGTCACGCAGATTGTTGGCCTCTACGAACTGGGTAAAGACATCGGTTCCGATGACCGTCATCGCCGGTATCGAAACCGTCATGTTACGCCGCGGATCGGCGAGGAACGGTTCGAGAATCTGTTCACGGATGTCGATCAGTCCGGCGGCCTTGCCGCCAACCGAGCCGGTGCCGATCATGCTGTACGGTTCCCCATTGCTCAGGAACTTTCGCCTGAACACCGGCAGATCGTTCGAACTGTATTTACGGCGTTGGCTTACCGGCATGTCGGATATCCTCTCTCCTTGTTATAGAGTAGGCAATGAATGCCGTTCCGGCAATTTAAACCGGGCACCCGGTTATGAAAAGGCCCGTCCGATACATATCTGTTCGGGCGGGCCTGCGAACGGAGTCACACTGTCGAAAAGAATCCGGCTTACACCCAACCGCGATCCTTGCAGGCCTGGGCGACGCGCTGGATGGCGATGACATAGGCAGCGTCGCGCATGTACAGCTTGCGCTTGCGGGCCAGCTCGCTCACGGCCACGAACGCCGCAGTCATCTTGACATCGAGTTTCCCCAGCACCTCGTCCTTCTCCCAGTAGTAATTCATGTTCGACTGGACCTGCTCGAAGTAACTGCAAGTCACGCCACCGGCGTTGGCCAGGAAGTCGGGGATCATGAAGATGCCGCGATCCTTTATGACCGCATCTGCCTCGGGCGTGGTCGGACCGTTGGCGCCCTCGGCGATGATCTTCACCCTCTCCGACATATCCTTCACATTGTCACCGTCGACCTGGTTTTCCAGCGCTGACGGCAGCAGAATATCCGCCTCTTGCTTGATCCAGTCGCCACCCGGCAGGACCTCGTATCCCTTCTCGCGGGCCTTATCCTTGTCGATACCGCCGAAGCGATCGGTGAAGCCGCGCAGTTCGGTGAGGTCGACACCCGTTGTGCGGACGAAGGCGTACGATGTCTGGTCGGCCTGATCCCAGCTCGACACGCAAACCACCGTACCGCCAAGCTGGTTGTACAACTCGATGGCGTACTGCGCTACGTTGCCGAAGCCCTGTACCGATGCCGTCGTATCCGACGGACGAATACCGAGTTCCTTAAGCGCCTCGCGGACCGTGTAGATCACGCCGTAGCCGGTCGCTTCGGTACGACCAAGCGAACCGCCCATGCCGACCGGTTTGCCGGTAATAAGGCCGGGATAATGGCCGCCGTTAATCGCTTCATACTCGTCGAGCATCCACAACATGTGCTGCGCTGAAGTCATGACATCGGGCGCCGGCACATCGCGAACCGGACCGACATCACGGGATAGCTGGCGCATCCAGCCGCGACAGAGCAGCTCCTGCTCACGCGCGCTCAGGTTGTGCGGATCGCAGATCACGCCGCCCTTGCCGCCACCCAGCGGGATATCGACAACGGCGCACTTCCAGGTCATCCACATCGCCAGAGCGCGAACGGTATCAGCCGTTTCCTGGGGGTGAAAACGAATGCCACCCTTGCTCGGGCCGCGGGCGTCGTTATGCTGGACGCGGAAGCCTCGGAACACTTTCACTGAACCATCATCCATCCGCACCGGGATGGAGAAATGATATTCCCGCAAGGGGTTTCTTAACAATTCACGGGTCGCTTCATCAAGACCCAACTGATCGGCCACGCCATCAAACTGGCGCTGGGCCATTTCAAAGGGATTAAAGGGCGACTTTGACATTTCTGCACCTTCCGTCTACGAGACTGACGTTTTCCTCTGTCACGAGAGGATCATCGGCATAGAAGGGGCCGAATTCCGTCCGGCATGACCGCGTCATGCAGCGGCAACGTTCGAGGCTGACTGCTTCCTGTGTCGATCTCTCTCGACCATGTTACAAAATTCACAAGCGCGAATAAACAATTCTTTGACAGAAAGTCAAGCGTAACATGGGCTCACATCCCCCCGGTTCTGTCCGATTTTTGTTATGTTGTTTCCTGGTTTGGATATAGCTGCTGGGGCGGATCGTCGATATTCTTCAGTTGGGCCGCCCAGGTGGCATCCTGAGTGAAGTCGTCGTCGGTAACGAAATGAAGATCGAGCAGCCCGCCACTTTTGCGACCGGTCTTGGCACAGTTAAGTTCATCGAGGCACTGCGACCAGCCGTCCAGCCACGCCTCCAGTTCAGCCCGGTCGCATGAGCTTTCGTCGACATGTATCACCAAATCGATATCGCTGCCGGCCTGCGCCTTGCCGCTCCTGGTTGATCCGATCAGGTAGATTGCCTTGACACCAAAAACGGTCACAGTCGATTCGTTCGACGAGCGCCCGGACGATCTCCATTCGCCAGCGCCAGGCCGTCTGCTGGGAATCGTCGGTGGACAAAAGCGCCGACTGACTACTTTTGTCGTTGTCGTCAGTCTGTGAAAACTGGGAGCGACGCTGCCGCTTCTTCCAGTTGTGATCTTCGATAATCATACGCCAATACCTCCCGGCGGCTGAAGCCCCCGTTGAACACACTCATATTGTATAACGACTCCGGGCTGGTGATGTTCGCTGCCGTTTGTCGGTCACTCGTGTACCAATCGAACACGGACCCGCGCCACTATGCAAGCGGAACACCCCTGGTGACGCCCAAAAATCGATATCACCGATCCGGCATCAATATTGCGAGAACATTCGGTGAGCACGTATGTCAACCCATTCAGCTAACGAGGAGGATTGGATATGAAACGCGCCCTTATCGCCACTGTTGCCGGAGTCGCCGTGATTGCGGTCTGGCTGATTACTGCCTGTGGCAGCGACCAGGAAGCCGAAACCAAGGCCGACTTCAAGCATAGCAAGGCCGACTTGATGGGCAAGGTGCGCGCCGCCATTGATTCGGTGGATCTGCGACTGAGTGAACTGGAGGCACAGACAACCACCGCCACCGAAGAGATGAGCGGCGAGATGCGGGCACAGATAGACACACTGCAGACAGGACTGGTGCAGCAGTTGGAAACGCGTAAGAACAAGCTCGCCGATATGATGGGTAAGATCGAGGGCGCCACCCTGGCGTCGCTCGATTCGCTGCAGCATGAAGCGCAGGCCCTGGTGCAGGAGACACACGCAATCCTGCGCGCCGATGATACGACTGTCACTACCGGCAAGCAGGGGGGCTAAGAATTGTAGGTTACGAAAGGGCCGGCGGCGGGAGAGACCTCCTGCCGCCTTTTCTTACTCGTAGTGCAGGGCGACGATCGGGTCGACCCGGGCCGCCCGCCAGGCCGGATACCAGCCGGCCAGCATTCCACAGGCCACCGACAAACTGACCGCGACCACAATCCACAGCGGCGACAAATAGTATCGCCACTCGAGGGCGCTGGTGACCGCCCAGCCGCTCAGGGCGCCGAATGCGATACCCACCAGGCCGCCGACCAGTGTCACAGTGGCGGCTTCGACGAGAAACTGGAACATGATATTGCGTCGCCGTGCTCCCACCGCTTTGCGAATACCGATCTCGCGGGTACGTTGCGTCACGGCTATCAGCATGATATTAGTCACACCGATGATCCCGACGAACAGGCTGACCATCGCCACCGCCGTTGCTCCCAGTTGCGCCTTTGACGTTACACTGCCGATTTCTTCGCGCAGCAAATCCTGGTGCAGGATGCCGAAATTGTTCTGCTCCTCCGGGCGCACCTGGCGCACCCGTCGCAAGGCGTTGATTACTTCATCTTTAGCCTCGTCGAACTGTTCGCGGCTGACGGCCGAAACCAGCAGGTAGATCTGCTCGACACCGGGATACAACCGGTCGAACGTTGTCATCGGCATGTAAATGAAATCGTTCTCCGAAATACCGAAGAAATCGTCGATGCGCTCCTGCACCCCGATGACCTCGAAGTCGCGGCCGTTCACCTTGATAGTCTTGCCGATCGCATCGGCGTGGAAATCGAACAACGCGTCTGCGATGTCCGGACCGATCACGCAGACCATCGACTTGCGCTCCATGTCGGTTTGATCGATGAAACGGCCGTAAGCCATGTCGCGGTTGGTCACAACCGCCTGCTGCGGCCAGCAGCCACGTACATCGTCGGGCGTGCGGATCGAGCGGTTACCGTATTTGGCAATGTTGTCCCGCGTCTTCTTCTCTGGTGAAACCGCTTTCACGAGCGGGCACATCTCCTGGACGGCATAGGCTTCCTTCATCCGGATGTTGGGGCGCCGACGTTCCCGGTCGGTCAGGTTGTCATAGTCGGTCTCGCTATCCCACTTGGTGATGTACATGACGTTGTTGCCGATGCGGGAAATCGATGTTTCCGCATACTCGGTGAAACCGTCGATGATCGTATTCACCAGGATGACCGCGCCGATACCGATCATCACCCCGAGGATCGTCATACCGGAGCGAAACTTATTGGCGCGCAGGGAATCGAGGGCGAGGCGCATACCCTCCCAGGTTTCGCGGGAAAAGATTTGAAATCTACTCATGACTCAACGCCTTTATCGGATCGAGCCGCGCTGCCTTCATGGCCGGGTACAGCCCGAAGAACAGCCCGACCCCAAGTGAAATGCCCAGCCCGAGTGAAATCGCCAGTACGGTGGGGGTGGTCGAGATGTCCATGAGATTGGTTAAGACCGACGAACCGGCCCAGATTCCGAGCAGGATACCGAGGCCGCCGCCCACACCCGACAGTATGAGCGCCTCATACAGGAACTGGACCATGATGCCGGCCCGACTGGCGCCGACCGACTTGCGAATACCGATCTCGCGCGTCCGCTCGGTTACCGAGATCATCATGATGTTCATGATGACAATGCCACCGACCACGATCGAAAGCAGCGGCAACGAGATCAGCAGAACGCGGAAGCCCTGGGTGACCTCGTTGATCGTATTGAGGATTGCCTCGGGCGTGAGGAACTCGAAGTCGTCGCTGTCCGCATAGGGGACCCGTCGCAACGATCGCAACACGATTCGGGTCTCGTCCATGGCATCTTCACGCACCTCGAGCGAGGTCGCGCCAATCACCAGGTTGACCGGATTGCCCGGCTTGGGATAGAGCTTCTGCATTGTCGACAACGGTATCGCTACGAATTCATCCATACTCTGGCCGAACAGGCCACCCACCTTCTCCGACACGCCGATCACGGTGAACTCTTCCCTGCCCAGCCGCACTTTCTTGCCGATCGGGTCCTCCTCTGCAAACAGCCGTTCGCGAATGTCCGAACCGAGAAAGCAGACATGAGCCCGACGGTAATCATCCTCTTCGGATATAAACCGCCCCAGCGCGACATCCCTGGCCTGGATGTCGATCATGTTGGCGGTCTGGCCTTCAATCGACGCCCACATGACTCGATTGCGGCCGTACTTGATGTGATCGCGCGCATAGCTCTCAGCACCGACATGAGCGCAATCGTAGCACGCCTCTTCGACGATCGGAATCATGCCCCGCGTCAGCTTCTTGCGACGCAACCGTTCGAGATACTCCTGCATCGACAGGTTAAAGCCGAGCCGCGTGACGATGAAAGTATTGGGCCCGAGGGTCGCGAAAGTCCTGCGCATGTTGGCCTGCATTCCCTCCACCACCGAGACAATGGTAATAACCGAGGTGACACCGATCAGAATACCGATGATCGTCAGCGACGACCGCAGCTTGTTGCCGAGCAGGGCGGCGAGGGCTTCACGAATGAGCGAGAGGAAGACCATGCCGGTTATTCAAACTCTTTCATACGCTCGAGGGAGCGGGAGTCGATGCTCACCTGGTCGCCCTCGGCGAGCGTACGCAGCGTTTTGAACGATCCGGAGACCACCGTATCACCCGGCGCCACGCCGGACAGCGCGACCAGTTGTGTTTCATTGGCAATGCCGGTTTGGACCTCGACAAAACGCACACTGCCACCGTCGACAATGTACACCCCGGAACGCTTTACCTTGTCTTCGTCATCACGCTTCCAGCGCGTGTCCTCTGCCGTGGCGTCGTCGGTCGCATTCGCCAGGTGAACGTCGGAGTCACCCGCTCCCTTCGCGGTCGCCATGGAGTCGGTATCGAACTCGCGCACCACCACCGAGGCATACGGTATAAGCACGGCATCGTTGGCTTCGCCTGTCGTTATGTCGACGGTCGCCGACATACCCGGCCGAAGCACGGCATCGGTCTGATCGAACCGTACTTTCACCCGGAAACTGGTGGCCATATTTTCGGTCCCCTGGCCCTGAATCAACGCCGAGTTGCCGATCTCGATCACCGTACCGCTGAATGAGGTATCCCGGTAAGCGTCGACTCGAATTTCGGCCTGCTGGCCCAGTTCAATCTTGGCGATCTGGGTTTCGTCGACATCCACCTCAACCTCGAACACCGACAAATCGGAGATATTCATCAGCGTTTTCCCCTGCGTGTAGGCGGTCTGGGCCTGGGCAATCTCACCGCTTTCGACCGCCAGGTAGGTGACAACTCCATCCATCGGCGCGATAATGGTTGTCTTGCGCAGGTTGTCCTCCATCTTATCGAGGCGTGCCCGCAGTGTGTTGGCCTGGGCGTTGTAAGCATCCAGATTCGCCCGCGAGTTCTTGAACGCAAACTCGGCGTTGGTATACTCCTGCTCCGAAGTGAGTTGCTGGTCATACAGCGACTTCTGCCGTATGTACTCCTTCTCATCCCGTTCGAACTGGGCTTTGGCCGCCGCCAGTCGGGCAGTAATCTCGTCAAGTGAGTAGCGGGCCTGTTCTACATCCGACTTGAGCTGAATCGTATCGAGCTGCAACAGACGGTCCCCTTTCGATACGGCGCTCCCCTCCTTCACATACAATTCAATGACCTGTGCCGAAACCTCGGAGGTGATATCAACCTGCGTCTGAGGATGAATACGACCCGATGCCGTGACCTGCTCGCGAAGATCGTCGATATAGGCCAGGTCAGCCTGTATTTCGGTCCCCGCTTCTTTGTTTCCGGTGAGTGTGAAGCCGGCGACGGCAGCGCCGATCACAAGAATCGCCGCGACATAGAGCCAGCGACGTTTACGTTTGAAAAAAGGCATAGCGTACCCCAGGTATGTTCGATTGGCGTTCTTTGCTGTACTGTGTTGCCGGCCCGCTGCGGGGCGAGCCGTTAACCAATGAGACCGGAGTTAGCGGAACTTTGTTGCGATAACTTGGAAAAAAGACAGGATTTGGTCGCGAACCGGCTTATATCACCGTGCGATCACGGCCGGCCATAGCCTCTGTCATCTTTTCACCATCTTCTTCGCTGCCCGGTTTGCCGGCCAGACCGAAGACAGCCTTCTTATATGCCTCCACGCCCGGCTGGATAAACGGGTTGTGGCCCATCAGGTAGCCCGACAGCGCCACCGAACGCATCATCAGCATATAGAACTGGCCGATATTGAACGCGTTGCGGCGCGGGATATCGATCGTCATGTTCGGCACCCCACCCTGTGCGTGGGCCCACGCCGGACCGTCGATGACCAGGTCGTTGATAAAGCCCATCTGTTTGCCGGTATCGGACAGGTAGTTAAGGCCATCGAGATTATCCGGGTCGGACGGAATCGTCATCGTGTTGTCGAACTCGTTGAGGCGGATGAAGGTCTCGATAATGTTGCGCTCGCCGTCCTGTACCATTTGGCCGTTGGCATGAAGTTTCTCGGAATACAACGACGGCGACACCCACAGGCCGTGCCCCTGATGCCCCTCCGATTCCGGGAAGAGCTGCTCCATCCAGCGCAGTACATCATAGAGCGGCCGCGAGTTGGTTGCCACCACCTCGATCTTCTTCTGCTTCTTCCATGCCAGAAAACGCACCGCCGCATGAACCATCGCCGGGTTCGACCAGAACTCATCGCTGTCGGTGTGCTGTTTCATGTGACGGAAACCGGCAACGAATTCGTGGATATCGATACCGGCCACTGCCAGACCGAACAGGCCGACATCGGTCATCACCGAGAACCGTCCCCCAACATTGTCAGGTACGACCAGGGTCTGGTAACCTTTTTCCTCGGCCAGTTTGCGCAGCGCCCCCTTGTCGGCGTCGGTAGTGGCAACGATCAATTCCGAGGCCTCTTCCCCGACATTCTGCTCCAGCAGGCTGCGAATGATGCGAAAGGCAATCGCCGTCTCGGTCGTAGTGCCCGACTTGGAAATGACATTGACCCCCACCCGCTTGCCGGTCAGCATGTCGATGGTGTCGCGGGCAAAGTCGGGATCCATGTTCTGGCCGAGGAAGTATATCTCCGGCGCGCCGCCGCGTTGCTCACGTGTAAGTTGATTGAACCAGGTGTGCGTCAGGGCGCGGATTGTCGCCTCGATACCGAGATAGGATCCACCGATGCCGAGTGAGAGATAAACGTCGATCTTCGACGACAGCTCGTCGGCCATCGCCTGAATTCGGTCCAAGTGCTTCGTATCAATCGTTTCCGGCAGATTCAGCCAGCCAAGCATCGGCGTGTCGCCGTCTTTGCAGTCTCCTTCGGCGTTATTGATGCTGTGGTGATGCTTGACCACGGTGGCGGCGATGCCATCGAGGTCGTCGCGTGCAATAAGTGGCTCGCCGTTGGGGTGGTTTACGATGTTCGTGATATCGAGCCTGATACGGTTGTTGTTCACAAAATCGGTATCGGTCGACGGATCCCGGTTCGGCTGGTTGCGCTGTTGTTTGTCAATCGTTCGATTATCGCCAAGCGTATGTTTCATGTCAGGGTCTCCAGACAGGTATAGCGGTTCGCATCAACCTACGACTTTGGCTGGGTGCAGGCAACCTCTGGATTGTGCACACATAAGAGAAGCCGGCCACATCAGCCGGCTTCATCGTTGCATGGGAGGACTGACCATGGCCCGCGGGCGCGGGACGGTCAGTGACTGCGCTAGTTCTTAATGGTGACGCCGCATGACGACAGGCCGCGCTTCTCGAGGTACTGCTGGTGGTAATCTTCGGCCATCCAGAAGGACGGGGCCGGCTCGATCGCGGTCGCGATCGGCCGGTTGTACTCACCACTGTCGTCCAGCTGCTTTTTGGATGCTTCTGCTTTGGCCTTCTGATCTTCGTTGTGGTAGAAGACGACCGTACGGTACTGGTACCCGATATCCGGTCCCTGGCGGTTGACCTGGGTCGGATCGTGATTTTCCCAGAACACCTTCAGCAGGTCATCGTACGAGACCTGTGCCGGATCGTATTGGACCTGCACCACCTCGGCGTGGCCGGTGTTGCCGTTACAAACGTCACGGTACGTCGGGTTGTCGACATCACCGCCGGCATAGCCAACGGCTGTCTGAACAACGCCCTTCACCCGGCGGAAGGCCGCCTCAACTCCCCAAAAACACCCGGCGCCAAATGTTGCCTTTTCCATGTCGGCTATCTCCTGGTCGGTTGCTGCCGCCTGCTCGGCCCGGTCGCCCCTACCCGACTCGGTGGCCCCGACCACACTGATCTCGAGACCGCCAGCCAACAGGGCAACGACAAAGACGATCAGCACTGCAGCGATCAGTCCAAATCGTAGTTTCACGTTCATATGCTCCTCGTTGCCTGCTCTATAACAGCATTCGGGACTGAATGTGCCCGTATGATCGACGCTTCAGCCCGACAATCCGTTCACTGGTTTTCACCCGGCGACCGGAGATCCGTTCCGGGGTTCCGGACACTTGACAAGTGAGCGCGGCACCACCACTTTGAATGTATGCCAACCACCATTGCAAAAGAGATCTCAATCGAAGAACTGCTCGAGGTACTACCGGAAGCCGCCGGCATTCTGATTGATTATGGGATAGTCTGCGTCCAGTGCGGCGAACCGGTTTGGGGAACAATTGAAGAAGCAGCGCGGAAGAAGGGGCTGGATGCTGCCGCCATCGACGCAGTCGTCGTGTTACTGAACGAGCGGTTGGCAGATAAGGAGCGCGGCGACAGATCAGGGCGCTATTGAGTCGGCCGGCTCTTGCTGAGCGCCGTGCGCTCCCGGCTCGCAACAGCCCTTCACCTCGGTTTTCCCCTGCTCCGACATCTTCATCTCGAGATTCGGGCTGATATACGGAATCCCCAGCGACAGACCGCGCAAAATGAAGAGCGACGCCAGAATAATCACGCCGACCGGCAACAGACGGTTGATCGTCCGCTTCACACCCACCCCGACCAGCGTGCCGAACAGCGACATGGCGAACATGACCGGAATCGTCCCCAGTCCGAACAGCGACATGTAAGCCGCACCGCCGAGCACGCTGCCGGTTGCAACCGATCCGGCCAGCGCCACATAGACGAGGCCGCATGGCAGGAAACCGTTTAACAGGCCGATGACAAACATCGAGCCGATCGTATGCCGCGACATCAGCTTCCCCCACACCTTGCGCAGCCGCAAGTTCAACGCCTCATGCACCTTTGCACCGGTGATGTATTTGCCGTACTTGCTTGGAAGCAACAGGCCGAGCAGGATGAGCACGCCGAGGAATATCGAGAGTGACTCCTGGTAGCCCGCCACGAAGATGGTGTGACCAACCAGTCCGCAGACCGCACCGAGGGCGGCGTAGGTGACGATGCGGCCGAGGTTGTAGGTCAGCCGTCCGGTCGCATAATACCATTTCCGCTCGGCAGTGCCGGGCAGGGCGATGGCGATCGGCCCGCACATCCCGATACAATGCAGGCTGCCGGCCAGGCCGATGACTAAAGCGGTCCAGAGTTCCATGAGTCCTACTCGATTATCACGACTTCTTCAACATAATAGGCGTCGCCGGCCGATTGCCAGTCGATTTTCATTCGCCACAGCCCCCGCAGCAGATTGTCCGTACGGATGTACTGCCGGCCGTCACGGTCAACCTGCACCGGGTAGACGACATCGTGGTCGGCGTCCGACGGCCGGAACATGGTGACGGTCCCTTTCAGCTCGCCAAGCACGGCGTCGGGCGGATAGTTGAGTACGATCTGGCGGTTGGAGCGATCGAAGCTGATATCCAGCCCGGCCGACAACTGATTGGCGTTGCGCATCCGCTCGATCTGGTCCTGATAGCGCAGCTCTTCTTCATAATAATCTTCGGTAACCAGCGAATGCCTGTGAAAGGTCGTCAACACGACCAGGCCGAGTATAAACAGCACGAACACGCCGTAGAAGACGAAGATACCAACCCCCCAGCCCGATTTTCCTTTGGCTTGCTCTGGTTGCTTATCTGTCATCGTGAGGTTCCTTCTTCCGTTTTCTGATCCGGCTGCGGCCCGGAGAAACTGGTACGGATCGTTTCGACTACCTCGCCGTCGCTGACAACCTCGATACTGATCAGTGTCGAAGCGGAAAACACACGATCGGCCGGAATGTCGACAAACAGCGCCGTCTCTCGGAGACTGTCGGGCGGTATCACGATTTGACCACCGACCAGGCTGATGGAACCTGCCGACGGTGCCGCCAGGCGGAACTCGACCGGCTTGGGGTCCATAGTCTTGTTAAACACTTTTACCGAGTAGAGATTGCGAATGATACCCTCGTCGGTCTTTTGGTACATGGTACCCGGCGTGCGGAGAATGGTAGCGTCGATCGGTGTACGCAGGAGCAGCAACACACCCAGCACCGCTACCAACACGGTCAGCAAGCCGGAGTAAATACCGATGCGCCCCGTAAACTTAAACCTCTCGCCCCTGGCGATGGCGTTCTCCGACGAATAGCGAATCAGGCCTTCCGGCAAACCAACCCGTCGCATCGTTCGGTTGCAGGCATCGATACAGGCGGTGCAGTTCACGCACTCGAGCTGGGTACCGTTGCGAATGTCGATACCGGTCGGGCAGACTGTCACGCACTGGCCGCACTCGACACAATCGCCGGCCGTCCGCGTCCGGTCGCCGCGCGCCATCGGCGCCCGCGGCTCGCCCCGCTGGTAATCGTAGGCGACGACAATGCTGTTTTGGTCGATAAGAACTCCCTGCAATCGCCCGTACGGACAGACGATCGTACAGACCTGCTCGCGGAACCATGAAAACACCCAGTAAAAGACCAGGCTGAACAGGATCATCGCTGTCAGGCCGGCGACATGCTCGCTCGGCGGGTCGGTGATAATCTCGATCAGTTCATCGCTGCCGATGATGTACGCCAGAAAGATATTGCCTATCAAGAACGAAATCGCATAGAAGATGCCGTGCTTGGCCACGCGTTTGCCGATTTTCTTCGGTCCCCATGGTGCGGCGCGGAGTTTCTTCTGTTGCGCCGGGCCACCGTCGATCCGGTACTCGATGCGACGGAAGACCATCTCCATGAAGATCGTCTGCGGACAAATCCAACCGCAGAACAACCGTCCAAAGATGGCGGTAAACAAAACGATAAACACGGCCAGCGTGATGGCGCCGAGAACGAAAATGTAGAAGTCCTGCGGCCAGAAGACCAGGCCAAAGATGACAAAGCGCCGCTCGATAATATCGAACAACAGAAACTGATGGCCGCCCACCTTGATGAACGGCGCCGCGAACAAGAACGCCAGCAGGAACACCGACAGGATACCACGCGCCTTGTACAACCGTCCCTTCGGCTTGGACGGAAAGACCCAGATGCGATGGCCTTCCTTGTCGGCGGTGGCAATCGAGTCCCGGAACTTGTCGGTCGAATTGTTCTGCTGTTCTGTCATAGCTTGTCAGGCGTCTTACATCGTTCTTGCCCGAGTGCCGCCGACTACTCCGGGTATTCCGTGACCAGCTCGCCCTGCGGTGCTTTCTGGTTCGCCGGATCGGTACCGCGCAGCGTGAGTACGTAACTGGACACCTCGATGATCTCTTCAGGTGACAGTGTCCCCCGCCACGGTATCATACCCTGCGCCGGATAACCGTACTTCACCGACTTCACGACCGCCGACATGCCGGCGCCATGCAGCCAGTAGTCGTCGGTCAGGTTCGGACCGATCCCACCCTCACCGTTGTTACCGTGACACTGCGCACAGTTCTTCACGAAGATCTCCTGGCCCTGATTGATACGCTGCGGGTCGTCGACGGCGGCGTAAGTCACCGTATCGGTCTCGCGCGTTTCAACGACAAACGCCAGGGCGTCGGGGTCGATGTTCTGCCGGGAGTAGGGGGTGACGTCCGGACGCGGACTGTACAGCGGGGATCGATACGTCGGCAGAACCCCGAGTATCGTGTTGGGGTTCCTGTCGATCCGGGCATAGGTCGGATCAACCTCCGCCATGTACTGTTCTTCCTGGCTGTAACCTATCCCGAGCACGTGGTAGTACAGCAGATAAACGACGGAGAATATGATGGTGACATAGAACAACCCCAACCACCACCTGGGAAGCTGATTATCCAGCTCCTTGATACCGTCATACTCATGATCAAGTAATTCGTCGTTGTATTCAGCCATCACTTTTCTCCTGCATCTTTATTCTCTTTATCGGAGTCGACAAACTCCTTCGGCTTGTCGGAGAAATCGTCCTCCAGCGGCAGGTTACTGTATTCGTCGACCTTCTTCCGCGGCATCTTCCATGTCCGCCAGACGACAAGTATGAAGACCACCACAAAGATCACCAGGCCAATCATGGCCCAGAGCTCCAACCCGCTGGCGCTTAAGACATCTCTAATCATACTACTCTCCTGACGGTGCGGCTGTGGCCCGGGCCGCCTGTTCCTCGCCGGTCGCCTTGATGTCGGTGCCCAGGCGCTGGAGATAGGCGATCAACGCTATCATCTTGGTCTCTGGTTTAAACTCGACTCGCTTTGTCACTGCTCCGAGTGAATCCACCTCGGTTCTCACCAGTGTAATCCCGTCTGAAGTTTCATTGATCTCAAAAACATTGGCTTCAGCCAATCCGGTGGCTATTGTACGAGCCTGCTCTTTCAAGTCGGCAACCGCCTCGCCGTCATACCCTTCCGGATACGGCACCCCGAGCGACTGCATCAGCCTGATCTTGGCCGGCACCTCCTCGAGGTTCAAACCGTCCTCCTCCAGCCACGGATAGGGCGGCATAAGCGAGCCGGGTGACATCGTGCGCGGGTCGATCATATGGCTGTAATGCCAGGCGTCGGGATACTTCCCGCCTACCCGGTGCAGATCCGGCCCGGTACGTTTCGATCCCCACTGGAACGGATGATCGTACACAAACTCACCCGCCTTCGAGTACTCACCGTAGCGCTCGGTTTCGGAGCGGAACGGCCGCACCATCTGCGAGTGGCAGTTGTAGCAGCCCTCCGCGACATAAACATCCCGTCCTTCCAGCTCGAGCGGTGTGTACGGCTTCACACTGCTGATCGTCGGGACATTCGATTCGATCAGGAAGGCGGGTACGAACTCGACGATACCGCCGATAAGAATGGCGATCGTCGTGAGCACCGTAAACAGCACCGGCTTGCGTTCGAGCCAGCGGTGCCGGTACGGGTGTTCACCGTCATGCTCGTCTTCGTTCGTTAATGGCGCCGCCTGCGCCTCTTCATCGGCAAGCAGCGTGCCGGATTTCATGGTCTTCACCAGGTTGTACAGCATCAGGAGCACGCCGACGATGAACAGGAAGCCGCCGATTGCACGGATAATGTACATGGGCACGATCTGGATGACCGTCTCAAGAAAGTTCGGATACTGCAGGAAACCTTCGGGCGTAAATTCTTTCCACATCAGGCTCTGCGTGACGCCGGCGAAGTACATCGGCAGCGCGTACATGAGAATACCGAGGAAGCCGATCCAGAAGTGATACTCGGCCAGCTTGCGACTGAACAGCTTGGTCTGGTACAGTCGCGGCACCAGCCAGTAGAGCATGCCGAATGTCAGAAAACCGTTCCAGCCGAGGGCGCCGACGTGGACATGCGCAATCGTCCAGTCGGTATAGTGTGAAATGGCGTTGACCGACTTGATCGACAGCATCGGTCCCTCGAATGTCGCCATACCGTAGGCAGTGACGGCCACCACCATGAACTTGAGCACCGGGTCTTCCCGTACTTTGTCCCACGCCCCGCGCAGCGTTAGTAGACCGTTGAGCATACCGCCCCAGCTTGGTGCTATCAGCATCAGCGAGAAGACCATACCGAGCGATTGCGCCCAGTCCGGCAGCGCCGTGTACAGCAGGTGGTGCGGCCCGGCCCAGATGTAAATGAAGATCAGCGACCAGAAGTGGACAATCGACAGGCGATAGGAGAAGATCGGACGGTTGGCGGCCTTCGGCAGGAAGTAGTACATCAGGCCGAGGTATGGCGTGGTTAAGAAGAATGCCACGGCGTTGTGGCCGTACCACCATTGCACCAGGGCATCCTGCACGCCGGCATAGACCGGGTAGCTTTTCGTCAGGCTGAGCGGGACCTCGATCGAGTTGACGATGTGCAACACGGCTACGGTCGCCCACGTCGCGATGTAGAACCAGGTCGCCACATACATGTGACTCTCGCGCCGCTTGATGATCGTGCCCATCATGTTCCAGCCGAAGATGATCCAGACGACCGCGATCAGGATGTCGATCGGCCACTCGAGTTCGGCATACTCCTTACTTGTCGTGATCCCCGATGTCAGCGTGATCGCCGCCAGCACGATGATGAGCTGCCAGCCCCAGAAGTGGAGCTTCGACAGCAGATCGCTGTACATCCGCGCTTTGCACAGCCGCTGCAGCGAGTAGTACACGGCGGTGAAGATACCGTTGCCGACGAAAGCAAAGATGACGGCGTTGGTGTGGACCGGCCGGATGCGGCTGAAGGTGGTGTGGCCGATACCGAAATTTGCTTCCGGCAGGAACATCTGGATGGCCGCCAGCAGCCCGACGAGCATACCGACGATACCCCAGGCACCGGTGGCAATCGTGAAGTTGCGAACAATCTTGTTGTCGTACGAGAAGGTCTCAACTGCCATATGTTTAGTCTCCCGAACGCTTTTGCGCAGGTGCTTCCTTTTTGCGTTTCTTATTGTCGAACAGGATGCGGACCGAGGGGGTGTACATGTCGTCGTACTGCCCGCTCTTGAGGGCCCAAAAGAAGGCTATGAGAAAAATGGCCGCCACCACGATGGAGGCGCCAATGAGGACAAAGATAACTTCCACTACATCACTCCCACACGTTTCGCCTGCCAGGCGGTCAACAGGGTCGACAGCGCCACCACCGTCACCGAACTGGCCGGCATCAACACCGCCGCGATGACCGGCGACAGCGTTCCTTGCACCGCAAAGAACAGACCGATGACGTTATATGCAATCGAAAGTGCAAAACCGATTTTGATCGTCGTTAAGCTGCGGCGCGCCAACGCCATGAACTGCGGCAGCGACGCCAGGTTCTCGGCCTGCAGGATGCCGTCACTGGCCGGTGTGAAGGCAGCCGAATCCTCGGTGACAGCCACGCCGACGGTGGCCTCGGCCAGCGCGCCGGCATCGTTGAGACCATCGCCAACCATCAGAACCCGGTTGCCGGTCAAACGCTCGGATCGAACATACTCCAATTTCTGGTGCGGCAACTGCTCGAACTTCAGTTCAGCGTCGCCACCGAAAATCTCGCGCAGATTGGCCACCTCGGCATCGCGGTCACCGGAAATGAGTGTCAGGCGATACGACTTCCCAAGCGCCGCTACCGCCGTATCGAGACCGGGCCGGTAAACATTGGCAACCCGGTAGAAGCCAAGCGGACGGCCGTCAACCGCGATGCAGACACGCGACTCGGTCGCTCTGGAGCGATCGATCTGCGCCCCGACAAACCCTGCCGAGCCAAGCCGCACCTCCCGACCTTCGACGATGCCCGATGTCCCGGAACCGGTCACTTCGTAGTAATCGTGCACGGTCAGATCAGTATCGGGTGTCACGCTCGCGATGCGCCGCGACAGCGGGTGGGTCGACTGCCGGGCCAGCGCGCCGATCAGTCCGGCAGTATCGTCATCGAGACTGTCACCGACAAACTCGATGCTGCTCTCGCCGGACTGGGTGAGGGTGCCGGTCTTGTCGAAGACGATTTCGTCGATATGTCCGAGTCGCTCGACGGTGGCATCGTCGCGAACAAAGAATTTCTTACGACCCATTAATCGCTGCGCCGTACCGAGAGTGAACGGCGTCGCCAGGGCCAGGGCACAGGGGCAGGCGATCACCAGCACAGCGGTGGCGGCGTTGACTGCTTTCGACGGATCCTCCAGCCACCAGTACAGGCCGGCGGCCAGGGCCAGGGCCAGGATCGCCGGCGTGAAGATCCGTGCCAGCCGGTTGGCCAGTGAGACCAACTCGGCTTCCTGCTCCTTGTCCGAAAAGCCGTGGTCCTGCTGGTTCCACAGTTGCATGAGGTACGAGTGCGACGGCTGCTTGATAACTTCCAGCTCGATGGCTGAGCCGACCTGACGGCCGCCGGCGAAAATCTTGTCACCCGACACCGCCAGCACCGGCTCGGCCTCGCCGGTCACAAAGCTGTAGTCGATATGGCCGTTACCTTCGATCAGGACGGCGTCGGCCGGTACGATTTCACTGTTGCGGATCATGATCCGATCGCCCGGCTCGAGCTTTTCGATCGGTACGGTACTGTCGCCGGTCTTGCTGCGCCGGATGACCGCGATCGGGAAAAACGAACGATAGTCGCGCTCGAACGAAAGCGATTGATACGTTTTCTTCTGGTAGATCCGCCCCACCAGTAACAGGAAGACGAGTGCCGCCAGCGAGTCGACATAGCCCGCCTCGGCCAGTACGAGGATTTCATAGGTCGAGCGCCCGAACAGCATGAGGATACCGATCGAAATCGGCAGGTCGATATTGATGAACCTGCGCCGCAGTCCCCGCCACGCCGAGGAAAAGAAATCCCAGGCGCTGAAAAACACCACCGGCAGCGACAGCGCCAGGTTGAGGTAGGCGAACCAGATACCGTACTGCTCGACCGTAAAGTCCAGCCCGAGGTACTCCGGGAACGACAGGAGCATCACATTGCCGAATACGAATCCGGCCAGCGCCAGACGGGCGTACAACCAGCGGAACGATCGGTCCGGCCCGGTCTTGTCCAATTCGGCCAGTTTGATGTTGGGCTCGTAGCCCAGCGACGCCAGCAGTTCAACAAGCTGCCGCAGCGACAGCTCCTGTGGGTTGTAGGTGACCGTGATCCGTCGCCGCTGGAACTCGACAATCGACCGGCTGACCGCATGATTCAGCACATACAAATTCTCCAGCAGCCAGATACAGGAGCTGCAGTGCATCTGCGGTATCGAAAAGGTAACCTTGGCGGTACTGGCGGATGAAAATTCAAGCAGGCGATTGACGACCGACGGATCGTCGAGATACGCAAACTTGGCGTCGAAGCCGGTATCGGACGGCCTTACGCCCGGCCGTTCATCAAGCGTATAGTACTCACCCAATTCGTTGTCGTGGAGGATCTGCCAGACCGTCTTGCAGCCGTTACAGCAAAACGCCTTGCCGTCCAGCGTGATACCATCGATGTCGCACGGTTCACCACAGTGGACACAGGCTGTCTTGGTAATCTGTCCTTTCGACACCTTTGCCATACCTTACCCGCTTACCGGTCTAACATACACAGAAACAAGCGACCTGACCAGCCTCGTGACAATTTTCACGAGGCCCGCCACGAGGCCGGCCCGGGTTTCGATATCAACTACCTTGCGCATCCACATAACCCACGTTTATGGCCGGCAATATAGACGGTTGCGGCAAGATCGGCAAGTGAATAACCGCTAACTTGGGCGAATTTCTGTCGGTCAGCGGCGACGTTTTGAGACAAAGACGTCCCGAAAATCTGACAAATCAGCGCTGCCGAGCGCGACCCGGAATGAATCTTGCAATTACATAAGAGTGGAGGCGGTCGCGTGGGCGTGAATCCCCCGCCCCACGCCTCACCTCCGGTTGCGTGTGTTCCTTAAGTTCACACCTGCGACCGGATATGAATGTAAACAAATGGACTCTGCTCAATTCACACAGGAGGTGGATGATGAGATCAGCAGCACTACTTTCGGTCATGGCGATATTCCTGATGACCGGACCTGCCCTTGCCGATATGCACGGCAAGAAACACGAGATGAAAAAGTCCGAAATGATGGCGAATGTACCCAGGACGATTACCGACGCCTTCGTAAAATCCTATCCCAACGGCGACATTACGAATTACGAGAAGAAAGAGAAGGATGGCAAGACGATGTATAAGATCGAGGCCGTCCTCGGTAATCTCATGGCGAGCTTCATGTACAATGAAGACGGCAGCCTGTACCTGATGGAAGAGGAGATGACTGTCGAGAATCTGCCGCAAGCAGTGATGTCGGCCGTGAGCAACAAGCACCCCGACGCCAGGATCAAGAAAGCTGAGAAGGTGACGAAGGGTGACGAGATGCGTTACGAGGTGACCGTCATGACTGGTGACAAGTATCAGGTGATGACTGTGGCGCCGGACGGGAATGTGCTCGCCAGCGAAACCAAGGAAAAACACAAGAAGCACGATGAGCACATGAAACACATGGAGAAGGAGATACAGATGGCTGCCAAAGAATGGCACGGCCGGAAGGAAGTCGGCAAAGCTGATATTCCGGAAACTGTCCGCAACTCCTTTGCCAGTGCTTTTCCCAATGCCACCGTAACCGGGTACGGCAAGGAAGATTTGACCGATCGTACCCAGTACGAAATCGACACCAAACGCGGTGACCGTGACCTGAGTTACGTCTACACTGCCGATGGCGCGCTCATGCAGGTGGAAGAGGAAGTTTCGATCGAGGAGCTTCCGGAGATGGTCAGGGACTCGATCCTCAAAAAGCACCCAAACTCAAAGGTGCTGTCCGCCTACCGGGTGACGAAGGGTGAAAAGATACAGTACGAGATCGCCCTGAAGGATCGTGACAAGCACCGCGAATTATTGATGTCCAACCAGGGTGAGGTGCTGGCCTCGCGCGAGATCATGGTCGCGATGGAACCGGAAGGTTGATATCGAATCCGTAGACAATAGTCGACAATAAGCGGCACCCCGCACACGGCCGGGCACGGCAATGCCCGGCCGTTTCTTTCTCCAGTTCAGTATCGGCTACTTCAGGAGCAACATCTTCTTTGTCAGCGAATTGCCGCCGGCGGCCAGGCGATAAAAGTACACGCCCGACGCCACCCGGTTGCCGGCGTCGCTTGCACCGTCCCAGACAACCTCATGCTGTCCGGCCGCCCGTTCACCATCGACCAGTGTGGTCACGACACGACCCAGCACATTGATGACCTCCAGCCGCACATGCTCCGCTCGCGGCAACGAGAACTCGATGGTCGTCGAGGGATTGAACGGGTTGGGATAATTCTGCGCCAGCTTTAGCTTTTCGGGCAACAGGCCGCCATGTTCGTCATCCTCAACAGCGGTGGCAACATCGGCGATCGTCGTATCTTCGAACGTGCCGTCACCGTCACCATCGATGGCGATAAACGCCGATCCCGACTCAAGGTTGTCCCAGTCCGGCAGCAGCTTGTGGGTCGCCCCGGCCCCGACCGTCACCGGCGCCAGCGACTGCGTGTAGCTGTCGGCCGTATCGCCGGAGTTCCAGAGTATAAACGTGTAGTTCTTCGGTTCGCCGGAGTTAGTCAGGAGCACGCCATCGCTGCTGTCAATCATCAGTGAACTGGTATCATGCGGCGACATCGTCCAGTCTCCGATTTCAACTAAGCGCTCAGCATCGCCGGTGGCACGAATGGATGTGAGGGTGACTGTCTTGTCAGTCGTATCGGGATTTACGACCGACAGCGCCTCGCCCACACCGAGAATGTCATTTTCCCCGACCGACGGCAACTCGCGCTCATATACATGTGTCACCGAGTCATCGAGCCAGGAGAAGCGAGTGTTGGCACCTTCAAAATTGGACAGGGTAACCGCATACTCGCCTGACGGCAGAATATATCCTGACGGATAATCGTATTGATAGTCCGGATCGTCCGGGAAGATTGGCGCGGCGTTCAGGCCCGACAGAATTTCGTCGTTGCCCGCCCAGCCGACCTCACCCCCCTGGCCGTCGCTGATGAGCACCTCTTCGGTTGACGACGTGTAGACCAGCACATCGTGTGACGATTCCCCTCCCAGCGCGATCAGGCCAGTTGTTTTACGGTCATCGGTTGCCACTCCCCCGTACTCATCAGCCGGCAGGCGCGGGATGAATCGGCTGGTCGTATCGTTCTCATAGTACTGCTTGATACTCCAGGTATTGTTGATAGAATCGATCCGCGCGAAGCGACCGCGACTGGTGGGGGCGTTGCTGTCGTAGAAGTACATGTAGTAGATACCGGGAGTATCGGGCACATTCTTGATGTGATACGGCACCACGTTGTGCGCCGACGTGCGCCAGATCGAATCGACCACGACACTGTCCTTGTCCAGTTTGTTCTTCCAGCCGCGAAAACTGAACGACAGTGATCTGCAGAAGGCGGCGGCGAAGTTATCGCGAATCAGGTCCAAAGTTTCAAACGGTGTCAACGCCCGGGCATCGCGATTATGCTTGAGATGCTTCTTGCCATGCTGGTAGATCCAGTGCTTGTTGACGGCGTTGCGCAGTAGCGTGTTGTATTCCAGGTAGTAGAGCGGTTCATAAGGAATGATCAGGTCGGTATTGAATTCGTTGCCGTACAACCAGAGTTGCGCGGCGGTCGAGAATCCGAAGCAACTGCCACCCCACTTTCTCAGGAGATCTTCCCAGCGGTTCATGGCGCGCGGCCGGATGCGATCGGGATTACCGTTGCGATAGCACCACTCTTCGCCAAACGCCTCGACAAACAGGTACCAGTCAGGAAAGTTGCGAATGGTATCGGGCGGATTGGGGAAATCGGAATAGTCGATACTCTCCTGCACGCTGTCCGGCCAGCAGTTCTTCTTGCTGTTCCCGAAATTGAAGCCGGTATAGCCCGGGACGAACGGCTCGTCGTAGTACGTTCCGCCGGCATGAATCAGCCATGTCGACTCGAGGTCGGGATCCGCGGTGATACTGAAGGTGAAGCTGAATTCATTCACGGCGCACGGAAACTGACCGTCGGCGAACCGCAGTTTGCAGAACGGCGCATTGGTGTCCGGCACTACCCAGGGGAGCAGGCCGCGCTTTGCATCGGCCGTGTTATGCAGCGGTTGCCAGGTAGCGCCGCTGTCATAGGAGATTTCGATTGATGCCGTCTCGACGGTGGTACTGGTATCCCACATGATCTCGTATACGGATCCATACTCCATGGTGTCACCCGGCTGCGGTTTCACGATCGAAAAGTCGGCGACATCATCGGTCTGGCGCAGTCCCTTCCATATCGCCATGCTCTTCGAGTAGTTTTCGGGAGTCCCACCCCGGTCGAACTGCCCCGCCAGCACCAGGGCCTCTGTTGTTGCCGCCAGCGCGGCAATGCGCATGCCGACACCGCTGCCGACCGATTCCCATGCCAGGCCGTCCCAGCGTGCGAAGTCTCCAATATCGACGCCGCCGGCCTCAAAGATCGGGTCGCCGGCAAGATAGAGATCGCAACCGTGCGTAAACAGTACCCCGTCCGAGGCGTTGGCGCCACCGGCGAACACATACCAGTCGCCCCCGACCCATTCATACAATTCAGCGTCGCTCAACGTCCATATCACCGGGTTGCCGTCCGCATTGATCGCCAGGGAACGCGGGCTGCTGACATCGTCATTGGCCGCCCAGTTCCACTCGGCGCCGTCCCAGTATGCCACTTTCTGAGTGGTCAGCGAGCCAACGCCGTCAAACTGACCACACACCCAGACATAACCGGTGGCGCTGTCGACGGTGATGTCGAAGATCGCCGGATCGGACCCGCCGTCGGTGTAGAACATACCGCCGGGCGAGGTCCACTGCGACCCGTCCCACATCGCCAGTCCAGCCACCGGAATCGTTCCCGCCGAATCGATGAAGCCGCCCACCCAGAGATTGCCGTCGAGGTCAAGCGCCGCCGTACGCGGGCTGCCGAAGGGAAGGCCCAGTCCGAGCGATTGCCACGAGGCACCGTCCCACATGGCAATCTCATTGACCGCAACGCCGGAAGCCGACCCGACATTGCCGACAACATACACCGTGTCGCCGGATACCTCGATGTCGCCGGGCGGCGAGTCGACACCCTCGTCCAATGCATGCCAGCGGTCGCCGTCCCAGTAACCGACATGATTGAGTTCGATCCCGCCGGCATGAGTGAAATTGCCGACGGCGTAGATATTGTCAGCCGTATCGACAGCGACATCGGCTATGTTGACCGTGTAATCGCCGTAGCGCAACGGCCCGTTGCCGAGGGCAGCTACCGACGTATCTGCGGGGGCTGCGGCAAAGAGCATGATGTCATTTACATTGAGGCTGTCGGCACCGACAAAATCGAACTCGCCACCCACCGCGAATTGATTGCCGTAACTGTTTTCACTGAGTGTTCGAACCGTACCATAGATGGGTACATTGAAACTACCCCAGCTTTCCGACAACTTACTGTAGTAGGCCAGTGGTCCCGTCGCCAGCGTGCCGACCGAATCGAAATCGCCGCCGACATACATCTGAAAGGTCGAACTGCTGTTGCGACGAAGCGCGTATACGGTACCGTTCGGCCCGACTGCCGGATTGTCCCATTCTTCGGCAGTGTAATCATACACCGCCAGGTTCGCGGCCGCCGAACCGCCGGCATTGTCGAAGTTGCCGCCGACGAACAGGCGACGCGTCGACGCCTGCCAGAGCGTTTGCGACAGCGCATGCACTTCACCGTCGACACCCCCTCCCGGAATTGCCTCCCATTCCCGGGTGTCGACATTGAAGCGGGCCAGGTTGCTGGAAGGGAGGTTGCCGGCTTTGGCGAACTCACCGCCGGCATACACGTAGATGTCACCGTTACTGTGACTGATCTGCTCAAAAGCGTTCACGCTTCCGCTGAAACTGCCGTCGGGATCGAGCTGGTTGTTTGGCGCCAGGAAGTCGCCGCTTGCCGAGTCCCACACGATGAAACCGTTGGTCGCAATCGACCCGACCTGCGTAAACTCACCGCCAATGTACAAACGTCCGTCATACCACAGCAGGGCACGCACGGCGCCATCGAAGCCGTCGGTTGCACTACCACCGAGCGTGAACCATTCGTTGTCGTTGCCCAGCACGCCGATATTTGTCAGCGTGTGGCCGTCGTGGTTTGTTTCATAATCGCCCCCGACAACAATGCCGAATCCGGGGATCTTTGCGAAGGCAAACACCTCGGAACCAAAACCGCCGGCTCCCGGCTTGATCAGGTCCAGCCGTTCGTCGTCAAGATCCCAGATGAACAGTTCGTCGATCGACGTATTGTCCGCCAGGAATCCGATATTGCCGCCCGTGATCAGGGTGTCGCCGGCAATACAGGTCGCGCTCACCTTGCCGTTCACCCCCGGCGGGCTGAAACCGGATACCCAGAGAGAATCGCTTTGGGCTGACACGGCAACGGTGAGCAGGATAATGAGCGAGAAAGTAATCGGGAGCAATCGAGACATGAAAAAACCTCAACTTGTACGAAGCACAATGAGCCATGTGCGGTTACAACAGGAATATAAACAGCGTTCCCGGACTGAGCTGTACGACTGGCGGATGAAGTGAGCGACGATAGATCGAGGGGGAAAAACGACAACCGAAGCCGGCAACAACAGAACCTGTCATTGTTCAACTGGTTACTTTCAGCTAAACATACATGCCGGCGCCATCTCGTCAAGGACTTTTTGGGTCCAATATTGCCATATCGGGACGTCACGGCGCCGGAACCGGGGCCGGTCGATTACGCGAAGAAAAAAAGAAGCGGGTACGCAAGCGTACCCGCTCCAATTGTGATGGAATGTATATGAGGTATGGGCAATGGCCTACAATGATATCTGCACACCGCCATACAGGATTCGTCCGTACACCGGAGCGTACATGAATGCTGCATCGTCGATATGCTTCTCCTCCTGCGTATAGTCACCCAGGTTTTTCATTCCGATATATGCCTTGTAGCGATCGAGGAATGACTTGCTCAAGCGAGCATTGAAAATCGCAAACGTTTCAGTTTCGTGAATACGGATATCCGACTCGTTGGCCGGTTCGAGCAGGTCGATGTACATCTTGCCCTTGACATCGGCATCGGCCGTAAAATTCCAACCGTCAACCGTGTAGTCGACCTTGGCGCCGCCGGAGATACCGGGATAGCGCGAGATGTTGCGGCTGCTGTTCTCGTACGGCGTACCGACCCAGTCGCCCCGGGGATTGTCATACTTGCCCTCGAACAGTTCAAAGCGCGCCCCCATGACCAGGCCGCTGGCAACGGAGAACGACGAGTTGAACTCTGCACCCATGACGTAAGCGTTGTCGATATTCTCCCACTGGTAGGTGTAGCCGAGATCAGCCACGGTGGGTTCGGCATCGGCAAAGGCGATGGCATCGGTCAATTCGGTGCGATAGAAATTGGCGCTGGCACTGAACGATGATACGGTATAGTCGGCTGACATGGAGTAGCTCATCGACTTCTCCGGCTTCAACGTGCCACTCTTGTACACACGCGGCGAGCCGCTGCACAGGTGGAGGTCTTCGGAGAAGCCGTACGGTACGCGGAAGCCGCTGCCGGCTGAACCACGCAGCACGAAGGCATCGGTCAGCGAGTATTTGATGGAGAACCGCGGGTTGAACGAGGACTCGTCATATGTCAGCGGTTCCAGGCCCTGCGGCAGAACGTCGCCGGAACCACGGAAGTTGTCCTCCGAAGTATGGTAGTCGAAGCGCATGCCGGCCACCAGCTCGAGACGACTCGACAGCTTGATTTCGTCCTGTACATAGGCACCGAAATCAACGGCGTGCTTCTCTGAACTGGATACGTACGGCAATTCCGTATCGATATCGAGATACATGCCACTTTCCTCGAGTTGGTTGCGTGACAACTGCGTGCCTACCAGCAGGCGATGCCGATTGCCGAGCGGCTTCACGAAGTTGAGATTAAGAATGTAAAGGTCCTCCTTCGCCACATACGGCCGGAGCAGCTCCACCGGCGGTGATTCGCCATGGGCGGCTTCGTAGTCGCCGAGAAACGTATCGTTGGTCGCGTCGCGATTGTGATCGGTAACTGAGATATTGGCGTTCAGTTCAGAACCGTCGGGCAACCAGACCTGGTATTCGACCTGGCCGGTAAAACGATCGGTGATGGTTCGCTCGGAGCCGCCTGCAAACGGATTCTCAAACAGGTTATCAGTCAACCAGCCGCCGCGTCGGGTTTCCGACAGGGCACGGCCGCGCACGACCAACTGGTCCACGGCGATGACATTGTCAAGGAACAGGTTGAAGCCGGCGTTGCGAGTCTTCGCCTCGACACGATCGATCCAGCCATCGGGTCTTGTCACACCACCCGGCGCGTTGGCGTCGCCGGTCGCATCCATTTCATCCTGGTCGCTCTGCTGTGCAAACACGAACACTCCCAGGTTGTCCTTGCGCGAGCTGGCGGTCAGGTTGTACCGGTTGGTGCCATATTGACCAAACTCCAGGCCGATCTTTCCTTCCGTCTTGCGCGGAATCGCGGAAACTATGTTGATCGCCCCGGCCACCGCATTGCTGCCGTACAGCGCCGAGCCGGCTCCTTTCACGATTTCAATCTGGTCGACTTCAGCGGTGCTCATCTGCTGCAGCCCGAATACCGACGCCAGCCCGGAATAGACCGGCTGACCGTCAAGCAGTACCTGAGTATGATCGGCGCCCAGGCCCTGCATGCGGAGAATGGTGAAGTTGCAGGCCTGGCACTGCTGCTCCACCTTCACGCCCGATTCTCCCTCGAGCGCCTCAAAGACATTTTGTGCACCCTTGTCTTCAATCGACGCCTTCGATATTACTTCCGTGAATACCGGCGCATCTTTCACATAGCGCGGCGTCCGGGTACCGGTCACCACAATCTGGCCGGCATCGATCTGCATTTCGTCGAGTGATGCCGGCAACTCGGCGGTCTCGCCCTCGGTTACCATGACGGTGGTACGACTGGTCGTGTAACCAACTATCGATATGACCACGCCGTGCTTACCCACCGGCACATGGTCGAGGGTGAAATTCCCCAGCGAGTCGGCCATACTGCCGAGTTTGCTGCCCTCGATCTGGACCGTTGCGTAGGGAATCGGGTCGCCTGTTTTACTGTCGGTGACCTGCCCGGAAATTTTGCCGCCATGCGCCGCAGCGGACACGGTGGCCATGATAAAGATGGCTGCTGTAATAATTAACTGTCTTAGCATCTTGCCTTACCTCTCACCTGTCGAATATTGCTTCCATTGCCCGGGGACTTTCGAAACTCAAAAGAGTCAGCCCACTGGCGGCGCCCGCTCCTGAACGGATTCGGATACGGGCTTCGTCTCGGAGATATGTTGAAACGGTAGAAGACCAATTACGGCTGACGGCAGGTTGTGCGTACTCGCCGCCAAATTCGACAAAACAGTCTGCAGCAACTTGCCCTGTTCGCCGTGCACGACATAGTCACGGTTGGAGTGTTCGTGCTCACCGGCCGGGCTTCGCCCCTCCACCGGATGACTGTGCGCAATTATGCGGCCATCCGGCAGGACATGAAGATGTAGACCTGAAAAATAGCCCCAGTTGACCGTCACCAACGCCAGAAGCAGGGCCGCACGCGCAAGCCGTGCTGCGAGAGAGTCTGTTGATGAGGCCGGCGATTTCATTTACAATACCTAATTGAAAGTGAAATTCATTTTCATTTAGACCAAACATATACGATCTGATTGCTCCCGTCAAGAAAATTCGTACAATTTTTCACAAGACTTATCGAAAGCAGGTAAGATGTTGCCCCATATAAGAATAAGGGAGCGAACCTTGGCTGGTCCACTCCCTTATTGCTTTTGCCGAACTGGTTGTACCCGGCTATTCGTCTTTCCAGGTATCGGCTACCTTGCCGACCAGGCTGGGGCTCGGCCTGAGGGTCTTTTTTCCTTCTTTCCAGCCGGCCGGGCAGACCTCGGCCTCGCCGCTCTCACGCACTTTTGTAAAGGCGCGGATCTGGCGCAACATTTCCGGCACATTGCGCCCTACCGGCGGCGTCAGTATTTCGGCCGCCTGCACGACGCCGTCCGGATCAATAAGGAATCGGCCCCGAATATTCACATTTTCATCTTCGTTGAACACCTCGTACAGCTGCCCGACCTTGCCGCCCGGATCGGCCAGCATCGGATATGGCACACCGTCCGGCATCAGCTTCTTCAGCTCATGCTCTTCCCAGCTCTTATGAACGAACTGGCTGTCGACAGAGCAGACGAGCACCTGGGCGTTAAGATCGTTCAGTTTGTTTATCTGAGCGGCGACCGCCGCTAGTTCGGTCGGTCAGACAAAGGTGAAGTCACCAGGGTAAAACAGCAGCAGCACCCATTTGCCTTTATAGTCGCCGAGGCTGACAGGCTTGAAGTCGCCGTCAACATATGCCTGGGCAGTAAACTCGGGAGCCGGTCCACCAACTCTAACCATATCAAACTCCTTTCCGACTCAACGTGCCGGTACATAAACGTGATCTATCGTCTTCAGTTTAGTGGATAACATAGTCACAGATAGTGACGCGGTCAAACGAAACAGCAGCGGATTGATCGAATGCTACTCGTAGCTTGTCGCCAGCAGGTCGGCTACTGCTTCTTCGCGCGACTCATAGACTTCAAGAACCTCGTGCAGGCATGTCATCTCGATAATCTGCCGTACCTTGTCCATGCCGGTGAAGGCGATCTGGCCGCCCGCCCTGGTTACCGTAGCATACGAGCAGATGAGCGCTCCCAGCCCACTGGAGTTGATCCAGTCGACACCTGACAGGTCGATCAGAAGCCGGTTGTGGTTGGCATCGACCAGATCGCGCACCGTATCCCGATACCGATCGGTATCCGGGCCGCCCATCATCCGGCCGACCAGAACCAGTATCTGAATTCCACCCCGTCCGCTTTTAGTGAGTTGCATCGTTCTCTCCTTGCGGTTCGAGTCGGCGAACTGGCTCAGACCCGCCGGTTACGCAACGGCGACTCCACGTATCCGGAGCTCGAGCACGCCGTATATAAAAACTGACAATGATGCCGCTCTATCGCGCCTGTGCTGTACGCGGTTCGATGATGCTCCCAAATATAGTAAATGGGCCGGTCACAGGAAAGAGGAAACCGGTACTACCGTTGGGGTGGCCGTTGTTCATGTATCCACGCCAGGCCATCCTCGACCCGCTCAAACAGTTGCACCGATATGCGCTCCTGAAAGGCATCATTGAGCGCAATGAAGATACGGGCCGTTGACTTGTCCGTGCCGGCCGGGAAGATAAGGGCCCAGGAGCAGTCACCAATTCGATCGGCTATTCTGGCGAGATAAGCGCGAACCTCGTCCAGCTCAGACATGCTCCAGGCTACCGTAGCATTCGAAAAGTCACAGATGGCGTTCATGCCGGTGCGGTAGCGGGGGTCGTTAATGACAGCTTCGAGCAGTTCGATTTCATTGTCTACGGTGATCTTCCCTCGGTGTGTCTTGACGAACAGATTTTGAGCCGGGCGGATCTCATACGTCGACTTCACCTGTGCCTCCGGTACTTATGGCAGATTGAGTACAATCTGTTTCAAGATAGTCGTACCGCGACCCGAGGCACAAGGGGAAGTTGCGCCTTACCAGCTGCCGCCGCCGCCGCCCCCCGAACCACCGCCGGAGAAACCCCCGCCACCCGAAAAGCCGCTGCCGGAGGAACTGCCGAAGCCGCTGCCGCGGGGTGCCTGGTACACCATCGAGGCCAGGCTGCCGGTGCTGTCGGACAGGTGCGACGCCATCCGCGCATGCGAAAAACGGCCGTGGGTCATGGAATGCATGACGTACCACGAGGGCGCGGTCATCGTCATCCCCTTGAACGCATCAGTCCACTGGTCGGTCACGTTCAGGGCGATGGCGTACGGCAGGTACTCGTAGAAAATGTCCGCACCCATCCGCTCGATCCGGTCCTTGTCGGCCCGCATCATGAACTCCTGGAAACCGAGCACGCCGGCGGCAGCCAGCGCGCCGGTGCGTGTCTTGGCCGGCATGGCTTTGGCGAAGAAGATGATGATCAATACGGTGGCAATGACCGCCACGACACCGGCCAGCGGCATCCGGGTGGCTGTGGCCATGACCGCGAAGAAGCCCGCAAAACCGATCAGGATACCGGTAACTGTCCAGTTGCGACGTACTGCCTGCGGCGACCCGGCAAAGAACTTCTTGTCGCTCGCCTGCCGGTACAACGTTCTCATCAGCACCCCAAGATGCTTGTAGAAGCCCTTCTTCAACTCCGACATCCGGGTCTGCCCTGCGGTGCCCTCAAACAGGATATCCATCAGCTTCTGTTCGAACGGCGTGAGCGAATTGTCAGGCGCCTTGAGTTTGGTAAGATGGTAGTCGGCGACATCGGTATCGCCCGCCTCCACCTCTTCCTCGATCTTGATGTAACCCTTCACACCCAGGCCGACCATAGCGGCGACGATATCGCGCTGGTCGACCGTTTCATCAATCAACGTCCCGGCCTCGCCGGCGCTGATCTCCTTGCCGTTGTGTTGGGGCGGCGAGTATTCGACTGCTATTGCGCCGCGCACGCGCGGGTCGCGACCGCGCCGGTACCAGAGCATGATCATCACGACGAACGCAATAACCGGCAGTGGATACGACCAGGTATTATTCAGGTCGAGCCACCACCAGAACTCCTGCCAGGCAGTCGGCGGCGCGACCGTGCCCTTGGCCCAGCCCACGACAATCGTCAGCCCCTCCCCCGGTTGCAGCAACCCGGTTGTCCGAAACGATGCCGAATTGCCGGTGGTCGTCGCAGCACACAAGCTGTCATTGGAACCGTAACCACCAGTATAGCAGGCAGTACGGATCGACAGGATGTCCTCGTCGTTGGGCAGGGTGACGGTAGCCGAGGCCCGCTCGATCGGAACTTCCCAGTTGTTACCGGTCACATTCCAGTACAGTTCGTCATGCTCCTCGAAGAACAGCACGACTCGCTCAACCCGGTAGTGAATGACATACGTATGGCTTCCGCTTAGCCACCGATCGACCTCGCCGATCCGAATGCGCAGGGTGCTCCCCTCGTGCATCAGCTTGGTTTCATGCGGCCGCCCGTTTTCGTCGGTGACAGACACGACCTCGAGCGGCGTTTCAAACGGGTCGCCGAACTCGTCATGGTAGCGCACCGGCAGATCGCGGAAAATGCCGCGGCGACGTTCGTGAAAATCAACCCCGATCGTTTCAGTCACATCGACCGTACCGTCGGCCGAGATGTTTATATCCGACGTGAAATCGGTGATCGTAAAGAATTCGGCCCGAACCTCGGGTGCGGCCAGGCCCAGCACCAGCACGATCGCAGCCGGCAATCCGAAGCGCCGCAGCCTGTTACCAGCGATACTCATAAGTCTTCCCCTCCGGGCGGCACTACGAAAAGTCACCGCGAACCGGCTTGCGTTCATCGGGTGAATCCAGTTCGAAGAATTCGGCTTTCTCGAACTTGAGCGTGGATGCGATCAACACCGCCGGGAACACCTCGATGGCAGTATTGTAGTCGCGCACCACGGCATTATAATAGCGGCGGGCCGACTCGATATCGTCTTCCAGTTCAAAGAACTGCGACTGCAGTTTCGAAAAGTTGGCGTCGGCCTTCAACTCCGGATACGCCTCGGCTACCGCAAACAGGCTCTTGAGCGACTGGCTGAGAAAATTCTCCTGCTGCGCCTGCTCGCCGGGCGAGCCGGCATTGATCGCCTGGGCGCGCGCCTGCGTCACCTTTTCGAACACGCCCTTTTCGTGACTGGCGTACGCCTTCACCGTGTCAACCAGGTTGGGGACAAGGTCATATCGGCGCTTGAGCTGGACATCGATATCTGACCACGACGATCGCACCAGATTGCGCAACTTGACCAGCCGGTTGTACAGCGTGACAATGAACAGGCCGATCACCAGAAGAACGACCAGTATGATTATCAATTCCATTGAATCTCCCACCCTGTTTCGGGTTGTTACGAGGCGAGACACGGCTCGACCATACCGATGTCAGTACGCGGCAGGTCGCATCCGAAGTAAGTACTCACCAAGCCTGCAGATATTCAAACAAAAAAACGGCGGGCACAGCCTGTACCCGCCGTCGATTATCTGATGGTACTGGAGCTTACGGGCAAGCGGCCGGCGCCGAACCGCCGGAGAAGAGAAAGTCGACCAGCATCGAGAGATCGATCGGGTCGGCCGATATGGTGTCACCGTTGATGTCCGCTTCTTCCGGGCAGGGCGGCGCACTGCCGCCCGCGAACAGGAAGTCGACCATGGTCGACAGATCGATCGGGTCGGCATCGACCGAATCGCCGTTGATATCACCGGTGTTCCCGGTACAACACGACACCGGCGGATCGCCGAAGTCGGTCTCGAACACGTAGAGGCCGGTCTGCATATCCGAGGCTATGATCCGCCCCGACGCAAACTCGGTGTACACCGACCAGCAACCCTGGTAACCATATTCCGCCGGCTGAAAGGTATCATAGTAGCCGACTTCATACGGCTGGGTCGGGTCGACGACGTTCCAGACGCGCACGCCTTCGGTGTAGTGCGCCAGGAACAGCAACGTATCATCTTTGATGTAACAGTTGTGCGCCGAGGCATTAGGGTCGACGATGATTTCATACTCGAGGCCGACATTGAGCGGGTCGGAAACATCCCACACCCGGTAGTGCTGACCGGCGGTGCCGATCTCGTCACCGGTAAATACATAGTTGCCGTCGAAACTGTACTCGGCGTTGTGCGCCCCGGAACCGGCGTAATTGAACCGGCTGATCAGCGACGGTACTGCTTTGTTGGAAACATCGATCAGGTCGATACCGTCACCATAAATGCCCGTCGCACAAATAGTGTCGTTGCGAATGTCGATGTCGTGATAGTAGAACGGCTGGAACTGCCCCACCTCGACCGGCGACGCCGGGTTGGAGATGTCGACTATTTCCAGTCCCCCCACGCCGTGATTACCGACGACATACAGGTAATCGCCTTCGATCAGGCAATTGTGCGAACCGTTGCCGTCGGGCGTGAAGGTCGACACCTGCACCGGGTTGGTAACATCGCTGATATCGACAATCTGAATCGGCTCGTTCTCTTTAACGATGACCGCATAGTCCTGGTAGATCTTCACATCCTTGGCGTCGGTCCCGGGTGATATCGACGGTATAAAACCGACCTCCACGGCCGGCACCTGGTCGATATCGATGATACTCACGCCTTCGTCTCGAGCACATATCAGCGCATATTCCTTGTCGGTCATCGGGTCGGTGTATCCCCAGACATCACCGTAGCGACCACGACCATGCCAGAAGGTGAGCAGCGAAACATTGTCCGACACGATCTCGGGCGTCGCCGCAATGGTGGGGCCTTCGCCCTCCGTGCTGCCCCCGGTGACCGCTTCAATGCGGTAGTAGTATGTCATACCGGTGGTCAAGCCACTATCGACATGCACCCGGTCGGAACCGGCAGTCGTTGCCAGAAGCGACAGCGAACCGGGTGAACTCCCCCGGTAGATATCGAACTGGTCCGGATCGGCATCATCCCACTGCCAGGTGAGCGTAATGTAATCCTCGGCCGGAATGCCGCGGAAACCGGTCACCGAAAAGGCGTTGATAAAGAGGGTTGCCGGCAGTGTCTGCAAGAGACTGGAGCCGGTATTGACCCGGGGCCACCAGCCATATTGAATATCCATGCTGTTGGCATCGTTGATTAGATTGAAGCCGGAATAGCTGGCGCCGGTACCGTCGTAATCACTGTCCATCACGAACAGATACTCGCGCTTGCCCAACGAGGCACTGCTCGGGTCCCACTCGCCGTTGGGCGTACCCAGCCCGGCATCCTCCACGAAGCAGACATTCAGTCGCCGGGGGCTGCCGGGATTGGAAACATCCCAGACGGTGCCGGGAAACACGCCCGCGCCGTTATAAGCATAGCCGAGATCACGCCGGAAGGTGCCGGCCAGTGTCGAGTCGGTGGTGCTGAAGCGCACCTCAACCGCCACCAGATCGGCATCCGACAGGCTGCTGCCGAAGAACAGCTCGCCACGGCCGAGCGATCCACCGAATGTCTCACCACCCCAGTTGACGCCGCCCGCCCAGTTGACCGCGCTTTCAAAAGTGGCTACCACTTCCGGAAGGGCGCTGCCGACGGCAGCCGCTTGCGTTGCGGCAGAGAACTTGCGATCGGGCTGGTCGAGCTGGTGTACCTCGCCAAAGCGACGGTCAGCCGCCCGGTCCTCGACCGAGAGCCAGACCGGCTCGGCGCTCACGGGCACAATGCCCAGCGCCAGGAGCAGGCAGCTCATGACAGTGATGGTAATTATGTGCTTCTGGTGCATGCCAAATGGTCCCTTATCGTTTGGTATCCGTAGACTTCTTATGTATGGCGGGCGGGCTCGAGGTTGCGCCGACGGCGACTCCCCGTCAAACCACGTCAATATAGGCCCAAACAGTCGACTTCGCAAGCACTATCAGGGGAACGGTCGCGGCTCGGCCCCGGATACCAGAGCATCGAGAACACAGCCCGACCACCGGCCTTGTCGTCCGGCCAGGATGAAATCAGTGCAACAGTATGATGATTACCGTCTGAGCAGAGCAACTGCTGAGCATCAAGTCGTCGCCGAACAATCTTACTCGAACTGCAGCGTTTGCAGGTGCGCCGCGAGATTGACCGACGAGCCGGACAGACCGAGCTTGCGACGGATGATCTCGCGGTGTTTCTGCGCCGTGCTCAGCGAGATATGAAGCACCTCGGCGATCTCCTTGCTCGACATGCCGCCCTTGATCATCCGGCAAACCTCGCGCTGGCGCACCGACAGCCCCGGCATCTCCTGTTTCATCCGGCTGAGGAACGGCGAGGCGACATCTTCAAGTTCCTTGCGCAGGATTTCAAGATTGCTCTTCATATGATCAGGCGCCACCGCCTCCAGTCGTCGCACCAGCGGCAACGCCGTCTCCTCGAGGTTGGTGACAATGTCTTTCTGGATGTCGCTGCGCTGCCCTTCGAACTGATCAATCAGTTCCCGCAAGGCGACATTCTTGCTCTTGAGCGTGCCGCGCTCTATCTCAAGCTGCTCGATCGCCTCCCTGGCTTTGTGCTCGGCTTCCTTGCGGGGAGAAATGTCTATGCCGATACCGATATGAACGCCGTCGGCCAGGTTAACATTGTACCAGCTGCTTTCGAATGATTCGCGACTCTTGGTCGTGATCGGAAAGTCCATCCACTCATCCGGCGCCTCCTGCATGAACTGCCGGACTTTCTTACGAAGTTTAGGATCGGGATAACACATCCGCATGACATCAATCCGCCTGAACTCCTCTGCAGTCCAGCCCAGCTTCTCCTCGGTGGCCTGGTTGATACTGAGCACATTACCGTCGTCATCATACACTGCAATCATCACCGGTATGTTATCCTGGATCGTTTGCAGCA
>CAZJCK010000012.1:0-59192 GCA_964544635.1 uncultured Ignavibacteriales bacterium | reverse complement strand
TACAGCCTCATTCCCGACACGGCCGGCACCTACGAAGCTGTTTTCAAGGTTATCGAGCCCGACAGCACCTACTATTCGATTACCTACCGCTATGTCGTCTATCTTAACCAGCCACCCGTCGGCGACGACATTTACGGTTCCGCCTTCCATTGCTTTGAAGGCGACGGACGTTACCTGACCTTCACCGCCACCGACCCGGAAAACGACCCGCTGACCTATACCCTCATCTCCGGCCCCGGCAGTGTCGATCCCGAAACCGGCGACCTGTCATATTTCCCGCCGGAACCGGGTATTTATGAAATCCTTGTTGAGGTTTCCGACGGTTGTGGCGCCGATACCCTGATGCTCTCCGATACCATCAGCATCAATGCCCTCCCGGAGTTTAGTGGTTACGATACCACCGTCACCCTCTGCGCCCCCGAAGAAATCTGCCTGCCGTTTATGGCGACCGATGCCGATGGTGACCCGCTCGAATTCCGCCGCGTCGATACGTCTGCGCTCGGCACCCTGACCCAGCTCACCGATAACTCCGGCGAACTGTGCTTTATGCCGGGCAATGAATCCGGCGTCACCTATGAATTCGTCATCTGTGTCGTCGATACCTGTAACCTCCGCGCCGGACAGCAGGCCGCCAACTATACCTGTGTCGAGGATACTATCCGCGTCACCGTAAACCTGAATCAGCCGCCCGCGATCGTCTGTCCTGAACCGCAGAGCTTCTATACTTGCGCCGTCGATACCTTCTGCTTCGACATCGACGTTAACGATCCTGAATTCGGCCCGGTTACCTACAGCATCCTGTCCCAGAACGCCTGGGTTGACGGTAACACCGTCTGCGTCGAAGGCTCCGAAGATGCCCAGTTCGACGTTGTCATCGTTGCAACCGACACCTGCGGCCTTGCCGACACCTGCACCGTTCCGGTGACTATCCAGGGCAACCGCAGCCCCGTCGCCACCCTCGGCGACGACTTCAGCATGCTGCTGTGCGACCCCAAGACTATCTGCCTCGATGCCTTCGCTGATGACCCCGACTTCGATATCGATTCCGTCTATGCCGGCTACGGCGTTTATGACCGCGAGACCAACTCGGTCTGCTTCATGGCCGATACCGCCGGCGTCTACGAAATCATCCTGACCGCCGTCGATTCCTGCGGCGCCTCCGATGAAGACACCGCCTATGTCACGATCAGTCTCTCTGCGCCGCCCGTCGTCGATCTCGGTGACGATTTCGAAGTTAACCTCTGCGGCTCCGAGCAGATTTGTTTCGAACCGATAGTGTCGGTCGACAGCCTCATGTCGGTCATGACCTGGCCCGCCGAAGCTTATGACATCGAAACCGGCCGGTTCTGCTTCACCCCCGACACCGCCGGCGTCTATCGCCTGATTATGAAAGTCGACGACTACTGCGGTGCCTCCGCTACCGATACCGTCTTCGTCACCGTCAGCTACGGCGGCGACCTCGCCCTCGATCTTGGCGACGACCAGACCATCGCCCAGTGCGAACCGACCCAGATTTGTATTCCCGTCACCGGTACCCTGGTCAATACCAACTTCGACGTCAGCTTTGGCAGCTACAATCCTGATAATGCTGAAATCTGTTTCATGCCCGACACCAGCGGTACCTACACTATTATCGGTTCCCTGTCCGACTCCTGTGGCGCTTCGATCAGCGACACCGTCAACCTGACGGTCACGATAAACAACGCCCCCACCATGGCGGCCCTGCCGGATACCACGATCTACCTCTGCTTCCCGACCGAGATTTGCCTCCCGGTCGATGCCACCGACCCTGACGGTGATCCGCTCGATATAACGGTCAGCAACGGCAGCTACAAAGACGGCGCTGTCTGCTTTGTACCCTACGACTCCGGCACCTACCAGTTCATCGTTACCGCCACCGATACCTGTGGTGAGTCGGTTGTCGATACCGCCAACGTTACCGTCAAGACTGACCAGGGTGTCAACATAGTCTGCCCGAACGATACCTCACTCTTTGCCTGCGATCTCGACACCTTTGCCATCCCGGTCACCATTACCGAACGGCCCGAAGGCAGCGAAGTAATCGTCAAGGGTATCAACACCTGGTGGGATGAACAGACTCAGGAGGTAAAGTTCTTCGCTGAGTGCTCCAACTCCAACCGGATTACCATCACCGTAAAAACTCCGTGTGGCGAAAAGAGCTGCACCTTCACTGTCACCATCGATTGCAACTCCGCGCCGCTCGTCATCCTGCCGCAGGATGAAACCCGCGCCGTTTGCACCGAGGGTGAGGAAATCTGCATCCCTGTCGGTATCAGCGATGTGGACAATAATCTCGACAGCGTCCATGTCGATGGCGGCGTCTACGACGACGCTACCGGTACGGTCTGCTTCACGCCGGAAGGGGAGGGGCAGTACACCATTACTGTCACCGCTTACGACACCTGCGGCGCCTTCGACTCCGACGAAATGACCGTTAACGTCACCGCTAATACCCCGCCGACCGTGATCGTCGACGCTCCCGACAGCACCCTGCGATTCTGCTCCTTTGAAGAAATCTGCCCCGTCACGGTGACCGTCGACGATGCCGAGAGTAACATCGACTCCATCTGGACCGATTTCGGCACATACGACGACGAGACCGGCTCGGTCTGCTTTATCCCCGACACCGCCGGCACCTACACTATTACTGTGATAGCCGTTGACGACTGCGGCCTGGCCGATACCTCGTCGGCATCCGTCATGATCGAACTCGGCGACGTCGTCACCATCAATTGTCCGACCGGGCCGATCACTGTCGACACCCTTTGCACCGCCGGACAGGTCTGTGTCAACCTGTTCGTCTCCGGTAGCAACTATACGATCACACCGAGCCTCGGTACCTGGACCAACAACAAGCTCTGCTTCAACGCCGATACCGCCGGCACCTACAACATTACCGTCATCGGCACCGCCGAATGTGGCGCCGATACCTGTGAAGTAAGTGTTATCGTACCGTTCGCTGCGACCGCCGACATTACCTGTCCGAACGACACTACGGTCTTCCTCTGCGGCCCCGACACCCTGCTTCTTGACTTTACCGCCGGCGGTGCCAGCTCCGTGCTCGTTAACGGCGGCTACGTTGTCGAGAGCCAGGTTGCCGTGCCGATCCTCGAAGCAGGGGAGAAGACCGTCACCATGATCGCTGTCGGCGACTGTGGCAACGATACCTGCAGCTTCGTCGTCACCTCCGTCTTCAACACGCCGCCGGTCATCACCGCTACCGACAGCACCTACAACGCCTGCGAACTGGTTGAGGTCTGCCTGCCGTACTCGGTCGCCGACGTCGACGAGAACATCGACTCCGTGACCACCTCCATCGGCAGCATTGTCGACGGTGTCGTTTGCTTCACTCCCGAAAACTACGGCAGCTACAATATCATCCTGACTGCATACGATGCCTGCGGCGCGATCGATGTCGACACCGCCCGCGTAACCATCATTGCCGGCGGCGTTGCCACCATACTCTGCCCGGTCAACCCCATTGTGGAAACGATTTGCGGCCCCGATACCATCTGTTTCACCCTCCCGATCAGCCCCGCCAACGCGACCGTCACAGTCAGCCCGCGCGGCAGCTACGACAGCCAGACCGGCCGGGTTTGTGTGCCGGTGGATGAAACCGAAGTGCTCGACGTTACCGTCATCGCTGGCGCCGCTTGCGGCAGCGACACCTGTACATTCCAGGTCGACGTCACCCACGTCGAGCCGGCTGCGGTCACCTGCCCGTCGCAAATCGACACCCTGCTCTGTCTCGCCGAACCGACCCAGCTCTGCTACCCGGTCACCATCGTCGGCACCGATCCGACTGTTACTGTCAGCCCGATCGGCAGCTACGCCAACGGCGAAATCTGCATGACCGTCGATACCGCCGGCACCTACGAAATCATGATCGTGGCTGCCAACGAATGCACTACCGATACCTGCTACACGACTATTAACGTCGACGCCGACCAGGCGCCCGAAATCACACTCCCCGATGGTCTCGTGTTCGAGCGCTGCGCCGACGATACCAATACCGTTTGCATCAGCGGCATCGACGTCTTTGATGCCGAGGGCGAGGCGACCCTCACCATGACCTGCGGCCCCGGCTCCTTTGACATCAACGCCGATGATCAGCTTTGCTTTGTGCCCGACTCGGTCGGCCCGCACACCTTCTGCTTCGAGGCGTCCGACGGCTGCCATACCGTCACCGATACCCTCGTCATCGACTTCATCGAGCGACCCGACTGCGATGTCTGCGTGCGCGTAAGCATCGATGTCACCGAACCGATTCCGGTCGGTATCGAGGTCGAGGTGCCCATACGCGTCGAAGCCCACGACGAGATCGGCGGCTTTGACCTGCTCATCCAGTACGATGCCTCGGTCATGACCTTCCTGAACGCTACCATCGACGGTTCTGCCATCGATGCCTGGGAATACTTCACCTACGCTACCGGTTCCGGCGGCTGCGGCGGCGCCTGTCCGTCCGGCATTGTGCGACTGGTCGCCATTGCCGACGTAAACAACGGCGGCTTCCACCCGCCGGTCGAATCGCTGTCGCCCGAAGGGATACTCGCCTTCATGAACTTCCGTGTCGCCAACGACCAGACCCTTGGTGACCAGTTCCTGCCGATCAGGTTTGCCTGGTTCGAGTGCCGCGATAACTCCTTCTCCGACCCGACCGGAAACTTTCTCTATCTCGACCTGCGCATTTTCAGCGCCGAAGGCGACCTGCTGTGGGATGAGGACGATGATGCTGCCTTCCCCGAAGCCTCCCGTCCGTTCGGTCTCGGCAGCCCCGATGCCTGCATCTCCGGTGGCAAGAATCCGCCGCAGCGATGCATCGAGTTTGTCAACGGTGGTATCAAGATTGTCCACCCCGATTCGATCGACCTGCGCGGCGACATCAACCTGAACAACATTCCCTATGAGATCTCCGACGCTGTGCTCTATTCGAACTACTTCGTCAAGGGCCTGAGCGTCTTCACCCTCAATGTTGCCGGGCAGATCGCCGCCAGCGATGTCAATAACGACGGTTTCACCCTCAGTGTTGCCGACTTGGTTCTGATGATTCGCGTGATTACCGGCGACGCCGACCCGATTCCGAAACAGCAGGCGGCCCAGTCGCTTGAACTGGCCGCGAATAGTACCCACGGCAGCCTCAATGTTACCTCGACCGCGGGCAACGACATCGGCGCCGCCTGGCTGGTCTACAACCTGCCGCCCGGCAGCCGCATCGAATCGGTTACACCGGGTAGCGACGCCGACCACATGACGCTTGATTACGACGTCGTCAACAACCAGCTCCGCGTCCTCCTCTACGACATTGGCGGCGGACGGATCGATGCCGGCGAGCGCTCGCTTCTCGACATCGACTACTCGGGTGAAACCCCGCTGCTCGACACCGCCGAATTCGCCGACTACTACGGCCGTGCTTTCAGCCTGAATCTGGGTGGACCGGTCAAACCGAGCGAATTCAGCCTGTCGCAGAACTACCCGAACCCATTCAATCCGTCTACCACCATCAGCTTCAACCTGCCGCAACAGGATCGCTGGAACTTGCGCATCTATGGCATTACCGGGGAACTGGTGCGAGAATTCGAGGGTAATGATGGCGCCGGGGAAGTGAACGTTGTCTGGGACGGCCGCAATAATCGAGGCAACCGCGTCGCCTCAGGCGTCTATTTCTATCGCCTGACCGTATCCGACTTTGATGAGACGAGAAAGATGGTGCTGCTGAAATAGCAGACGACTACAAATAAAACCCCTTCTCTTATCTTTCCTCACAGGCATTCGTCGAATCGGCGGATGCCTGGTTTTTTTGGGATGAATGCTGCGTCCGAACCATGTAGATCGGATTCCGTAGGTCAGGACCCTTGTGGTCCTGCCAAAACTCACGTACCCCGGTAGTCCAGCGCTTGCGGTAGGTTGTTGTGGGCGGCAGATGTCCCCGTCTGCCCGTATTCCAATCGTGGTATCCCACTGCGCGCTTCGCGCGGGGGGATCTGTGTCACTTATGATAATCCGAACCGTGCAAAATGGACAACGCCCGGTACAACTGTTCGAGCAGCACTAACCGCACAATCTGATGCGAAAATGTCAGCTTCGACATCGACAGGTGCTCGTCCGCGCGGCGCAGCACCGCCTCATCCAGGCCATACGGCCCGCCAATGACAAAGGTCACCGGTCCACCGGCATGCGTCTGCCACTTCTGCAATCGCTTTGCGAACGCCTTGGAATCGTACTCACGACCGCCCTCGGTCAGCGCCACTACCAGACCGTCACCCACCTTTTCCAGCAATCGCTCTGCCTCGAGTTTCTTCAGTTCGACGGGGGAGAGGGACGAGCTCTTTTTGGGCAATGTCACGATCACCCAGTCAACCTTCGACCACCGCGACAGCAGCTTCACATAGTGCTCGATACCGTCACTGATCCAGTCGTCCTTGTCCCGGCCGACTGCTGCAATTCGCGCCTTAAGCAAACTTGCCTGCTTTGACCATCAGCTTTCGGTTCCGCGGTCCGTCGAATTCACAGAAGTACACGCCCTGCCACGTTCCCAGGACCAGCTTGCCGTTCTCGATCAACAACTGCTGACTGAAACCCATCAGCGATGCCTTGATGTGAGCGTCCGAATTCCCCTCGGCATGGTGAAACCCATCGTCCTTCGGGATCTCATGGCGCAACTTCCACAGGATATCACGCTTTACATCCGGATCGGCATTCTCGTTGATCGTAATTCCGGCCGTCGTGTGCGGTACGAAACAGATAGCCACACCGTCGGTCACTCCACTCTCGTCGATCACCCGCTGCACTTGTGACGTGACATCGACAAACTCCTCGCGCTGCGATGTCTTTACCGTCAGGGTCGTGCTCATGCGAACAACGCCTCCGCAAACTTGTCCGGATCGAACCGTTGCAAATCGTCTTTCCCTTCTCCGATGCCGATAAACTCCACCGGCACGCCGAGTTCCTGCGCCACCGCGATCATAACGCCTCCCTTGGCCGTGCCGTCGAGTTTCGTCACGATTATACCATCACACCCCACCGCGTCCGTGAACACCTGCACTTGCTGCACCGCATTCTGACCGGTCGAACCGTCGATGATCAGCTTGCTCTTGATCGGCGCATTCGGCGCCGCCTTGGTAACTACCCGACGGATCTTCTTCAGCTCCTCCATCAGGTTGGCCTTGGTATGCAACCGCCCGGCCGTATCGATCAACAGCAGATCGGCGCCACGCGCTGTCGCCGCCTGCACCGCATCGAACGCTACCGACGCCGGATCCGACCCTGCCTGCGCCTTTACGATATCGACACTGCTCCGATCCGCCCAGATCGCGATCTGCTCCACCGCTGCCGCCCGAAACGTGTCACACGCCGCGATGATCACTTTCTTCCCCTCGTTGGCGAACGTGGTCGCCAGCTTGCCGATCGTGGTCGTCTTGCCGACGCCATTGACGCCGACGATTATCCACACCTCCGGCTTTACCGTACTCTCCGGCCCGGCAACCGTATCGCCGCTTTTACCGAGGATGGTCGCAATCTCTTCCTTGAGCACGCCAAGCAGGTCTTCTCCTTCGATCAGCTTGCGCTCCTTCGCTTTCTCGCGCATGTTCTCGATCAACCGCATTGTCGCCTGCACGCCGACATCCGCTTCAATCAGTATCTCTTCGATATCATCCAGCAGGTCGTCATCGATCTTTCGCCGCGACACCACCTGCGCGATCTGACCAATGATCTTGTCCTTCGTCCTGGTCAGCGAGTTCTTCAGCTTGTCAAACGCATTGAACATGTATGGGAATTCTTTTCGCTCGTAGTAGAGTGCTTAATTGTCGCTGTCATTCTTGTCGTCGCCCACCGAAACCTCGGAGCGCAGGCGCGACGCAATCGACTCCGGCAACTCCTGCTCGGTTGCCGCCTTCTCCGCTGTCGTCACAGGCTCAAGGGCATCCGACGCTTCATCAGTTACCACCAGCGCCGCGCTCGAGTCACCGTCGACCTCGTCCTGGTGGAACTTCACGCCGACCAGTTTCGATACTCCCGGCAGCTCCATCGTCACACCGTACAGGTTATCCGATGCTTCCATCGTGATCTTGTTGTGCGTAATGATGATGAACTGCGTCTGCGCCGAGAAGTTGCGGATGATACGGAGGAACCGACGGCAATTGGCGTCGTCCAGCGGCGCATCAATTTCGTCGAGGATACAAAACGGCGACGGCTTTACGAGGTAAAGCGAGAACAAGAGAGAGATCGCCGTCAACGCCCGCTCGCCACCCGACATCATGGTAATCGACAGGATCTTCTTACCCCGCGGCCGCGCCGTGATCTCGATATCCGACTCCAGCGGATCACTCGGATCGACCAGCGCGATGTCGGCCTCGCCACCGGTGAACAGTTCCACGAACAACCGCTGGAAATTCTGGCGTACTTTCTCAAACGTCTCGGCGAACAACTGCCGCGCCGTCTGGTTGATTCGCGTGATGGTATCCTTGAGGTCATTCTTGGCCGCCTCGAGGTCGGTGAGTTGCTCGCCGAGGAACGCTTCCCGCTTCGACGCTTCGTCAAACTCCTCCAGCGCCAGCAGGTTGACCGCGCCAAACCCCCGCAGTCGCTCCTTCAACTCACTTAGGTGCTTGCGCGCATCGCTGTCTTCAATATCGCTCTCGGGACGCTCCGGCGATACCTCGCGAATATCGAGGTCATACTCTTCTCGAATCCGCTCGCTGATACTCTGTGTCTCCGAGTCCAGTGTCTGCAACGTCATCTCAAGCTTGTGGACCTGCTCTCCATACTCATCTTTTTCCTGGCGCAACTGCTTCAGCTGCTTCTCGGCCGCATTGACCTGTTCCATGATCTCGGCCTGTTGTCCCTGCAATTCCTTCTGGCGTGCCGTGATCCGCTCCCGCTCCTCAAACACCTGCTTCAATTCGCGTTCGAGTTCACCAATCCGCGCTGTCGACTGCGATATCGTGTGCTCCGCCTCTTCGATCTCTTTCTGCTTGGTCTCGATCGTCGTTCTCAACTCCGATCGAATGTCCGCGAGATGCGAAATGCGGCTCTCTGTCTGCTCCACCCGACTCCGCGTCTCAACCTGGCGCAACTGCAGTGAGGAAACCCGTTCCACCGCTCCCGAGGCCGCTTTCTCGAGGTCCTCGAGCCGGTCGCCCGACTCGGTCAGCGTTTCGACCAGTTCTTTCTTTGCCGACGATAACTGGTCGAAGTTCAACCCGAGCGAATACTGGCGGCCGCGTATTGACTCCAGCTTGTTCTGCAGGGTCGAACGCTCCCGCTGCAGCCGACTGCTTTCCTTTTCCGTCGTCTCGCGACGGTATCCCAGTTCGGTGAGTTGCCGCTGCGCTTCCTGCAACTCTTCGGTAACCTCCGACAGTGCGTCACTCAAACGATGCGACTCCGCCCGCTTGTGCGCGATCTCCGCCGTCACCTTGTTCTTGCGCTCGTTGGTCTCCGCCAGCTTACGGGTGATATCCTCGATCGCTTCTTCCTGCTCCTTGAGCTTCTCCTGTCGACGGAACAGCGGGATATTGTCCGACGATCCCCCTGCCACGCTCGTATCCGTATACACCCGGCCGTCGCGCGATACCGCCTTGAAACCGTAGGGGAGGCGCTTGAGCAATTCCGACGGATCGGCATTGTCCTCAATGACCGCCACCCGCGCCAGCACCGCTTCCTTGAGCGGACGCAAGGCGTCATCAGCGGTCGACACAAACCCGTCCAGCCAGCCGACAAATTCCGGGACGTCGATTTCCGGACGTTTCACCGCCGCGTTGATCGTCCCCGTGTGCGGCACCAGCATGCCGATTTTGCCCTTCTTGTTCTCGCGAAGGTACAATATGATCTGCTCTGCAGTTTGACGGTCACGGCAGAGAATGAACCGCGACACCTCTCCGAGCGACGCCTCAACCGCCGTCTCCATGCCGGCCACCGGCACGAATGCCTCGGCTACCGTCCCCATCACGCCGGGGAACCGTTCGCGCTCTTCCATTGTCGTCACTACCCCCGACTCATACCCCTCGTAGTGTACGATCATGTCTTCGAGCATATTGCGACGCGCCTGGGCCGCTTCGAGCGACGCCTGCAAATTGGCGATATCGTTCTTCAGCGACTCACTCTCTTCAACCAGCGACTCGATCTGCTCGCCGGTCTGTTTCAACCTGTGCTCGGTATCGCTGCGGTCGCTGCTCAGGCGGTCACGCTTCTCGGTTGCCGCCTCATGCCCTTTCATCAGTTCCGTCAGGCGCGTCTGGTTGACCTGCAACTGGGCCTGGTGATCCGATATCGCCGATTCCAGGTCCGCCATCTGCTCGCGCAGGCTTTCATCCTCGGCCTTGCCCGACGACAACTTGCCTTCGAGTTCCAGTAGCTGCGCGTTGGTCGATTCCCGACGGCTCCGCGCCGTCAGCAGACGTTCGTCTGCCGCCGCCTGCGCCGCTTCGGCCTCGCGCAACTCCGCCGCCACCCTCGACAAATCGTCCTGGCGTCCGCGCAGTTCTTCCTGCAGCAAGTCGACCTGCTGTCCCAGTTCCTCCTGGCGAGCCCGGTGCGAATCAATCTCGCTCCGGTTGCGATCAATCGTCACCCGGCTGTTCGAACGCTTCTCGTTCAACAGGGTAATCTCTTTTTCCATGTCGTGGGCGCGCTCGGTCATCTCATACGCCTGGTGCCCCACCGCCGTCAACTCGTGCTCAATATCGATCTGCCTGCGGTGCTGATCCTCCAGCGTCGCCGACGAACTGTCGATCCGGGTGCGACGTTCGCTCAAACCACCAGTCAGGTCGTCCAGCCTGGCACGGTTCTCGCGGCGCTCCGTTTCTATCTGCCTGAGACGAGTGCCGCCGAGATACAACTCCCACGCCTTGATCTCGTCGGCCACGGTCTTGTACCGCTCCGCCTTCTTCACCTGGCGATTCAACGAATTGACCCGCGTCTTTACTTCCGAATAGATGTCGCGCAACCGCAGGAAATCGTTCTCGGTCGCTTCCAGTTTGCGCTCCGCCGCCTTCTTGCGCTGCTTGTACTTGGTAATACCGGCCGCTTCCTCGAACAGGAACCGCCGCTCCTCAGCCTTGTCTGAAATGACCGACTCGATCATATCCTGCTGAATCACCGAATACGAGTGAGCCCCCATACCGGTATCGAAGAACAGCTCGTGGATGTCCTTCAGCCGACACGGCACTTTGTTCATCAGGTACTCGGAATCGCCGCTGCGGAACAACCGGCGTGTAATCTGAACCACACCGTATTCGGTCGGCAGCACGCCGCGATCGTTCACGATCGTCAGCGTCACTTCCGACATCCCCAGCGGCTTGACGTCGCGCGTACCGTTGAAAATAACCTCTTCCATCTTGCTGCCGCGCAGCAGCGAGACTTTTTGCTCACCCAGCACCCAGCGCAGGGCGTCGAGTATGTTCGTCTTGCCGCATCCGTTCGGCCCCACAATGGCCGTCATACCGTCGGCAAACGACACCGTAGTTTTATCTGCAAACGACTTAAAGCCGAGTATCTCCAGCTTCTTTAAGTGCACGATTCCTCCTGTGTCCGAAGACCGTTCTTGTGCCCCGGTCCCCGTCGAAACTGTCCCGTCTGAATCGATTTCAGTGTTTCCAGGATCGAACGATAGATCGCCCGCTGATCCCGCAAGTACTTGGTTTTGATCTCGAGATTGTAATACGGATCCCCGAGATAATTCCCCCGGCCAATTCGCACCGCCCCCGGTAAACTCAACAATACCGACGATGCGAAATACGTCGGCTCCATGGTGAAGTCAATCACCACGTCGAACTTTTCTCCCGCCAGCTTGTCACGGAATGATTTCTTGGCCAACCCGGCCCATGTTACCTGCTCGCTCCCCACCGTCAGTACCGAGAAACCCTTGCGCGAGATCATGTCCGATATCCGTAATCCCGGCGCCGGCAGGATCGTGATCCGGGCCTTGCTGAACATGTCCGACAGCGACGGCAGGAACTCCTTCACCGCCGTCAGTTCGCGCAGGCCGTTGGGCAACAGGACAAGCACCCGCGACGGCGACTTGACCGCCTGCGGAAACGCCACCTCCTGCGGCTCGACCTTGCGCTCGAGCTGCCGGAGCTGGATCTTGCCTACGATAGTCTTAAGACTCATGCCGGGTTACTGCTGTTCTCCAGCGTCGGTATCGGCCCGGTCGACCGTACCAGTGGTATCGTTTGGCTGAGTTTCTGTCTCGGTCGTAGTCTCAGCCGGGGGCGAGGGAGGAGGCGGATTCGGCGCCGTCGCACTCGTCGGACGCTCCGTGCCGGCGGCCACCCGCTCACCTGCCATAAACTTATCTTTGTTCAGCTGGTTGATCTCCACGCCCGACACCCGGTTGGTCCGGGGATCACGGGCGTCAATCGACTCACCGTTCAACGTCAAACTCACCCTGCTCGGCGCCGCAATCCACAATTGCAAACGGTGCTCTGCTTCGATCGCGTATGATCGGCCCGCCGCCAATGTCTGGCGCAGCGCCGTGTCTCCATCCGAAAACACCGTCGTCCATACATCATCCCGCGCCAGTAGCGACAGCTTGAGCGGCTCCGGCGCTTGACTCGCTTTCGGAGCTTTCCAGTCATATGCCGCATACGCCGCGTCATCGATCACCTGGCCGGCCGGCGGCTCCTCGGTTGTCGCCCCCGGCGATGTTTCGCTATCACCCTGGAAGACAAACGTATTGAGTACGATGAAGATAGCAAAGGCGCCGACAATCGCGCCGCCGATCCACGCTATCGTCTTCACATTGCTCGACTCGGCTTCTTCCGCCTCCTCGTCGCCTTCCGCCACCGGCCTGGATGCCTTGCCATGCTTCCTGATCGGCGACGCCTGCTCCAGCAGTTCCGCCTTGATCGCCTCCAGCGTGCGGGTATAGTCGATCCCGATCGACTGCGCATACGACTTGGCGAACAGCGAGAAGTACAACTCCGACGGCAACCCGGTTACATCCCCCTGCTCAATACACTCGAGATGAGCCTCCGATATCTTCAACTGCTCGCCGAGGTCGGCCAGGGCTATTTGCTGGCGTTCCCTCTCGGCCTTCAGTAAGGCTCCGAGCTTCTCGCGTATCTGTCTATCATCCATGGCTATACGCCTTTTAGTTTATCCGTTGCTTTAGCCGCCAGGCAGTCCAGTAGCGCCCGCGGTAACCCGATCACAGTATCCAATTCACCCTCAATACTGTCAACTAAAAATGCCCCCATCCCTTGTATACCATACGCTCCCGCCTTGTCCGACGGCTCCCCGGTAGCGATGTAATCTCGAATCTGCTCATCACTCACCGCATTGAACTTTACCTGTGTCACGTCTCGGTCGGCCGCCAGCACCTCGCCGGCGCTCACCAGCGCCACCGCCGAACAAACCTCATGGATCTGTCCCGACAAACGCTTCAATGTCGCGAACGCCTCGGCATCATCCGACGGTTTCCCCAGTACGACAGCATCCAGCACTACGATAGTATCGCAGCCGATCACGACCTCGCCGTCAGTGCACACGTGCGCCACCGCCTTTGCTTTGTCGACCGCCAGCCTGACTGCGAAATCGAACGGCGCCTCGCCGTCTTCCTGCTTTTCATGCAGATCCGGCTTGAGACGGCGGAATTGTATGCCGCTCTCGGTCAGCAGGTCAAACCGCCGTGGTGACCCGGAGCCGAGTACGATCGGGCGGAGCGCGGAGAGCTTCTCCAGATTCTCAAGCCTCATGGTCGACAATGATTGTGACAGGTCCATGGTTGGTCAGCTTCACATCCATTTTGGCGCCGAACACGCCGGTACTCACCGGCACACCGGTCGCCTTCACCTCTTCAATGAACCGGTGGTACAGTTGTTCCGCTTCCAACGGTTCCATCGCCTCGTTGAAACTCGGTCGCCGCCCCTTGCGGCAGTCGGCGTACAGTGTAAACTGCGACACGATCATCGCCTGGCCCTTGATATCGAGCAGACTGCGATTCAGCTTGCCGTCGTCATCCTCGAATATCCGCAGGTTTGCCGCCTTTTCGGCCAGCCACCCGCACGACACATCGCTGTCGCCCTGTTTTGTCCCGAACAGGATCACCAGCCCATTGCCGATAGCGCTGTACGGTGTGCCATCGATGTGCAGTTCACACCCGGTAGTCCGCTGAATGACAAGTCTCATAATGGCCGCCAATATACGGCAATCACGCCGGTATCCAAAGCCCTCAATGCATGCCCCTCGCTCCGCGCGGTGAGAATGCCTCACGGCTGTGACGATTACTCGTGGAGCGCGTACGTCCTCGTGCGCGCTGCCGGCGTTAGATTCCGACTTGCAGGTCATTCGCCGTGCCACGGAACTGCATCCCACGACCCCTGCCGCCGCTTTTGAGAACTTTTTTTATGTCCGGGCGTTTCTCGAAAAAGATTGATCAGCGCAGGCATTGGGCAGATCTTGACAAAGGCAGAATTGCTCGGAATTGCCCGGAGGAGACTGAGGAAACATTCGATGACCGAACCTGAAAACACGACTATACCACTACCGCCGCTTAAGCGTCTGACCGAAGCGTTGACACGCTTTATCCATGTCCAAGCGGCTGGCGGTGTCGTCCTCCTGGTCTGCACTATCGTGGCCCTGTCGCTGGCCAACTCGCCCTTTTCCTACGACTACCTCGCCATCTGGAAGACCAAGGTCGGGCTGTCGATCGGCAGCATCGATTTTTCGCATTCCCTCAAGCACTGGATCAACGACGGCCTCATGGCCATCTTTTTCTTCGTCATCGGCCTGGAGGTCAAACGCGAACTGGTGCTCGGCGAACTGCGCAGCCCCCGTAGCGCCGCCCTGCCGCTGGTGGCGGCAATCGGCGGGATGGTTGTCCCGGCCGGTATCTATCTCGCCCTGCAGTGGGGTGAACCGGGTATCCGCGGCTGGGGTGTCCCGATGGCGACCGATATCGCTTTCGTCGTCGGCTGTATGGCTATCCTCGGCAAACGCGTCCCCCACGGCCTCCGGGTCATGATCCTGTCACTGGCTATCGCCGATGATATCGGCGCCATCATGGTCATAGCCATCGGTTACACCGACTCGATCAACCTGATTTCACTGGCGCTCGGCGTCGTCGGCATTGCCGCCGTGGTCGCCCTGCAACGGCTCGGCGTACAGCGTATCACTGTCTATATCGTCGTCGGCGCCCTGGCCTGGCTGGCCTTTCACGAATCGGGTGTCCACGCCACCATCGCCGGTGTCATTCTCGGAATGCTGACACCGACCTCAAGCCATCGTTCGCCCGGACGTATCGGGGAGATACTCAACTGGCTCCAACGCACCTTCGAAGGCGACAATCGCGTCCACCACGACCGCCCAGTCGCGGTTCGCGGCGCCAGCATCGCTATTCGCCAGACCATCTCGCCGTTGGAATACCTGGAAAATGTGCTGCACCCCTGGGTCGCCTTCTTCATCATGCCGGTCTTTGCGCTGGCCAATGCCGGGGTCCCGTTTTCGATTTCTGATTTCGCCCATCCTGTTGCCGTCGCCACCGCCGCCGGCCTTGCGCTTGGCAAGCCGCTCGGTATCACCCTGCTGGCACTCATTGCCGTGCGCGTTGGCCTGGCCACATTGCCCGCATCACTGACCTGGCGGCATATTATAGGCGGCGGCTTTCTGGCCGGCATCGGCTTTACGATGGCCCTGTTCATCGCCGGACTGGCGTTTGACGGTGAGTTGCTTAACGCCTCGAAAGTTGGCATCCTCGGCGCCTCCGCCGTCGCGGCTATCTTTGGCCTCGCCATCCTCTACGTCGGCAAACCCAAACAAACTTCGTAGCTCAGGATCCTTGCGGTCGTGACGGTCTGTCCGGGCCTTCCACAGCGCGCTTCGCGCAGCGGGTTTCTTTGTATGTGTGCAGCGCGTACGTCCCCGTGCGCGCTGTCTTCGCCTCCGACTACCTGACGAGCCCTCATCGCCCCCCCCCTCTTTCCCCTTGCCTCACCACCATTTCTGTATATCTTGACCCATTGGGCGATTTTCCGTCAACCCCGAATACCATCCGGAACCGGCGGAACCGTCCTTTGTTGTAGCAAAACAGAAAAGAAACATGTACCTCGCGGCCGGACAACAGCCGCCCAATTCTGGAGGTTTATAAATGAGCAAGCCTATCGACATTACTGACGATTCCTTCGAACAGGAAGTTCTGCAGTCAGATAAACCGGTCATCGTCGACTTCTGGGCGACCTGGTGCGGTCCGTGCAAGATGATCGCCCCGATCCTCGAAGAGGTCGCCAGCGAGTACAGCGACAAGGTCAAAGTGACCAAGCTCGATGTCGATGCCAACAACAAGACTGCCGGTAAGTACAATATTATGTCTATTCCGTCGCTCCTGTTCTTCCGCAACGGCGAGGTGGTCGACCAGGTGACCGGCGCTATCCCGAAATCGCAGTTGACCGCCCGCGTCGACAAGGTTCTCGCCTGATCCGACGACCGGTTGACAAGTATTCAGGCCGGTAATTGCACAATTACCGGCCTTTTTCTGTCTCTACACTGCCACCACGGAACTTTTTGTGGTTGCACATATTCCAGTAATTGGACACTTTAAAACCAGACGGGACCGGCCATACAGGTCCGTCCCGCGGCACCCGGTGGAACGACATGGACTGGTACGACATCATATCATTGATTGCGGTCATCGCAATCTGGCTCTTCCTCGTCACCAAGGTATTCCCTAAATTCGGCGTCGGCGGCTGAGCAACCAGCCAATGCAATCTTCCGGGTGAAGATAAGACAACCAAATCGACCGAATCGCAACCACCAGCAGGTTCGAGCGGTACAACCGATGACAAGCGGTAACCATAATCGCCGCCCTTACAAACTGTAACTGTCTTGCCGATACGATAACCAATGAGACCAAACTGGTATGATGACGACGAGCGGCCGCAACGCCGCAGCTTTCAGTTCGGCCCCGGCCTGCTGTCACCTTTTATCAAGGTCATGCTGCTGGTCAATGGTGGCGTTTTTGTCCTGCAGTATATCTGGCCCGAGCTGACCGCTATTGCCGGCCTGGCCCCGGCCCGCTTTTTCTCTGAATTCCCCAACCTGCTCTACCAGCCGTTCACCTACATGTTCCTGCATGGCGGCTTTTTTCATCTGTTCTTCAATATGTTCGCCCTCTGGATGTTCGGCACCGAGATCGAGAACACCTGGGGGACCAGGCGTTTCGCCCGTTTCTATATCCTCGCCGGCCTCGCCGGCGCCCTGCTTGTACTCATGGTCAACTACGACCAGCCGCAGCCGGTTATCGGCGCCTCCGGCGCCATCTACGCGGTCTTCGCCGCCTACTGGATCATGTTTCCCAACCGGCATATTTATCTTTACTTCCTTTTTCCCATCAAGGTAAAATACTTCGTGCCGGGCTTCATGATCCTGGGCTTTCTCTTCGGTGGCTCCAATGTCGCCCACATGGCCCACCTCGGCGGCGCCCTGTTCGGTCTCATCTTCCTGAAGATGGACTGGCGATGGCTTTCGTTCGGGCGTAAAGTCAAGGAGATGAAGTACAAGCGGCAGGAGGCCAAACTGGAGAAAAATCGCCAACAGGCCGAAGAAATAATGAAGCGGGTGGATGACATTCTCGACAAGATCAACGACGTCGGCATCGAGAATATCAGCAAAGAAGATAGAAAGTTCCTCGAAGAGGCATCATCGCACCTGTCGAAAAAGCAGATGAAAGACTGAGGAATTGACGTGCCTAAACGAATTCTGGTGGTAGAGAACTCCGACGCCGTCCGCGGCGTCGCCGAAACCGTCCTGCGTCAAAACGGCTACGAGGTGATCGGCGTCGCCGACTCCAGCCGGGCACGGGAAGTACTCGATCACGCCCGACCGGATGTCATGCTCGTCGGCGCCGATATCGAAGGCTCCGGCCAGCGCCCCTTCTTCGAACAGATCAAGCTAGATGCCCGAACCGCCTCAATTCCCACCCTCATCTTCGCCGACAAGAGCGCCCCGCCGGAAGGCGTCCCGGCCGAAGTCATCGTCCCCAAACCGTTCGAACCGAAAGAACTGCTCGACAAGGTGACGGTCTTCACCGGCAGCAGCGCGGCTTTGAAGCCCAAAGACGACAACCCGCTTGGTGACGGTGCGCTTGAGGACGATTTCCTCGATGCCGCCCTTGGGCTCGATGCTCCCGAGAGCGATCTGGATGTGACCGACTCCGAAGTCATGGATAAGACCCAGATCACCAAACGTAAAGATCAGCGCAAGCAGGACCAGCGGGTCGTGGGCTATGATGACGATCACGACACCACCGCCGAAAGCGGTCGGGTAGAGGCCATTCGTATCGAAGAAGAGCAGACCGATATCCGTCGCCCCAGCGCCGAAAAACCGGCTGCCGCCGAGGCCGACAGCGACGGTCTTGATATTCTCGATAACGCCTACGGTGTCACCAATCCCGATGCCGCCGAGCCGGATCTTCCGGAATCACACGTACACGACTATCACTGGTTCATGAATTCGCTGCAGAACGAAGCGGCCAAGATCGGCAAGGAGCCGGTGCACCAGCCCGACAAGCAGCAACCGCCGGCCCCGGCCGACGACAGCCTGCAGTTCCAGGATAACTCGACCTTTGTCGATCCGCAGACACCCGGTCCCGGCCAGTCGCAGTCCAAACCAGAGCAATCGGCCACGGCGAAGAATAAAGAGGGACAGGTTGACAAGTATATCGACGAGTTCAAGCGCGAATTGGAGAACCTGCGCCACGTTGAGCCGGAAATCGATGTCCAGACCGCACCGGCGCCGCAGCCCCAAGCGCAGAAGAGCAGCAAGCTGACCTGGGAGGAAACCGTCGACCGCCTCAACGAAGAACAGCTCCGTATCTTCACCCGCGAATTCGCCGACCGCCTTGCCGAAAAACTTGCCGCCCGTATTATTGAAAAAATCGACACCGAGCGACTGCTCAACCTGCTCAAAAACGAGATCATCGAGCAGGTCAAGAGCAAAGCGCGGCAGTGAACTTTTCCCACCATCACCGGTTACAATATGGCGACAGACAGGTGTGCCTCGGGTAATGCTTGCCCCGGCAGAGCCGCGCCGCTTACCTTGGCGTCTGACAGATAACACGAAACTCCAGGTATGAGCATGATAATCGGTCGCCCAACCAAACATCTCGCTGCTTCACTTCTGCTTCTCACGACATTGACTCTTGTCGGCCTGCTGCCAGCCGGCGTGAGTTCCCAAGCCGATCCGTTCGGAGGTGGTTCGATCGCCGCGCCCCCCGGACGTGATGTTGTCAGCGCCCGCGTTTTGCTCTCGCGAGAATCGGTTGCCGCCGGTAACAGCTACGATGCCGCTGTCATTATCAACATCGACCGCGGCTGGCACATCAATTCCGTCCTGCCGTACCAGGACTTCCTCATCCCGGCCACCATAACCGCCGACACTGTCCAGGGTATCGCGCCGCACAGCTTCCGGTTCCCGTCGGGCCACGACATGCAACTGCTCGGGGAGCTGATGTCGCTGTACGACGGTGAGGTCGTTGTACCGTTCAAAATTACAGTACCGGGTACCGTCGCCGACGGTGACTACTCGTTGCCGGTTGCCGTTCGTTACCAGGCCTGCGACGACCAGACCTGTGCTGCCCCCCAGACCAGGGAGCTCAGCCTGGCAATAACAGTCGGGGAAGAGGGCGCCCCGGCCCATCAGTCAATTTTTGCCGACATCGAATCGGCGCCGCCGACTGTTGAGGCCGATCAACTTGACGAAACTGAGCAGGCGGCAGTCGCACCCAGGTCCGACCTCCAGGAACTGATCGACGAACACGGCTTCTGGGGCTACTTCCTGGCGTTGGGCCTCGCCTTTGTCACCGGCCTGCTCCTGTCGTTTTCTCCCTGCACCTACCCGATGATTCCGATCACGGTCAGCATCTTCGCCGGGCAGCAACGCTCGGTCGGACGTGGCTTCGTGTTGTCGCTGTTCTATGTCGGCACCATGGCCGTGGTCTACGGTATCATGGGTCTGGTCGTCTCACTTGTCGGCGGTGTTTTCGGTGCCTGGCTTGCCTTACCCGGTGTCGTCATCGGCATTTCAATTGTCTTCGTCATCTTCTCGCTCTCGATGTTCGGCCTGTACGAATTCCAGGTGCCGATGTCACTGCGCAATAAACTGGGCGCCAAGGGTGGCGGCGGAGGCGTCGGCGGCTCGATCGTACTGGGCATCGTCGCCGCGCTCGTTGTGTCGCCCTGTGTCGGACCCTTCGTCGCCGGTATCCTGCTCTACATCGCCAATGTCGGCTCACCGGTGCTCGGTTTTCTGACCCTGTTCATTTTCGCCCTCGGTCTTGGCACGCTCTATGTGATCATTGGCACATTTTCGTCCGCTATCAACGCCCTGCCCGGCTCGGGTGGATGGATGGAGCAGGTCAAGAAATTCTTCGGTTTCGTGCTGTTATTGATGGCGATGTATTTTCTGTCCGGTATCATCTCACCAACCCTCACCGCCGTCCTGACCGGCCTCATCCTGCTTGCCCTCGGTGTCTTCGGCGGCGGCCTCGACCGCCTGACCTCCGACGCATCGTTCTTCCCGCGCCTCAAGAAATTCGTCGGCCTGATCGCGCTGCTGGTCGGCATCTACCTGATCGGCGGCACTATCATTAGCCAGGGACTCATCCTGCCGCCCGCCTCCGACTGGCTCCCGGTCTCCGGCGGCACGGCGCTGCAAAAAGAAGAGATTCCGTGGAAGACCGACCTGACCACCGGCCTGGCGCTGGCCGAAGAACAAAATAAACCGGTCTTGATCGATACCTGGGCCACCTGGTGCGTCAACTGCAAGGTGCTGGACAAGAAGACGTTCCAGAACGAACGGGTGATCGAGGCGGCGAAACGGTTCGTCCCGCTCAAGATCCAGCTCGAAACCGCCCAAAGTGAAACGACCAAACAGTTTATGGAACGGTTCGGGATGTCGCACTACTCACTGCCAACCGTCCTCATTCTCGATTCCGCGGGCCATGTCAAGCGCGTCATCCAGGGCGTGATCGGTCCCGACGAGATGATCGAGGAACTGCGCAAAGTTTCATAAGCGTTAACAGCCGCGAAAAAATTCCGGTCCGCCTTGACGGCTCCACACCGCCTGCCTATATTCAATGCCAAACTCTAATGGAGTAGCATGATAAATGGCGTCTGCAAAGAATCATAATTCCGCAATAGCGGTGTGTATACAGGAACCGTTCGAGGACGGTTCGTCGATGGACTTCGGTCTCATCAAGGGAGATAATCTCCGCATCCTCCACCAGGCATTCATTACCGATATCATCGATCATGCCCTGCAGGTCGACGACACCGAGGTGCGCCTGTACCATATCGACACGGCTGACCGCAAACGGCTCGTCAGGGTCGTCGTCGACTTCCTCCAGAACAAGCTGACCGGCGCCCAACTGCACCGCCTCAAGCACAACTTCAGTGTGGTCCCACTCAAGAAGGAACGCTGGGGGATTCGTATCGAACAGGTTTTCCAGGACTGCTTCGCCGAGGGCCACGACCGCGTCATTGTCGTCGGCAGCCGCACCCCGACCATCACTCCCCGCATGATGCGCACCGCCCTGAACGTGCTCAACGAAGCGGATGCCGTTTTCGGGCCGACCCCCGATGGTCGCTATTATGTGATCGGTATGGCCGGGTCCTACCATATCAAGCTGGCCGACTTCGACTGGAAATCACCGAAGATCTATTCCGAGGTGGCGGCGGCGCTTTCCGAGCGCGGCCTCTCATGGTCGGAACTCGAGATCTGGTACGCCGTCGAACAAACCGAAGATATCGAATTCATGGTGCGCGACATCAACCAGTTCCGCTTCGAGGGCGAAACAGACATCTGCGTCGAAACCGAAAAAGTCATGGAGCGCATCCTCGCGCTTCTGGAATAGGCACGCATGGAACGCCACATCCAGCGTCTCAACTGGCTCACCTTCCGCGAGCTAGTCCCTGACAAAATCAACACCGTGATTCTGCCCATCGGTACGATGGAGGGTCACGGTTCCGCCTGCCTCGGTACCGACAATATCATTCCCGAGACGATTGCCGACGGTATCTGCGAACGGATCGACGCGCTCGTCGCACCGACCGTCAACTACGGTATCACCAAGTCGCTCTACTGGTATCCCGGCGGTTCGACGATCGATCCCGACGTGTTCCAGGCCTATATTCACAACATCCTCGATTCGTTCGTCGATCACGGCTTCAAAAATGTCATACTGATGAACGGTCACGGCGGCAACAGCTCGGCGCTCAAAGAGGTCGCCCGCGACTTCCATCACGAGCACCGCGCCAACATCGCGGTCATTCACTGGTGGGAACTGTGCGCCACGATGACCAACGAGTTTTTCGGTCACGCCGGCGGCCATGCCGGCACCGACGAAACCGCGATGGTGCAGGCGGTCGATCCGAAACTGGCCGACAAGAGCCAGTTCGACAAAGACCTGGCCTGGTGGTTCCGACCGGGCGCCGACGTGTACCCCGTCCCCGGCTCGATTTTGTTGTCGCGTGAGGGAGAGGGCTATCCCGAATTCGATATCGAAAAATCCAAAGAGTACCGCCAAAAGGTGTGCGAGAAAGTCGGCGAATTCGCCGAACTGGTCCTCTCACGCTGGAAAAAGTTTGGCTTGTAAGCATGCCGGGAATGGCCACCGGGAGATGTAGCCCACCGCGCGAAGCGCGGTGGGTATCTTTTCGCGACGACAGAGATTCATGTCGCCCCGTAGTAGATCCGCCTGTCCCCGGCCCGATCGGGAGGGCCCAGGCCGAACCTATGCATCAGTAGCCCCCACCACGTCGTCCTCGCGCAGAAACTCTGGATGCCCGCTTTCGCGGGAATGACGTCCGTCCAAACCCACCTGAAGGTCCTGTAGGTCGAAACCTCAAGGCCCGGAGGGCCGCCGAGTTTCGACATCTTCTTCTTCAAGGATGTCTACAAATCTTTCGAATATACAGGCGCCCCCCACGTCGTCGTCGCGAAGGCGAGGACCCATTATTCTCTTCTGGTCTCAGCTAAAGTGCCGCGCAAATCAAATAACAGGCCCCTGCTTTCGCAGGGGCGACGTATGACGAATTACCACTGTGGGCGGCATACGTCCTCGGCTGGCCCATAGAGCAGAACCAACATGATCGGCAGCCTCCCAGGGCGGAGGCTGCCCTACGCGGGAATGACGTCCGTCCAAACCCGCCGTGAGACCGATTTCCACGAGAAGATGGGTCCCGGCTCTGCGTCCGGATGTCGCCGGACTGCGGCCGGGATGACCTGTCGGGGGTTCGTCGCAGAGTTGGGCGGCATCGCCCCGGCTCAGGGGCGGGGCGACGGGGCTGTTTGGGCCCGGGAGGGCACTTTTTCAGGGAAATATTTTCCATTTTACCTATTGACAAAAATCAAATAAGGTGTACCTTTGTGGGTGAGCGTGTGAATAGGTATGCTTGAGTCCGAGAGCCAAACCGTGATTCAGCAACGCCTAATCCCGAAAACCTCTTTTAACTTGTAAGACTGCTAAAGAATCCGGTTCCGCGAAAGAACTGCAAGTATCGTGTTATGCCTTATATGGGCTGTTCGATGCAAGCAGGGATTCGCCGGTAACACCGCCTCTTTGCGTTTTATCAAGGCCCCACTTTCCATGTTAATGTACTAACCCCATGATGACTTCGTTCTCACGAAGAGCATTTTACAATATTGATAGGAGGATTGACACCTGTTCCCGAATTCGAAAGACTTCGGAAGCGTATACTTTTTTGCACACATACGATATTAACGGAGCGATGTCTCCAAATGTGAGATTAACTCCATCTCCAAAAGAAGAGAAGCTCATGTTGAATTTGTTTGCTGCGGACATACCCCATCTTTCCCTAGACGTTAAGCCCGGGGTTGACGCTGTGCCACATGACCCTCGTTGGTCCGGTATGGATGTCTGCTGCAGCTTGCCGAATTCCGGGCTATCTCTGTTCTTAAGGAGGAATAGATGTTAAGAAAACTGATAATCGCAGTATTCGTTTTGGGCCTCACAATGACCCTCAGCGGTACCGCCCTGTCAGATGTGATCACGGACTACAGCGATGCGCCGACGTCGACACTTCCCAGTGCTCCGCGCTATCAGACTGGGTTTGACGATCCAATAGCTGCCAACCAGCAGGTATTGGCGCCGGCCCAGCGCATCGACCAGTCGCAGGTGCGCAGCGCCCCGTCTGGTACGGTTGCGCCGCAGCCGCCGGCAGCCGCATGTGGTTACGAGTTCTATCACAATGGCGGGATTTCCAGCTTCTTCATGGATCCGGACTACCTCGGTGCTTCGTTCAACGTTGTTCTGAACAACGTTCGGTTCACCGTGCCAGACCCGACTCCTGGAAGCGGAATTGGCGCTATTGAGGACACCGTCAAGGCTGCATCTTTGCTGATGTACCTGAGCGCGACGGTTGGTGACCCGGCCGTACGGTTCTACCTGTACGACTCTGACGGCTTCGGCTTCCCCGGCAGTAAGCTGGACTCCGTTGACGTTCCTTTTGCGTCGTGGGTCCCGACCGGCGACGGCTTCAGCGCCTGGGCGGACGGTACTTTCCCGAATGAATGGGTTTTTGTTGATGGCGAAGAGTATCACATTGCCTTCTCCGTTGTTCAGAACAGCGCCGACGATTCGCTGGCGTTCCTGACGGATGACGGTACGGGCCATGCGCCGACCCAGAGTGGCGTTGCGCGTAACCTGCATTTCCTTGCCGGTACGGGCTTCGACTTCTGGATCCAATCACCGGACCTGTGGGCCGGCAATGTCGACTTCGGCATTTTTCTCGAGTCCTTTGTTTGCCGTGCTGAAATTCCCTTTTCCGATTGCTTTTTCCAGGGATATTATGACGGCTTAGCTTTTGTCTGGGGTATGCCCAACGTTTCCTTTGGAGACGAGCAGTACTCCATGCGTTTCGATGTAACCGGCCAGGACACCCTGGTGGCCATCGAATTCCCGATCTACGATGGTACGGGCGCTCCGTTCGCCCCGCCGGGATACATCTTTGGTGATGACGATATCACGGTTGATGTGTACGGTGACGACGGCACCGGTTTGCCGGATGAGAGCAACGTGTTGTTCTCGACGGTAGTCCCGGGCACCACCTATCCGGCCTTCCCGGCCTGGATCAGTGTGCCGGTCGGTATTGTCGTGGAAGAAACCTACCATGTGGCTATTGGCTCCAGTGAAATCTGGGCCGGCGCCGGTATGGGCGACACTGAGTACCTGCTCAGTGACGACGGTACCACGCCAAATGGCCGCAGTGCCTCTGACTGGGGTGGTAATTTCTGGGTCTCCATGCTCGCTGGTTACGGCGATGACTTCGACTTCCTGATCGAGGTCTTCCAGTGCCGTGACGAATTCACCGAGTGTGAAGTCATCAACCAGGCCGGCGGTATCACCGATGCCGTTTACCCGGTTCCGGATGCCAACCCGATCATCGAGTGGGCACAGCAGTACAACGTGAGCGGTTTGGAGTGTCAGCTCCGTGACGTGACGATCGGTTATTCCCGTTCGGCCGCGTTTGACTCGGCTCGCGTCGACATGTACACTGATACAACCAACATATATATCCGCTCCGACGCTGGTGGCGTCCCGGGTGCTCCGATCTCCACGATCCTGCACCTTCCGGCCGACTATGCTTCGGGTGGTTATACCGGTCCGGGCTTCTTTGGTCAGTTCAACGTAACGACCGACCTTGGCGGCTCGCCGCTTTCACTGCCGAATACCTTCTGGGTTGGTGTCGAGCCGCAGACGGCTCTTCGCGATTCCGGTATTCGTGTGCAGTTGAATGTTACGTCCACCACTGGCAGCGGCCTGGTTGACGGCATGTTCGCGAACGCTCCGGCGTTTGGCGGCTGGCTCGATATCGCCGACGTTTTTGGCTGGAACCAGGATGCGGCGATGAACTCGCCCATCACGGTTTGCTGTATTCCGATCCCGCGTCGTCCTTGCTCGCCGGGTGAAGACTGGTTCACCGAAGGTCACGATTACAATCGTTCCTTCGCTTCTCAGAACGCCCTGGGCGATGCCTGGTGTGATCTGACTGTGAACTGGACCTACGAGGATGCGACGGGTGGTGTGAACTTCACCGGCCCGACGGTTTATGACGACAAGGTGATCTGTGCGTTTGGTGACCACTACATCCAGTTCGACCTGGCGACAGGTGCCCAGAACTGGACAGTTGGTCCGGTCGCCAGCCTTATCGGCGCTTCGCTGCGCTGCCCGCCGCTGATCGTTGAAACCACTGCCTTTGGCACCGTGGCGTTTGTCACGGGTGGTGATCAGCTGAGTATCGCTGTTCTTGATTGGGCCACCGGCGCAATCGTTTCACAGCGCGACTTTATCACTGACATTACCGACTTCGGCAGCAACCGCGGCCAGACTCGTTTTGGCGCCTTCATGGTGCTCGACATCGCCGGTACCGAAACGGTGTTCTGGACGACAGACGACGGCTGGATTCGTGCCGCCGAACTGACTGCTCCGCAGTTGACCATTTCCTGGGAGGTCCAGCTCGATCCGACCTTCGAGTCGGGTGCGACCGATGGAAATGCCCTTTACTATTGCACCCAGCCTGCTACCGGCGACGGCGACATCTACTCGATCGACCCGGCAACCGGCGCTATCAACTGGCAGCTGTCTTCGGCTGTTGGTGGTGGTCTGCAGGGCAATGTGGTGCACACGCTGTATCCGGGCGCTACCGAGGTCTTCTCGACCGGTGTATCACTTGACAACGGTAACTTGTACGCGTCCTCCAACCTGACGCTTGCCGGCGGCGCCGGCGGCGACTTCCCGGTTGACGGTCTGCTGTACAAGATCAGCGCCACTACCGGCGCCGTTGACTTTGCGGTCCCGACCGTTTCCGCGCCTCTGTATGCTTCGCCGGTCCACGACATTGGCCAGATCTTCGTACCTGGTCAGTCGAGCTGGATCAATCCGCCGATTGGTGACGTAATTGCACACTCGAAGAACTCTGGTGTTGTCAATTGGGCTTACCAGAATCCGGATTGGCCGCAGGTTCTTACGCACCTGCGTTCGTCGTGGCGTAACGATGGTGTGTTGTCGTGTGAAGGCGACGGTAACGATGACCTGTTGTTCCTGTTGAACAACTCGGGTATCCTGACCTCGCTGAACGCTCGCACCGGTGAGAACGTGTTCGAACGTCGCTTCGACCGTCCGTTCATGGGCGCTGACGGCGCGATTGCCGTTGACGATCTGACCGGCGACACGCACCTCATCTTTGCCAACCAGTGGGGCGACCTGACCGACTTTACGCAGTCGGCTGACCGCCCGCGCCTGGAACTGTTGGCTTACACGTTCCAGACCGCTGTTGAGTTTGGCGCCAGTCCGAGCCTGCCGGTTTCGATTGGTCCGGTCCTGACCAACACTGGTTGTGTTGATCTCAATGTTGCCGACCTGGTTCTTGACACCGATCCGTCGGGCGTGCTCATCCTGAGCTACTCGTCGAAGACGGTATCGGATGACATGCTCGATCGCGGCACCAAGATCGCCGACATCCTGACTGTTAACTCGAAGAAGTTCAAGCCGTTCGAGGCTGAACAGACCTTCTCCGATGAAGGTGTTGTTTCGAAGAACTCGATCAGCTTCGAGCGCGAAGTTGGTAACCGTGCGGCGGCGGCCTTCCCGGGCTTCCTGAACGCTCCTGGTTACCACGGCACCAGCCCGGTTCCGGGTCTGGTTGCTCCTGGCGACACGGCTGAAGTCATCTTTGATGTCAACCAGCCGCTGGTCCAGCGCGGTCCGAACCCCTTCTTCATGCGTATAGTGTCGAACGACCACGACTACTGGGTACAGGATGGTCGTATTGGTACGTTCGGCAACACTGACGGTACTCCGCCGGAAGTCAGCGTCACCCTCATCGGTGGCTGCTTGACTGACACGACCGATCTGAACTTCGGTATTGGTGGAGCCAACTTCCAGGTCGTATCCAACTCCGGTCGTCTCGCTGACGATGTCTGGGGTGGTGCCGACCCCGGCCGTTACGGTATCAACATCGATGGCCTTGGCGACGCTTTCTTCGCCGGCGCCTACTTGTTTGGTGTCACCGAACGTCGTATCTCCATCAACCTGCATGATGTTGTTGGTGACGACGTCGACGAGTTCATCTCGTGGCAGCCGGATCCGAACTGGTGTGACAATGAATGTAAGCCGGCTCTGGAAGCCAACGTCAACCTCGGCTCGATCTCGACCGACGGTGGCGCGACCTATACGCCGATTACCGGCAACCGGGTTTGCGCTTCCGGCATCGATTCGGTGCAGAACTTTGACGATGGTCTTGGTGGTTGGGACTGGACGTTCGGCGGTGATCCGCAGGCCGCTCCGTTCGATAACGACTCCACCATGGGCTTCGTGATCAACAGCCGCACGGTCGGCGCTCTCGACGTTCCTGAACTCGAGCGTGTCGCTGTGGAAGTGTTCGAATTCACCGAACGCAACGGCAATGATCTGCCTGACTGGATGTTCAGTGTCTGGGTCGATACCGATGCCGGTGTCGCTCATGGCAGCGGTAAGGATACGATGATCATCTCCCGCGACGCTTCGGCGATCTGGGATACCGGTCTCGATCCGCTCGAAGGCCCGGCCTACGGATTCATCAAGATTCCGTTCGGCTGTGTTGAAGGCTTCGACGGTACCCCGATCAAGAACGTCGTGACGCTGGATACCGATAACTCGATGTATTCGGCCGATCGTTCGTATCTGGATTCGGCGTATCTGTACGCGCAGCGTGCACCGGGTGAATACTCGATGCCTGGTGCCGTCGCCGCTCGTGACCAGTCGCTTCACGGCACACTGGTTGAGCACGACTTCACCGCCGGTGAGACCATTACCTTTGGTATTGGTGTCTTCGGTTACGAGCTGCTCTCGGATCCGCTGAGCCCGGCCAACACCGAAGTCGCCGCCTTGTCTGACATTGTCAACAAGTGGGCTGGTTTCGGTCGCGGTGATGTCAACAACGACCAGGGTGTTAACCTGGCCGACATCATCTATCTCGCCGATCACGTGAACGCAGGCGGCAATGGTCCGTATCCGTTCATGCACCTCGGTGATGTGAATGCGGACGGTAGTGTTGACGGTGCTGATGTTCAGTACCTGATCGACTTCTACTTCTGCGCCGGTCCGTGTCCGGCGGGCGCCTGGATGTTCTAATCTGAGATTATCCAGATTGCTCATATATGGAGTGAGGCTTCGGCCTCACTCCTTTTTTTATTCGCCGGCGCCGGGGTCGACCGTATAATGACTGTATGCTGAAGCCACCCACAGACCGCGCCATCCATCGCTTCGACAATCTCCTGCTCGATTTGTTTGACATCACGGCATCGTATCGGCAGGACAGCCGGCTGGTCTATTCGCTGGCGCCGGTCATTCCCCCCGACAAGGCCAACCGCATGCTGCGCGAACGGCTGGAGCTGGCGGGGTATCAGTTCGAGTTGACGCCGCTGGGGGAGGAAATGCGGCTGGTCGTCGATCCGCAGCGACGCTGGCGTATCCCGCGGCTGAATGTGGTGCTGTTTGTGGTTACCCTGTTGTCGGTCTATCTCGTCCCGATCTTCTACCTGGAATTAGCGGCCGCGGCCGGTTTGTATGAGTATGCCTTTGGTTCGGCCGGGCTGCCGTTGCCGGAGAGCTGGGATTTTATCCTGCCGGTGTTCTACCGGGCAGTCGAGCAGACCCTGGCGCAGCTCGCGGCCGGCGCCGGACTGGAGTTTACGCTGGCGCTGATGTCGATTTTGATCATTCACGAGATGGGGCACTTCCTCGCCAGCCGTCGGCGGATGATCGTTACTTCGTGGCCCTACTTTATTCCGGCGCCGAATATCCTTGGGACGCTGGGGGCGGTAATCAAGTCGAAGTCACCGTTCTGGAACCGTCGCGACCTCATCGAGGTTGGCGCGGCCGGACCGATAGCCGGCTGGATTGTGGCGATCGGCTGGCTGGTCTACGGGTTGAGCCAGTCGGTACAACTACCGGTGTACGAGTTGCCGTTCAATCAAATGGCGTTCTCGTTGACGGGTGAGTCGCTGACGATGCGTGGCATGATACTTTGGCTGATCGGTTCGCCGCTCGAGGGGCATGCCTACCTGTTGACCGAAGCGGCGTTTGCCGGCTGGGTGGGGCTTTTGGTAACAGCGCTGAACATGCTGCCGATCGGACAGTTTGACGGCGGCCACATCCTGTACGGCCTGGGGCGAAGTTTGCAGCACCGGTTGGGGCGCATCACCCTGGTGGCGCTGGTCTTTCTCGGTTTTCTCTGGCCGGCCTGGTGGCTGTTTGGGCTTTTGGGGTTGATCTTCGGGGTGAAGCATCCGCCGACGATTTTCGACGACAAGCCGCTGCCGCGACATGCCGTCATCATGGGGGTGGCGGCGCTGGTAATCCTGGTCGTTTCGTTTCCGCCTATGCCCGTTGAGTTGCCGTGGGAGTACGACTTTCAGCTTCCATGGCAGTAGTATCGAGGTCGTCGAGGCACGACAAATCTTCTTCCCGTCCGTACATCTGAGCTAAATCGATCCGTCCGGAGCGTAGTACGGCAAGGAAGGTCTGTACGATCCGCGGGTCGAACTGACGTCCGGCGTTGTTGATCAGTTCCTGCACGGCTACGGCGGCGCTGCGGCCGCGGCGGTAGGGGCGGTCCGACAGGATGGCGTCGAAGGTGTCGGCGACGGCGAGGAGGCGGCCCTCGATGGGGATCTTGTCACCGACGAGTCCGTCGGGGTAGCCACTGCCGTCGTAGCGCTCGTGGTGGCCCATGATGTAGGGGATGGCCGGTTTGAAGAGGTCGATGCCGCTGATGATTTTGAGGCCGACCGTGGGGTGTTTGACCATGCGGAGATACTCGTCGTCGGTCAACTGGCCGGGCTTGTTGAGAATGGAATCGGGCACGCCGATCTTGCCGATATCGTGGAGGGTGCATCCCATAATGAGATTGTCGATGGCCGGTTGCGGCCAGTCGAGTTCACGTGCGATCAGTTCGGCGAGTCGGCAGACGCGATCGGTATGGCCGGCGGTGTAGGCGTCGCGGGCTTCAATCGCGTTGGCCAGCGTCCGGATCGCCTGCATGTAGGAGTCGCGCAGGTTGTGGTACAGGGTGTAGTTGGTGATGGCGGAGGCAGCGCTGCTGGCCAGGATCGAGAGCAGGTTGATCTGGCCGGGCGAAATCTGGTTGAAGCGGGACTGGATAAGCAGGTTGATAAGGCCGCGGAGTTGATTCTGGACATGCACCGGCTGGGAGAGGAGTGTCTGGCGGACGCGTCGGCCGTTGACGATGGCGACAGTGGTACGCGTGACCGGTCGCGGCTGCTGCTGCGACTGCAGTTTTTCTACCATGTCGGTTTCGGTGACGGCCACGGCCATCTCACCATCGGTGTCGGCTATGGTCTTGACCACCTTGCCGTCATCGTCGAACTCGAGGAAAGCTGCCGAGACAGCCGACAATTCGTCGCGGCAGCAGCGTACCATATCGCGCAGGTACGCATCCATTTCCTCGGTGGTGCAGATGCTGACGGCGTCCTGCAGAAAACTGACCTGTCCCTTGAGCTGGATATTTTCGCGTCGCACCTGCTGGTGTTCGAGGCCGCGCTGGATGGCCGCCCGCAGCAGTTCGAGTTTGAACGGTTTCACCAGGAAGTCGTGGGCGCCTTTCTTGAGAACCGAGATGGCGGCCTGGACCGTGGGGTGCGCGGTCATGAGTATGACGATGGCGTCGGGATGATTGACCAGGGTCCGCTCGAGGACCTCGACGCCTGAATGGTCGCCCATGACCAGGTCGGTCAGGACCAGGTCGACGCGATGATTCTCTATATAGTCGAGCGCCTCGGCAGGGTCGTGGAAGGCCAAAACCTCGAACGATTCCATCGAGAGCGCTTCAACAATAATATTGCAGATATATTTCTCGTCGTCTACAACGAGGATGCGCGATTTGGCTGTCTTTACCATACGTGTAGTATCCTGCTCCTGGCGTGTTAGTCAGACTATCGGCGGATGAAAAAAGATTATCACCGATTGATCTGAAAAGGATACTACCGTGACTTGAAACTGTTGATTATTGAATCAACGTTGCGATCTGCAAGGTATGAAGAGCGTACCAGTGGGCCCGAGACTACAGTTTTTATCCCAGCGTTTCGAGCGGCGTCACCCAGGGTATCGAACTCCTCGGGGGTGACGTAGCGGTCAATCGGAGTATGATCCTTCGAGGGGCTCAGGTATTGACCAATGGTTAGAATTGAAACACCGTTTGTCGAAAGATCGTCGAAGACAGTCTGCAATTCTGCGCTGGTCTCTCCCAGTCCAACCATGATACCCGACTTGACGGGCATGTCGCCTTCCCTGTCAAAGTACGACAGCAGGTCGAGAGACTGTCGGTATGAGGCGCGGGGGCGGACTGCTTCGTAGAGCCGGGGCACTGTCTCGATATTATGATTGAGAATGTCGGGTGGCGTATCGACAAGTTGCCGCCAGGCGGCAACGTTGCCCTGCATGTCGGGTATCAGTAATTCTATAGTGGCACTGGGTACGCGGTCGCGCAGCTGTTTCACGACCTGGACAAAGTGGCCGGCGCCGCCGTCGGGGAGGTCATCCCTGGTCACGGAGGTAACGACGACGTGACGAAGTTTCAGATCGGCGGCTACTTCGGCGAGCCGGCGCGGCTCCTCGGGGTCGAGAGCTGCCAGCGGGCCGGGGCGGACATCGCAGAAACGGCAGTTGCGGCTGCAGTTGGGGCCCATGACGAGGAAAGTGGCAGTACCGCGATTGAAGCACTCGCCGCGGTTGGGGCAGTTGGCCGACTGGCAGACGGTGCTCAGGTGGTGTTTGGCCAGGAGACGGCTGACCTCGGCGAAGGTGTCGCCACCGAAGGCTTTGACGCGCAGCCATTCGGGCTTTCGAGGAGGCTGTGACAGCGGAAAATCCTTTCTGTTCAGCTATTGCGCAGGTTATTGCCACCCGACCATAGCCGGCCGGGGAGAGCAGCTTCCACGATCAAGTATACGGCCAATCGCTCGATAATCAAGAGAAAGGAATGATACCTACACAGACAAGGAGACACCGGATGTCACGGCGATACATGGTCCTGGCGCTCAGCATCGTACTGGCCCTGGCGATCAACGTACAGGCAGTCGACAAGAACCCGCAGCTAACGCCCCTGGGTGACGTGCCTCGCTTTACCCTCAATGTCAATCCGTCGCTGTCGCTCGCCGATACTTGCATCGTGCGCAACGATACCGGTCTGGCGCTCCAGATCGACGGCTGGGTGTGGGGCAACGAACTGTACAAGAACTACATCGATCCGGCGGCCGACGGCTGTCCGTCGCCCTATCCTTTCACGATTGTAGCCGTCAACATGCCGATGTTATTCCATGAGGCGACGCCGCTGTCGATTTCGGTCGACATCGAGGCGGCCGACATGACCAATCCGTCATGTCCCGTCCCCGGGCAACTCCTCTCCATATCGAGCAATTATGAAGTCCAGGTGCCGGAACCGGGCCTGTACGACCTGTGGGTACCGCTGGATTCGCCGGTAACGGTGAACGGTCCGTTCTTTGCCGGCTTCTTCATCGGCAACGAGCTGGTGTATCCCGATCCGAATGATCCCAACCAGGCGATCTACAAGGCGGCGGTCATTACCGACGAGATTCCGACTCCCTGCCGCGCCTACAACATCTGGGATGAAAGCATCGGTTTCATCGATTTGGTCAACAACGGTATCTGGAACTTTCCCGGTCAGCTGGTGCTGTATGCCGCCGGTATCCCCGGCGGTTCGGGCGGCGTACAAGACCCGCCGTCGGTAAAACTCCTGTCCCCCAGCCGTGACCAGAAGCTCCTGGGCAGCGCCGATGTCTGGGCCTGGGAAACCAGCGGGTCGGAGATCATCGACTACCTGTCGTTCAGCTATTCCTCAGATGGTGACAACTGGACGGAGTTCGGTCGCGACTACGATGGAACGATGTCGCTGCGCGACGGTGTCAATTCGACGACCAACGGCGACGGTTTCCGCCTCACCTGGGACTTCTCGGGCGTACCGGAAGGCACCTACTTCGTTCGGGTGCAGGCGGTCGATACGCTGGGTCGGACGGCGAGTGATTCGGTGTCGATCTTCTTAGAGCCGACGCCGCCGGTGCCGAGTATCAGTTCGCCCGACAACGGCGAGACTATCTGCGGCCCGACCGACATCCTGATGAGTTGCAACGACGAAAACATGGGTGTGATCTCGATTTCGACACATGCGGCGCTCGATACCATGTCGGTGGAGATGGAAGCGCGGGACCAGTCGCTGTACGGCGATACCGACTATGATCGGTTCGACGGCAACCCGGCCGCGGCCGGTGAATTCGGTGATTACTACAACGCACCGGTTGCGGTGGCATTGATGTTGCAGGTCTGGGCGGACCGCGGCTACACCTCGCCGATCCGTGAGGGCAGCAACGTGCTGCCGCTGGACACGGTCGTGGAGCGACTGGCGGTGCAGTTCGATACCCGCGACGATCTGGGAACGTACGACGAAGCGCTCTACCTGCGCCTCAAGGATTACCTTCGCAGTCACGGCAATACGCTGGTCATGGACAACATGACGGAGCCGGATTACTTCACGCTGCGACAGTGGGTAGAAGAAGAAGAGCGGGTCGTGATCATCGCCCTGGGCGGCCCGATTGGTGTCTGGCTCGGTGTCGACGGTTTCGTGGGCTGGCAGGAAGAGGATGGTACCTGGGGTGTCCGGGTGTCGGATCCGACGACCGGCCTGAGGACCACCCTCCGGATGCGCGACAATCTGGGAACGGGTGAGATCCAGTACCTCGGTGACTGGCTCGAGATCGACCTGATGGTGTCGACGATGGCGTGGAACTGGACGCCGACTCGACAGAACGTGGGGATCGACTTCAGCGGCGCCGACGGCTGGGCGTTTGCCTGGGAACCCTCACTGGCCGAAGGCGAGGCCGTATTTGTTCGGGCCATGGCCCAGGATTTGACGACCATTTCAGGCGCAACCACGGCGCTCGTTCGCTACTCCTGCCTGGGCAATTTCTCCAAGGGTGATTACAATGGCGACGGTTCGGTGAATATTGTCGACCTGAACTACCTGATCTCGTTCGTGACTGCCGGTGGCGCGCCGCCGGTCGGTACGGCGCTGCGCGGCGACGCCAATTGCGACGGCTATGTGAATATTACCGACGTCGTGTATTACATCAATTTCCTGTTCGGCACCGTCGGAGAGCCGTGTTACTAAGCTAAATCGGCCGCGCCGTCCAGACGGCACGGCCGGATAGACTCACTTGCGGGCGGCGGCGGCGCGAACGGCGCGCTGGGCGACTTCGGTTGAAATACCGCAGATATCAATGATCCGATCAATGGCTTCGTCAAGATGACGGAGCCATTCTTTTTCGGGGTAGCGGGCCCGCAGGTCGTCGGTCAGTTCGTCGGCGATGATGGCGATGTAGCGGGCATAGCGCTCCCTCTTTCCTGCTTTCAGAAACGGCACCAGATAGGCTTTGGTCAACGCGCCGAGCATCATGAGCACAAGCGAAGCGACGATACCCCAGAATGAGGTGTCGGTGAGCAGATCGTTCATAGTGTTCCTTCTTTCTCTTTCGATTACCAGGTGAGTTGCCAGGAAGACAGCGACGGCACAGTTATGCGCTGGCGAACGATACCGCCGCTGCTGCGGTTGATGCTGATTTCGTACGGTGTGCCGGGCGGCTGCAGGGCGGCTGACGGATAGACATCGAGCGCGAATGAGCCGGTACTGTCGGTGGTGGTTTCAATGGCAAAGGGCGAGACAATAAGGCCATTGCAGCGGATGTCGGAACCGGCCAGGCGGATGGAGACGGTAGCGTCGGCGTCGGGATAACCGTCGATGGTGTAAACCCAACCGTAGACGCGACAGAGTTCCGGTGCGGCAGGACTGCCGGGGTCGAAACGTCCGGCAGCAACCGTGTCGGTAGTAGCACCGTCGACAACGAGGGTATCGGGTGGTTCGAAGATATAGCCCGACGCTGTTGCCGTGACGAGATACGAGCCATTGTCGAGGTTGAACGTGGCGAGACCGTTGACGTCACTGCGACCGCCGGCCAGCAGCGTGGTTTGATCGAGATTGCGAACGGCAAGTCCGGCGTATGGAATGGCAGCACCAGTGGTAGTATCGCGCACTGCGACGGTCACTGTCCAGGCGCCGCCGCCGGTGCCGATGCCACTGATATTGGCATCGAGGTACGCCAGCCGCTGTGACAGCGACTGGCCGAGCAACTGGAACCAATGAGTCTGGGCGGTAGCAAGACCGTCGGCGCGTTTCAGGATGGCGAGCACCGAGTAACGTCCCATACTACCGGAACCGGTGAGAGTGCTGACGGCATCGCTGAATCGATAGCTGGTAGCACCGCCGATGCTGATACCTTCGAGGCGGCTGTCGGTGGTAGTCATCGAGTCGCGGCAGGTTTCGACACCGGAAGGATCGCTGATCACAAGAAAAAGCGAATCGGCCGAAGCGGGGTTACCGGTGGAATCGAGCGAAACGAAGACAAGCGAAAGCGAGTCCTCGCCGGTGAGAGCCGGCATGGTATTACCCAGGATTCCGGCGACGGCGACAAGCGGACAGAGCCAAAGGCACAAGAGTGTGAAGAGGGCGCGCATGTGTATACCTCATCGAGATTGGATGTAGGACTGGAGCCGGCGTCGACGGCGCCGCGCATCGTCCGGTACGGTCGTGTACAGCAGCAGCAGCGGGTTGTTGACGCTGTACTCGGTTGACTTGAACAGCTTCTCGCTGTAGTTGCCGGGAAAGGCGTTTTCATTAATCAGGATGATGGCCGGATCAAGTCCGGTCGAGTCAAAGTAAGCCAGCAGCCGTTCGAAGCGCGGTACGACGAAGTATTGCTCCGTGCCGGTGACGATCATGGTGCAGGCGACGGCCGTGGTGTAGTCACCGCCGGGACTGGTCCAGTTCAAGGAGTCGGTGTCGCCGACATCGAGCCAGGCATGATACCAGGTAACGCCGGAGTCGGGATCGGGGTAGTCGCCGGCATTGTACATCGCCTCGGTGCCGGCATGGAACCGTCGCGTGACCGGGTAGGCGAAGATGCGGCGGTCGACATTGTCGTACTCGTACCAGCAGTAGAGGTACAGTTCGGCCGAGTCGGGTATGCTGCCGTCCCACCCCGGGAAGCGCAGGAGGCTGCGCCGTTCGCGCCCCTGACCGCTGAGACCGGCGTACAGGTTGGGGATGCCGCCGGCGTTGTACCGCCGGCAGTCTTCGCCGCTCACTTCGGCGACACATCCCTCGAATGAGTAGATGACGGCATCCTTGATTTCCGATGTCGACTTGAGCGTGTCAACGTGTACGCCCGCGCACGGCGACCAGCGAAGCAAGAACAGCAAAACGATGATCTGGCCGAGCGGTTTCACGATTGCTTCTCCCCCCTTGTCTTCTTCTTCGGCGCTTTCTTGCGGGGTGAGGCTGTTGGTTTCTTCGCGGGGTCGGGCAGTTCGCTTTTCCGGATGTCGTCGAGGTGTGACCAGAAGGCGCCCTGTGTCGTATTATCCGGCTGCAGTTTGTTACGGATCTCTACCAATTTCAAAAAATCTCCTATTTTGATATTCTCGTCGGGTTGCAACTCAAGTACGGCTGCATAGCGTTCGATCAGGCGGTCGAGGATGACGGCCAGGTCGAGCGGCCGATGTGCGCTGGCGGTCACGTCAGTGCCCCAGTTCGAGTATGAGCAGGTCGACGATGGTGTCGTCGGTAGCATCGGCGGGACGGGCGATCTTGAAACTGCGGTCGTCCTCCTGCCCGACGATGAACGCTGGCCTGTCACTGCGGGGGCGAACGATGATGCGGGGCGCATCGATTTCGTCCGGCAGGTGATTGCCACGGCTGTCGATCAGTTCGGCGTAGGTGTGGGATTGCGACGATGCGCCAATCTGGGCGGTGCCGTAGTGGATGACGGGCGTGTCGAGATGTTCGGCAACCAGGTAATGGATCTGAAATGTCGTGGGTGAGCCCCAGACACGAAGGCCGGGCACGAACCAAACACGTCGCGCGACAGGCTGTAAGAATGGTATGAGCACGGTTATCTCCTATGTGTGCACCGGTGTGGTGAGGCGATCGGTGGGCGGACGGAAGGCTTTGATCATGTCGGTTGCGCGGGCGGCGAATTGTTCACCGACGGTCAGCCAGGTGCGGGCGATCTGCTGGTCACCGCGCCGGCTTGACAGCTCACGGGCTGCCAGGCTGTAGGCGACAACCTCGAGAGCGCGGTAGGTTGCAGCTGCTTCGAGCACCGGATCGGCGCCAAACTGCAGCGTTGGATCGACCTGCGAGGCCACCAGGGCGTTGGCCTGGGCGACGGCGGAGTCGAGGATGTCGGCAGTGACCGCGCTGGCGAGCACTTCATAGTCGATCAGGACCGTTTCTCCGTCGGCGATGTTGCTGTCGCCGGTGCGGCGAATCCGACCGCCGGAGGCGTCGAGCAGGAAGTCGGCCGAGGCGGCGTAGAGGGTGTACGGTGTGAACCAGACGACCACCGTGGCGCTGTCGGTCAGCTGACCGCCGTCCTTGCGATGCATCGTCCCACCAGGGTGGTCGATGATGTAGTCGCGGTTCTCGGTGAAGATGACGCCGAAGGAGCTGTCGCCGGCGACAATGACGCTCCCTGGCACGATCGGGCCGGCGCTGATTTCGGCGCTGCCGTTGGTGAAGCTGACCGTGACGCGTTGCGGTTGCGTTGCCTGGTTGGATTTAACGCGAACCGAGCCGGCCTCGACCGGACCGTCGGCGAAGGTGACGTAATCGGTACCGCGCAGGGTGACGGCCTGGTCGGAAATCCGGCCGACCGGCGTGGCCTGCGAGGCCAGGTGGGTGCGGACGAGTTCAACGGTTGTGTATGACATGGTTACCTCGCGATCCCGATGCCACGAATACGTACGCTGGGAAAGAGCTGCGTGCCGACCGGGGCGGTGGTGAATTCAGTGGTAACGCGGGCACGGATCCAGTAGCGAAAGTCACCGTTGACTATCGAGCGCTGCCAGTTGGATGGTATGGAATCGTAGTCGTCGAACAGCACCAGGTTGTGGGGCGAGGTTTCAAAGTGCCAGCCGCCGCTCGATGGTGTGAAAGACTGCCAGTTGATACTGTCCCAGTACGACCAGCTGACCTGACCACCCATCCCGAGGGCGGCAAGTTCGATCCCGAGCATTCGGAACGGCTGTTCGAAACCGATGAACAGCTGGTCATCCACCTGCGCCACCAGCGCGTTGGTGGATGGGTGATAGATATCGCCGACGGTATCGTTGGATGCCTCGGCCGTAAGGTCGGCGTAGGTCGCAACACCGGCGGCGTAGGCCACCACTGAATCGAAGTTGCCGTACTGACGATCAAACGGCTGGGGCGCCTGGAACGAAACACCGTCACCGGCGGCGGCAAACAGGGTGTGGCGATCGGGAGCGCCCTCCTTCAGGTAAATGACGGTCGGCCGGCCGTTGTGAAAAATCAAATCGGGCCAGCGTCCACCGTCGGGATCGACGGTAATCACGTCCTCCCAGAAGCTGCCGTTGTGGCGGCGGTAGTGCAGGGCGCCGTCGGTCCAGACAGCGTGCAACACGTTGTTGGCGGTGAAGGTCGCATTCATATCGGAGCCGAGGGCGGCGCCGGCAGCGATGATGTCTTCAGCACTCCAGATACCGGAGATCGGCTCGTAGTAGCGTCGCACCAGTTCGGTGTTGTCCTTGGTGTAAACGGCGTGAACCGTTGACTCGCCACACAGCATGCGACCGTTGATGTCGGAATAAGGAGTAGTGAACTGATCGCCGGTGCTGGTCGGTCCGAAGCCCCAGGTCTGGCCGTTGTCGGACGACGGTTTGACATGGAAGTACTGCTGCTGGGCGTCGATGCGAACGTAACCGATCCAGTACGTACCGTCGGGGCCGATGGTCAGGGTTGGCGATGCGGCCGGGTCGCCGTCGTAGACTATGATGGTCGACTGCGGTGTCCAGCTGCCCTGACTGAAGGTGAGTTCCTTGAAGGCAAGGCGGAGACCGCTTTCAGAATAGGCGACGAGCAGGCTGCCGTCCGGTTTGACATAGACGTCGTACGGCAAGTCGGCGGCGTCGGTGATGGCGTCAGTCAGCGGCGCCCAGGTGGCGTAGGGCGGGTCGGACCAGGTAAGCTTGATGTTGCCCGCGCCGTGGTGCATCAGCGCCACGAGACGGCCGTCGTAGCCGCCGGCGCTGATGCGAACCAGCGAGCGGGAGTAGGCCATCCCCAGCGAGAAGCCGGCGCCGGATTCGAGCAGTTTGTGTTTCATGCGTTCCTTTCCGCGAAAGCGGCCGGGACCGAAAGCGCGGTCCCGGCCGGCTCATCAGGCGTGGACGGTGTCGAGGATGACGGCGGCTTCGGGGATAACCTTGGCGTAGGTCACCGACTCGGTGATGACAGCTTCTTCGAAGCGCTGTTCGATGATCTTGTCATACTCGATGGTGAGCGGCTGGGTGACCACCTCTTCAATCGCGAAGCGACTGTCGAGACCGATGATCAGGTCGGTCGGGACCTCGTCGGAGCGAACCAGCACCGCGCCGAGCGGACTGAACAGATCGCCCGACTGCTGGAAGCGGTAGCCGGCCATCGGGTCCTTGAACTCGTCGAGGGTGAGGATGGTCTTCATCTGGTTGACGTGGGCGATGATCGTGTTCAGCTCGAACGGCGAGAACTGTGACCAGAGATCGATCAAGTCGTCGTACAACAGTGTACCGCTGGTGTCGGTGTTGATAACAGCAGCCGGGTTACTGTTGCCGTCACCGTTGATGATGGTGTCGACGAGCATGCCGATCTTGTCGGTCTGGATCTTGAAACCGATGTACCAGAGCAGCACGCGGAACTGCGAGGTGGTTCGGTAGCGCAGCGACTTGTAGCTGGTCTTGAGCGCCAGGCCGTAGTCGAGCACCTTGACCGAGTGGTTTTGCTCGGTGACCAGCAGTTGCGGCACCTCGGCACCGTCGCCGATCGGACGGAGCGAGAAGCGGTCGGTGTTGGCGGTGTCGATCGAGAATGGCGTGTAGGTGTTGGCTGCGACGGTGGTGGTGTTGGCGATGAGGCGGCGCAGTTCCGGACGCAGCGCCATGCCGCGCTTCACTTCGCGCAGAACGAACTCGGGCATGAGGGCGGGCGCCTGTTTGAAAAACTGTTCGACGGTGGTCGGGGCGTTGCCGCCGAAGCGGATCCCTGCCAGGGCAAGCTGGCGCTCGAAAGCGTCGATCGGCGAGCCGACGGGTGACGGATCGTACTCGTCGGATTCGAGCAGTTCCGACAGCGTCAGGCCGCGGGCTTCGGCTTCGGTGTAGGTATCGCGGGAGACTGAAAGCGATGCGGCGCGCGACAGATCGACCGGTTCGGATGGTTCAGCATCGAAGCGGCGTTCGAGATCGGCACGGGCGGAAGAATGCAGGAAATCGGTGAAGTCCATGAATGTCTCCTTAGTTGAGCAGGATGGTGCAGTCGGTGGTGCCGTTGACGGCGAGGACGGTGCCGCGGGCGACATTGCCGCCAGCCGGGTCAGAGGCTACCGTGGGCGCCTGCTTGACGGTGCCGGCAGTGCCGCCGACGACGCGGTTGCCGACCGACGGGACGGTCGCGGAAACAGCGAGGCGGCAGATGCCGCCGATCTGGACGGTGGCGAGGCGCTTGCCGTCATCACCGTCGGACAGTGTCAGGTCGATCAGTTTGCCGAGCAACTGCCCGCCGCTGGTGATCGGGCCAACTTCGTTGTTTGCGGTGAGCATGACCGGCTGGCCGAGGTTGGCATCCTTGAGCTGGTCGACACTGCCGGACTGTTGCACATCGAAGGTCGCAAGAACGGGAGCGACCGCTTCGAGATCCTGGGTACGTACAGGCATGAGAGTTCCTTTCGTGGGTTTCGTAGATCGTTGTGTATGCGCGGCTACTTCCCGCGCTGACCGGATGCCCGCAACGGGCCGAAACTGGTCGGGAAGTGATGGCGGAGGCGTGCCGACACCGTTCGGTAGCGCTCGATCAGTTGTGCTGTCGAGAGCGACGGCAGGTTCTTGATCTCGGTGAGGGCCTCGGCGAAGGCGGTGCGGGAGCGGTCGGCTGCCGCGATCGCCTTGAGCATGCCGGCGATCCGTTCCTCGTAATCACGGCGCAGTCGGGCCAGTGATTCGGCGACGGTGTCGTTGTCATCGAGGGCGGCCGCCAGATCCTCGAGCCTGGCGCGGAATTCGTCGAGATCGAGCACGGTGACGGTTTCGGTATCGAGGGCGCCCCCGAGTCGGGTAATGAGGGCGCGCATATCATCAGGGTGTTTCACGCTTAGCTCCTGATTGTTCGGTGAGAAACAGTTCAATGCGGGTGAGGCGCGAGTCGATGTCGCGCGAGAAAGTGTAGAAATCTTCCTTGCTGACCAGGCCTTCGCGAACGAGGACCTCGAACGACGTCAGCTTCTTGTCCATCACCTCGACGACCCGGCTCTCGGCCTTGGCCGCCAATTCTATCTTGAGCGACTGGATGGTCAGGAAATACGCCGCGGCGATGCCAAGAGCGACGGTGAGCAGGTTGAGCAACTGGTTTGAGAGGGTGAGCGGATGATTGGTATCAGTTACGTGCATCGGCGTCCTCCAGTGATTGACAGAGGTAGCGACGGCGGCCATGCAGAATGACCGGGCGGAGCAGGAAAAGGCGACTGTCGATTGCGACCTGGTAGGCCTCGCCTCTCCTGCGAATCTGCTCGACTTTTCCGGAAAGATTCGCAAGATCGAACGGCTTGCCGAGTAAATCGAGACTGCTCGTGCGGTCGGTCAGCGACAGTTCCAGTGACTGGTGACTGTCGTGGTCATGCAGGGTATAGGTGTTGGCGGGTTTGACATGCGCAGCCGGATCGAGGCTGTAGCCGGGGTGGTGCGGCGGCCGATGCGGCAATCGCCAGACCCGCACACCGTCACGAGTTGCCAGAACGGCAGCGGTTTCAGGAAGGGTGCGGTGAGTGGTGATACGGTGGCGAAGGGGTGTGACGGTGTGCGTTGGGTCGGGCGTGTGGCGGCCGGGACAGGTTACGTCGGGCAGGAGCAACTTGAGGTCGAGACGGCTGACCGGACCGGAACGGTCGCGGAGGAAGGCCCGGGTTTCGTCGGCACTGCAACGCTGCTTGCCACGGTAGCCGACGAGAAGACCGAAGACGGGAGCAGCTGAATTCGGTGTCGCATCGAGCGCGAAGCGGTCGCTCAGATCAGCGGGAAGTTCGGAGTTGTCACAGGCTATGAGCGCCGCCCCGTCATCGGTGGGTGAGAGGACAACCGGGATACCGTCGTAGGCCGGGGTGAGCAGCAAGAGGTCGTCGGTATCAGCTGGCGTGAACGATTCGGGGGCGTGCCAGTCACCGAGCGTTACATCGTTCGTCATCGCGGTATTGGGCTGGGCGCCGCGGTAGACAAGCGAGCATTCGAGGACACGGTCGACCTGGCGGTAGTTGAAGTGGGCGGTGACGGTATGGCCGTCTCGGGTGTACCGGCGCAGCGGCTCGTGCTCGCAACGGCGCATGTCACGACCGCAGACCGAGCACTCCGGGAAGCGATAGACGAAACCGATCGAGCACTCCTTGTACAGGCCGCCGTCGATATTGGCGGCCAGCGACTCGGCGCCGTCGGTATCATGTAACCAGTAGAACAGCACCTTGACCCATTGATGGCCGTCGCGCCGTTCGATGGTAGCATGAAACGTCCGGGCGACGGGCAGACGGTCCTTGCGGTGGCCGATCATCACCGGCACGTCGACTAAGAGCGGTATCAGCGACGGGTGTTCGTCCGACGGAAAGCAGCCGCCAAACGAATTGACTTCGTCGGAGACGAGGTACATGGCGCGGATGTGGATGTCCTCGGCGCTGACCGCTTGCGGCGGCTTGATGGTGCCGTTGATACGTTGGGCCAGGCTATCGGACGGGTCGTCGGGTGGTTTATCGATCAGTTGGGCGGTCAGCGAAGCGAGTCGCAGGCTCATGGTTCCTCCACAGTGTCGTTTACAAACCGTGGGCCTGACCGGATTACCACAAGTCTTGCGGCGAATTTGCGCATTTTGTTGCGGGGTTGTCAAATCGGCTGCAGCCTGTTCAGACTTTGCGCAACCGATTTAACTCAATGACTATCAGCCAGTTGCCGCATCAGTGCGACGGCCGGCCGGAGCGGCACAGGTTTTGCGATATGCGACCGTGTAACGTGAACGATTATCCTGATTGGTTTTGGTTATGACTATGCTGTATCGCAAAAAGACCCGATTCCCGTACAAGTGGCTGCTGGCGGCGATTCTGTTCATCTTCGCGATGACATTTACAACCGCCGAAGTGTTCGGCCACACGGGTTTCTAACGAGTCCCATCACCAGAGAAGGGGAACGTCAGAGACATCATCTGTTTTGACAATCCGCGTTCCCGATCCCCCTTCCCAAGCGCCCTCTGAGTCCACCCTCCCCTCGGAGGGCGCACCTTTTTGTGTGTCTTTACCGTTCCCTGTTAAACGCGGACCTCTCCGTGCGCCGTTGGTGAACTCCAGAGATCTGCGCTTTGGCTCATGACATCGTACGTCGCAATAACACCGCCACACGACCACATCACGCCTTGCCCAGTCGGGGCCATGGGGTGAGTTCGACCGTACGTCGCAACGGCCAGACCGCCAGCGCCAGCGCCATGAGAGCGTCGCACCGGTTGTTGTCGTCCCAGCGTGCCTCGCGCAATTCATCCTCCAGGGACCATACCCGCCCCGGACCGTCAGGCAACTCCCAGCGATGGTAGCGCAGGCGTCGGCGGGCGTGCAGCAGTTCGAGGTTCGACAATAGAGCAGCTTTGGCTGTTTCTGAGAAGACAAAGGCCTCCGGTTTGAACTCTCGGAGTTGCTCGGTGACGACGTCGCCCAAACCGGTAGCGTCGATGATAAGCTGGCCGGGGTAGTCATACTGCCGGCGTTTGATACGGTCGATCACGACTGCCCAGTCGAACCGCTTGAAACGTTCGAGGGCGACGACGGTCACGGTCTCCCCCGTCACGGCAACGGTGATACCGACAGTGGCGGTCTGTTTGCGGGCCAGGTCCCAGCCGGAAATGAAGCGGGGTAGTTCGGGTTGCTCGGTGCTCGCGTTTTCGGTCTGTGCGGCGAGGGCGGCATCGACGTATTCCCCCATGAGGATCTCGCCCCCGGAATCGGCGAACTGCCCCATGATGTTCTGCTGCACCCGGGCGTCGCTGAAAAAGCGCAGCCGGTCGTCGAGGAACGGTCGCGGCAACAGCGGGTTGTCGCGACTGTCGCCGGACTGGAGATAGCCGCGCCGATTTCCCTGCATATGTTCGCGGAAGCGCCGGTAGAACCAGTTCTTGCCGTTGGGCGTGGAGACAAGATCGAGGCGCCCTTCACGGTCGGCCAGGCGCATGGTGAGTACTTCCTCAACGACAAACTCCGGTTCCGACTCGAACGCGACTTCGTCGAAGATGACGAGGTCGAAATCGTTGCCGAGCAGGTACTCGCCCCGGTTTTGCGACGAGCGCGCTTCGATGGTGGCGCCGTTGCCGAACGCAACCGTCGGGTGCGGCGTCTGGCGTCGCGAATCGACCAGAGCAGACAGCAACGGTGACTGGTTGACGAGGCGCGAAACCTGGTTGAAGACGAGGTTGGCCTGGTCCTGGGTGATCGATACAATGGCGCTTCGGTAACGGCCGGCAGCGTCGTATGGCAGCGGGCGCGGGCGGTAGAGGGCGCGGTGGATCAGCTTGACCGCCGAGACGAACGATTTCCCCCAGCGGTTGCCGGTCACGAGGAGGTTCTCCGGTTCGACCGAACGGACCAGCCACTTAGCCTGGCCGGGGTGCAGCTCGATATGCAGGACCGCCGAAGCGAAGTAGACCGGGTCGACCAGGCCGCGTTGCCAGTCGACCTCGGCTACCTCCGGCGGCAGTATCAGATCAGGCATGCCACTTTGCTGCGGGCGGTCTCTTGGTCGATCAGGCCGGCGTTGTACAGCTTGAGGATGGTGTCGGCGCGAGAGGCGGAGACGGTCGCCTGGTCGGTGGCGCGATAGCTCATGCTGTTGTCGAAACGGTAGCGACAGCGGGCGTCGATACCGGCGAGCGCCAGTTCGACATCGCCGATCCACTCCAGCAGTTGTCGCATTTCCGCCTGGACGGCGCGCACCTGGCGCATGACCAGGTCGAACTTGAAGCCGGACCAGCTGGTGGTGGCGCCGTAGGAGTATCCCAGCAGGAAGGGCGACAAGTTGGTGCCGGCGCAGATCTCTTCGATCATGGCGCGGTGGTTGTAGAACCAGCTGTTGGTTACGCCGGTGCGCTGCTGCGGGCCGATGTAGTCGATGGCGACATTGTCCCAGGTAACCGGGTTGTCCTCGATGTCGCACGACCTGATCATGTCGACAGTTGCATCGAAGTAGCTGTTGCTGCGCCCGACATAAGCGCTGTCGGATTCACCCGCCATCCGCTCCGGAGGCGTAACCTTGACGTGCAGCCGATGGTAGCCGGAGTTGTGGGTGGCGCGGCGCATATCATCGATCAATTGCTGCTCGATGTAGCTGACGAATGGGACCGCCTGCAGGATGGAGCGCCCGAGCGGGGCGTTGGGACCGGCATTGTGGGTCAGGACGAAAACATCGGGGGTATCGAGGCTGACCGTGCGCGTGTCGTCGTTCTCGAAGGTCAGCTGGTACCCCCCGGTTCCGGCTTTGGCGACAATGCCCGCGGCGTCGATCGGGACTATCGCCTCGACCGAGGAACCGTCGCGGGTCAGGGTGAGCACGCCGGCGGCAACACCGTCGCGGAACAGTCCGGCGAACAGCCCGGACAACAGCGACGGTAGACCGATCTGCCGGCCCAGCGACGAACGGCCGAGCCGCTTGTCGAGACGGTCGAGTCGTTCGAGGGCTTTGGCCCGGGCCGTATCGCTCGGTGCTTCCACGATCTCCCAGGCACCGTCGGCTGTGGCCAGCCGTGCCCATGTCCAGACACAGGCATTGACCGCAGGGATATGATCAACGAGGAAACGGTAGAGACCGACCCGGTGACGGCCGGTGGCGACGTCGCCGGTAGTGATCCGAAGCATGGCTGAAAGCTGGTCGAGGGTACGAAAGTGGTCCTTTCGAGGCGTGAATGGGGCTGCCGATAAGCGTGCATCTCGTTGCACGATATGAGCATTGCGGTTTAGTAGTTTGGTTAGAAATCGCATCGGGTCCTCCGTTTACCTGCGTGCCATTTGAGTTTTTTACCGCAATCTGGTGGCATTTTTGTCGGGTTTGGCGCCACCGACGGACGCTGACACTCGCCGGAAGTCCGCTCCTTAACAAATCCTAAGCCGCTTTTTTACAACGGCTTAACCAATTCATTACATTTCTTGTGGGGTTTTCGGGAAGGGGCGAGGACAAAGCCTGCCATCCGAACCGGAGCGATTGGTGATCATAACCATGTGTTGCAGCTAGCGTTGACTACATTTCGGCACCGCACTTGCTTCTTTTCTACCCGAGAACTTATACGTAGAACTTCGGATGAAAAGGGTAATGTAGTGAAAAAACTCCTAACGGTACTTGCAGTTGTGCTCCTGGCGAGCCAGAGCTACGCGTTTAACTACCAAATTTACAATTTTGGCGATGCATCGACGCTGTTCGATGACGCCCTCAACCAGAACCGTGCCCCGATCAACTATCCGCACGGCATTGGCAACCTGCCCTCCCCCGGCAATCTCGGTGAAGGCGGCGAGGCGTTTGACCTCGAAGACCTGAACGTGGCAATGGATGCCGATTACCTGTATATCTCGCTGACCAACTCGTTCGGCTTCAACGCCTATTCTTCCGGCTGGGACCAGTACTACCGCATGGGCGACCTGTTTATCGGCAGTGGTGATTCCAAGTACACGTGGGCGATTGACATCACCGCCGACGGTTCGGCTGGCCTGTACCGCGTCGATTCATGGAACGGTATCCAGGACGTTAGCGGCAGCTACTACGGCACGTCGTTCGAGTCCCTGGCCGGCGCCCATGAAATCGAGTCGGGTGAGAAGCTCGGCGATGTCCAGTCCTCGCTGACTTTCTGGGAAGACCTCGAGCAGGATCACCTCTCGCCGGGTAACGGTGATACCTGGGTGTACGAATTCAAGTTCGAGCGTTCGCTCCTGGGCAGCTTCGACAACCTGAATTTCCAGGCCACGCTCGGTTGTGGTAACGACCGTCTCGACGGCTCGTTTGAAGCGATTCCGGAGCCGGGCACGATGTTGCTGTTCGGCCTGGGCCTTGTCGGTAGCGGTATTGCCCGTTACCGTCGCCGTAAAAACGGCTGATAATCGGTTCTCACAGCATTACCCAAGATTTGGACCGGTCACGACATACGTGACCGGTCCTTTTTTGTGCCATCGTTTGCCGGTAGAATCGTCTTGTACCCGACATTGTGTCGGCCTATATTCCCCGTCACAAGTATAACCGATCCATGATCCGCCGATACATGATACAGATGAGCTATAGTAAACAACATCACGGGCTGCTCGCCATTGTGCTGACATCGGTGCTTGCGCTTTCGGGCTGTTCGGACAATCCGGGCCTGCGGCTGCGCTATGAGGCCGAGAAACGGTTCTACAAGGTCGAGAAGGAGCTGACCGACGCCGTGGTGGCGCCGGGAGACGAGTTGTCGAGTTCGGAGCGCCGGGACTTCAGCCGTCAGTTCCGCGATGTGCTGGCGTTCTGCTATGCGGCGCTGGACAGCGTGGACGTCGAGGCGTACCCGGTGGAGCACCGCGAGATCGAGTACAAGGCGTTTCAGGCGGCGACCCGGGTAGCACAGCAGAATTTCACGGCGCGGCGTTTTGATACCGCCGCAGCGATCATGACCGAACTGATCGAGCGGACAAATCTGCAGGGCGCTCCGCGCCTGGAGGCCTACCTGAACCTGGGTCAGGCGCTGCAGGCGGCGGGGAGCTGGGATTCGGCTATCGCTGTCTACGATTACTCAATCGAGTCTTTTTATCCGCCGACCGACCAGAACGGCGATGTAATTCCACGCCTGTTCAATCTGCCGGCCCATATGTATCGAATTGCCCGGACAATTGGAGATACCGCCAACATCGATCGGTTCTACGAGCGAGCGACGAATTACTATGGCGAGATCATCGATCGCTTTGCGAATACCCGACTGGAGCCACAGGCGCATATCAATATGGCGGCCATCGCCACCGATCGAAACAACCCGCGGGTAGCCATCGATCATCTGCTGGCGGTCAACGACACGACGCTTCAGCAGCGCCTGAGAATCGGCATGCAGACGGCCCAGCTTTTCGCCGGCGGACTTCAGCAATATGATTCGGCGCGGGTGATTTACGAGAATCTCCAAAAGCAGCTCGATCCGGGTGACGCTGACGAACGGCGGATTATGGCGCACCTCGAGTACTTGCTGGCCTCGATTCTCCTCCAACAGGGAGAAAGCGAAGAGGCCCGGCGCCGGCTGGTGGAGCTGAAGCGGGACCAACCTAATTACTGGGCCAACAGCCCGGAGGCGCAGCTGACGATGGCCCGTACGTGGGACGCCGACAACAACTGGAGCCGGGCCGAGGTCGAGTATACGTACTTGATTGACCGGTACAGCGCCTCGCAGGAAGCGATGGCGGCGTATCTGTACCTGATCCAGAAGAACCGCGAGCTGGACCGTCCACAGGTCGCCGAGGAGTGGGTCGAGCGAGCGGCACAAGCGTACCGTCAGCTGGCGGTACGCGGCGCCGGCGGCCCGATCGAAGCGAGGGCGCTGTTCTTCCAGGCTCGCCTGCAGGAAAGCGAAGGGCAGCTGGAGGCCGCCGCTGCCAGCCTCGAGGAGTTGTTCTCCAAGTTCCCCAACACCGAGGCGGGACGCCAGGCGCTGCTGCGCTCAGCGGCCATCTACGGCCAGCGGCTGGGCCGCCCGGAGGTCGCCGATTCGCTGATAAACCGCCTCCGCGCCAGCCTGACACAGATCGATCCGGCCTGGCAAAACGAATAGAACGGCTCTCACGCTGGAGTGTACAAGATATGTTCACGATAGAGTATCCGGAGGAGAAATGAAACGATTGCCAATGATGGGGCTTCTTGTTTGCGCCCTGCTTTTCATGACAATTCCTGTCTCGGCCCAGACCGACGCATTTGGCGCACCCGACACAGTTTTTGCCGAGGTTGCCAAAATCAATGATTATAACTGGTCGGTAACGGTGTCGCTGGCCAACGATGAGTCGATCGTCGGCCTCTCAATTCCGTTCGAAATGATCGGCGGACGAGGCGTAAAGGTCCTGGCCGATTCGGCGGTCTTCAAAGGCGGCCGGGTCGAACATTTCGACTACAAGGGAATTCGCGCCGATACAGCGATTCAATGTGTCACCCTCGGTATGATCGCCAACCTCGGACCGAACAAGCATGAGCTGGTATCTGGCCGGGGACGGATCGTGACGTTCTTTGTTTCGTCGCAGAATGACATGCCGATCGAACAACTGGTTATTGACACGACCACCACGGCGCCGAACAACAGCCTGATGCTGGTGGCGAATCGTGTCCAGCCGGGCAACCCGCCCGACACCATTCCGTACACCGACCGCAAGACACAGGAGATCATACCTGTTCTGGTGATCAGCCAGGCGGAATAGCTCCAAAGATTTTCGGTGGGCAAAGAGACCTGCCCGCCGCACATGTAAGCAACGTCCGATTCAGTGATGGATCGGGCGTTTTTTTGTGGACGGTTATCGGCCAGCTGGCGTCACCAAAACGGAAGGGCGTCTGCAAGACTCAGGCTATATCATCAGTGATCGGCCCGGGCGCCGGGTCTTCGCCGGGGGAGTCGAGAATGAGGAGCGACGGAACAGCCCGCGGTCTTCGCTCGGGGAGCTGCGGGGTCAGTCGTTGTTGTCGTCGCGGTTGACACGGGGGGTGACGGTGGCCGATTTCGAAGTTTCAATGTACTCCGCCAGGCGCTTCATGTCTTCCTCAGACAAACGCTCCCTGGAATAGATCTCTTTCATCAGAGCGCGCGGGTTCAACTCGAAGACGTCGATAAGATCCAACTGGCGGCAGATTTCCGACAGCTCGACAAAAGAGCGCTGATCGCGGCTCTTGGTCGGAAATTTCTCCTGGTTGGTGAACCGGACCATAACACTGCCGCTGTCGGTTTCGATCTTTGTCAGGTCGTTGCGCTCGGCATAGGCCGCAATCTTCGCCTTGGCCTCTTCATACTCCGCCTCGGCCTGTTTCTTTTTCAGGTGCAGCTTGATGACCTCATCGGCAAGCTCGGCGCCGCGCTGCGGATGGTCCGGGCTGTCGAGCTTGTCATCCGCCTCCTCCTGCTCCAGCAACTGACGATGCCGCTTGGCCGGGCAAAGCTGGAAGTACTCGCAGTAGTCACACAACCCCGTTTCCTGTGGCGGGAAGTCGTCGACACGGTTCGCCTGGCGGATGGTCGCCAGCACCTGCCGCAGATCCTCCTGCAACAGGTCGAGGTCGTCGTTAGTCATGCGGTAGCGTACAACTTCATCTTTCCTGAGAATGTACTGCACCAGCTCGATAGTCTCGAATTGCGGATAGTTCTGCATAACCGCCAACTGATACAGGCCCATCTGGAAGAAAAACTCTTCGTCCTTCGGACGCGGTAAGCGCTGGCCGGTCTTGTAGTCGCAGATCTCGACCACACCGTCGTCGCGCTTCCACAACCGATCCACCTTGGCAATCATCTGGATTTCGGTGCCGGGGAGCGTGAAGTTGAGATTCATCTCCAGGCCCAGCACGGTACCGTCGCGGAACGGCTGGTAGCGGTCGTAGTAGGTGTCGAGCATCTCGCGGCCGATACGGATGTAATCGTCGATCGTATAGGTCGGCGACACGGCCTGGAGCAGTTCGGGTTTGACCTTGGTCCACTCCTCGTTGTACAGCTCGTGCATTTTGTCTTTCGGCAGCAGGACACCATCGGCGCCATGCTGGTGCAATACCTTGAGAATGTTGTGGACGGCCTCGCCAAGATAGGCGTGGACCGAGATCAATTCCGGACGGGGCGCCCTTTCGATGTACTGGAACTTGAATTTTCGGGGACACTTGCGATAGGTGTTGACCCCGCTGAAGCTGAATCTCTTAAGTGGCATAACGCTGGCTAATATAACCGGCTCGACGCGGTCTGTACATCACATTACGCACCGGACTGCGAATCGGCATCGGTTTCGCCGGGGTACGATTGCGGCTGCGACGCTTGTGGCGATTGCGGCCGTGACAGACCATGTTCGATAATCGCCGACAGGTAGCCGGCGGCGGAACTGAAATGGATGGTCGTAAAGATGAGCGGGCCGTACAGGATGACCCCGGTGTAGCCACTGTCGATTGTCAGGTAGATCGAATAGAAGATGACCAGGAGCAGGTAGACGCCGATCGCGGTGCCGAACAGGCCGGAGGCCTGGGCCGATATGATCGACGTGAGCAGGCCAATAATAAACAGGGCCAGCAGGATGGCGGCTGCGAAATGGAGCGGCGAATGCAGGCCGTGGCGCATGCCGAGGCGAAATCGGGCCGAACCGTTGCGAAACGCCTCGCGGCTCAAGGCGCGCAGGCTGCGGCAGGGAAAGCGGGCCGGCTTGAGGCGCGGCGTGGCGTAGCCCTGATGTCCGGACTTACGCGCCTTGATCGCCAGGTCGATATGGCTGCCGGCTCGGAGTTGTTCGTCGAGGCCGCCGACGGCGGTCAGCAGGATACGGCTCCAGGCGAACGCAGAGGCGTCGGGAGCGACAATGCCCTCATGGTCAAACTGTGTTCGCATGTCCGGCTTGCGCCCGAGCGGCGACGTTCGACAAAGCGAAATAGCCGTCTCCAGCTCGCCCAGGCCGGGCGGCGTGAGCGCCGAGGAACCGCAGATGCATTCGACCGGATGCGTTGAGACGATGTCTTTCAGAACGGCGAACAGGTCGCTGCCCAGAAGCGTGTTGCGGTCGTCGAGGATGAGCACCCACAGTGCCGAGGTTTCTGAAAGCGCGGTGTTGACACCGGCGTAAGGTCGCTTGAGTTCGCGCGGGATCGTCAGGAGACGACCGAACTTGTCGGTGTAGGCTCCGATGGTGTCGGCCATGACATCATCAGCGTCGACGATCACCGCCACCTCGAGCCGGCCGCTCGGAAAGTCCTGCATGTAGACTTCGGTGAGGAGACGATCGACTTCGGTTTCATGACCGGCGCCTAAAATGATTATAGCAAAATCATACAACGTGTCCGTACGCTGTTCGGGCATTAGACAAATCCTTGGCAAGTTGTCGCGACACTACTTGTGCCCGCTACTATCATAGGGCTTGACATTGCCGGCTACAAGGGAAAAGTACTGCGCTCAGGCGGTCACAGTACTGCTGCGGAAGGCGTTGAGACGGTCGTACAGGGCGTGCCAGGCGGCCGACGGACCCTCCAACCAGGGCGTACCACCGAGCGACCAGGGGGCGCGCGACGACAGCTTAGCGGCCAGATCCGGCTTGTCGACCAGTTCGATAATGCGATCGGCCAGCGCCGGCGGTGAAAATGGGGGTGTCAGCAGGCCGTTCTCCCCGTCCTTAACAACTTCACGGATGCCCCCCACATCGGTGCTGACAACCGGCAGTCCGGAGGCGAGCGCCTCAAGCAGCGAAACAGAAACGCTGTCAAGTCCTGCCGGGTTGACATAGAGATCGGCCCGGCTCATGAGGCGCGCGACTTCATCGTGATCAACCTGCCCGACCAGCGTAATACCGTTGCCGCGGGCGTCATCGATCAACTGCTGGATGACCGGGCGGCGGGCGCCATCCCCGACGATTGTCAGTTCAGCGCGCGGATACTTCTGCTTCACCATGGCGAACGCTTTAATCAACGCCGACACATTGTATTCGACTTCGAGCGGGCGAACCGAGATGAGGTGCGGCTGCACATCGGTGATGCCTCGCGGGATAAAACGACTGCGATCGACGCTGTCGACGACGACCTCGGTGTAGATATCGATGCCTTCGAGCATCTCTTGATGGTACGACGATGATACGACCAGGGCATCGCAATGATCGAGCAACCACTTCTCCGAACGTCCGACCGACTCAATGAGCGCTTCGATGTCGTGGCAGCGAATATCGCACACGACCGGCCGACCCAGGTACCGGGCAAGGCCGACGATGATACCGAGGCCGATCAGGCCAAGCGACTCGGAGAAACGGATGTGGACCACATCGCACCGCGTGATACTGCGGGCGAGGTTACGATAACGTTGCGCCAGGTGCCGGCTGCGAGCCAGGATCGACGACAGATCGACCACATCGGGCCAGCCGTTGTGTAACCGTCGCCAGTCGGCCGTCACGATGCGGTCCCCCCTGGTTGCCAGGGCAGTCTGCATCAGGCGCACCTGGACCTGTTCGCGCGGCTGATCGAGATGATCGCTGATCATCAGGATGCGGCGGCGCTCGGCGGTCGGGTGCGGTGGACGGTCGGGGCGATACCCGGCCGCGGCCTGGTTGTTGCGGTTAACTACTATTCCCATAATGACTTTTCTCGTGTGGGGCCGGTGGCCTGTCAGTCACCTATTCTACCCGTCAGCGCCCCGAAAGTTTTCCGTCCAGGCCAACAAAAAAGCCGGATACGGCTGGTACCGTATCCGGCTACAGATGGCCTGAAATCAGGCTATTTCAGCAACATCATCTTGCGGGTCTCGGAAAGGTCGCCCGCGGTCAGACGGTAGAAATAGATACCGGTTGAAACAGCCTCGCCGTTGTCACTGCGGCCGTTCCATTCAACCGTATGGCTGCCGGCTGCCAGATCGCCGCTAACGAGCGTGCGGATCTGCTGACCGAGCAGGTTATAGACCGCCAGTTCAACCTGGCCGGCCTGCGGCAAGTTGAACGAAATAGTGGTGGTCGGGTTGAACGGGTTCGGATAGTTCTGGTGCAGCGCAAAGCTGCCCGGTACAACCGCGCCATAAGGCGAAGTTGACAGGGCGCTCATTTCGATCAGCGCGCCGTGTTCACTCCAGGTCAACTCCGGATACAACGGCGTACCGTTGATCGAAAGCCGGAAGCTCTCCCCTTCTTTGGCGTAGTCGCGCGTGCCGTCAACAGAGGCATCGCTGCCATAGGCCGACGTGAACTTGAGTATGCCGCCCTGGTACACACCCTGCCCGATCACCGCGCCGCTTTCGCTGACGACCTCGATCGGCGTGTTGTTTTCGATCGCGCGACCGTCAACTGTCAGGTTCTCGCCATACACCGAGACCCAGCGTCGGGTCGGACGATACGGCAGGTCGGACAGGGCCAGGCCGGGCGAGTGCGACCGTACTTCGATTCCGTCGCCAAAGCCGGGATAGGCGAGAACGCCGGCGTCATTGACCTTGGCCCAGTAACCAAAGCACTCACGCAGCGTGTCGAGGGTGTTGAAGCCGTTGGAGTCGGGTACGAAGACCAGCGCGCCGGCATCGTAGCCGAGAGCAACTTCAAGCGACGACCAGATGGAGTTGAATGCGGTTTCGATCGGCAGCGGATCCTCCGGCCAGTACGACACGAGGTTCCAGCCGATGTCGACCGGGATGCTCATCGACGGCTCGATCGGCGGGCCGCAGATCTCGAGGCTGAACGGACAGATCACCTTGATCCAGTAGCCGTTGTAAAAGTCGACATCGGTCAGGGTAGCGAACCGTTCGAGGCCCGGCACGAAAGTCTGGCCCTCGCCGTTGAAACCAAGCACGACTGAATAGCAGCCTTCATGCTCGGCCAGCAAGGCGGTGAGTTCGTCTTCGTACTGGACATTCCAGCTGATCAGGTTCCAGCCGGACTTCAGCTCGATCGTCTTGCAAACCTCGGTGCTGAAGACACACAGTTCATAGCTGTCGCCATTTTCGGTCCAGACGATCACCGGATCGGTAACGACCTGCTGATCGTTGATCCAGAAGGTGATTTCGTCACCCGGTTCGGCGCCTTCGTCCTCGAGGGTGAATTCGTCGTCACGGTAGATCGGCATGAGACCATACTTCAGGTCGTCGCCGACAACCTCCATACCGCACAGCACACCGTTTGGATCATACGCTTTGATCGTATCGGTCGAGGCAAGCGGCTCGCCGTCAAGCGTCGGCTGACCGCAATACACGTTGATCCAGGCGTAGGTGGGTGTAATGCCACCGTCGCCGCCACCGGTGCAGTCGAACTCGAAGTTCTGGGTGCAACTGTTGCCTTCGCCGTCGATGACCGTCACCGAACCGGAAGCCGGCAGGGTGGAGTCGGTAACGTCGACGCGGTAGGTCACCAAGGTAGTTCCCTGATCGAACGGATCGGTAGTCAGGGTCAGGTTCTCGCTGCCGTTGTCGAGACGCACCACAAAGATGCCGGCGGCGTCAGCGTGGTCATCGGTCGCGGTGACCGACGCCCCACACTCCTCCTCGGTTACGACGCAGACGGGGGCGATGGTGTCGGTGATCGACTGAATGGGAACGAACAGCGCGCCGCCCGGATAGAGGTACGAGTCGAAATTGTTGTAGCCGGTTATAAGAATACCGTGGGCGGAGTCGACCGAACGAGTCGTGTGGCTGCCTTCACCGATCTGTACCGACGCAGCCCAGTAGTTGGTGGCCGGGATCTGGCTGAACTCGCCGGAGGGAATCGCGCTGCCATCAAGGAAAATGGTGCCGTCAAATACGTCGGCGACATGGGCAATCACCGTGAGATAATGAGTCTGGAACTGACCGATGCCCGGAGTAGCAAAGGTGTACTCCTTCAGGTACTGTTCCGACGGCGCCAGGTTGCCCATAGCGGGATCGCCGGAAATGGCCTGCGGGTTGTTCTGGCTGGTCATGAACTGGACGACAAAGATACCGTTGCTGCCTTCCCAGACATGATGGCCGGTCAGGAACGATGCTTCGTACATCTCGCCACGGTCGAGCGTGTCGATTACGGTACCGTCGAGACTGAGGACAGTATTGTCGGCGGCAGCGACGACACGGAACATCGAACCACCGTCACGCTGCGGCAGGTCGGTGGAATAAATCCGTTTGCCCCACGACTGGATCGGCTGCGCCACTTCAAAAACGTGGTCGCAGGCGGTGGTGGTAATCGGAATGTTGGTGCAACGGTTGCCGTTGACCATCGCGATTGGCTTGCTCGATTCGATCAGCGTACCGGTCAGGTCGGCGGCGTCATTGGTCAGGCTCGATGACTGGGCAAGGAACGCCTCGCCGCGATTGAGCGTAATGTCAAACGGCGTACCGGCCGTGTAACCGCCGGCAAGGTCGTTGGTCGGCGTGATGGTCACCACCGAGTTGTTCTCGCGTGCGACGACGGCAAACTCTCCGGCATCGGAACCGTGGGTAGCGCCGCGGTGGGTGATGACTATGTAGTTGCGGTTCATGACATCAACCGGCAGGGCAAGGGCGGCATCGGAGGTGAACGGTTCGCGGTTGATCTGGTAGCAGACAAATTCCCGGTCGGCATGAGCGCGAACCGTGTTGTCCGGGGTGACGGTGCCGACGTTCCAAATATTGGCAGCGGCGGTCGGAAGCGAAACCGTGACAATTTCACCCGGGATAGCCGTGACCGTATCGTAGAAGGTCGGCGCGTTCATCGGGAACTCGACATAAACGTCGGTCGTATCGTCGGCGGTGATGTGCAATTCCACAGCAGTGCCACCCTGGAAGTTGGGCAGAAAGGCCATGATGAATTCGTCACCGGCGTTATCAAGATCGGCAGCGCTTAGCGGGGCCACCAAAACCATCAGTATGGCAAACAGGGCGAGTCCTACGCTTCTTCCTCCCAGAACGGGAGGTCCTTGGCGCGTTTTCATTTCGTGCTCCTTTAGCAGTCTACTCAGGCAGGGACCTCTGAATTTCTTAATTTGTGAACCAAGAAGGCCGGGGCGGAGCGAATGACTCCACCCCGGCCTCTGTATATCGCAATGCTCGGAAGCAAACCCGAAAGGGTTTACTTCATGAGCATCATCTTCTTCGTTTCTACCTTACCACTCGACTCGAGACGGTAGAGATAGATACCGGTCGACACGGCGTTGCCGTTGTCGTCGGTCGCATCCCAGCTCACCTGGTGTTCACCGGCGGAATACTGAGCGTCGACCAGCGTCCGGATCTCCTGACCCAAAACGTTGTAGATCGTCAGCTTCACGTCGCCTGCCTGCGGCAGGGTGAACGAGATGACCGTGCTCGGGTTGAACGGGTTCGGGTAGTTCTGGCTGAGCGCAAAGCCGCCCGGAACGTTGACATCGCCGCCCGGCGTCGTCGACAGCGCACTCAACTGTACCCGGCTGCCCTGCTCAGAGTAGGTCAGCTCCGGATAGAGCGGCTGGCCGTCGACATGGACGTACAGCTTGTCACCGTTGGTCGGGTAGTCGGCGGTACCGTCAACCATGGCATCCTTACCGTACACCGGGGTGAACTTCAGGATATTGCCCTGGTAGGTGGCGGCTCCAACCAGCGTACCGTCTTGGGTGCGAATCTCGATCGAGCTGCCGGCAACCACGTTGCGGCCGTCGATCGACAGGTTCTTGCCGTAAACGTTGATAAAGTTGCGGGTCGGCGTGATGCCGTTGACCAGCTTGGCGGCCGCACCATTGCCGTTGGCGGCAATCGCCGGCACATCCCAGTAGCTCAGGGCATCAGCGGCGCTGGACTTGATCCAGTAACCGAAGCATTCCTTCATCTCATCGAGGCTGTTGAATTCGTCACCCGGGATGAAGACCTGTGCACCAATGGCCGGATCGTAGCCGAGGACCACCTCGACATTGCTGTAGATGCTTGAAAGGGCATCCTCAACCGGCATCGGCATCTCCGGCCAGTAGGACACGAGATTCCAGCCGGCGTCGATTTGGATGACATCACCCTGATCGATCGGCAGGCCGCAGATCTCAACATCCACTTCCTGCGTCACCTTGACCCAGTAGCCGTTGTAGTAGTCGACCATCGGGAGGGTCGAGAACTCAACGAGATCCGGATCGAAGGTCTGGGCGCCTTCGTCGAAGCCGAGGACAACCTCGACATACTGTTCGAACGGCGCCAGGAAGTCCTGAATGTCGGCCATGTACCGGACATTCCAGGAGATCAGGTTCCAGCCTTCAGCCAGATGGATGGTCTTGCAGACCTCGGTGGTAAAGGCGCACAATTGGAAGCTGTCGCCGTTCTCTGTCCAGGTGACGGTCGTGGCGGTGACGACCGGCTCACCATTGATGGCAAAGCTGATTGCGTCACCCGGCTCAGCAC
>CAZJCK010000011.1:0-59581 GCA_964544635.1 uncultured Ignavibacteriales bacterium | reverse complement strand
ACGCACTAACGGCTCAGCTGGACCGTCTGTCTGATGCCAACCGAGACTATATTGACCAGGCACTGGAAATCTTAGAACTCTCGAAAACAGCGTATTCAGCCTATTTGGAGCAGACTGGGGCAGATAAGCGACGACTCCTTAATTCGGTACTATCGAACTGCACTTACGACGGCGTAAGTGTTTATCCCACATACAAAACACCCTTCAACTTGATAGCTGAAGGGCTGCAAAATCAAATTAAGCTCCCCCGGCTGGACTCGAACCAGCGACCCGCTGATTAACAGTCAGCTGCTCTACCAACTGAGCTACAGGGGAGTATACCAAAAGCTGCCCCGCAGTCTGTCGTTTTCCGCAGGGGCCGACTATTATACCCATTTTCGGTGACTTGTCAACAGATTTTAGGCCAGAACCGCTTTCGTGCCAGACTGGTCACTGCCCCAATCAGGATCTGCGCCAGCCAAACGGAGCGCTGTCTTCCTCAACTCAGTAAAAATACGGCTATCAGGAGCGGTGATTCTACTACCCGCGGCGCTTTCCCCTGGTCGATTTCCGTCGAGAAGTACCACTCGGTCGCCGCGGCTGCTTGCCTGTGCCCGTCCTCTGCGACCCTCGCGGAGGTTTGGGTAACGGCGCCGGTTTGGGCGGCAGCGGCGGTACCTGCTTGACCGAAAGTCCGGTCCTGATCAACCGTTCGATATCCTTGACATCCTTGCGCTGGTCGAGGGTGGCGAAGGAGATTGCCCGGCCGGCCATCCCGGCCCGCGCTGTCCGACCAATTCGATGGACATAGTCTTGCGTGTTATTGGGCAGATCGTAATTGACCACCAATTCAATGCCGGCGACGTCAATGCCGCGGGCGGCAATGTCGGTAGCGACGAGGATGCGATACTTGCCCGATTTGAACCCCTCCAGGGCGTCACGTCGCTGTCCCTGGGTGCGGTCGGAGTGGATCTCCGCAGCCGAGTGTCCCTCACGGCGCAACGTGCGAGCTATCTTGCGAGCGCCGTGCTTGGTGCGTGAAAAGACCAGCACCGGTCCCTTGTACTGCTCCAGCACCGCCTGGAGGAGCTGACCCTTAGCCTGCTTTTCAATGAAGAAAACCTCTTGCACAACATTCTCAGCAGCCGTTCCTGAGGGCGCAATCTCGATATTAATCGGGAGTTTCATATGCTGACGGGCCAGCGCCAGAATCTCGGGCGGCATGGTGGCCGAGAATAACATGGTCTGACGGTCGGCGCCGACGTTTTTCATGACTTTGTTGATCTGGGGTGCGAAGCCCATATCGAGCATTCGATCAGCTTCGTCCAGAACGAGTATCTCGACATCGTACAGGTTTATCTCTCTACGGTCCATGAAATCAACTAGACGTCCCGGTGTCGCAATTACGATACGAGGGTTCTTCGACAGTGATCGTTTCTGGGAACCTTCAGGCACGCCGCCTATCACGACGGCCATGCCCAGGCCGAGAGATCTGCCAACCGCCTGCAGGGAGTCATATACCTGCTGGGCCAGCTCGCGAGTCGGAAGCAACACCAGGGCGCGTCCCCGTATTCGTGCCAGTCGCTGGAGCACAGGGATGCCAAAAGCCAGGGTCTTGCCCGTACCCGTCTGCGCAATTGCGATCACATCCTTGCCTTCGAGGCCAACCGGTATCGAGCTGCGCTGAATCGGGGTGGGCTCAGTAAACTTGAGACGGGCAATGGCTGCGAGCAGTCCGGGTGCAATCCCCAGACCGCCAAATCCTGTGGCGTGTAGTTTTTTTGACATGTCGCATGGTACAAAAAAACGGCCGCAGAAGACAGCTTTCTGATGAAGTTTCTGCAGAGGCAGACAGGCAACACCGGCATCGTCAACGGCGCGCGTGAGCATGAGTGAGTAACATTGTCCATATCAGGCGGATCTCGTTCACTGCTGAGCGCCTCTCCCGTCGCACGGCGCCGATGCCGCAATATTCTTTGCAGCGACACTGTCGGTTGCGGGAACTCCGGCACCTGATTTCGGTTTATAATTAGTAATAAATCCTAAGAAGGAATCTTTACGGTAAGGAGCAGCTATGGCAGAAAAACAAGTAAATGGCACCAGCCAATGCCCGGTAACGGGTTCAGTCCGCCGACACACGGCAGCGGGGGCGCTGTCCAATGCCGACTGGTGGCCGAATCAATTGAACCTCAAGATTCTCCACCAGAATTCACCGCTGACCGATCCCATGGGCCAAGAGTACAACTACGCCGAGGCGTTCAAGAGCCTCGACCTGGGGGCCGTCAAGAAAGACCTCCACACCTTGATGACCGACTCCCAGGACTGGTGGCCGGCTGATTACGGTCACTACGGCGGCCTGTTCATCCGTATGGCCTGGCACAGCGCCGGGACGTATCGCATTGCTGACGGCCGCGGCGGCGCCTCATCCGGGACACTCCGCTTCGCCCCGCTCAACAGCTGGCCCGACAACGCCAACCTCGACAAGGCGCGGCGGCTGCTCTGGCCGATTAAAAAGAAGTATGGCCGGAAAATCTCGTGGGCCGACCTGATGGTTCTCACCGGCAACGTCGCCCTCGAGTCGATGGGCTTCGAGACTTTTGGTTTCGGCGGTGGACGTGAAGATGTCTGGGAGCCGGAAGGTGACATCAACTGGGGACCGGAAACCGAGTGGCTCGGCGATGAGCGCTACAAAGGTGACCGGGAGTTGCAGGGTCCCCTGGGTGCGGTTCAGATGGGTCTCATCTATGTTAATCCCGAGGGCCCGAACGGCAACCCGGATCCCCTGGCGTCGGCTAAAGACGTTCGCGAAACGTTTGCCCGTATGGCCATGAACGATTACGAGACGGTTGCGCTGGTCGCCGGCGGCCACACGTTTGGTAAGTGTCACGGTGCCGCCAGCGATGCCGACTATCTCGGTCGTGAGCCGGAAGGCGCTCCTATCGAAGAGCAGGGTCTGGGCTGGAAGAACAGTTATGGTACGGGCAAAGGCAGCGACACCATCACCAGCGGTATCGAAGGCGCCTGGACCAAAAATCCGATCAAGTGGGACAACAACTATTTCGAGAATCTCTTCGAGTATGAATGGGAGCTGACCAAAAGCCCGGCCGGGGCACACCAGTGGACCGCCAAGGGTGGTGAAGGGACTGTGCCCGACGCCCATGATCCGTCGAAGAAGCACGCCCCGATGATGACAACTGCCGATCTTGCCCTCCGGTTCGACCCGATCTACGAGCCGATCTCGCGGCACTTCTACGAGAACCCGGACGAGTTCGCAGACGCCTTCGCCAAAGCATGGTACAAGCTGACCCATCGCGACATGGGTCCGGTGTCACGGTATCTGGGGCCCGAGGTGCCGACGGAAGAGTTGCTGTGGCAGGATCCGGTGCCGTCGGTCAGTCATCCCCTCATCGACGAGAACGACATCGCGGACCTGAAGAAGAAGATCCTTGCCTCCGGCCTGTCGATTCCTCAACTGGTCTCGACTGCCTGGTCCTCGGCATCGACTTTCCGTGGCACCGACAAGCGGGGTGGCGCCAACGGTGCGCGCATACGGCTGGCGCCGCAGAAGGACTGGGAAATAAGCAATGCGCCCGAACTCGGCAGCGTGCTATCGACGTTTGAGAAGGTCCAGCAGGAGTTCAACGGCAAGCAGGTTGGCGGCAAGATGGTATCGCTGGCCGACCTGATCGTGCTCGGCGGCTGTGCCGCCGTCGAAGAAGCGGCCCGAAAGGCCGGAATCGACGTAACCGTTCCGTTCGCTCCCGGTCGCACCGATGCGACCGAGGAGCAGACCGATGTCGAGTCATTCGCCGTTCTTGAGCCGAAAGCCGATGGCTTCCGCAACTATGCAAAGAACGGGACCGACATGCCGGCGGAAGAACTGCTTGTTGATAAGGCTCATCTCCTGACACTGACGGCGCCGGAAATGACCGTGCTCGTGGGCGGCATGCGCGCCCTGAACACCAATTTCGGACAGACCGGCTATGGTGTGTTTACGAAGCAACCGGAGACCTTGACCAACGACTTCTTCATCAACCTGCTCGATATGAATACGAAGTGGCAGAAATCCGCCGACTCTGACGATTTGTTCGAGGGGCGCGACCGAGCCACCGATGAAGTGAAGTGGACCGGCAGTCGGGTCGATCTCATTTTCGGTTCCAATTCCCAGCTGCGGGCGATCGCCGAAGTGTATGCATCGGACGATGCCAAAGAGAAATTCGTCCACGACTTCGTAGCGGCGTGGAACAAGGTGATGAACCTCGATCGATTTGATCTGAGCTGATCAATCCACCCGTCGCAGATCATCGGGAGGTCGACATCGTCGGCCTCCCGTTCTCATTAGGGTACGTCGCCAAATTGCGCGCCCGCCATGCTCCTGAGAGGTGCATTCAATCACCAGCCGCCATATTGCCGCTGGCGTTAATCCAGATGGCCGCCAGTTTCGATGCCTCAGCGTTGGAGAGTCCCGCGTGTGTCAGCCTCTCCCATGTGAAGTAGTCAAGCGCAACGAGCATGCTCGCGCGCACCGTCGGCCCCGGGGCATAGCGTCGCGCCATTAGCGCGTCGATCATTTCCTGCATGAACGGTTGCCACTTGCGTGTCACAATCTCTTCGAGTGCCGGCACCAGTGGTACATCGCGCAGTACCTTGCTCAGCATCGCCTGACTTCGATCATAATAGTCGTACAGTTCAGCAAGGGACCGTTTCGCTCGTTCGATCGGGTCAACGATTTCGACCCATTTGCGCGGATCCGGCGGCGGGTTTTCGACAAACCAGTGTGAGCTGCAGGCATCAATCAGCTCCAGGTCGGTCGGGAAATGATTATAGACCGTGGCCCGCTGCACCCCGGCCCGTTTCGCGATGGCGTTCATGGTCGTTTTGGCAGGCCCGACCGTTTCGTGAAAATATACCGCAGCCAAGGTGATGCGTCGATGCACCTGCTCCTGGCGACGGGCCCGCTTTTTCAGCGTATATGGCCGTTTATCCGCACTTTTCTTCTTTTCGTTAGACATTATGTAAAATTATTGAAACCTTTCAGTCGGGCTCTCGTTTCATCTTCTCAAAATGATTATACAGCATGTATAACGAAAAATCGAGCGATCGTCAACAGAATCGTCGGCCGTTCACAAGAAAACCACGAACAGGAAAGGAGCCCAGATGAAACCGACCATTATCAAAGCCACTGAAAGCGAATCGTTCGACTTTGGCGGGTTGGGGGTGCAGTGGAAGATTGACGGCCCACCGTCGGACGGGCGGTTCGCCGTCGTCCATCACCCAATTGCGCCCAAGGCGCTGGCGGCGCCTTTGCACTACCATGAGAATGAAGACGAGTACTCGTATGTTGTCCGGGGACAACTCGGTGCGCTACTGGGCGACGAGGTTGTCATCGCCGAGCAGGGTGACTGGGTATTCAAGCCGCGTCACCAATGGCACACTTTCTGGAATCCAGGCGACGAAGCGTGCGAGATCATCGAAGTCATCTCGCCATCGGGTTTTGAAAACTACTTCCGCGAGGTGGCGAAGGCCTGGGGTGACATCGAGGCGTTCGCCCGGATCAACGAGAAGTACAAGCTGGGGATGAAGTTCGAAAGTGTGCCGGAACTGTGCGAACGGTTCGGCCTGACCTTTCCCAATCTTCAGCCGGCCTGAGTCAAGTAATCTCAGTTGCCACCCACTGTCGGCAGGCCCCACTTATCGGGGTCTGCCGAAGAGAATCAACATACCCTGCGTGAAGAGACGGGAACCGGGCGGGTTAGCATCGTCCGCACCGACCGCTTGACCAGCTCGCTGTTTGGGCTCGGTTGCGGCATGTCGGCTGAGTCGGAGTCATTAGAACTCATACTCAATACCGAAAATCGGCAGCAGCGACCACTGCAGGATTTCGTCCTGTTGCTGCTCGATTTCGTTCCAGTAATAGCTCGCGACATTCTCACGGTTGTAAGCGTTCCAGACCGAGAAGTAGACAATCATGTTCGAGTTGTCGAAGTTGAAGCGACGGTCGACACGCAGGTTGAGCGAGTGATAGTCGGGATAGCGAGATTCGTTCACGCGACCCTGGTCGTACACCGACCGGTTTATCGTGCGGGAGGCGTCGAGATCGAGCGGTGTATACGGCGCCCCGCCGGCGTACACAAAGCGCAGGCTGTACTCCCAGCGGTCATTCGGCTTGTAGCCGCCTTCGGCACTTGCCACGATTTGATTGTCGAAGGTGCGGTTGCGCCAAATACCGTTCAGGTCTTCATACTGTGAACGGAACCAGGCGCCCGACAACAGGCCGTACACCCCCGCCCGCAGTTTCTTCTGCACTGTTGCCTCAACACCATAGGAGCGGGCGTTACCGTCATCGCGCAGGTTCTCGTGATAAAAAAACCAGTTGTTGTAAATCATCTCGTCGATGATAAACATCTCCGGCTGCTCGACATTCATCGGGAAATTCTCATACCACTTGTAATAGCCCTCGACTGTCAGTCGTGTATCGTCGGACAGTAACTGCTCGAACCCGAGCACATAGTGATAGGCGCGCGGATTGTTCAGGTTACGGTTACTCTCCTGTTGCGACAAAAGCACGATCGGCATGGTCTGATTGTAAATGCCGGCGGCGGCGTTGAGGGTGGTACCGTCAGTTACCCGGTATGAGACTGAACCGCGCGGCGACAGGTTGGTCTGCCCGGTATATTCGAAGTAATCGACCCGGCCGCCGACGGTGACCTGCCAGCGGTTGAACGGTCGGACGATGTAATTGACGAAACCGCCGAGTTTCGGCGAACGGATTTCGTCATTCAGTGTCAGCGACGGTATGGTGTCGCCGAAGAAGTTGGTGTACTCGCTGAAGAAGAAATCGTAGTCGTCCATTTCATATTTCAGGTCGAAGCCGAACTCGAACTCGTGACGGTCGGTCAGGCGATAGAAGCTGACATTGCGCAACTGCGCCGCACCGTCAATATTGTCCTGTCGCGTCAGTTGGTTACCGGTGCTGGTTTCGAAGTAGTTTGCTTCAACGCGGGTGGCGAGGTAGGAAATCGACGTGTTGGAGTAGCCGTTATCGCTCCAGAGGAACCGCCAGTTCACGCCAAAGGCATACTCATACCCGTCCGATGCACCGTCCGTGATATTCCCCTCTTCAATCGCATCCTCGCGCTCAAAATTTATATTATCGATACCGAGTACGCCCAGCGCCGATAGCTGGTGCTGCGGCGACAGGTCGTAGACCAGCTTACCCTGGTAATCGGAGTATCGCGGCACCGCGCCGGTCCCGATCGCGTCGACCAGCAGGTCAAGATAGCTGCGACGTATTGACAGCAACCACGAACCGCGTTTGCCCGGCAGCGGACCTTCGCCGATCAAACCGAAGCCGGCGAAATTAAGGTCGGCCTGCAGGTCGATCTCGTCGCGGTTCCCCTCGCGAAACGACAGTTGCATGATCGACGACAGGCGGTCGCCGTAGGCGGCCGAGAAACCGCCGGCCGAGAAAGTGACATCTTTGATGAAGTCGGTGTTGATCAGGCTGATCGGCCCGCCCGAAGTGCCGAAGAGGGGGTAGTGGTTGATATTCGGAATCTCAATGTTATCGACATAGAACGAATTCTCGGTCGGGCTGCCGCCGCGCACTATCAGGTTGTTGATGAAATCGTTGACCTTGGCCACACTCGGCAAACTGAACATGATACGGCTGACATCACCGGCCGAACCGGGAGCGCGACGCACCTCCTCGGCCGAGAAACGGATCGAGCTGGTCGGCTCGGTGGGCGATTCGCTGAAATATCCCGCCCCCACGGTCATGCCCTGCAGCTCGGTCGCGCTCACCTGTAATTCCACATCAAGCACGGTGGTGCGGCCGGCGCGAATGATGACATCAGTCCGCGTCAGCGGCTGATACCCGATACTGCTCACCTGAACCGAATAGCTGCCGACCGGGATTTTGCCGACGGTAAACCGGCCATCGGCATCACTGGCGGCGCCGCGCTCGGTACCGAGAAGCAGGATGGTGGCGCCGACGATCGGCGATTGTGTTTCGGCATCCATCACCCGGCCCTTCAGCGAACCGGTCTTTTGTTTTTCAGGAGCGTCACTTCCATTTGAACTGGCGACTGCAGGCAGCATTAGAGCCAAAAGCAATACCAGCGAGAGCAGGAGAATTCGAGATTCCATGCAAGTTTTCCTTGTTACCCATTGTTCAGTAAATGACTGTCAGTCAGTATACGGATAAAAAAATATACGCTACTTCGTTTCGTCCGATTCGCTTTTCTTCATCAGCGGCGCCATGCCTCGCTCTATCAGCAGTTCCTTGGCGGGATACAGAGCGTCGACCGGCAGATCGAACAGCTTCAGGTAGTCACCACGGTTCTTGATCATACCGATCACGCCGTTACTCGTTGACCACAAGAGCACAGCCATTACCCAGGGATGCATGTCCTCAGCAATTGAACCGTCTTTGTGACCCATCTCAACGGCTTCGGCCAAAACAGCCAGCGATGAGTTCTTGAAGCTCTGCAGGTTACCGCCTGTCATTTCTTGTGCAATCTCTTTGAAGGTATGGGGATCCATACTTTCGACATACGACATCGCCTTGAAGAAATTGGGGTAGTCGAAGCAAAACTGGTAATAAGCCCGGCCGATCGCCTTGACTTTTGCAAGACCGCTGTCAGCTGAACGTGATGCCTCAGAGAACCGTTCATGCAGGATCTCACCCGCCCGCATATCGATAGCGAAGAACATATGCTCCTTGCTCTTAAAATACAGATAGATCGTCCCCTTGCTGAGTTCGGCCTTCTCCGCCACATCTTCCATCGTGGCGTTTTTTAAGCCCTTCTCAGCAAAAACCTCAAGGGCGGCGTCGAGAATGGCATCGACCCGCTGCTGCTTTTCACGTTCACGCCTTTCGGCAGTACCCATCAACTATCCTGACTCTGACTATCGGTCAGTAATTGGCTTCAAGTTAGTATTCGGTGTACTAATGTCAAGGCCTTTTTCGAAGTGCGGTGCCGGCTCAATCCAAGGCAATCCATACTATATCTCTTTACCCGATCACTTACCGGTGGTATGTTCTCGACGTGGTAGTTGATGGAGTGCCAATTTATAGCCGTGGCCGCGGTCAGGGAGGGCATTGGACCGGCTGGACTGGCATCATCGTCTTTGCACTGTTCGTGCTGGTAACGGCTGACAGTCGTGGCGCCGGTCTGCTGCCGGGGCCAGTCAGCCATCCCGACGGCGTGATCGGCAAGCCGGGTATCGTTGTCGAGGCGGCCTATACCTCGATTTCCGGCGACGAAGGTTTTGCCTTCAATGATATCAGCGGCGGCCGTCTCCAGTTGACAACGCCGGTCGCCCCTGCGCTTACCCTTGGCGCAGTCGGCGAGGGGTTCAGCCAGGCCGATTCGACCTATTATTCAGTCCACGGTTTGATGAACATCCATTTCGGCAATCCACTTGCACTGGCCTCACCGCAGGCATGTAATCCGGATGGTCGCATTGGGATAATTTCTCTTCAGGTGAAGGGGGGCGCCGACATATCAGATGTTGCCGCCGGGGACCGTCGCTGGTTTGTTGACGGTACGCTGTTGTGGCCGCTTTCGCCCGGCTTTACGGTGGGTGGCGGCTATGTCTGGCGTGACAGCGACCGGCCCGGCGATGCCATCGAGGGGTACGGCACAATTCGTTGGTATTCGTCGAGTTACCGCCTCAATGAGGCGTACAAAAATCCAGACGGCGCTCCCGGATCGATGGTGGTGCACCTGACCGGGGGGGCGTCAGCAAACGGTGCTGCCGGCCGATTAGACCTGATGGTCCCGCTTCACCGTTCGGCCACTATCGGCATCGGCACGGGCGCCGAAATATTCGATGAGCGCGGTGAAACCCGCCTGACTGCCCGTCTGCGACTCGCCTGGTATCCACGCTGACCCGTTTGTCACAGCGGTGCAACCTGCCCGCACCTGCCTCGTATCTCCCCAACAGAACCGCCGATCACTCGATTCATGCGAGAAGGAAACTATGAACAACCGTCTGAAAATCTTTGCTGCCGCCCTGGTCGGGGTGGCTCTTGTTGCCGCTCCGCCGGTCGCTGCCAACTGGTATCATGTCCAGAACGACCAGCATGCCGCCGATGTCTGGCTGGGTATTCAATCGCAATCGGTCGATTACGATATCGCCGAAGCGTTTGATTTGGAAGTCCCTTACGGCGTGATAGTCAATGCCGTCATTGCCGACTCACCGGCCGACAAGGCCGGGTTGCACGAAGGGGATGTCATTCTCGCCGTAAACAGTCACAGTGTGACCGACAAGTATGAGCTTGAGGATGCCCTGTTGCACCTGGAGGCCGGCGATGCCGCGACGCTTCAGGTCAGCCGCGACGGCCGCGACATGAGCATCACGGTCGAAGTCGAGAAGCGCCCCAACCGTACCATGCGGCTGGGCAACGACGGTCGAATCGTGATGGTGTCGCCCGACGGCAGCAGCTATACCGTAGCCAACAACTGGTCGAACACCAGGCGCGCTTATCTCGGGGTGCAGCTTAGTGACTTGTCGGATCAGCTTGCCGGTTATTTTAACGCCGAAGACGGCGGCGCCCTCGTCACGGAGGTGAAGGAAGACTCGCCTGCCGAACGGGCAGGCTTGATGGCCGGCGACATCATTGTGAAGGTCGCGGACGAGCAGATCTTCGAGGCGGATGATGTCACCGACGTGATGCTGGACCACCAGAAGGGGGAAGAGGTAACGGTGGATGTCCTGCGACGTGGCCAGCGCCAGAGCATTGCGGTGACGCTTGATGAAATCGAGGCCGGCAACTTCTTTTTTAATCAATTCAATCCGCGGGACGTTCGGGTTGAGATTCCGGATATCGACCTCGACCTGCCTCGCCTCAACCGTTCATTTTGGAGTGAGGACACGCGTCGCGAATTCAACAAGGAACTGCGTGAAGAACTGAGAGAATCGCAGCGCGAGGTCCGTGAAGAACTGCGTAAGGCGAACGAAGAGGTTCGCCGGGCGATGGAAGAAATGAAGCGCGAGCTCGAAGAAATAGAGCGCAAGCTCGAATAGTACAGCTTGGTTAGCGTGTCGTACACGGGCGACAACCGTCATTGGTTGTCGCCCGCTTTGTTATGGGCGACGTTTCAAACTTGCTGAAGCCGGTGCCGACGCGATATATTAGCCAATCATGGAAATCACCGTCGAGAAACTGTACACCGGACGCAATCGCGAACTGGAGCTTACCCTGCTCAACAACAATGAAGCGGGGATGAAGCGGCCGATCCTCAATGCCGAAATCCATCGACCCGGCCTGGCCCTGACCGGGTTTTTCGAACGCTTTGCCGCCACCCGGGTGCAGATACTGGGTGAGACCGAACTGGCCTACCTGTCACATCTGGACAGCGATCGGCTCGTCGAGATTTCCGACCGGCTGTTCTCGGCAGGCATTCCGATGGTGATCGTCAGCAAAGGTATTGTCCCGCCCGAGCCGTTCGTGACAGCGGCCGATCGCCACGAGACGTCGGTATTCTCCAGCCGCCTGTCGACGGCCGAGCTGATGGCCCGGCTGGGCGCCTATCTCGACCATGTCTTTGCGCCGACCATTACGATCCACGGCACGCTGGTCGACGTTTACGGGGTTGGCCTGTTGTACACCGGTAAGTCGGGTGTCGGCAAATCGGAAGTCGCCCTCGACCTGATCGAGCGTGGTCACCGCCTGGTCGCCGACGATGTCGTGCGGATCACCCGCACGGCACCCGATGTCATTATTGGCGCCGGCAGCGAACTGCTGGGCCATCACATGGAGATTCGCGGTGTCGGTATTATCGATATCGAGGAGCTGTTCGGCATCCGGGCGATCCGCCTGCAGAAGCGGATCGAGGTGGAGGTGCACCTCGCACTCTGGGAGGAAACCAAGGAGTACGATCGACTCGGCATCGAGGAGAACAAGACCGCCGTGCTGGGCGTCGATATCCCGATCGTGCGGGTCCCCATCTCGCCGGGCAAGAACATCACCGTGATTTCCGAGGTAATCGCGATGAATCATATGCTCAAGGTGTATGGCGAGAATTCGGCCCTGGAGTTCTCCAAGAAGCTGTCACAGCGGCTGACCCGGGAGCAGATGACCAAGGATTACCTCGAATCCGACTACGAATAGCTCCCGTCCATCACCACGAAAGCATTTGGCAAATTCGGCGGCCGCGTGTATACTTTTGCCTTTACCGCCGCGCCCTGCCGCCCGGGAACCGGGTGGGGTGCAGGGAGTACAAGAAAGACGAGAATTTCCGGAGGTATACACCAATATGATGAGAAAAGAGCTAATGATTTTCAGCCTGCTGGCGCTGCTGCTGGTCTGCCTGGTCGGGTGTGGTTCCGACAAACAGGTGGTGGCGACAATTGGCGATTACGAAGTCACGACCGAAGAACTGCAGGAATACTACGATCGCTACGGTTTTGCCATGCCCAACGCCGAGGCGGAGTTCGAACGGAAGATGGACATCGTCGATTCCCTCGTCGTGTCGCGGTTGCTGGTAAACGCCGCTTACGAGAAAAAGATCGACGAAATGGAACAGATCGCGCGGGTCGTGCTGGCGAACAAGGATCGCTTCCTGCTGGACGCCCTGTACAACAAGCATATCGCGCCCAAGGTCGAACCGACCGAAGAGGAACTGCGCGATTTCTATAACAAGCGCTCGGAGAAAATCCGAGCCTCACACATTCTCGTGGAAACCCGCGACTCGGCCGAAGCGCTGGTGAAGAAACTGGAAGAGGGCGCCAACTTCGAACAGCTGGCGTACGAATGCTCGATCGATCCGTCGGCAAAGCGCAACCGGGGCGACCTCAGCTACTTCAGCTGGGGCGACATGGTGCAGCCGTTCCAGGAAGCCGCCTTCAAAATGGAACCGGGCGAGATTTCACCGCCGGTGAAGTCCAGCTTCGGTTTCCACATCATCAAGGTGGTCGATCGCATGCCGAATGAGCAGCGCGGCACCTTCGAGCAGATGAAAGAGCAGATTCGCCAGCAACTGGTCAATACCCGTCAGCGCGATGTCACCATGGCCTACCTCGATACCCTCAAACAGCAGTATCCCATTCGGGTCGATACGGCAACCTGTGAGTTTGTCCTGTTCAAGCGGGAGAATCTCTATCCGCCGCAGTTGCTCGCTACCCTGCCACGAAACGATTTCGACATCAAGCAGCTCGATCGCAACGAGAAGGAACTGGTCCTGGCAACGTGGGACGGTGGTGAGTTGACTCTTGGTGAGTACCTCGAACTGCTGCAGCAATCCTCGGTGCCTAATCATGTGAAGCCCGACTTCGACGATTACGAAGGGCTGGCCGACCTGATCTACCAGCTCAAGCAGCAGGACATCCTGATCATCCATGCCTACCGCGAAGGGCTCGACAATACCGACGAGTTTCAGGAGAAGCTCAAGCTGTTCAAAGAACTCAACATGGCCGAAGTCATGCGCAATGACTCCATACCGAAACTACCGCCCCCGGATGAGGGCCAGTTGCGCCAGTACTACGAGGACAATCCGGAAGAATTTACATCGCCGGAGCGCGTCCATGTGTACGAGATCCTCTTGTCCGATGAACGCAAGGCGCGCCAGTTGGCCGAGTCGATCAACTCGTTGTCAGCGTTCAAGGAAAAAGCCATGGACCTGACCGAACGACCCGGTAAACGCGACGTGTACGGCAACCTCGAGTATATCGAACGTCAACACTACCCGGAAATCTTCGACCTGGCCAGGAAGACGCCAATCGGCGAGGTCGGCGGTCCCGTGGTTACCATGAATCGGTACTCGATCTTCTTCGTGGTCGACAAGATTGATCCGCAGTTGAACGATTACCTTGAAGTCAAGGACCAGATACGTCAGCGCCTGAATGCCAAAAACGACTCGATCGCCTTTACCAACTGGGTCGACGACGCCAAGGCCAACACCACGATCCATATCAATGAAGATGCGGTCTGGTCGACGATCAACAACGATGCCTACGCATCCACCCAGACCACGGAAAGCGGAGGCTGAGCCTTCGACGTGAGATAATCTATGAAGTTTTTGCGAAACCTGTCACTCTTCCTGTTGCTGTTGTGCGGTTCGGTTTCGGCCGAGCGCGAAATGATCGACCGCATCGTTGCGGTTATCGGCGACGAGGTCATCCTGGCCTCCGAGCTGGCCTCGCAGATGCAGCTTGCCGCGATTCAAACGGGGCAACGCCCCCAGACCGAAGCGGAGTTCGAGAAGCTGCGCGACGACATACTCGACCAGATGATCTCCGACCGTCTTTTCCTCATAGCCGCCCGCGAGGATACGTCGATCTCGGTCCGACCGGAAGAGATCGAGCGGGCGCTTGACAACCAGGTGGAGCGGGTGTCGGGCAACTTCGAATCGTACGAAGAGTTCCAGGCGGCGCTGGCTTCGGAGGGGATGACACTTCGCGAGTTGCGGCGCAAGTATCGCAAGGACGTAGAGAATCAATTGCTCAAGCAGCGCTATATTCAGCGCCGGCTGTACAGTGTGTCGATTTCGCGACACGAGGTTGAAGAATTCTACAACGAGTTCCAGGACTCAATACCGAAACAGCCGGAGGCCGCTCGCCTGGCGCACATCCTGCTGACAATCACTCCGTCGCAGGCGGTTGAAGACTCTATGCGCGACGTCGCCACCGAGTTGCGCCAGCGCATTGTCGAGGGCGCCGATTTCGCCACTGTCTCCAGCCAGTATTCCACCCCGGGGGCGGTGACCGACGGCGGCAACCTGGGATGGATATCGCGCGACGATGTCGTGCCGGAATTCTCCCGCGCCGCCTTCAATCTCGATGTCGGCGACATCTCGGGTGTGATTCGCACCCAGTTCGGCTACCATGTCATCAAGTGCGAAGGAAAGCGCGGCGAGCAACTCAAGCTGCGTCACCTGCTGCTGACCGTCACCCCCACTGCCGAAGACAGCGCGCGGGTACGTGCCGTGGCCGATTCACTGGTGCAGCAACTGAACGACGGCGCTGATTTTGAACAGCTGGCCAAGGCACACTCCGACGACAACAGTACCCGTGCCCAGGGTGGTCTTCTGGGCTGGTTCGCGCTGCGCGAACTGCCGCCGGCGTTCCAACCGGTCGTGGCCGGCTGGACTGAAGTCGGCAGTATCAAAGGACCGATCGAGGCCCAGCAGGGTCTGCACATCCTGAAGCTGCTCGATTACCAGCAGGAAAAGGCGCTCGATCTCGAAAACGACTACGACCAGATCAAGGAATTTGCCCGACAGGATAAGACCGGGCGGCTGGTCGACGAATGGATCGAGGAACTGAAGGAAACTACCTATATCGACATTCGTGAACTCGATTATGCGAATCGATGATTTTCTTTCAACGGTCGGCGTGATCAAGCGCCGCACCATCGCCAAGGAACTGGCAAAAAACGGTATGGTCGAGGTCAACGGTCGTACCATCAAGGCGGCGTACGAGGTCAATACCGGCGACATTATCCTGATCAAAGGCAATCGACGGACAGTTGTCGAGGTCCGGGCCATCCCGACCGGCTCCGTACCGAAGACAGCGCGCGACGAGTATGTTCGCGAGTTGCCGGCCGAGCCGTAGACCGTTCCCACCGTCATGACTGAGCATGTGCGCCCGGACACCGTCACCGTTGTCCGGGCGTTTGTCTGCCCGGAAAAGGTTTCCGTCTGAACTTAACAGCGGCCTCATCGGTTATAAGGGGGAGACTGTAACAACACGAAAACATCGATTATTTAGAGGCATAAAGTGAACAAACCGTCAGCCCACACCCTGGGTGAACTCAAGAAATCAGGCTGGAAGAGCCGGCCGGTCAAGCAGGAGTTGCGTGACAACTTGCTGGCCAGAATGAAGGCCGGTGAAAATCTGTTCGAGGGGATTATCGGCTATGACAAGACGGTCCTGCCGCAGCTGGAAAACGCTGTCCTGTCGAAACATAACATCATTATGCTGGGTCTGCGGGGTCAGGCCAAGAGTCGTATCACACGGCTGGTTCAGAACCTGCTGGATGAATGGTCGCCGATCATCGACGGTAGCCAGCTCAATGAAGATCCGTTCAATCCCATTTCGCCCCGGTCGCGGCGTTTGATCGCGGAGCACGGTAACGACACCCGGATCGAATGGCTGCACCGCGCCGATCGATATCACGAAAAGCTGGCTACGCCCGATGTCTCGATTGCCGACCTCATCGGCGATATCGATCCGATCAAGGCGGCGCGTGAAAAGCTCGACATTTCCAATGAAGAAGTAATCCACTGGGGCATCGTGCCGCGCACCAATCGCGGTATCTTCGCAATCAACGAACTGCCCGACTTGCAGCCGCGCATCCAGGTGGGTCTTTTGAATATTCTCGAAGAGAACGATATCCAGGTGCGCGGCTTCCCGCTGCGCATTCCACTGGACATGCTGTTGATCTTCACGGCCAACCCGGAGGACTATACCAATCGCGGGACGATCATCACGCCGCTGAAAGATCGTATCGATTCGCAGATCATCACGCACTACCCGAGGACGGTTGCTGATGCCAGGAAGATCACGTCGAGCGAGGCGAAGCATGATGCCGAGGTGACGATTCCGGCACTGGTGTCGGATCTCATCGAAGAGGTGTCGTTCCAGGCGCGCGAATCGGAATATGTCGATCAAACGTCGGGAGTCTCGGCGCGAGTGTCGATCTCGGCGTACGAGAACATGATCTCGAATATCGAACGTCGCGCTACCCGCAACAAAGACAATGATCTCTTCCCGCGGCTGTGCGACTTCTATGCCATCATCCCGGCAGTCACCGGCAAGATCGAACTGGTATATGAAGGCGAGCAGGAGGGCCCGGCCACGGTGGCGCACCTGCTTATTGGTCAGGCGATCAACGCAACGTTCCTCAGTCACTTCCCCAAACCGGTCAAGGGGAAGCAGGATCCGGACAAGCCGGAGATCGACAACCCGTATGAAGGTATCATCGATTTCTTTTCGACCGGCCGCAAGCTGGAGATGTCCGACGAACTGCCGTTCGATGAATACAAGAAGCGACTCGAGGAAGTCGCCGGTCTCAGGCAGGTGGTGAAACAATACTTCGATACCGACGACGAGCGCGAGATGCTCTTCCGTATGGAGCTGGTGCTCGAGGCGCTTCACCAGAACAGCATTATTGCGCGGGAAACCTCCGACACCGCCGTCCAGTATGGCGACATCTTCTCCGACATGCTTCGCGGCATGGGGGGCGCCCGGTGAAGTTCGTCTATTCGCAGTTCGATGACGAGCTGTTTGCCAAACTGAAGAGCCTGGCCGGCCTGATGCAGATCTTCAACTATCTGCTGATGCGCCTGAATGGCGATGTCGACGAAACCCTGAAAGTGATGCGCCGCCTGCAGGAGCAGGGATATATCGACGAGTCGTACGACCTCGACGAATTCGAGCGCAAGCTGCGGGATAGTCGCATCATCGAAGAGGGACAGGGCGGCGGTTTCAAGCTCGGCGCCAAGGGCGAGCAGAAGCTCCGGCAGGACGCTTTCGAGTTGATCTTCCAGAAGATGCGTTCGTCGGGCAAGGGCAACCACGCCCTGCCGTATGAAGGTGGCTCGTCGGAAGAAACCTTGCCGGAAAAGCGACCGTACCAGTTCGGCGATAACTTCCGCAACATCGACTACAACAGTTCGCTGTTCAATGCTATCCATCGCACCGGCGATCTCGGTATGAGCCTCGAGGAAGAAGACCTCGAAGTGTTCGAGGCCGAGAAGACCACATCGTGTGCAACCGTGCTAATGATCGATATCTCGCACTCGATGGTGCTCTACGGTGAGGATCGCATCACCCCGGCCAAGCAGGTGGCGATGGCGTTCACCGAGTTGATACTCTCGAAGTACCCGAAGGATTATCTGGCAGTCGTGACATTTGGCGACGAGGCTAAAGAGATTCCGATCCGCGAGCTGCCGTACTTGAGTGTCGGGCCGTTCCATACCAATACGCAGGCAGGCTTACGACTGGCGCGGCAACTGCTGATGGCGCAGAAGCATCGCAACAAGCAGATCTTCATGATTACCGACGGTAAACCGTCGATGATAACCCGTCCCAACGGCCAGCTCTACAAGAACCCGGTCGGGCTGGACCCGCGCATTGTCAATCGCACCCTCGACGAAGCGGTTATCTGCCGCAAGAAACGCATCCCGATCACCACCTTCATGATCACCGAGGACCCCTACCTGCAGGGATTCGTCGAACGGTTGACCGAGCTGAACCACGGCCGGGCGTACTTTTCGTCGGTCGACAACCTGGGCAGTTTCGTGGTGTGGGATTTCGTGTCGAACCGCAAGCGCAAGGGCGGCAAATAGGCCGCTCGGCATCAGCAAAATCAGGTAGCCCGCGGCACACATCGATATCAACACGTTATCCCGGTGCAGCGCGCATCCCCCAAATACGTCATCCCGGACGAGCGGCATCAAGCGCAGCTTGATGCCGCGAAGATCCGGGACCCAGTCTCCCGAATTCTTTCTGTCGTGCCCCCACATTTCCTGAATCATTCTCGCCACATTGGCATCTAATCAACAATTACGATTACTAACCAACGGAGCACACTATGAAGTCGATCGGTTTTCTGATACTCGGCCTGTTCCTCGGCGCCGTCGTCACCGGCGTTGTCGCCTTCCAGGCCGCGCCCGGCCAGATGCTTGCGGTACAGGAAAGTAAGCTCGGATTCGAAGAAACCGTCAGCAGTATCGAACAGCGCGCTGTGGCCGCCGGCTGGGTGGTACCCAAGATCTACGACCTCCAGGCCTCACTGCACAAGGCCGGCCACACCGGGATCGGCAAACTGAATGTCATCTCGCTCTGCCAGCCGGACCATGCCGCGAAGATCCTGGCCGACGACAGCCGCAAAATGGTCACCGCCATGATGCCCTGCCGCATCGGCGTGTTTGAAACGTCGGACGGTGCGGTGATGGTAGCCTCGATGAACGTCGGCCTGATGAGCAAGATGTTTGGTGGCGTGATTGAAGAGGTCATGTCCGAGGTGGCCAAAGAAGAGCATACCATGCTTGCGGACATTCTCAAATAGGTCGAAATGTCAATCCGCCGGAGGCGGAGCAGACTCTCGACACTCTCTTTCTTGCGCCGACCGTGAGATGTTCACCTGCATGAAATTTGAGATTGCGCTTTCGCCTGCAATCACCTATAACACACCCCATGACCAAGCGCAGCGACGCCAAACTCCCTAAGCTCGACTGGAAGCGCACCACCTGCCAGGTGTGCGGCAAGACCTTCGAGTACGCCTCGGCGCGGGCGCCCAAAATCTGCCGCGACGGTACCTGTCGCTACAAGTTCGAGTACTCGATCGACAAGTCCTCCTGGGCCACCTACCAGCCCGACCTGTTTCGCGACTCGCAGTAATCTTCTTGCTCTCACGCGCCGATACTCGTATATTACAAGCGTTACTGGTGGACTGATTTGAGGCGATTGCAACCACCGCAAAAAGTGCTAAAACGCCGCATCGCGCCCCGTTCGTTTCGGGGTAATCACTCCACCTCCATAGTGAACCGTTTTGCGTATGGAGGATTACCATGCCGTATTACACCATCCTGCACGACCGCCGGCCGCGCCGAGTTCTGGTCACGCCGCCCAACGCCCTGCCGCTGCATTCCTGCGAGGTATGCGGCGCCGCGTGCGCCGTCGCGCGCAATCACCACCCGGTAAAAGTGATCGGGTTCGACGTTCCGGAACTGTTCAAAACGCACGATCGCTGGTACTGCCCGCAGGACCACTATCCCTGGCACGAGCGTTTGGCCGCTCTTGAGGACGAACGTAAATCGTTCCACAGCGAACGTTTGCGCGACCTGATCGACAATGAAATCGACGAGTTACGCAGGACGTTCTTCAAGAAGTGACCGACATAAAAAACGGCCCCTGCCGGTGGCGGGGCCGTTTCACACTTGGCCGCTGACTTGACGCAGGTCAGCTTCGTCCGAGGGCGCGGGCCAGCTTGGAGGCCGGCTGGTGTGCATACGGAATATCGAGGGTATCGAACAACCGGCGCAAATACGTCTCAACCTGGTCGACATAGACATCTTCGCTCAGTTCGATCTCCAGTTCGTAGTCAACCGAACCATCGGCGAACTCCGTTTTGTCGACCTCAAACGTGTAGTTCTGGTCGTGGATGCGCTGACGTTTGTATTGCCGGGTGTTGGAGAACTGCACGATTTTTTCCAGCGGCAGGTCGCCGAATTGGTCAAGCACCGTACGGATCGGCTCGGCCTCGAGGTCGGCGACTGCCATCTGGTTGTGGATAACGGCATAGGCCCGGTCGCGCGGCACCTCGGACTCAATCTCATCGCGTATGGCGGCGCTGCCCTGTGCTGTCGTGGTCGATTTGAGTGTGACGACACCCTGTTCGTTCTCCAGACGTACACGCAGCGCCCAGCCTTCGTTCTTCAGTTTCTGGTCGGCGGTATCGAAGTAGCAGTTCAGTTGATGTTGTTCCGAATCGATTTGGCCGAGAAAGCCAAGAAGCTTGAGATAGTTGGTGAACGACCCGAGGTCGAGCTTGATTTCGATTTCTTTCCTGGCGTTTTCAATAGCAGCCATAATATCCGTCTTGTACTCCCTGTGGCCGTCGGGACACCACGCCTTTTTGCCGGCGGTCGTGAAAGCTGTTGTCAGCACAGTCCGCCCCCGACGTACTGTAACATAAAACGGCCGGGCGATAAAATCAATCCCGGCCGTCAAACCCGCTAAAATAAAATGTGTGGCTTATGAGGCGTACAGCTCGGTCACGTCCCTGTTCTTGTCGGCGTCGAAGACCTTGTAGTCGTCGACCGGCACGACCGCATCGCGGACCACATTGATCTTGAACTTGTGGGCTTTCATCATGCGGGAAATGCGGTTGGTGCCGTTATCGCACAGCGCCTCGGCCATGCGCGGCGAGACCACCAGGTGGAACTGGCGGAACTTGCCGTCGGCCCGCGCCCTCATGAACCAGCGTTCGATCTTGGTCGCCATGGTATCGCGCGACAACACCCGCCCCAAACCGTCACAATGCGGACAGGGATCGGACAGGGCGTGCAGGTGCGAGGGCCGGACGCGTTCCCGGGTCATCTCAATGATGCCGAAATCGGTCACCGGCGCAATCGCCCGCTTGGCGCGGTCATGACGAAAGGCGTTCTGGAATTCGTCGTAGAGTCTACGACGGTTTTCCCGGCTGTACATGTCGATAAAGTCACAGATAATCAGCCCGCCGATATCGCGAAGGCGTATCTGGCGCGCCGCTTCACGGGCAGCGTCGATGTTGGTCCGGAAGATGGTATCTTCCTGGTTCTTGCTGCCGACGAATCGCCCCGTATTGACATCGATCGTCACCATCGCCTCGGTCTGGTCGATGATGAGGTAAGCGCCCTTCTTGATCCACACCTTGCGCTCGAGCATCTTTTCGATCTCGGCCTCGAGGCTGTACATGTCGAAGAGCGGACGCATCCCCTTGTAAAGCTGAATCCGGTTCTTGAGCTTGGGGGCAATCGACCGGATGTAACTGCCGAGGCGCTTGTAGTCCTTGCGCGTGTCGACCAGCACCTTTTCCACATCGTCGGTCAAAACGTCACGGATCATCCCCGTGAGCATTTCCGCCTCCTTGTGAATCAGGCTGGGCGCCTTCTCGCTGTCAGCTTTCTTCTTCAGCTTGCCCCACAGGCGCAACAGCCGCTTGATGTCGTTGCGGAAGTCGGATTCGTTCATCCCTTCCGCCTCGGTTCGACAAATCAGGCCGAAGCCCTCCGGTCGCAGCGGTTCAAGAATCTTCTTGAGGCGCTTGCGTTCCGGCCAGCTGGAGATGCGTTTGGACACGCGAATGTGGTCGTCGTCCGGGACGAGCACCACGAAGCGCCCGGGAATCGATATCTCGGTCGCCACTCGCGGTCCCTTGGTTGAGATCGGCTCCTTAATTACCTGGATCAGAACTTCCTGACCGTCCTTCAGGACCTTCTCGATCCCGACCCGGCGGCGCTTGCGGACGATTTCCGCCGGCGCTTCTTCTTCATCCTCATCCGTCTCGAACCGGCGGCCGTAATCCTTGCCGATATCGGACGAATGGAGGTAGGCGGCGCGTTCCAGACCGATGTCTACAAACGCTGCCTGCATGCCGGGAAGGACAGTCTTGATCCGACCCTTGTAAATGTCGCCGACCATACGATCGGTGTCGGGGCGTTCCACCTGCAACTCAACCAGCTTGCCGTCCTCCAAAAGGGCGACGCGGGTTTCATAGTCGGTTGAGTTGATGAGAATCTCTTTTTTCAAGACTTCTCCTGTTGTGTGGTATGTGGTTCCCCGAGTACGTCTCCCGCTTCCGGCTGGTAGCCGTTGATAAACGCCGGACCATCCATTTCTTTCTTCCCCTGCGGCACCACCCGGGTCAGCTCGACCGCCGAGCGGGCGCATTGAACGACCAGTCGGCGTTTGGCCGGCATGATGGTGCCGGGTCGGGTCTGAGGATCAGCAGCATCCGGGGCGGTGCGGGCGCCCAGTACCTTGAGGATCTTCCCCCTGAAAAAGGTATAGGCGCCGGGTTGACTGGACAGGCCGCGGACGAAATTGACGACGCGATCGGCCGAAAAGCCGAAATCAATCAGGGCATCCTCCGGCGAAATCTTCGGCGCCGGACTGGCCCGGTGGTCGTCCTGCGGGATCGGTTGTGCCTGCCCGCTTTCGATCATCGCCAGCGTGTCCAGTAAGAATGGTCCGGCCAGGCGGCTCATCCGCGCGGCCAGGGAGTCGTACGTATCGCTATCATCGATAGCGATTTCGGATTGTAATATGACATCACCGGTGTCGATCTTCGGCTTCAAAAAGAAGCTCGACAGCCCGGTGGTGGTTTCTCCATTAATGAGCGCCCACTGTATGGGGGCGGCGCCACGGTACTTCGGCAACAGCGAGCCATGAATGTTGATGGCGCCGTGCTTCGGAATACTGTAAAGCGACTTGGGGAGAATACGAAACGCCACCACCGCGATCAGGTCAGGGTTGAGCTGACCGATACGGTCGTGCAACGCTTCATCTTTGAGCGAGGTCGGTTTGAAGACCTCGATATTGAACTGCTCCGCCAGACTGGCGACCGGGGTGGGGGTCAGTTTTCGGCCCCGCCCGACCGGTTTGTCCGGTCCGGTCACCACTGCGGCGACAGTGTGCTCACTGTCGGCCAGCGCGGCCAGCGGCGGGCACGCAAACTCGGGCGTGCCCATATAGACAATGTCCATGCATGTGAGTTACCGAAAGTGCGCTTCGGGAATCAGCTAAAAAGAATCACGAGGCTATCTGCAGCTTGCGCAGCCGCCCCTTCAACAGGGCGCGCGACATCGGCGAGAGATAGTCGATAAACAGCTTGCCTTCGAGATGATCGTATTCGTGCAGCACCGCTCGCGCAGCCAGACCTTCCAGATCGAGGGTAGATTCTCGTCCCTCGACATCGGTGGCGCGGACTTTGACGCGGGCCGGACGGATAATTTTCTGGTAAATCCCCGGGAACGACAGGCAGCCTTCTTCCATCTCGGCTTCGTCCTGTACTTCCAGAATCTCCGGGTTGATAAACACTCGAAGGGTTTCGGTTATATCGACCGCCGAGAGATCGAGAATAAAGACTCGATGCAATTCGCCGATCTGTACCGCTGCCAGGCCAAGCCCCTGTGCACTTTTCAGCGTATCGGCCATGTCGACGACCAACTGACGGATCTCGTCGTTGATCGTCTCAACCGGTCGTGATTTTTCCCGCAAAACCGGGTCGCCGTATATGACGATCGGTCGCTCTGCCACGGTAACCATCCACCTTTAATTTTCTACGCGGCCGGCTATGGACGACTTGAGGAATTCAAGCTTGGTGGTGTCGTTGATCTTCAGTACCACCCGTCCGCGTTCGTTATCGATCGCGAAGATCGTCCCGAACATGCCGCCGCTTGTTACAACTCTGTCACCTTTTTTCAGTTCGCCCAAAAGCTTTTCGTGCTCTTTCTGTTTCTTGCGCTGGGGCCTGATCAACAGGAAATACATCAGCACGAAGATCAGGGCGAACCAGACCAGGGTGAACATGCCGCCGCCTTCGCCGCCGGCGGGGCCACCCATTAAAATAGGCCAATACACGTTATACAGGCTCCTTTATCTATATCGACCGGCTGCGCAATAGCTGCACAGCCGAAAACTAACATATCCGTTAAATATATGCCTTAAGCCTATTACTGACAACACATTAATGTTATCGTTTGGTTAAACATTCGGGCGGCCGGTGAGTTCCCCGCCGCCGTTATGCCGGAACGGCGGCGGGGAAACCGTTTCGGGCCTACAATCCGATCTCGATCCCGAAGGTCGTGACCAGGCTCGATCGCAGGCCGTCGTCGTTGGTCGGCAGGATGAAATTTCCCATCAGCACCACCTTCTCGCTCGGCGAGTACTTGGCGCCGAAGGAAACGTTCAGGATATCGTCGGATGTCTGGTTTGGGATATTGCTCGGCTCGACCACTTTTACCGGCACCTGCTGGCCGCCCGAGACCGGGCCGATCACGACGGGGTCGGGGAAAGTGCGGTCGTCGGATTCGCCGCCGATCTCGAATTCGCCGAGCCAGTCGACTGCAAGTGTCCAGCGATCGCTGATCCGCTGGTCCCAGCCGAGCGTCAATTCCAGTTCGTCGCCATCCTTGTCACCGCGCAGATCGTAGCCGATGTTCAAGTGCGGCGAAAAATCGTTGTAGCTCCAGGTCGATACCACCATCATCTTGAGCGTGGTGGTGCCGGTGCCAATGAAGTCATCCTCCGAGCCGACCGGCAGGCGCAGCTCGCCGAGAAACGCCATGTCGATGGTGCGATCGAGGAAGTGGTACTTGCCGCGCAGGGCGATATCGCCAATGCCGGTCGCACTTTCCGTGACTTCACCGGCGCCGCCGGCCAGGATTGGATTCGACGACGTTCCGGCATAGTAATAGGTCGCACCGCCGGTGCGGGCGAACGTCTCCGAGGCAATCCGCGCTTGCGGGTTCAGCGTAACGTCGATACTCACAATCGGAATTGCGACGCCGATATCAAACCGCTCACTCAAACCGTACGACCAGTAGGTTGCAAGCACGGTAGCGTCGAAATCCAGGTTTGGCTGCAGTTCGACCATGTCATACTCGGCGTTGTTTTCACCGAGGAAACCGTCGCCGTCGGTATCGCGGTGCACGAAGTTGAAAATAATATCCTCGGTGTCGAGACCGCGAATCTGACCGAGATTCCTTTGGGTGAAGTTGACACCGACCGACATCTTGCCCTTACCAATCGTTTGGGCTTTTTCGGAAAAGATCGGGCCTTTCGATGTCTGCATGGCGACCGGCATGCCGCCGGCGAAATCGAAGATCAGACCCGACGATACTGAGCTGATCGGAAAGGTGGACAGGTTGGATGCTACCAGGCTGGAGAGCGCCGAGATGACGCGGGCGTTGGACTGCACCGCTTCGGAGCCAGTAGCGCCGAAGGGATCGTCGACGCCGCCGGATCGCTGTACCTGCAACCCCTGGATAAACAGATCTTCCAGTTTCTCCCGCAGCGACTCGGCTGCGGTAAAACCGGCACTCATAATGATACAGATCGCCGTCATGGCGGCGACCATTCCCGTAGTGCGCATGGCTACCTCTATTTCTGTTGTGTGTTCGTTACCGTGCGTCGCGCGCTGTGACAACCCAGCGGTTGTCCCGCTCGGCCAGTGTCAGCCGCCACGGGACGGTTTCTGTGCGGTTGCCGCTGCGGTCGGTAAACGACATCGTCAGGTCAACGTCGGCGGTGGCGCGGGCACCCGACGGTTCGAAGGAGTCGACTGTCCAGTCGACACTCAACCCTTCAGCCGCCTTGAAAAACGTGGCCCAGCTCTGTTTCTCCTCGTCCGGCATGGCCGGATAGAGCTGTTCCATGGCCGCCAGATCCTTGGCGGCAAAAGCCGCCAGGAAATCGTTCAGGGTCTGTTCGGCCCTGGTGCGCCGTTCGACGCGCCGCCTGGTGATGTCGTTGTACTCGTTCACGACATTCTCTAACAGTTTACGCGCAGAATCGGCTTGTCGGGTATCAAGCAAAGTGGGCACCGTGCCCCGCCAGTCGGACAGCCGGCGATAGGCCGCCTCCTGCCGTTCGGCGGCAGTGACCTGGCGATCGAGGACATTTATGCTGTCGCGCAGCGCTGCGATCTCTGAGGCAATGATATCTCCCGAAAGATCGAATGAAAAAGTTGTGTCCCGGCCCGGCTGGATTATCAACGTATTGGTCACCGGAGCAGGTACCGTGGGGTGACTCGCCGCTATCGTGTAGCGGCCCGGTTGCAGACTGACCGTTGCCGGCAGCGTACGTTCCGCGCCGCCGTCAATGCGAATCGCCACATTTTCGGGACGGCCGCGCAAGGCCACCGACACCGGCGCCCACGACAGTTCGTACGACCTTTCTATGGCTTCATCGGCAGTGATTTGCATGGTGTCGATCAGTTCGCGCGCGGTAGTGGCATCGTTGCGGATGGTAACCACATGTTGGCCGGTGTCAAGACGCTGATTCAGGCTGGTGGTCGCCCGGCCAATCCGTTCACCGTCGATATAGACATCCGACGGCAGGTTAACTGACAGACTCACTGTACCGGTGACCTGGGCAGGAGCCGCCTCGTTTTTGGCAGGTTGGCCGGACCTTTCGGTTTGTTCCGGCGTCGGCGATGGTTTGGCGGGGACGGGTGAAATGTCGGCCGGCTGGGTGTCAATATCCGCCGGCTGATTCTGGCCGATGAGTCCGGTGACCTGATCGCGCAGCGGAGTGAACGCTATCACTGCCGCCAGTGCGAGAACGACAGCCACCGTTGCCGCCCAGCCGAAACCGCGCCGGCGACGTTTGATCTTTGGCGTCGTCCCCCGGGGGCCACCGGGGAAGTTGCTGTTGGCCTGCACCACCTGGCGCATCACCTCGACCGACGGAAACCGATCCTGCGGCTCTTTCTCCATGGCGGTGAGCACGATTTCTTCGACATCGCGGGGAATCTTCGGCCGCAGTTTGCGCGGACGCGGCGGTTTACTGAACATCTTGGCGTCGCGCAACAGGAACAGGTCGGTTTCCTTGTACGGCAACTCGCCGGTGAGCATCTGGTATATGGTGGTACCGATGGCGTAGATGTCGGCATAGGCGTAGTTGATATCTTCCGACGACCGGAACTGCTCCGGCGCCATGTAACTGGGGGTACCGAGATAGGCGTTGACGGCGGTGAGTGTTGGGTCGGCTTCGCCCTTGGCAATGCCGAAGTCGATCACCTTGACGCGGTTGTCGCTGTCGATCATGATGTTGCTTGGCTTGATATCGCGGTGGAAGATACCGCGCTTGTGCGCGAAGACGAGGACATCGAGGACGGCATCGATAACGCCGAGTGTTTCACCGACCGGCAGCGGACCGTGCTGTTCGATCCGCTCCTCCAGTGTCATGCCGTCGATGTACTCCATGGCGATGACAAAGTCGCGGCCGTGATTGAAGAAATGCTTGATCTTGCAGATACCGGAATGGCCGTCGAGTTGCGCCAGCTTTTCGGCTTCGCGCTTGAATCGCTCCGCCAACTGCGGGTCGGAAACTACTTTCAGGATCACCCGGAGGCTGGGAACATCACGGTGCGAGGCGAGGTAAATTCGGGCCATGCCGCCTTCGCCGATGTCGCGGATAATCGTGTAATTGCCAATGGAGTTCTCGGCCATGGCGCCAAAGTACGACATGAACGGTCCACAGACAACACAAACCGACCCGGCCGGAAGTCACAAAAAAGGCCCGATGCACGGGCATCGGGCCGGGTCTTGCAGTCATGCCAACCTACTGAGTGGTGGCGAACAGGGGATGGTATTCATCGGGCAGTTGAGATCGGATATCGTTCAACTCGCCGCCGCTTACCGCTTCGGCCACGGTTGTCAGAACCGCCTTGGTCTGTTGCTTGGCGGTGTTGGGGTCATTGATACTTGCCTTGCGGGCGACGCGTTTGTAGAACTCCTGGACATCGAACTGTTCGCCCTGCCCCTCGGTTTTCATCGAGGTCTTGAACTCTTCAGGTAATTGTGATGCCAGATCCTTGGGTTCCAGGCCGGCAATCCGCTCACTCAGTGTTTCGAGTGTCGCCTTGGTTACCTTAATGGCCTGGTCATCCGACTTCATATTGGCGTGCGTTTTTACTCTGTTCATAAACTCATTGTACTGCATGAGATACCTCCGTCCATGCTGGTGGTTCTCGATTCAATCATTTCAAGAGAAGAAGCTCATGCGTTCGCAGTGCTTCTCCGTATTAATTGTAACAGGATGCTTGTAAAATCGTTTCGACAAATCCGTTGATATAGCTCAGGATTGCTGTTTCATTACAATGGATCGACATGCGAAAGGATGACTGGTAGTGGCAATTCGGGAACCGGCAGTATCGCGCCGAACCTTGTTTTTTTCGGCCGGGCTGATCTGGTTGATTGGCGGCGGTGTTCTGGCGTGGCGGACGGTCGAGGTGATGCCGACCGGCCACAGCCTCTGGCCGATCTACATGGGCGCGGCGCTGGGTGTGATCAAGTTTATTTTGGCCTTTCGACGCATCGGCGAGCGCAACATTCGACGTATCCGCGAACTGGCGCCGCATAAAGACAAGATATGCGTATTCGCCTTCCAGTCATGGGCGTCGTACCTGCTGGTCATCGTTATGGTCGGATTGGGACTGCTGCTGCGCCTTTTCAATACGCCGCCGGTCGCCCTCGCGCTGATTTACGCCATGATCGCCATGGGGCTGGGGCTGGGGAGCATCATCTACTTTCGGGCGCTCTGGGAGAGCCGTCCAGCGGACGAATCGGAACTGCCCTGATCACGCCATGTAGTGCAACCCAAATTCATCAGCCAGCTGCGTGGCCTTCTTGAATTCGCTCGGCGTGATGCGCCGGTCGAGCGGCGGCTTGTTAGCGGCACGGTGAGATGGCCGGTACTGGTCCATCAGGTTCACGATCACCCGATCACCGAACTGCTCGGCCAGCCAGCGGAGGATCGGCGCGGTGCAGCAGTCGACGTGGTCGGGCAGTACCAGGTGACGAATGACCAACTCAGCGTCGTCTCCCGCCAGGGTATGGTTGCGACGCACGATCTCCCCGTAGTCGTCAATCCCTGACAACGCCTTCGCACAGGCGTCGTTACCGTACTTGAAGTCGGACAGGTAGATGTCGACCGCGCCCGAAAGCAGCGCCATCGATGCCTCAGACATATAAAAGTTCGAGTTCCACACCACCGGCAGGTCGATTCGCATCTGCGAAAGCGTTTCCAGTATCATCGGCAGATAGGGAGTCGGTTCACCGCCTACGAAGTTGACATTGCGGCAGTGCGAGTTGGCGTCGATAGCGCGGGCGAGGGTGGGCGGCGATACGATGTCGCCTGCTTGCGACGGCGGCGTGCGGGCGATATCCCAGTTCTGGCAGAAGACACAGTCGAACGTGCAACCATAGAAGAAGATGGTATACGACGGTACCAGAAAGGGCTCCTCACCGTGGTGGGCAAAGGCCGATGCTACCGCCATTTCATGAGAAGCGCCGCAGACGCCGACAGCGCCGGATTCGCGGTCGATGCCGCAGGCATGCTCGCACAATCGGCAGTCGCTCAATAACGACCGGGCCTGCGCGATGCGTGCCGTCAAATCGAGCGAACGAAACCGCGGTCGCGCGTCACCGGCAACCACCTTCAGATAGCGACCTATCGCTTTCGATATGTCAAGCTGGGTGTACATATTTATTCTACGTCGTCGCGGTGCACCGTTTCCGGTGAAAAGGCAGGCACGCAGACGGCAATATACTCGGCGCCGTCGGGGCCGGGTGTACTGTAACGCACCCATTCACCGCCCAGCACCAGTACTCCCTGGCCGGCCTCGACATCGATATGCCGTCCACCCTCCGATTCGACCCGCAGCATGCCCGACAGCACGATGGTAAACTCATCGAATTCCGGGCGCTGGCCCGGTTCAACCCAGCCTGAAGGTGACGACATGTGCGCTACCGACACCGATTCGGTACGGGTGTTGACACGTCCAACGTATTCCCGGATTGTCTTGGGTGGCTCACCGGCGGCCGGTATCACGGTTGGGGATGGAATGAGCTGCGGCATATGAAGGTCTCCCTGCGTTATCGTCGATGCAAAGTTCACACTTACTTTTCCTGTCAGTCTCAGTATAATAGGTGAGGAGACCGGTGGGCATAGTCAATTTCTATCGGTTTCGGAGAGGACAGACAGAATGAACAATCGAGGTATCATCTGGGCGGCCGTTTCGCTGGCACTGGCCCTTATCATCTGCGCCATGCTGGTGGGGAATACGCTGGTCAAGGTGAAAGGGTTCGGCAATACCATCCGTGTTACCGGCGCCGCCTACAAGCAGATAACATCCGACTACGCCATCTGGGACCTGTCGTTCGGCACCACCGCGCCGACACTGGAAGCGGCGTACCGGACGATCAAGAACGATCTCAACACTATCACCAGCTATTTGAACGAACGGAGTCTGAACGAAGCACAGTACCGGATTAACACGGTGTCGGTCAGCCGGATGTATAACCGTGACGGTCAGCCGACCGACTACCGGTTGTGGCAGCAGGTGCGGGTGGAGCTTGACGATGTCGAGCGGATCGCGCAACTGGCAAAAGAATCGAGCAGCCTGATCGAACGGGGCGTGGAACTGCAGTCAAGCAATCCGCAATACCTGTTCACGAAGCTCGATTCACTGAAGCTGGAGATGATCGAGAAAGCGACCCGAAACGCCAAAGAGCGCGCCGAACGACTGGCCGAAACAACCGGCCGCGAGGTGGGCGCGCCGACATCGGCCAGTGTCGGCGTCTTCCAGATTCGCCCGCTGCACTCGCAGGAGGTGTCGGGTATGGGGATGAACGATGTAACGTCGATCGAGAAAGAGATCATGTCGACGGTGCATGTGTCGTTCCTGATCGAATAAGCAGGGAAAACGCCCGCAGCTGTCATGTCTGCGGGCGTCTGGTATTGTGGCCGAAAAGCAGTTCGGCGGCCATGGAGCGTCGGGTGTCAGCAGCAGTATATGCGGATCTTGTCTTTCTCCGAGTCGACTTCAATCGGGCATTCACAGAGCGCATTGATAAACCCGTCCAGCTGCTTGGCATCCATGTTGGCAATATCGATCCCATGGCTGTCTAAATGGCCGGTCATTTTCGAGCGGGCTTTCTCCGGCATCAGGGACCCCAACTTCACGCCCGCTTTCAACAGGGCCAGCGGGACACGGACATTAACACCTTGCCGTCCGGAGTGCGTCTGGGGATCGCAGTTGACCTCGACCTTCAGCCACTTCGGCTTGCCGTTCGCCTCCGGCGGTGCCGGCTCAGCCTGGTCGCTGCGCCCGAGCGCGGCCAAAAGGCGCTCGGCCTCGTCGGTGTCGATCTTGCCGTCGGCCAGCATTTGCAGGATTTGTCGACGTTCGTTACTCATGACGTGCTCCTTTATTCAGGCGCGCAAGCGCCTCGGCTACGGTTATCTCGCCATCATCAAGCTGCTTGAGGATCTGTGACTTGTCCGAGACCGGTTCGGTAGGCTCGATTTCCACAAAATCGAGCTGTTCGCCGATACGGTTCAGACGGTTCTTTATGGTCGGATAAGATACGCCAAAATACTTTTCCATCTGCTTGATCGAACCATGGCACCGGACAAAGGCCGCCACGAAGACCTGGTCCTCGGCGGTCAGCCGAGCCAGCTGTGGCGGTTCGAAGTCGCCCTCGATGGCCGGGCCGTCATCCAGCCTCACCCGTTCGATCCGAAACGACCGGTTGCCGGTCAGCTTTGTCAGTTCCTGCCATTCCATAGATCAATATCCTTTCTGATCACTTCTACGGAATAACTTAATATGATGTTTCACAAAAGTAAAGAAAGTTAATATTAACCTTGAGAAAATCAAGTCGGGGCGGCCTGAATACACCAAGCCGTTGATTTACAATAGCTTGGTGTTGTCAAGGGGGCGTGCCGATCTACGGCGTCGAATACCCCGTCAGGTAGGCCGAGGTACGCCAGTAGCCGCGATGATCCGAGGTATCGACCGGCCGGACATTCTCGATCTGCAGCCGAATCTCGTGGCTCTCGTTGCCGGGCAAATGATCAGTCAGGTTGAGGACCAGCGGCTCGACAATATCACCCGGGCACCATCCGGAGCGTGAGTAGTCGCTCGACCAGGTACCGTCCGACCAGCGCCGGGTGTACGGATTGATCGCTCTGAATTCGCCACAGTCGTCCCGCCACGGCTGGTAGCGGTAGACGACCCTGCCGTTTACCAACAAAACATTGTCTTTCGAGATAAATTCGTCGGCGCCACGGCCATCAGTGCAGTGACCCGACACCAGGTAGTGCAAGTACACTCGATCGAGGCCGTCGGGTATTTCGATCTCGGCGGCAGTGCCGCCATCGGCCTCGGTTTCGGCGGTGAACGACTGTTCGTACAGCACCGGCATGGCCCAGTCCGGATTGACGGCGGTACTATCGGCGGCATGGGTCAGCGTCAGGTCAACCTGCCAGGCGGGACTGACCCAGGTATCGATGAACGCATCGATGATCACCGGCCCGGTCAACAGCGGCGCCAGGTGTGACAGATCGACCTCATACTCGGTCCGGCCGCCGTAGGCGGTGATGAACTTGATCAACTCGAGGGGGGTGTCGTCCACTCGCAGCGAGACATGCCCTGCCCGATCCCACTTGTCATATACGACCAGTTCGTCCATCGGGATCGGTTTTATAACCAGTTGCGCCGTGATGCGGGTCGGACCGTCGATCTCCGGAAGCGAGATCGTACGGGTGGCAACGCGGCCGTTGTCGTCGGAGGTTACCAGCTCAGTATCGTAGCGCGACGGATCGTCCGGCGTGAAGTGAATATGATGGTCGTTGAAGATGGTGACGGTGGTGTCGGCCTGTACGGTCGCCGGCAGTAACAGGCAGAGCGTCATACCAATAATGATATATCGCATACAAAAAAACGGGCGACCGTCCGGCCGCCCGCTCCCTTCAACAAGTTTATCAGTGGCCGATCTTTTTGTCGGTAAACAGGTAATCCTTCAATTCGTCGTGGAACTTCGGGTCGTTGCGGCGGATCCACTCGATCAGCATGGCCGCATGTTCCTTCTCTTCGTCGGCGTTGTGCGTCAGGATGTGCTTGAGTTCCTCATTGTCGGTGGCTTCAGCCCGCTGGTTGTACCATGCCACTGCCTCCAGTTCTTCGATCAACGAGGCCAGGGCGCGGTGCATGTCGCGCGCTTCCGGTGAAAGATCCTTTACCTGTTCATGCAACTGTTCCAGAGCCATAATACCTCCAATGTGCAATCCAAAAGGCGCGCAGTCTCAACCGTCACTGTTGACGAACCACTCGGATGCAACCCGAATGGTAGTGTTGACTATTTCCCTGTCCTTCTCAACCAGTGCGCCGCGCTCGATGAGGGCGTCGACAGCCCGCTGGAGCACGACAAAACGGTCGCGCACCGGAATGAGGGCGGGGTAGTACTCGTTGTAGAAGAAGATACGGAAACGCTGCGCCGTATGCTCGCTCTCGAGGTGTTTGCCGATCGCCGCTTCAAGCTCTTTGCCGCTTTTCTCGAGCAACGTTTGCTTGGGCGGCATCATCAATTCGATCGAACGCTTTATCGTCTCGTTGGCTTTGAAGGTCATCTGCCAGACCTGCACCGTCCCTACCGAGGTCACTGCCAGCACGGTCGCTTTGGCCGTATTGTTCTCCGTATCGATCTGGGCGCCCTTCATGAAGGGAATGAAGTAATTGTCGGTGATGGCGCCGAAGCAGGCGATACCGCCGGCGAACGGATCGTCGACAATGTCCTGAATCGTAAAGTACGGTTTCTGTTCGAAGCGGGCGTCCTGGATCTGCAGGAATTCTTCTTCGGTGAAATGGAAACGTTCTTTCCACAACTGTTCGGGGGAGAGGTCCTTGCGCGTCAGCGACGATTGCGAGGTCAACATACCGATCGCCTCCCCGCCCCGCCAGACCAACGGCAATACGGCTACCGCCCACTCGGCCGAACCGCCGATCTCGCCGACCATCCCGTTCAGGTTGCGACCGTCGGGGAAATCAAGGCCGTTCATACCCAACAGCACCGACGGGATCATGTCACCGTCCTTGTCCCACGGTGTGGCCACGCCCGCAGCGTTCAACTGGTCCATCGGCACCTTATGGCGTGGGCGGTCCAGGAAAAAGGCCGACAACTTGTCGATACCGGTCAGGCCCATTGACGAGGCGATGATTTCGGCCGCTTCCACCGTATTGGTTTCGCGCGGATTGAAGATGTCGAATTTGGCGCCACCCATCCAGCGCTGGACATAGATGTCGGGCAGGCGACGCTTGACATTACTTTCGGTCAGAAAAAGACTGGTCATCGAGGAGTGCTCGCCGGTGATCGACTTGGTGGTGCCGTCGATAACATCGTTCCCCATCGACAACAAACTGACCGAGCGCGGCATCATCGGCAGGCCATACTGGGCCCGGTGCTCCGACTTGCCATACAACGCCCCGACTGCAATGGTCGGGTTACCGCCGGCCTCTTTGCCCGGCTTGACCCGGACACCTTCGGTCACCACCGACTCGATCAGCACTTCCTCGCCGACCGGAAAGGTCTCGGTGGTGGTCTGGAGCACCTCGGCCATCACCTGGGCAGCGGAACGGTCGTTGGCCCGCTTCAGGCGGTTCTTCAGCTCGTTCGTCTGCTCCTCTTTGGGGAACGAATTGAGCGCCGCTCGTCCCTGACCGCCGACCGCGATCGCCGACAGCGCCGCCGACACGATGGCCGACTGCCTCAGCTGGCGGTTGCGCAGGGCGCCCATGTTGGAATGGTGGTTAATGCGATCGCACAGGGTGATGATATTGCACGATTCCAGCCGCAGGTCGTAGTCGCGCAGCACCGCCCGGTGACGATGGTTGAATTCGGCGATCCGTTCGTCGAAGAACGGGAACTCTTCTTTCGTGCCGGCGTACGTAAGTCGTTGATCGGCTATATTATAACGTAAATTTGAGGACATCCTGACAGCCTTTGCCGTTTGTGTAAGTGACCTGTTCCTATTGGCTTATAGTCTACTTAGGAAACGACGACTTATCAAGTGATTTTGATGCGAAGAGAGAACAACCGAGCCGATGTCGCAATCACTCTTCGGCGTAGTCCATCGGGGCGTCGGCAGTCTTGCGACCAGCTATGGCATAGTAGTAAATCGGGGCGCCGTCGATCGACAGACGGTGACGGTACCGTTCGATGCAGTAAATATCAAGATACTGCGAGAAGATCAGCTTGCGAATCATGGTGGAAAAACCGCTGGTATCCGCTTTGCCGAAGAACGACTCTTTAATATTGAACGCAATCCAGCCTGTTTCGGCGGTGAGATTGAACGCCGTCAGAAACGCCTTGGTCGGAATGTCTCCGAACCCGAGCGACGCTACCGTTGTCATGCAGTCAAACCCCCACGAACCAATATCATCTCTGGTTTTCTTGTCGAGGCTGGTGAAATCCTGGATGTAATAGCCGTCATACACCCCGGCACGGTCGCGCATGCAGGCGGTTTTGGCCTCCGGGACGATGTCAACTCCGACCATTCGCGACACGCCGATGTCACGCATCGCTTCGCCCATCATGCCGTTGCCGGCCCCAAGGTCGAGCACGCGCAGGGCGGAGAAAGCGTCTTCGGTCTGGCGCATGGCGGTGCGGAGGATTTCGGTCACTTTTGTCGGCGACTGGCACTTGAGGCGGCCGTAAAACAACTGTTCATACAGGCCGGGAATGGAATAGATTTGATCGTAGTCGTGAAAACGAAGCTGCTTCTCCTCTCCGTCGATCTCAATATAGAAGAACGCTTCATCCTGACCGAGTTCGGAGGAGTCATCGCGGGGAAACCAGATATTATGAGCGGTTGACATAGGCAATAGACCGGACCTTTCGTTTAAGCTATCTGTTTACGGATCACCTAATAGTGGGGCAAAAGCGAAACGGCGTCAAGTCCCGCCGTACTGATAGCGTGTTGTTTCGAATGAGGTGTACTACTTGGTGCGGAGGTACAATTGTGTGGAGGCTTCCGTTTCCAGCTTCTTGGTGTAGCCGCACGACTCAAACAGCGACTCAACACCCGTCCAGGCGAAAGCAGGTGAGACGCGATCGCTCTTCGGTTTGATCGGGTAGCCTTCGACCTCGGTCGCGCCAGCACGAAACGCCTCGCGCGTCGCCGCCTGGAGCAGTTGGGTGGCAACACCCTGTCGACGGTAGTCCTTGTCGATGAAAAAACAGACCACACTCCAGGTGGTGCGTGAGTACTCCTGGGGTAATGCGCGGACACGTTGCAGCCGGGGGAAATCGGAGCGCGGACCATAGGCGCACCAACCGACCGGTTTGTCACCGTCGAACGCCAGGACCGCGCGCACCTGACCGCCGGTGACGAGTTGGCGCATCGTTTTGCGGTTCTTCTTGCCCTTGCTCTCCTCCCACAACTTGCCGCCGCGCGGCAGGCGCCAGTACATGCACCAGCAGCCGCCGCAGGCGCCGTTCTCACCGAACAGCTTCTCTACGACATCCCAGTCGCGGGCAGTGAGGCGTCGGGTTTTTATTGCCATATCATAAAGAACAGTAGCTATTGTCGGATGGCAATGACATTATTGAATAAATCGAGGATCGAAACCGCGGGAGTGACAGTATGGCGCGAGTTGTATATTTCGTAGCGTGCAGTCTTGACAACAGGATCGCGCGCGCCAATGGTGATGTCGACTGGCTGTTCACCGATGAAGACTACGGCTATGAGCAGTTCTACAGCGATGTCGGCGTGCTGGTAATGGGACGGGTAACGTATGACCTGGTCCGGACATTCGGGGAATGGCCGTACCATGATCGTCGCACCTACGTGTTCTCACGTTCACTCCACGATGCGCCGGACGAAGACATTGAATTTATCGCCGACAATCCGGCGGAATTTGTCAATGAACTGGCTACCCAGGGAGAAAAGGACATCTGGGTGGTCGGCGGTAACAAACTGGCGAAGCAGTTGATGCAGGTCGATTTGATCGATCGACTGATCCTGTCGATACATCCGATCATTCTGGGTGGCGGTATCACGCTGTTTCCCGACGGCATCCCGGAAACATCGTGGGCGCTCCGCTCGTGGAAAACATACGACAGCGGGTTAGTGCAGTTGATATACGATCATGCCTGAGCGTGCGCGCGTCACGTAATCAATGGTATCGGTGACGTTCAATTCCAGAAGTGATATCCCAGACCGGCGGTGATGGTGAGCACATTGCCGTCGACACTCGAGCCGCCGTCGTTATCGAGCCACATCATATTGTAACGCAGGTCGATCTGGCCAAAGATACCGCGATGGCGTTTCGCGCCGATGAGTTGACGCAGACCGATACCCATCATGAACGACTGGGTATACTTTTTATCGACATAGTCGCTGTTGCTTGTCTCAATGAGAGTCACACTTACGATACCGATCCCGCCGACGGCATAGGTTGTCAGTGGGCCGAGATCAAGCAGGCGATAGCCGGAATTGAGTGAAAAGTGGATTGTGCTGAACTGTTCTGTGCTGTCGATTTGTCCTTCATGCTCGATCTGCAGTAACGTGCTGGCATCCTGCCAGGCAATACCAAGCTGCAACTCGAACAGATAGCGCCCGAGATAGCCGTTGATTTCACTTTCAAAATACTGTCGCGTACCGACCGCTTTGAGATCCCCCGTCGGCACCCAGTTGCCGAATTTCGCCGTCACTGTCATCTGCAAGTCCGACTTCAGCGAATCGCGGCGGCGCTGCTCGGCTTCCTTCGCAGCGAAGTAACTGTGCGCTGATCTGCCGATCTTCGTATTGCGGGTCGACTCCAGTTCCATTGCCTCCCTGAATCCGGCGGTGTCATTGGTGTATATGTAGCACCACAAGCGTTCGGCGCTGCCTGCTTTGGTGTGAGGAAGCAGGCTGTCGGCGAGGCGAATAAACGTCGTCTCATACGCCGCGAAGATGCTGTCGTACTTGTGCCACGTGCTGTCGTAGGATTCCCACCGGGTAGTCCACCGGGTAGTCGGCCCCGAGCCGCGAGGCCGATCGAATTTGAATCTGAACGGCAGCGCAAAGAAGACGCTGTCATCGTAGTGCTTTTCCGAGAATGCGCCGCTCTGCATACCGATCAGCAATCGAGTACGGAGAAAGTCAACCCGGTCTTTACAGACCGCATCAAGAAAATCCAGCGCCTCATTGATAAATGCGAATTTCCGCTGGGCTCGCCACTTGGGTATGAGCAGAGTTGCGTTGTAGCTGTAATCGCTGCATGGCCGGTACAGCTCCTGGCTCAGTATTATGTGCCAGGTGCTGTCGACCTCCATCGACGTCGATTCCTGTGCCCGGAGAACGTCCCCCTGCGGAAGCATCGCGGCGCATAGAATCACCGCCCAAAGCAGCCCGATCCGTTTCATGGAGTAAAAGCTACAACCTGTCCGCCTCCCGGTCAATCAAAAGAAAACGGCGACCCCGAACAATACGGGATCGCCGTTAAAGTTGGATTCGTGCGATCAGTTATTTCTCATCAAGATTGTAGAACGCGCTCATGCCCGGATACTCGGCATGCCGGCCGATCATCTCCTCGATTCGGATCAGCTGGTTGTACTTGGCGATACGGTCGCTTCGACACATCGAGCCGGTCTTGATCTGGCCGGCCGAGGTTGCCACTACCACATCGGCGATCGTTGCATCTTCGGTTTCACCCGAACGATGCGAAATGACCGCCGTATAGTTGGCCTTCTGTGCCATCTGGATGGCGTCGAGAGTTTCAGTGAGCGTACCGATCTGGTTCAACTTGATCAGGATGGAGTTGGCGGCGCCCATCTCGATCCCCTTGGCCAGTCGCTTTGGATTGGTGACAAACAGGTCGTCGCCGACAATCTGGACCTTGTCGCCAAGGCGGGCCGTCATCTCGACGAAACCATCCCAGTCATCCTCCGCCAGGCCGTCCTCGATCGACACGATCGGGTAGGCCTTGCAGAGTTTTTCGTAGAAATCGATCATCTGCGCAGTGGTCAGCTTCTTGCCTTCAGCCGCGAGGTTGTACTTTTTGGTCTTGCTGTCGTAGAATTCCGTCGAGGCCGGGTCGAGGGCCAGTCGGATCTGGCTGCCGGCCTTGTAGCCGGATTTCTTGATCGCCTCCATGATCACTTCGAGCGCTTCTTCGTTCGACTTCAGGTCCGGCGCGAAACCGCCTTCATCACCGACCGCCGTGTTGTAGCCCTTCTTCTTGAGTACTTCTTTGAGGTGACCAAACACCTCCGCACCCATCTGCAGGGCTTCACGTATGTCCTTGGCGCCGACCGGCATAATCATGAACTCCTGCAGGTCGACATTGTTATCGGCGTGCTTGCCGCCGTTGAGGATGTTCATCATCGGGACCGGCAGCATCTTGCAGTTGGCGCCGCCGATATATTCGTACAGGTGCTGACCGTTCGACTCAGCCGCCGCCTTGGCGGTCGCGAGCGACACACCGAGTATGGCATTGGCGCCGAGTTTGTTCTTGTTGTCGGTACCGTCGAGCGCGATCAGGAAATTGTCGAGCGAGACCTGGTCGTACGGATCGAGATACTCTTTCATGATCGCCGGACCGATGATGTCGTTCACATTGTCGACCGCTTTCATCACGCCTTTGCCGAAATACGGTTTGGCCTTGCCGCCGCCGTCGCGCAACTCGACCGCTTCATGCTTACCGGTTGAGGCACCCGATGGTACAGCGGCACGGCCGATGGTACCGTCCGACAGAGCGACGTCGACTTCAACCGTCGGGGTACCGCGGCTATCGAGTATCTGGCGGGCGTAGATGTAGTCAAAATCACACATAGAAACTCCTTTTATTCGGTATGTCGTTGGTTGTGCATGGGGTTAAGGTAGGCAGCCTGACCGACCGGCGCAAGCTTCACTGAGTAATGGGACTACCACTACAATTACTGGTCTGAAGTCTGTACATTGTCACGGTGACGTTTCGCTAATCTGTTGGACGGCAGCCGGTTTCCTGTCGGCATGGGGATTGATAACGAAACCCCAATAGAACGTCGGCCAGCGGATTCAAATCGTTCTGGCCCTGGGGCCGGGCAATACCCGGCCCCAATTTTTTTTGCGCATCAGTCCGTCAGTGTCAATCCGGCTCGCAGTAAACCGGTGCCGGCCCGCCGCTGTAGAGGTAGTCGATGAAATAGGCCAGCTCAACCGGGTCGGCTTCGGTACCGTCACCGATCACGCCCCCCGCGTCCGAAGGCAACAGGCTTGCGGGAAATAGACAGCTCGATTGACGAAGTCAATCGCCCGTCGCGGCGGGTTTTCGTAGCTGGTGTCAATGCAGCAGGAATCGGCGCCGGCACACCGGCAGCGTCGCTTCTTCACACCGCATTTTTACTTGCGGAGGCTATACCCGTGCTGTATCTACTCCCCATTCATGGAATTCTTAAATGACATCCTGACGCAAATCTCCGGTTTTGTCTGGGGCTGGCCCATGGCCATGATCCTGTTGGGTGCGGGCCTCATCCTGACCGTACGCACTGTTTTCATCCAGGTGCGCGGCTTTGCCCACGGTATTGCCATCGCTCGCGGCAAGTACGACGATCCGTCGCATGAAGGTCAGCTTACCCACTTCCAGGCGCTCTCGGCTGCGCTCTCGGCCACCATCGGTATCGGCAACATCGCAGGCGTGGCAATCGCCATTCACTATGGCGGGCCGGGCGCGATCTTCTGGATGTGGGTCACCGCGGCGTTCGGCATGGCGATCAAGTATGCCGAGTGTACCCTGGCCATAAAGTATCGCAAGATCGACCCTGACGGCAATGTGCTGGGCGGCCCGATGTATTATATCGAGCTGGGGATGGGCAAGGTCTTCAAGCCGCTGGCCTGGTTGTTTGCCTTCTGCGTCGCCATTTCGGCTTTCGGCGCCGGCAACATGGTGCAGTCGAACACCATGGCGCACTCGCTGATCGATTCATTCGGTATCGCACCCGACGCCGAACAGACTGTCCGCTGGATCATTGGGATCGTCATCGCCGCTCTTGTTGGTATCGTGATTATTGGCGGAATCAAACGGATCGGCAATGTGGCGTCGTACCTGGTGCCGTTCATGTCGGTAGTCTATGTTCTGAGCGCGCTGGTCGTCCTGTCGTTCAATCTCGGAGAGATCGTTCCGGCGTTCAAACTGATCCTGCACCACGCCTTCAATCCAACACCAGCTGAACTGGCGGGCGGGAGCGCGGCCGGCGTCACCTGGTGGATGACCTTCACCTGGGGGCTCAGGCGCGGCCTGTTCTCCAACGAAGCAGGACAGGGATCGGCGGCGATGGCGCACTCTACGGCCAAGGTGAAAGAACCGGTACGTGAAGGCCTGGTCGCCATGCTTGGACCGTTTATCGATACGATCGTGATCTGCACCATGACTGCACTGGTCATTATCACGACCGGTATGATGGGCTCGAGCAGCGAAGGCGCCGTCAAGACGATCGAGGCGTTCGATCGCGCCCTGCCGATCTACGGCCGCTGGATGGTGGTGGTCGGTATCGTCCTGTTCGCCTTCTCGACCGTAATCGCCTGGTCGTACTACGGTGAGAAGGGGATCGAGTACATCGCGGGACGAAAGGCCAAGCTTCCCTATAAGTGGGTCTACATCATGTTCACCCTGATGGGGGCGGCGTTCGACCTGGAGACCGTCTGGGGGTATGCCGACACCGCCAACGGGGTCATGTCGGTGCCGAACCTGATTGCACTGGTGGCGTTGTCGGGCGTGGTGGTTGGCGTTACCAGGAAATACATGCATGAGAAAATGGGCGGCGGCCACTTACCATTCAAATAACGGCTCCAGCTTTCTTTGACAGACTAACGGGCAGTGGGGTATATTCCAGCGTATGGAAACGACGTTTTATTGCGACAACTGCGGTGAGGTCAACGATCTCACAATCGACGGATCGGCCGGCATGGTACAGGAGTTCGTGGTCGACTGTTCCGTCTGCTGTCACCCCATGGTAGTTACCATCAGCTACAACGAGTTTTCAGCACGATACGATGTGGACGCGCGGCGGGAGGACCGCTGAGTGATCAGTTCCACCGATCGTGACATGATGATCTGTTTTGTTCTCGCGGTCATCATTCGCCTGGCATTCTTTTCTGTCACCCAGTTCACCGCCGACGACGCCTACATTACTTTCCGCTACGCCCAGAACATTGCGTTCGGCGACGGTATGGTGTACAACCAGGGCCAGCAGGTGCTTGGTACCACCACGCCGTTGTTCACGCTGTTGCTGTCGTTTTTTGCGTTGGTCGGCATGCCGCTGGTTAAAGGGGCGCTGCTGATTTCGTCGCTTGCATCCGGCATGACGGCCGCCCTGCTGTACAGGTTTGCACATTGGCTGCGTTTCCGGCAGTGGACATTTGTGCCGGCATTGTTGTACATCCTGTGGCCACGGTCGATTGTAGCCGACGCTTCCGGTATGGAGACAGCGCTGTTTTCTTTCCTGGTCCTGACAGCATTCTACTTTCAGTTTCGCAAGTTGCCGTTGTATGCCATCGCCGCCGCCACCCTTGCCACCGTCACACGCCCGGAGGGCCTGGGGTTGCTGGTCTTGTTGCTGGTCGTCGAACTGGTCCGCTATCCGCGACAGTGGGGAGCGCTGGTGATCACCCCGCTGATTATCCTGGTTCCCTGGATCGGCTTCTCGACACTCTATTTTGGTACACCGGTGCCACACGCCATCCCGGCCAAGTTGGCGCTGTACAGTACTATCAAACTACCCGGCCTTTTGGAGCGCCTGCAGTTTCTGCTGGCCTGGCACCATCCGGCAGGCTGGATCGTAACCGTCGCCGCCGTCGTCGGTTTGGTCTGGCTGTACCGGCGGCAATACTGGGGACGCCTGGTGGCTGTCTGGCTGGTGGCGCTGGTCATGTTCTATGCCGTCAGCCCCACCCACCTGTTCTTCTGGTATGCGGCACCGCTCGCGCCGCTGCTGTTGTTGCTTGCGTCGGCCGTGCTGCCGTTCATTTCGGAGCGGACAGGCGATCTGGGCAGCCGCTCGGTATGGCTCCGGTTTGCGGTTGGGGCGGTCCTGACGGTTGGCCTGGTGCTGGGCAATATCGGACCGTGGAGTTATTACAACGAGTACCAGCACCTGCTTGAAAACACCCACCAGGCGATCGGCGAGTTTCTCGGCGTGAGAGCGCGTTCCGGCGACATCGTGGCGGCCGAAGATATCGGCTATATCGGCTTTTATTCCGGCGCCACGATCCTTGACCGCGACGGCCTGGTGTCGCCTCAGGCTGTACCGTACAATCGCCGTGGCGACTACCTGCAACTGGTGCTTGATGCTGAGCCGCAGTGGGTCGTGGCGGCGTCGAACAGCCCGATCAGCCGATTTGTCGACGATTCGGCCTTCCTGGCCCGGTATCGCCTGTATCCCGACAGCGCCAATGGCGTTTACAGCTACAGCCGTAGCGACATCGTCGAGGCGGTGCCGTACTATCTCTATCACCGGACCGGGTCGGCAACTTCAGAAAAAGACTCAGATTCGCTGGACAATCAGTCGGCAGCACCGTAGTTTGCCCGCGAACATGGGCTCGGCCGGTCTGAATTTATTCCGCCGACCACCTCAAGCCGAAGCCGACAGAGTCCGAAATCTGTTACAAGACGAACACGCCAAACATAAAGACTATTGACATGAAGTTTCTGGTTACCGGGGGCGCGGGTTTCATTGGATCGAACATTGTCGAGGCACTTTTGGCCGACGGCAACCAGGTCCGGGTATTGGACAATTTCTCCACTGGATTTCGCGAAAACATAGAACCGTTCCTTGGTGATATCGAACTGATCAATGGCGATATCCGCGACTACTGGACGGTTGTCCAGGCTGTTGATGGCGTCGACTATGTCTGTCACCAGGCCGCGCTGGCCTCGGTACCGCGTTCGGTCGCAAATCCGCTGTCGTCGACTGAGGCGAACATCAACGGTACGCTGCATCTTTTGGAGGCGGCAAAAAACGCCGGGGTGAAGAAGTTCGTCATGGCATCGTCGTCGTCCGTCTACGGGGAGTCGGAAACCCTGCCGAAACATGAAGCGATGATGCCGGCGCCGATGTCGCCGTACGCCATCACCAAGCTGACCAATGAGTATTACTGCAACAACTACTACAACCTGTACGGATTTAAAACCGTCACCCTGCGCTACTTCAATATCTTCGGCCCGCGCCAGGATCCCAACGGTGAGTATGCGGCGGTCATACCGAAGTTTATCTCTGCTCTCCTTGCGGGGAAGAAGCCGATTGTCTTCGGTGATGGTGAGCAGTCGCGCGACTTTACGTACATCGAGAACGCCGTCAATGCCAACCTGCTGGCGCTGACCAGTGACAAGATCGTCGGCGACCATTTCAATGTCGCCTGTGGCGACCGTTTCACGCTCAACGACCTGCTTGAAGCCCTTGGTGACATTATGGGAGTCGATTCCTCGGCGCAATATGACCCGCCGCGCCAGGGTGACATTCTGCACTCCTACGCCTCGATCGACAAGCTGGCCGCGTTTGGTTACGAGCCGACCGTGCAGTTCGAAGATGGCCTGTCCCGGACGGTTGAGTTCTTCCGCGACAAGACGCGTCGAGCGGCCGTCCGCTCGTAGCGCCGGTTATTCCTTCAACGTAAATCGCCAACCGCAGTAAGAGCCTTTCCCCGCCTCGGGGTCGGGTGGGCAGCAGATACATGCGGTCTCGATGCGCGAATCGATCGTCCTGGCGAAACCAGCGTACTCAACGACACCGACCGATTTACAGGGGAAGAGATCCATCCCCTTGCGCTCGCGGGCGGTTTGGACGCGGCAGGAGGTCATGAAGAACTCGAATGAATGCTCGGTTTCGTTCCGGATCTCCTGTTCATTGAGAAATGCATAGAGCCGAAAGCCGAGCGCTTTCTTGAGGCCCTCGAGGCCGCCGTTTTCCGGGATATTGTGGCGGGCCATGATCCGCCTGGCCTCGATAACGGTGAACTTCTCCCAGGCCTGCTTGTCCAGGGCGATGGCCGTCTCCATGTCCTCGTGGTTTTCGACCGCCTGAAACCACAGGCCGTCGTGGGCCAGCCAGTTTTTGGCGAAATCGACCAGCATTCCTTCAAGGGTTTCTCGGCTCAAGTCTTTTACTATCATGCTGTTACCTGCCTTCTGGTAGATCTTACAGGCTATGATAGTGCAATTGTGTGGCGACGCCTACGAATTTGTCTATATTCATACCGACTATCGAAAGTACCTGCCTGCTATAAGCAAACGGTCAAAAGCTCCGATGCATGGAAAAGAAAGCTGCGCCCTCGCCCGGTTGATCCGTCTATTCGGTGAACCGTATAAGCAGAAGAACCGTTACTAAAGTGGTATCCGGGTCGCCCGCCCCAAACCACAGCATGTTTGCCCGGTATTACCGGCCGAACGGAGGATACATCTTGAAGCGCATATTTATCCTGTTTGCCGCCCTCCTGGTATTCGCCCCGGCGACTTTTTCCCAAACAGGTAAGATAGATGAACGGCTGAGCCGCCGTCTCCAGTCGGCAACCGCTGACTCGCTGGTGCCGGTTTGGATCGTGTTGCCGGAGGTCCGGTCGGCTGCGGCTCATAAGGCGCTGGCACCGGCGGTGCTGAACAACCGGGTTGAACGGTACCGTGCCCGTGCCGCCCGGATGCGCCAGGACCACACCGCCGCCCAGGCCGGATTGGTGAACTACCTGGCCGGTCTCGAACGGCGCGGCCTTGCTGCCAATATTAAGACCCACTGGCTTGTTAATATCGTCGAAGCTCAACTGCGCCCTGACCAGATCGATAACCTGGCCCAACGCCCGGATATCGAATCGATCCACGCGGTACCGGAACTGATAGCATTTGAACCGTCGCAGATGAGCGACGCCGAGTCGCAGGCCGGTGTGGAAATCGGTCTGAAGGCGATTAATGCCGACGATGCCTGGGCGGCCGGCTTTACCGGAAAGGGACGGATCATCTGTTCGTTCGACACCGGCATCGACGGCGACCACCCGGCGCTGTTCGAAAGCTGGAAGGGGCATGACGGCGATTCGGCCGCCGCCTGGTTCGACCCGCTGGAGCAACAGTCGTTTCCGCACACTATCTCGGGACCTTCGCGACCGCATGGCACTCATGTAATGGGTACGCTTCTGGGTCATGACGACGCCACCGGCGATACTATCGGCGTGGCGCTCGACGCACGGTGGATATCCGCAGCCGTCATCGACATTTTTGGCACCTCGATAATCGACGCCTTCGAGTGGGCGGCCGATCCCGATCGCAATCCCAACACGGTCGACGATCTGCCGGATGTCATCAATCACAGCTGGGGGGTGTCCGAGGTCGGCTGTGTTGATGTCTTCTTCCAGATGATCGACAACATCGAAGCGCTGGGCATTGTCAATATCTTTGCCGCCGGCAACGAGGGGAGCAATCCCCTCACCATTCGCAACCCGGCCAATCGTGCCCTCGATTCGCTGGATTGTTTCGCGGTCGGCAATGTCGATGCCCGCACCTCGCCCTCGGTCGTGAGCTCCCAATCGTCGCGCGGACCGTCCGACTGCAACGGCGCCATCAAGCCCAATGTCACTGCCCCGGGCACTGCCATCCGTTCGTCGCTTCCCGGCGGTTTCTACGGGTCGTTTACCGGTACCTCGATGGCGGCGCCGCATGTCTCCGGCCTGGTGGCATTGATTCGCGAGAAGAATCCGAATGCTACGGTCGAAGAAATCAAGACAGCCATTCTGACGACGACACAGACATTCGGCTACACCCTCCCCGACAACAGCTACGGCTGGGGCATCATCGATTGCATGGCGGCCCTGAATGCCATCAGCGCCATCAACAACGAGCCGAATGTGCGGGTGTATGCTTACGATCATCCACCGGTGGCGCCGGGCGACCAGTTTGCCGGACGGGTGGTACTGCAGAATCTCGGCGACGATGTGTTCAACCTCACCGGCACGGTTACCGGCAGCGATCCATCGGTGACGATCGTCGACGCAACGGCTGCCTTTGGAACGATTAACGAAGGCGATACTGCTCGCGCCACTGACGATATCGTACTCGCTGTCTCCGATACCGTCACACCCGGCCGGATCATCTCGCTCGACTTCCAGCTGACGGGCACAGGCTACAGTAAATCGATCAAGCTGCACATACTTCTCGAACCGCTGCCCAACCGCATGATGACCGATCTGTCGTCGGGGAAGATCCAGTTTACGATTACCAATTTTGGTACCTATGGCATGGGAGACCTGTCATTCTTTCCGGCCGGCGGCGTGGGCTTCCGCTACGCTGGCAGTGACAACGAATTCTGGCAGGCCGGCTTGATGATTGGCCGGAGCTTCAGCCAGGTATCGGACGGCATTCAGAATGCAGTCGACGAACCGGACGGTGACTTCGCCGTCGCACCGTCGGGCGATCTCGTCGTGTCAGCCGGCGCCGGCGATATCGCCGAACAGTCGTGGGCACGGTATGACGACAGTCGTACCAAGAACCCGATCGGTGTGGAGATCACGCAGGAGACATTCGGCTACGACATTGCCTCGAGCGATGACTTCGTCATAATTAAGTACGAGTTCACAAACACCAGCGGCCAGGCGATCAGCGGCATGTATGCCGGTCTGTTCCTTGACTGGGACCTGGCGAACTATTTGCAAAACGCCGGTGGCTGGATCGGTTCGTCGAACCTCGCCTGGATGGCTTACAACAACCCTGAGCTTGCAACGCTCGAGAACTTTCGCGGCGCGGTCATCCTTGACGGTCAGCCGGCCTCCGGCCTGACGACGCTCGGCACTATTGCGTATGACAGTGACGGTTTGACGGAGTTTGAGAAGTTTGAAGCGCTCACCGACGGTTTCGGCAGCGCCAATACCTACAACACGGCGTCGCAGGACCTGCTGCAGGTTGTGTCGGTGGGTCCGATTTCTCTTCAGCCCGGCGAATCGACGACGGCAGCCTTTGCGCTCATGGGGGCTGCGTCGCAACAGGGCTTGATCGATGCCGCCACCACCGCAGCGCTGCGTTACGCCCAATTGCCCAATGGTTGTTGTATCGGAACGCGTGGTGACGTCAACGGCGATGGCGTCAGCCCGGAACCGCTCGACCTCTCCGCCCTCGTCGATTACCTGTACTTCGGCGGTGCGCTGTCGTCCTGTCCCGAAGAAAACGACGTGAACGGCGACGGTGCCAATGGCGGCGCTCCGGATGTGATCGATCTTGCCACGATGGTCGATATCCTGTTCTACAGCGCGCCGCCGATAGATTGCCCGTAGCCGCTATTCATTTGTCATCGGTAGCGCCGACAAGCCAAATTCCGAGGAGAGCTGTTCGCTCTCCTCTTTTGTTTTGCAGAAAACGACGAGGTCAGCGAGGTTGACTGTGTTGAGATCGAGATCACCACGGTAGCGATACTCACGCTCCGTCGACCAGTCGGTATACTTCCCCTTGGTTTGACATTTCCACCGCTTGTCCGGATCGATGACGGCATCCGCATCGGATACGTACAGTACCGGTTCAATGCCCAGCCGAAAGGCAGCTTCTTTACGAATGCCGATACCGTACGGTTCGAACGCCATCTGGCAGTAGCGCGACCGCCAGCGCATGAGCGGTGCCATTTCAGACGGCGTGAGGCCGCTGAACGAAACCGTGGCCACGCCGCGCGGCATGTGGCGGGTCGAAGCACAGATGCGCCGGCTTCGGAGCATGTTGCGCAGAGTGTCGAAGGCCGACCGGGGATAGGTGGCGCCGGCGGCGATGTCGCGATAGTAGCTGCGGATGGTTTCATTGGGCCACGGTGCGTGCGGCGCCCGCGTCCAGTGAATGAACAGACGGATCGGCAGCGAAGTAATATTGGCCGAGAGCTGGTCTTCTGTAATCGTATATCCGGCGGCCGCTTGCCTGCGATCGTATGATACCGAGAAGTGAGAGAGGATCTGACGGTTGGTTCCGCGCACCGATGTCAAAAGGGCGTCGAGCCGTCCGCCCGGGCGAATTGATACCGGGATGATATGTGATGCCGCTTCCGTCACTGCCTGGTCGCGCAAGGCGGCACGGTCGGCCTTCGACATCTCACCGTAAATCCCGGCGACATGCCGGATGTCTGTGTCGGCGGGAAGTTCATACTCCCGACGGATCCGTTCGATCGTTTCTGTTAGGTTCTGCTCGGTCGACGCGAGCCACAGTTGCAGCGGGATGCGGAGATCAGCCGCCTTGCACGTGATCAGATCCCAAGTAGTCATGCCAACCGATGAAACCACCCCCCAGCGCTGCTGCTTGACAAAGTTCAGTGCGCGTACGGTGTTGGCAACCCAGGCATCGCTGCCCGACGGTTGCAGGTGCTGCTGCGATAACAGGATTGCCGCCCAATCCGACATACCGGCCCCCAATCAATGAGAGTGCCCCAGAGTATACGCTACTCGGCCGCCGCCACCCCTGGTTGTGACTGCCGCTTCGGCCGTAATATAAACCGAACCGCAACGAGGACAATCACAAAAATCAATCCGGCCGCAAACGCCATGAATCCGGCAATAGACGAATCGGTCAGTGCCGCGCCATAGAAGCCAAGCGTGGCCGCCATGATGCCGAACCCAACGGAGGCAATCAGCACCAGTGGCAAGCGGTGAGATACCAGCGCGGCCGTCGCCCCCGGGATGATGAGCATGGCTACCACGAGGATGGCGCCGACCAGCTCGAAGGCCGCGACAACCGTGATAGCTACCATGGTCATCAGCAAATAGTGCCAGACTCGCGGCGATATACCTATGGCCACAGCGAACTGCGGATCAAATGACGTAACTTTCAACTGGCGGTAAAACAGCAGGATGAAGATCAGATTTGCCAGCAACACGCCGGACAGCATCCAGACTGCGCGCGGCCCCATGTCGGTGCCGCCAATGGCAAACGTATCCCACGGCGCGTAGGCAATTTCGCCGTACAGTACGCACTCCTGATCCAGATCAATACTGTCGGCATACAACGCCACCAGGATGACCCCGACCGAAAACAGCAGGGTGAAGACAATGCCGAGGGCGGCATCACCGTACACCCGCCGTGTCGTGCTCAACAATTCGGTCAGCCAGGCGGTGAGGATGCCCATGACGGCGGCGCCAATCAGCATTGGCAACACGGCGCGACTGGCCGTTATCAGGAAGGCGAGAACCAGGCCGGGGAGAACGGCGTGGGAGATGGCATCGCCCAGCATGGCATTCTGGCGAAGGACCAGGAATGAACCAATCAGGCCGCAGGAGGTGGCAGTCAGCACAGCGGTCAGTATGACCCAGGCATCATGACTCATGACTGCGCTCCTTGTCTATGTAGGGGATCTCCTGTTCGTGCGGATCACGTTCCGGCCGGTCCAGAAGTTCGGTAAGACGTTCCTCGATTTCCGGCGTGATAACATGCTCGATCTCTTCGGCATCGCGGTGCACGTGATCTTGCGGCAGCTCAAGGTAGCGCGTCAGGTAGACCTCCCACAGCCGGTGCAGGCGGGTGATGCGGGCGCCTTCGTCGCGTCCCTCTTCGCTCAGACGGTACATACCACCCACCCGCTCAATCAGGCCGCGGCGGTTCAGGCGCCGGAGCAATCGCCGGGTGGTGGCACTGTCATACGACCAGAACTGCCTGATCTCATTGACCGGATAGAGGTCGTTCCAGTTGCGCTTGTGCACACCGGCCTTGAACCAGGCCTTGAGCAGGTGTTCGCGGGCCATTCGGCGACGGCGCTGCAGCAGGTGTACGGCTCGTATCACCACCCCGCGTTTTGGTGAGAACAGGAGGCTGAGCACAAAGAACACCGATACCGCTACCACCATCCAGGGCCCGGTCGGCAATTTTGGCGCGAGGAACGATACATAGGCACCAACAATCCCTGAGGCAATACCGAAAGCGGAGGCGAGCACGATCATGCTGCCGAGGCGATCGGTCCATTGCCGGGCGGCTGCCGCCGGGGTAATCAGCATGGCCGCCATCAGCACCACCCCCACCGCCTGGAGGCCGATGGTGACGGCAAAGACGATGAGCGTGGTGAGGGTGAAATGGATGACGCCGACCGGTAATCCGATCGATCGGGCAAAGGCGGGGTCGAACGAAATGATCTTAAAGCGCGAGAACCAAAGCAGGACCGTACCCAAAAGCAGCAGCGCTACGACTGCGAGTATCCGGACATCATCTGCACCCAGTGCCGACGCCTGCCCGAAGAGGAACTTGTCGAGACCGGCCTGGGCACCGGCCCCCACCTTCTGAATACGCGTCAGCAGCACGATCCCGAGGCCAAAGAATGAGGTCAACACGATACCGAGAGCGGCATCCTGCTTCAGTCGACTGTAGCGGGTGATACCGTTTACCGCCAGCGCGCCGAGCCAGCCGGCCACGGCGGCGCCCAGAAGCAGCAACAGGTAGTCCTTGCGCCCGGCGACGAGAAAGGCGAGGCCGATACCCGGCAATGCAGCGTGCGCCAGGGCGTCGCCGATAAGCGAACGTCGCTGCAAAAACGCAAAGGTCCCGAGACCGCCGGCACTGCCACCGAGCAGCACCGAGCCGGCGAGGACATACCGAACATTGGCGTCGGCCAGCGAAAAGAACCGTACTGTGAGATCCCACCAATCCATAATGCTCAACGGCTCCGTCCGACTTTCTCGGCCACCTCCGACAGGATGTTCAACTTGCCACCGTAGGTAAGGCGGAGATTGTCATCCGTGAACACCTCTTCGGTCCGACCGAACTTCACCAGCCGCAGGTTCAACAGCATGACCCAGTCGAAGTAGTCACGTACGGTGTGGAGGTCGTGATGCACCACCAGCACGGTTTTGCCTGCGGCCTTCAGTTCTTTCAGCAGGTCGATGATGGCTCGCTCGGTGGAAGCGTCAACACCGGCAAACGGTTCGTCCATGAGGTAGATATCGGCATCCTGCACCAGGGCGCGGGCGAGGAAGACACGTTGCTGCTGACCGCCCGACAACTGCGAAATCTGGCGGCGGGCAAACTCCTTCATGTCGACTTTCTCCAGCGCAATCATGGCCTGGGCGCGATCTTCCGCTGACGGTCTGCCGAACAATGACTTGCGACCATACCGTCCCATCGTCACGACATCGAGGGCATCGGTCGGAAAATCCCAGTCGACCGACTCGCGCTGCGGTACATAGGCAATCCGGTGGCGCTGCTTCTCGACCGGCTTGCCGTAAACCTTGACATACCCTGAAAGGGTGGGCAGCAAGCCCATGATGGCCTTGATCAGGGTTGACTTGCCGGCGCCGTTCGGCCCGATTAATCCGACCAGGCGGCTTTCCGGCAAGTCGAAGTCGATGTTCCACAGGACCGGTTTCTTGCGATAGGCAACCGTCAGGTCGTGCACTTCGATCGGGGCCTGTTCGCTCATGCTACTCACCACCTTTGAGGGCGTCGATGATCGTGTTCACGTTGTGTCGCACCATACCGACATACGTTCCTTCCGGTGTACCTGCCGCACCCATGGCGTCGGAGAATAACTCGCCGCCGATACGGACATCATGACGGCGCTCGCGGCAACCCTCGACCACCGCCTCAATAGTCTTGCGCGGTACCGACGATTCCACGAAAACCGCCGGAATCTTTCGTTCGACCAGCATATCGACCATGCTGGTGACGTCGTACAGTCCCGCCTCGGTGACCGTCGAAATCCCCTGCAGCCCCCGCACCTCGATACCGTAGGCGCGACCGAAGTAGCCAAAGGCGTCGTGGGCAGTCACGAGAATACGATTTTCTTCCGGGATCCGGGCGATCGATTCGCGGATCCAGGCGTCGAGGGCGCGAAGACTGTCGAGCAATGCCCGGCGATGTTGATCATATTCTTGCGCGTTGGCGGTATCAAGCATCATCAATTCGTCGCCCACCGTATCCACCGCCAGCTGCCACAGGCCGAGGTCGAACCAGACATGCGGGTCGGGGTGTCCCTCGTAGCCTTCAGGATGATCGAGCAGCGAATCGGGTACGGCTTCGGCAACCGCCACGGTGCGTTGCTTTCCTTTCATCTTGTCCAGTACGTCGGCCATCTTGGCTTCCAGATAGAGGCCATTGTAGAAAATCAGGTCGGCCCGTGAGAGCTGGTCGATGTCGCCTTTAGACGGTTTGAAGAGGTGAGGATCAACCCCCGGCCCCATCATGCTGTACAGCTCCACGTTGTCGCCGGCGACTTCTTTCACGGCGTCGGCGATCATGCCGGTGGTGGCAACGACTCTCAGTTTGCCATTGTTGTCGTCCGGTGACTCACCACATCCGACTATGCCAACGACGACCAGCAGCACGGCCGGTATCAGTCGATTTATCATGTTTCTCATTTCGCTCCTCTATGATTTGACAGCATATAACATATCCAACTATTCGCTCGCCAACACTTCGATTCGACTGGCGGCTTCATGGCCTATAACCACCTCGCCGGTCGACAACGCCAGTGTGAGCGGGCCGTCGAACGGTTCTTTGTTCGTAACCAACAGGCGCACCCCCGGAAACAGTTCGAGCTTTCCCAGGTAGCGCAGAAACTCCGGATCACGATCGTCAACTTCGGCAATGACGATATCCGCCACCGGCTCGACAGTTGACAACGACCGGGTCGGCCGAAGTACAATCTCCCCCGACGGTGTCGGTATCGGCGAGCCATGCGGATCATGAGTCGGATGCCCCAGCAGCTTGTCGATGCGGGCTTCCAGCTTTTCGGAAATGGCGTGCTCCAGGCGCTCCGCCTCCTCGTGGACTTCGTCCCACGGCACGCCCAGCGCCTCGCTGAGGTAAAGCTCCAACAATCGGTGATGACGTACCACCTCAACGGCGAGGCGGCGGCCGGTCGGTGATAATCGTACACCGCGGTACCGCTCGTGCCGCACCAGGTTCATCTGGGCCAGCTTCTGGATCATCCCGGTAACGCTGGCCGGGGCCACTGCAAGCTGCTGTGACAGCCGGCTGGTGGTGACGGCGCCATGGCGTCCCTGCAAGATGAGGATCGCCTTGAGGTAGTCCTCGGCCGCTGGTGTCAGTCGCGTATCCATAGTTATCCTAATATAATATTTAGGTACGCCTAAAACAACGGCTCGTTCAATTAGTTTCGTTCCTGGCAAAACTGGTTGCCTTATAGTGATTTACCCTGCTATTGTGTGAGCGGTAATGAGAGTAGTTCAGTTTACAGCGATACTCGTCGTAATGCTTGTTGTGAGCGGAACGGCCCGGGTGCTGACGGTCGAGCGGGGCTCCGATCTTCAGTCGGTCATCGATTTTGCCGTTGATGGCGACACCATCATGGTCGGGCCGAAACGATTCTCGGCAACCCCGAGTGACTTCATTGATCCGCTTTGTGGCAACTGCACTGATCCGGCCACGCCGGTGGCGGCCACGACCGGTTTCGTGATTCGCGGTAAGACGCTGACCCTGGTGGGCGAGGACCGCAGCCAGTCGACACTGGTGACCAACGCCGGCTACGGTGTGTATATTGAAAACGCGCCCCATGTCATTCTCCGCAACCTGACTGTCACCGGCGGTCTGCGCGATGCCGACGGCAACGCGACCGACGCTGCCGTGGTCGTGCGCAACAGCCGCGTCGATATCGTCGATTGCGACATTCGCGACAACGAACACCGTCTCGACACGGTTGTGGTCGGTATCGGCGGCGTGTTCGGACGTGAGGGGGCTGAGATCACCATTCGCAACAGCCTGATTGCCAACAACGGCTGGGATGGCGTGGCGCTGTATCGCGCGGCGCAGGCCAATGTTATTGATTGCGAGATCCGTGACGGTCGCGGCGCCGGAATCGGGGTGACATGGGATGCTACCTGCTACGCCGTGCGCAACGAAGTATCGGGCTACTGGAAAGGGATCGGCGCCTTCGGTACATCCTGGGTGATCGCCCGCAACAACTTGGTACACCGCAACCTTGGCTGGGGTATCATCGCCACCGGCCAGGCCTATATGGATATTTCGAACAATGTGGTGCACGCCAACGGCAACTGCGGCGTTGCGCCCTGGTCGACCGAAGCGCGCGGCCGGATCAAAAACAACATCATCGTCGCTAACGGCTGGCGCGATCAATGGGTTTGTCCCTGTGTTGGTGTCTGGAATTACGGCGACTGGGCCAAGTGGGAGTTCACCAACAATGTCGTCTGGGACAACGTGAAGGCCGAATATGAAGATATCTGGGATCAGACCGGCCTGAACGGCAATATCAGCGAAGATCCGATGTTCATCGACACTCTCAGCTTTGTACCGGCCGACAGCTCGCCGGCCATCCATGCCGGCGACAGCCTGATGTACAATCGCGACGGCAGCCGCTCCCATATCGGCCTCTACGGCGGCCCGCAGGCGCCGGCGGTACCGTCGGCCGAGGTCCGCTGAAGACGGCATATTTATCTTGATTTTTCGCTCATTCCTGCCGAATAATGGACCGATATCATCTATTAGGCAGCGGCAATCCTGATTTCGACCACAAGACCAACAATAGCTGAATGGAGAGACCCTCATGAAACACAGTGTATTCAAAACGTGGCCACTTCTTGGCCTCGGGATCGTCGCCCTGCTCGCCGTCGGTTGCAGCGATGACGATGACAACGGCAACCCGGCCGGGCCGGGTGGTGGCGGCATGGCCGATTCGACCACCTTTCAACTGGTGAACCAGAATGTCGACATGTTTGACTTCGAGTCGATTGGCAATTCGATCGAGATTACCAATGCCGGCCTGGAGCAGGCCTTCCCGACCCTGTTCAACTCACCGAAAGGCAAGACGCTTTCGGGCAGGGCGCTGGGCGCCGACTCGATTATCGTGAATTCCAACCTGTCCTATACCGATGGGGGAGACTGGCATGTCTTCGTCGGCAGCGTGTCGATTACCGATACCGAAGAGGGTGTTACCCTGACGTACGAAGTGATCGATTCGGTTCAGTTCCGTATGGACGCCACCGTATTGCAGGAACCGAACGACAGCGTGAACACGATCGAAACCCGCAAGCATTTTGACTGGTGGCGTTCGCCCGACAGCCTGGTCTATGGTGACGGCAGCCATGCGCTCGTGGTCGGACTCGAGCCCGATCCGGCCGACTCCAGCGAACTGCTGATCACGCTCAATGGTACGGCCGATGAGTCGACACACCTGGAGTTCATCGAGGACGGCGCTGATTGCATGCTCGACTTCGACGCCGTGCAGACACTCACCAACCTCCAGTTTTCCGGCGCCGATACCGGCAACAGCGACTGCCCGTCGTCAGGCTCGGCAACCGCCGGTGCTACTATCGGTCTGCTCTGCGTATCCGCCAGCGATACGCTGCAGGTGAACGCTTCCTGGACCGTCACCACGACGGTACTTCAAAACGGCGACTTGCAGGTTGTGTATGATGACGGTACCACGACGTGGACTGTCACCACCACCTGCGAGGAGGCACAGTCCGGCGGCAAGGATAACGGTGACTTGTCAGATGAGAATATCGAGGCGGTGTTCAGTCTCTTTAGCCAACATGAACAACGGGATACCGAATTGCTCAGTGTGATCGGTCTGGTGGGCGACTCTGTATTCTCACCGTCGTCGTCTCAGTCGCCCCGGGATCGCAGTCGGCTTCCTGGTCGCAGCCTTGGTGCGGATACCGCGGTCACGACGCTGGTGTACAACGAGGGTTCCGGCTACTGGGTGTTCACGTACCAGGATTTCTCCGAAGAAGAACTGGCAGCGTCGTCGGTGTCATCCCTTACCGCCTCTGATTCGGTTAAGTTTTATGTCGGGGAAAATGCCGTCCAATATCCGGCATCGCCGGAGGTCGTAACGAAGATTCACACCGCCGGCAGCCTGGTCGAGGACCATGGTTCGCTCGGCCTTGTCGCTGTGACCCAGGACTATGAGATCACCGGCGAGCCGCTCACCGGTGAAACGATGATCGTCAACGGTACCAGTGTATTGCAGATCAACGGTAACGGACTGTTGGACCCGGTCTGTATGTCCCAGGTTACTGCAGATGCCATGAAAACGTCCGTCCACTATGACATAGCGGACCTGTCAGTCTTCTGTCCGCCTGACGGCCAGATCGACTGGACCTCACGCGTCTACCTGAATTGTCCAGATACAACTGATACCCTGATGATCGATGATTTGTGGTCAGTGCAGATTGTATATGATAATCCGGAAGTTCATGTGACGGCTGAGAATTCGACCACCCGCTGGGTGCAGACCGACACCTGCGTCATCTTCGCGCAAAGGCTTAGCTCCCCGTTTGAACCGAATCGGTAGCCTGATCAAGGGCACAACGGTATAAACCCCCGCGCCGGCAGCCACCACAGGCTGCCGGCGTTTCATTTTGGCACGACCTGAACGGTTCGTGCACAACCACAACAAAATCATCGTCGGGGCTCCCGCCAATCTAAGACAATCCCGTGAAGTCGCCGATTAATACGACATTACGTTCGATCACGGTATACATGCGAGGATGTACCCTTATGCGTCGACTCTTTCCGATTGCTCTTGTCCTGCTGTTTTGCCTCGGCTGGTCGTTTTCCGGCTGCGGTTCTTCATCTACCGATTCCAATGGTGGCGGTATCTTCGATCCCGGCGACGGCGGCGGTGGTGGCGGTCTTACCCTCGGCGATACGTCCGATGCCGAGTTCCAGGCGATTGAAGGTGCCATTGGGAGTGTCGATGATCTCTCCGAGGAAATGTTCGGCCACCTCGATATCATGCTCGATACCCTGCGCCAAAATCCGAACTGGATTGGCTCCACCCAGGCGCTGACACCGGCCGCCGATACTATGGAGTTCGATTCCTTCCATGTCGCCTACCACACCGACACGCAGTTCTGGTACTTCTATTGGATCGCCAGCGACACCGTCTATGGCTATGATACCAGCGGCGCCCAGACCATGGACATATGGACAACCACGATTGAGGACTCGATCCGGTTCCGCCAGGACTACGCCTACCGCCAGTGGCCCGATACTACTTCCGTTAATCAGATCTCGCTGGGTGTCAACATGTCGGTCAGCAGCACCAGCGGTATGGTCGACTTGCAGGTGGACGAGTTCATTACGATAGACGGCGACATATTCGGTACCGGAGAGGTTACTCTCACGGGAGCCGGTGACTATGACATAGGCATGAACTTCTTCGGCTGCGACATCAGCGTGGATATGGCGGTCACGCTTTCATCGCTGACCATGGACATCAACGCTACAGATCAGGCATGCCCGTCCGCCGGCAGCCTGAGCATGTCGGGTACCAGCGGCGTCGTGTGTACCGGTCCCGACGGCACCGTGTCCGAATCTGACAGCTACTCGATTACGCAGACGTTTGAAAGCGGTAATGTCCACGTAATTGCCGAAGACGCCACTACTCGCTGGGAGTTGACGCAGTCATGCAGCGAGTTGGGTGATCCGGGCGCAGCACCATTGCCGATGCGCCTGGCCGAGCGTTTTATCGAACGCTGACCGTGCACCGCGTATCGCCGGGACGACCCTTTGATCGTCCCGGTCCTTTGCGTTCGTTAAGAGACGGTTAATTTGAAGGGGGAATCTCAGGGAGGGCTGAATTTCATGTCCTGAACATCCGATCAAGAAACCAATAGTTAAGAACTGTTCAATCATATCTAAATGGGAGGCTATACCTGATGAAAAGATTCATCATTCTGGTTACGCTGGGCACGATTCTGCTGGCCATGGCCGGCTTCTTCGGTTGTGCCGAGAGCGACAATCCGGTCGGTGACGACGGTTCGGGCGATACGCTCGGTACCGGCACCAACCCGCCGACTCCTGAGTTCGGCCTGGCCGCCGACATCCTTGATGACATGGCGGCTACTTCCGGCCAGTCGCAGTTATTTGTTGGCATGGCCCTGGTAGGCGACCTGATGGACAACCCGACGCCGGGCGGTCCCCGCTATATACCGTCGGGTGACGGCGGCGAGCCGACCGTACTGGTCGAAAGTCTGTTCGTCGACGGCGACTGGTTTGTCTTTGACTTTAGCGCCACCCTGGCTGACGGTGACGATACCATCCAGGTCGCCGGTATCGACTCAATCCGTTTTGAAGCGTCCGGCGGTGGCTACACCACCCAGCCCGACTCCACCGTGACCGGCTTCGAAATACGCAGTCATATCGACGGTACGGTTTCGGGAACCGAAGGCAGCGCCACCACCGCCAGTCATGGTTCGCTGGACTTCAGCGGATCGATTGACGGCGTGCTGACTATCAACGCCTCCAGCAACGACACCGTCACTATGGTCGATGATTTCGTCGGCTGCACCTATACCGTTGCCTCCAATGCCGACTGGATCAACCTGGTGTTCGACCTTTCGAGTATTGAGCAGGACGATGGTCCAGCGAGTGGCAGCCTCAGTATGAGCGCCTCGATTACTTCCACCTGTGGTCCGGGGGCGCCGGACTCGGTGCAGGTCGACGGTCAGTGGTCGTTCAGCATGACATTCGACAACGGTACCAACACTATTACCGTCGGCGACGGAAACCAGACGTGGACGTTCACGGATGACGAGGCTGGGTACGATGACTCGACCTCCGACTCCGCCTGGTGGCCGGATGACACCGGCTGGGATACCACCGGTGACTCCACCTGGCCGGCCGATAGCGGTGACAGCGGCTACTATAATTACTGCGACACGCCGC
>CAZJCK010000010.1:0-60158 GCA_964544635.1 uncultured Ignavibacteriales bacterium | reverse complement strand
CGACCGAGAAACTGGTCGACTGGCTGACACCTTCGAAACCGTTGGAGTGGACCTTGACGCTTTCCGACATGTTGTCATAGTATCCTGCTGATGTCGAGATGATCTTGTCGTTCTGCGTCGCCGCCAGCGCCTGCAGTTCCTTCACTATCTTCAGGCGACGGTCGGCCGAAACCTGGTCGTAGTCCGGGTCGATGAGATCGAGATCGTATTTCTCCATCCCCTGGTAGTACTTCGGGTCGGGGAGGCCGCGGAAGCGGTCCTCGCCGAGGTAGCCGGTCATGTCGACGGCGCCGCGGACGAATTCACCGAGGGCGTCGCGACGCAAGTCGTTGGTTTGGTGTACCGAGTACCGGTTGTTGGCATACACCTCGATACTCAAGCCGTTGGCGGTAGATTCCTTCAGGTTGTCCACCTGGCCGTCGCGATAGTCCATCTCGACTGCTCGGGAGTATGATATATCAATCGCCGCATCGTCGGCTCCGGCGGCTTTGGCTGCCTGCGCCACCCAGTGTGCCAATTCAATTCTGTCTTTTGTTTTCATGTCAATTATCCTCGCAATACCTCAGTGCCGGGTTACGCTTCGCCGCCGACCGTTATGGCCGACACCTTGATTGTGGGCAGCCCCATCGAAACCGGTACTCCCTGGCCGTTCTTGCCGCAGGTCCAGCCGCCCTCCGACATGGCCATATCACCGGCGACCATCGAGACCTTCGACAGGCAGTCGGGGCCGTTGCCGATCAGGTTGATATCCTTGATCGGCTGGGTGATCCGGCCGTCCTCGATCAGGTTACCCGACTTGACATAGAACGTAAAGTCGCCGGCGCCGATGTTAACCTGACCGTTGGTGAACTGGTCGACATAGACACCCTTTTTGACCGACCCGATGACTTCCTCGATATCGTGCGGGCCGTTGGCCATATAGGTGTTGCGCATGCGCGGCATGGGCGGGTAGCGGAACGACTGACGGCGGCCGCTGCCGGTCGGCTTCACACCGTAGTGCTTCGCGCTGATCCGGTCATGCAGGTAGCTTTCAAGAATGCCGTCACGTACCAGGTAGGTCTTCCGGCTGTCGTTCCCCTCGTCGTCGATATTGATCGTCCCGCGTATGCCGGGATTGGTGCCGTCATCGATGATCGAAACGAACTTCTCTGCAACCGGCTTGCCGATTTTGGTGGAGAAGATCGACACATTCTTGCGGTTGAAGTCGGCCTCCATACCATGACCGATTGCCTCGTGCAGCAGAATACCGGAGGAGCCGGCGGCCAGCACGACCGGAAGTTCACCGCCGGTCGGCTTGACGGCGTCGAACAGCTTCACCGTCCGGGCGACCGTTTCGCTGCCGATGCGACGGAGTGATTCGCCGGTGACGAATTCAATGCCGTGGCGGCCGCACAGGTTGAAGTAGTTGGTTTCGCGCCGACCGTCCTGCTCGGCCGTGCAGTTGCCCGAGATCTGGACCATCGGCTGGTAATCGCAGGCAATACGGCCGTCCGAGGTGGCCACCATGATATAGGTGCTTTCGTCGGATATGTTGGCACTCGACTTGATCACCCGCTTGTCGGCCGCCTGTATCGTCTTGTTGATCTCTTCCAGGGCCGGGATGCGTTTCTCGATCGAGATATCCTCCCACTTCGTCGAGATCGGGTAGTAGTCCGGTGTAGGGTAGTGTGACAGCTGACCGATCTTCCCCGGCGAAACACTGTGGGCGATGTTGGCGGCAGTCCGGGCAGCCTTCTCCATGGCCTCCGGCGTTACCTCCTCGGTAAACGAGTAGCCGGTCTGGTCTCCCTCGACCACGCGAATGCCGACGCCGAAGTCGACGCGGGTGTACGCCCGGTTGACGACATCGTCCTCCAGCGCCACGTAACTGATGTTGGCGTGCTGGAAGAACAGGTCACAGTAGTCCCCCCCCTTTTCCAGGGCGGTGGCCATGATCTTTTCAATCACGTCGGTTGAGACACCGAAATGCCTCATGTAGTCATCCAGTTCGCGCCCTTCCAGACCGGGAGAAAAAGCGAGGGCCGGATTAAACTTGAAAACTGCGGGAATGGTGGCGAGGGCCAGCCCGGAAGCACCCACCTTGACGAATTTCCTGCGTGTCATTGCCGCCATTGCATTGTCCTTTCGGCGAGATACGAGCTATGTTAATTGCCACTAATAGTATATAGTATTACCATACGGTAAAATTGACAAGAAGATTCATTTTGCTGCTATCAGAGTGCCGGCGGCTGGCAGCGCCTCAGAATTTCAGATAATATGGGCTTGATTTATCTACGCATTCCCGCTATGATGCGCTGGCGAGCCGGGAAAAGCACGGCGGCTCGCGCACTCACGCACAGGAAAGGAGCATCAGGCATGGTTCGTTCGCAGCGCAGGCATGGTATCGTCCTGTCGGTTCTTGTCATGGGGCTGTTTTTGCTGTTCTCGATGGTGGTGGCACAGGAATCATCCGACGATGACAACCCGCTGGCGCCGTTCGCCGTTCTGATCGGCGGCCAGTGGCACCTCGAGGACACCTACCAGGAATTCATCTGGGGGCCGGGTAAGATGTCGGTGAATGGTCGGTCGTACCAAATGAAGGATGGTGAGCCGACCCTGGTCGGCGAGGGGTTCTGGTTTTACCACCCGGGCGAACAGGCCATCAAGGGATATTTCGTAGGGACCGGCATGGGCGTAGATGTCTTCGACTACACGACCAGGTTCGAGGACGGCAACATGCTGAATGACCTGACGACATACGGTGACTATGGCGGTGAGTGGGAAGAAGTATGGGAGTTTACCGGGGACGATACGTTTGTATGGACACTGTATCAGAAGACGCCCGACGGTCCGAGCGAAATGATGAGCGGCACCTACCAGCGAAAGCAGTAGGACGGCGTTGCGGATAAATGAAAGTACGGACCCGATGTGACGTGGGTCCGTACTTTTTCTGCAAGTGGGGGTGGTATTCTTGATCGTGAGTTACGGCATGAGTATCAGCTGCCGGTCGCTTTGACCGGATACTTGTGGTCACGCTCCTTCTCATAAGCGCTGAGCACCAGCGATTCCATTACCTCCCGGGCAGCGACGTTTACAGGGTGCGCGATATCCCGGTACTGACCATTCTTGTCGCGGCGTGACGGCATCGATACGAACACACGACCGTCGTTCTCAATTACTTTCATGCCGCGAATGATGAAGGCGTCGTCGATAACGATATCGACAAAAGCCCGCAGGCTTCTCTGATTGAACAGGCTGACTTTGATTTCCGTGATGTTCATACTGCACTTCCTATTCCATGTTGCAACTTAAGATACAGTTCGATCGGCAGATCGTGAGCGACCATTGAGCCGAACCCAGAGCAGGTTCCGCTCCGACCGGATCAGCAGCCGCTTTCGGCGAATGTCGATGTCGGCGATGTCGCGTATGGGCAGCAGCACTTCGGTTGGCTGACGCTGGTTGGTGGTCGCTACAACCAGTACGCTCAAGGACATGTCGGCATCGTTGAACAGGACATCCTTGACAAGTCCGAATGGCTCGTCGTTGATCAGCAGACGCATGCCGATGAGCCGGGTAGCACTATTCAGCATAGACGTTCTCCTCTGTCGGCCGCCGGTTCGGCGGCAGTGAGTGAATCTGATCCGGTCTGTATGAGTTCATTGGTATGGTTATCGTTGTCACGCATGACTGTGATTGTCACCCTTGGCTCGGTCGACCCTCGATTCGACGACAGCGCAATGCGCTGCCAGCCGAGCGCCGGAAGGCAGGGTTCAATTGCACGCAGGACGTTGGTCGTTGCAACCAACGTCCTGCGGCGGGCACGAAGGGTGGGCATGTCAAAGGTGCAAGAGGCACCTTTGTGACAACGGGTTTCCTTATAGATGGTGCGCAGCAGGGTACAGGCAGCGCGCAATTCGCGATCCCAGCAGCCGGCGCCGGCAACGTCCACCTGCCGGTGAATGATATCGCACAACGATTTGTAGCGGGCATCGATCTGTGCGCTGCCGGTCGGAAGACTGAAACCGTGGTATCTTGATACTTCTTTGCCGGCCGTCCGCATCAGGTCGAGCCAGGGTTCGGAAAACCCCATGTAAAATCCCTTTAGTCGTGTCAGGTCCGTCGTATTCATCGGTTATTCCATGTGATTGTTCTGAAAGCGCGGCGGCAGGTGCTCGAGCAACAGGGTGTCGCCGCTGCCCGCCATCACGGCCCGCCGCAGCACATTGCGAAACTCGCGAACGTTACAGGGCCAGTGATACTCGTTCAGTCGATGGAGGCAGCTTTCCGACACGCGACGAATCCAGCGATGCTGCTCCTGCCCGAATTCAACCAGGAAATAACGGAGCATGACCGGGATATCCTCGCGGTGGTCGCGCAGCGGTGGCATGTGAATGTGAGACAGGTCGGGATGGTGGATCAGTTGTGAAACAAATGTACCGGACTGGCGCAGTTCGTTTATACCGGCCTCGGAGAGGAGCATGATTCGCGAGTCGCTGGGGATACGCCGGGTCCCGCCGTTGCGGACAAAGCCGCCGTCGGCAAAGGTGCGCGACAGCTTTTCTTGGATGTCGCCGGTCAAACGGTGCGCCTGGTCGAGAAGCAGGGTGCCGCCAAAGGCAAGCTCGAGGGCGCCAGTCAGGCCGTTCGGAAAGTCAGGGCTTTCATCCTTTTGCCAGCCGTACAGGCGAGCGTTGGCCTGCAATGCGTGTTTGTTCAGGTCGACACGCATGAGCGGCGTGCGGCGACGTGAACCGAGGCGATGGATAAGCATGGCCGCGACTTCCTTGCCCGTGCCCGGTTCACCGGTTATCAGCACCGGATGTTCGGTATCGGCCGCCCGACGCAGCAGGATGAATAGTTCCTGCATGATCGGGGAGCGCCCGAGCAGACCACCAAACGAGTACCGGCCGGCGCTGCTCTGACGTGTTTCATCCAGCGAAAGCAGCACGCCCGATTGGTGACTGTTCGGGTCGGTATTGGTTTGTTGATCGCTGTTCATCGCTTCTCCCGGGAATGTGAGTGCATAACTTCGGCCTCGCATCAGTCTGCAAACCGGTTGTAGTTATCGGGGGTACCGCGCACCCAGCGGCTGAGCAGTTCCTCCCGGGTAGCCATTACAGCGAGCGTTGTATCACCAACGACACCGTGAATCAGGGGCTGCGGTGAGATCCTGAGTCGACAACCGGGCATCCAGGCGTCGGCGTCAATCACCACATACTGCAGTCTCCAGTCATGGTCGTAACAAAGGTCGACAATCTGGCCGACCGGGCCGTTGGTTGCCTGGAGAATCAGGTTTGATATTTTCTTTATGCTTTGAATCACGCTGTTACGCTTCTCTTCCTGTCCGAGACAGTTCCTGGTTTGCACTGGAGTTGAACGGACGGGGTGAATCAGGGACTGTACTAAAGACTGAATTGCTGCGCGAATAGTGTCGTTAGTCCGGTTCGAGCGTTCTTCCGGGTACCCCGGAAACCTTATCTTCGCTGTTGATGCCAACATAGCGGTTAAGAAAAGCGTCCGCAATGCGACCCGTATACCCATACGGTACGTAGTGGCAGTACTTTATCGTGGATAAGTACGGTGAATATAAATCAGTGAGGTGTGAAGCCGGTCAGACATTGACGGAGCGACAATCTGCTTGTATGTTAAGGCGTTTACGTCGCCCCGCATGGCTTGTTATGGCATCACCGACGAATGGGGAATGGTGGAGTTTGTTAGACGAAAAGTTATACATCGATTCCGTAGCGAAGGAGTAAAACGTCATGATTGTGCGTCTCTTTTCAATCGTCTTGATTTGCCTCATGTTGGTCGTGTTGGCGGCGCCTGCCCAGGCCCAGGAGGGTGATACCCGGCCAATACAGGTCTCACTGGTCACTCCAATCCAGATCTTTAGTGAAGATGTTAGTATTACCGGTTTGCGTTTAAACTTACTGTACGGTCGACAGGCGAGTGTGACCGGTATCGATCTTGGCCTGGTCAATCACACGACCAGCGGCGTCACCAAGGGAGTGCAGTGGGGATTGGTAGGTATCAATGATGCCGATTTCGTCGGCTGGCAGGACTGCTTCGTTAATGTTACAAAAGGGAACATGGAAGGCTTGATGTGGGGGGCGGTAAACTCGGCGCATCATTGCAACGGTATACAACTCGGCTTCGTGAACTATGCTCACACGCTAAAGGGGTTGCAGATCGGACTTGTAAATATCATCAAGCAGGGTGGGCAGTTTCCTGTCTTTCCGATAGTGAACTGGTCGTTCTGACGTTTCGAAAACCGATACCCCGTAGCGCCGTCAGAGAAGCACCGACAGTTGCATCGCGAAGTGATCGGTGTTGAGACTTGCTGCGTCCTCGAAGCGATTCAGTTGCGTTACAGCTTTGATGGTGGTATTCCTTGACGGATGATACCCCAGGCCAAACTCGTAGCGTAGTACCTGCGAGTCCCAGCGGACTTCTTCTTTCGACGCTACTGTTATCTTGTCCGGTACAAACGCCCCAAAACGTCCCGCAACGTACCAACCGGGCGCGACCTTGTACTTGGCGTCGATATATCCCGAGGTTGCTTTCAGATCGGGAAGAAACGGTGTCTGCCAGACAGCCCTGAATACCTCGGAGTATATTTCGAGGTAGCCGCGGGAGAAGGCCAAGTCGTATCCGCCGCCATAGTTGAGATAGTCCTCGGCCGACTTGCCGTCGGGGAGCGGCACGGCGAAAGCATCGTCGGCGGCGTACGGCCCGGCAAAACCGTTCACGCCGACAATCAGCTCCGGACCGAACACCCAGGCCAGCCGAGCCGTGGCCTGCGGGATTTCTTTCGCCTGGGTGATGGATGGTTTGGAGACGGCGCCACTGAGCAGGGCGATCGAATAGTCGATTGGTCCGCTGGCGCCATAGACCTCGATGCCGGTATTCCAGCAGTTGTCATACAGGGTGGGCAGGCCGAATCGAGAGCGCTCTGTTTTGAGAGCGACCAGTTCGTCGACGGTTGTCGGTGGCGCCGCAGCGCCCGGAACGTAACTGCTGTGATGCACCCAGAGCAGCGGCACGCCAATGAGTGGATTCTTGTCGCTGTATGTTCGCGGTCCGAAGTTGCCGACAGTGTTGGGGATCAGTCCCACATTGACATTTACATGCGGTCCCAGCAGGTTGGCAAATCGCACATAGGCCGCGAAGAGATTGATCTGGTAGTTGTCCATCGTCACCTGTACGAATGCCGCGCTGTTACCGTTGAGCGGGGCATCGAAGAACAGCCGCGCACGCATGGTGTTCAATGTCGATTCGTTGCGAAAGGTGACATTCGTAATGTCCGGTTCTTTGGCGTTGCGCGCCACGAAGTCGATCAGCCCGCTCACCTGCACCTGGGCTTTTGTCGCTGTCGGCGCCATGAGTATGAGTACAACGATCAACCTGGTATAAAACAGCCTCATGTGATGGCTCCCTCGGTTACGGCGCCTGTCGGCGGCTGATTGGTTGGCGAATCGACCAGCGGCAGGCTGATGGTGAAGCAGGATCCCTCGCCCGGTGTCGATGACACCTCGATCGCGCCCCCATGATCTTCGACAATTTGTCGGGTGATTGCCAGTCCCAGGCCGGTACCCGATTCCTTGCCGTGGGTAACGAAGGGTTCGAAGATCGTCTCGAGTATTGGCGCCGGGATACCGGGCCCGTTGTCGGCTACGCGAAGACGCACGGTGTCGGTTACTTCCCAGGAGATTTCAACGCAGCGTCCCGGTTTCAGCGCTTCGCGGGCATTGTTGCACAGGTTGTCAACAACGCGTTGGAAACGGTGGGGATCGATGTGGGCGCAAATATCGGCTGGTCCGGACAGGCGCAGGCTGATGCCGGCGGACAAGAAGTTGGGTTCATGGTGCGACGCAACCCCTGCCATGTAATTGGCTATATCGACAGTCTGGAGCTCGAGCTTCGTTTTGCCGCGACTGTATTCCAGCAGTTCGGCGGTCAGTTCCTTGACTCTTTCGATCTGGTTGATGATTTCATCGCAGCGGGCCTGCAGCCGATCGTCGTTGGAATGGGTACGGCGAATGAGTTCGGCATTACCGCCGATGACCGCCATCGGGTTCTTGATATCGTGCACGATGCCGGCGGTGAGGCGACCAATCGCGGCCAGTCGTTCGGCCCGCACCCGGTCTTCATGGGCGCCCTTGAGCGCTTCACGGGACTCGAGGATACGGCTGCGCGTCCGTTCGAATTCGCCCGCAAGATAGCCGAGTTCGTCGCGTGAGGTCGGTTTGATCTCGAAGTCAAGATCATCGGCGCCGATCCGCTTGGCGGCATCTACCAGCAGATTTACCTGTCGACCGATGCGCCGCTGGGTGAAAAGATAGATTACCAGCATGCTCAAGAGGCCGACCGAAACGGCGACAGTAGTCAGGAGTGTGCTGATATCGCTCATGATCGGCATGATGTGTTCTTCCACGGGAGCCAGGAAAGTGATGACGAGCGATTCGAAACTCACGGCATGGTACAGGATCTGCTCGCCATGTAATTCGATCCGGTCGGTTTGATCAACCGTCATCGACGGCACGACTTGTTGGGAAGAGTCGCTGAGGAAGCGCCGGACCAGGGGTGTGAGGGTATGCCCGGCGACGCGGCCTTGATAGGTGATGACAACGTCGAAGCCGGACAACTGGCTCAGTTCCGACGGCATGTACGATTGTATGGTATGACCAAGAGCGAGGTAGCCAAGTCGAAAACCGTCAGCCGTGACAACCGGAGTACCCAGCACCTGGAACAGCTCACCATTCGCCTGGAAATACTTTGGCTTATGATACTCGTTGTCGCGAAGCAATACGGCCGAGATGTCATTGACGAGCGATGCACCTACCGTTTCCGAGGCGTACAGGATGCCACCGTCGGAAGCACAGACCAGGAGCAGGTCAGCATCCGACAGCGACAGGTAGCCGGGCGCCTCGCGCGCAACTGTGGCGCTGTCGCCGGTCGCAATGGCGGCCAGGAAACGCGGCGACGAGACTATCGTTTCAATCTCCTTGCGGCGATTCAACAAGTCAGCCCGGGCGTACTGCTCGACAACCGCCGGGCTGCGCTCGAGCCTCTCGCGAAACAGATCACTCAGGCCGTCGCGCATAACCGAGCTGGTGACGGCATATGAGATTGCCAAAATGATCACGATCACGCCGGCAACAAAGACAAGGTAGCGCTGGGTAAGGTTCATTCGCATCGCTTATTCCAGTTCCACGTACAGGCTGTCGGAGTCGATGGTAATTGTGCGCTGCAACGCCGGCAGATTCTCCTGCCAGACATTGACTGTGTAAGTGCCCGGCTCTATGCCGGGGATGCTGAAGTTGCCGTGATCATCGGAGACATCAAAATACGGTGTTTCCAGCACATGAACATACGCCCGCATGGAGTAATGAATCTCGCAGAAGATCTGGACGAGGCCGGGTTTGTCGAAGAGTACGCGTTTGGTCTCTCCCTGCGGGTAGCGCCCGAGGTCGAACCGCTTACTGCTGGAATAGGAGAAGACATTGTGATAGAAGGGATCGAGATTGGGAAAGCCGACTTCGGTGCCGACGGCGACTGCCATGACTGACGGTTCGAAGCGCTTGTCCTTCTGGGCCATCGTGGGCACGCTGTCGGGCGGCGCCGCTTCCGGCAGGCTGTCGGCGGTCAGGTAGACGACCGAAAACAGTCCCGGATTGCAGCGACAGGCCATCGCTGTTTCAGGCTGCGTCTGACTCAGGCTGCGACCGGCATACCGGGTCACGGTCGGCCGCTGTTCGGTGGCGGCAGGGGGACGTGTGACCCTGCCGTTCAACGTAGCGGAACCGGCCGAGGCTACGGCCAACAGGCCAAGAAAGAGCGCCGTCATGCATTGTTTTGTTAGACCAAACATATCCTCTTTCCTGTATCGGCAGGCGAGGCTGTTTGGTTAAGCGAAAGAGGTTGAAGCGCTTGACAGAAATCAAGCGGGCACGAGGCGATGGAGCGTTATCTCCGAGCGGGTACCGAGGCGAAGCTGCGGCCCCCAGTAGCCGGTGCCGGTGCTGACATAGATCTGGGTCTTGTCGTTGTGCCGGTAAAGGCCGGAAACGTACGGCTGGAACAGGGCCACCAGCCAGTGGTAAGGGAAATACTGACCGCCGTGAGTATGACCGGACAGGACATAGTCATACCGGGCCGTGGCGGCGTCGTAAATACTCAAGGGTTGGTGAGCCAGGAGCACGCTGACATCGCAGTCGGGAGCATTGGCGCGCGCTTTCAGCGGATCGGAACGATGCTGGTCGGAGAACTGGCCGCCGGTGAAGTCGGTGACCCCGGCCAGCAACAGCCTGGCGCCGTTGCGCTCGATAACACGGTGCTCATTCAGGAGCACGTCCATACCCAGCCGTCGCGTTTCCTCCAGCCACTGGCCGACGCCGGAGTAGTATTCGTGATTGCCGGTGATAAAGTACCGACCGTGCGGTGCAACAAGGTCGGCCAGCGGAGCGACATCGTTGCCCAATGCCGCCACCGAGCCGTCGACCAGGTCACCCGTCACCGCGACGATATCGGGCTTGAGATCGTTGGTCAAACGCACGATCCGTTCAACAAAACCGCGCTTGATCGTGCTGCTGACATGTATGTCGGTCAGTTGCGCAATAGTCAGGCCGGCCAGCGCCTCGGGGAGGTTGGCGATCGGAACGTCGATACGTACAATATCCGGTTCGCGCCTCGCCTTGTACAGACCGTACACCGACAGCCCGCCGGTGAGACCGAGAATACCGACACTGGAGATATTAGTTATTGCGCGGCGGCGTTCAGGATCGGCGAGGTACGCGGGGTCGGACGACCCGGAGAGCCGAGCCACCAGGGCATCGATCCCCCACCAGCCGAGATAGAAGATGTCCTTGATGACGACCAGGGCGAAAAGCAGGGTGATCATGCCAAAGCTGAAGTAGCCGATCCAGGCCATGAGATCGACAAACGGACCTTCGCTGCCGCGCATGCGGAGGAAGATCTGTACAAACGGCAGGGCCAGAAAGAGCACCAATAGTGCCCAGAGGGCCAGGCTGATCGGTGTGGAAAAGGCGGCCGGGCTGATCAGCCGCCAGCCGACATAACCGTACATGAGCGACAAAACGGCGAGAACAATGACAAAAAACACGCTGACTCCTTTGACCGGTAAACGGTATTTGTGCTGCGGTGGTTCCACCGTGAAGACGGGCGGTAACCGGGTCAAGGTAAAGCTATGCCAGTTTTAATTTGTCCACCACATTGAGGCAACTCATCTTGTGGCGCACCATGATAGACGGAGGCGCACTATGAGTATCCTGAAAAGACTGCCATCATTCTCATTGATCCTCGAGCAGATTGGCCTGACGGTTCGCCGCTTTCCGGCCACGGTACTGTGCGCTCTGGCTGCGACCGTTGTAGCCGTCATCGTTGCCGACGGTTCGGATTTTGATGACGATCCGATGCTGCGCAACCTGTTCATGGCGGCAGCGCTGGGTGTGCCGCTGGGAGTGGCGATCGTCCTGTTCGCCGAGCGCCGGGCATGGCGGGCCGTCCAGAATTTTGGCGCGCAGGCAGTCGGCCTGTTGCTGCTGGTGGGCTATTACCTCGCGTTGCCGCCGGCGCCCGATCCGTCCAACTCGGTGTTCATACGTTTCCTGCTGCTGGCTCTGGGCCTGCACTTTCTGGTGGCGTTCATTCCGTTTGTGGTTCGCTCGCAGGTGCAGCAGTTCTGGGAGTTCAATAAATCGCTCTTCCTGCGGTTCCTGCTGGCGGCGCTCTACGCCGCGGTGCTGTTCGTCGGCATTGCCCTGGCGCTGGCGGCGATCGATCATCTGTTCGGCGCCGATATCGACGATGCCCGCTACCTGCAACTCTGGATTATCCTCACGGCTTTGGTGCACCCGCTCATCTTTTTGCCGGGTGTGCCGAGACCGGCAACGCTGACCGACAGCGTGCCGTATCCTCGCGGCCTGAAGCTGTTCGCGCAGTTCATACTTCTGCCGCTGGTAGCGTTGTACTTCGTCATACTGATCGCGTATGAGATTAAGATCATCGTCAGCTGGTCCTGGCCGACCGGCTGGGTGGCTGAACTCATATTGTGGTATGCTGTGGTCGGCATTCTCTCGCTCCTGCTGCTGTATCCGCTTCGCGAACGGAGCGAAAACAAATGGGTGGCGACGTTTATCACCTGGTACTTCCGGGCATCGGTGCCGCTGATCATCCTGCTGGGCCTGGCTATCTGGGTGCGCATCGACGACTACGGTGTGACGGTCAATCGCTACCTGGTCGCGGCGATGGCGGTCGGACTGGTGGTTGTGACCGGCTATTTCCTGTTCGGTCGCAAGAAAGATATACGTGTCATACCGATTGTCATCTGCCTGCTTGCCGTGCTGTCGGCCTGGGGGCCGTGGAGCGCGTTCTCGGTCTCGCGGTCGAGTCAGCAGGGACGCTTGACTGAGTTCATGGAGACGCACGGTTTGTTGCAGGACGGTCGGCTGGTGGCGCTGTCGGATACGATTCCGTCCGCGGCGCAACGTGAGATGAGCAGTATCATTCGCTACCTGGCGGACTATCACGACACCGAACTGTTTGGGCAGTGGCTGTCCGACAGCACGCTGAAGGTGCTTGATACGCTGTCGCGGTATCAGCATGCTGCCGAAATCGCAACAGCGATTGGCCTTGACTACTACGGTGTTCGTGTTGTCGGGCCGATGGGGCAGCGATTCTACCTGGCCGCCACACCATCCGGCGCGATACCGATATCGGAGTATGATTATTTGCTCGATCTGGCGCAGTCGCACGATTATCTGCACAAGTCACCGGCCAACCGCCTGCCGCGTGATCAGCATGGCGCCGAGTCGCCCCAGCCGCGGTACACCGCTCGGCTCGACAGCACAGCCGCCCAGATCGAGATTTTGAGAACCGATGACAGGCCGGGTGACCCGATCCCACTTCTTGTCCTGTCTTTAGATCGGCTCACCGGCACCGTACGGTCCCGGCCGAATCAGAGCGACGTCAGCGCCGGGTTGATGATGTTTGATGCGGTGTCCGACTCGTTGGAGGCACGCGCCGTGCTCAGCAGTGTTTCAGGACGTTACCACCGCGACAGCCTGGTTGTGGAGTCAGTCAACGGCTATGTCTTGGTTCGCGAAAAATAGCTCCCAATTTTCTTCTGCCAGATCGGAACAAAACCTCTCACTTCAGTATTTCCATATATGCGACCGGCAGCGGACTGCCCGTAATACCTCTCCGGTCGTTCAGCGCAACCCGCCATGTTGCCCAAGCCATTTTGAGGAAAGATGTCCCAAACGGAGATCCTCCTGTGGGCCGGACTCTGGATTCTGGCCTATAAGACGGCAATCTGGGCCCTGAGCGTCTTCAAGCGCGACACCAGTATCGTTGACATATTCTGGGGCGCCGGATTTGTTCTGGCAGCCGTGGTATACTATCTGTCGGCTGACGGCTGGGATGCCCGCAAGCTCCTGGTCTTGTCGCTGGTAGCGGTGTGGGGCTTACGCCTGTCGGTCCACCTGGCGGTACGAAACCACGGTCAGCCGGAAGACAAGCGCTACCGTGCCATGCGCGAGAAGCGCCCTCAAGCCTGGTGGTGGCGCAGCTTCATTACTGTATTCCTGCTGCAGGATGTCTTGCTCTGGACCATCTCGCTGCCGCTGTTGAGCGCCCAGACAGCCGATGCGCCGGCGGCCTGGACTATCTGGGACCTGCTCGGCCTGACACTCTGGGCGATCGGCTTCTTCTTCGAAGCAACCGCCGACTGGCAACTGTTGAGATTCAAGCGCAACCCGGCCAACAAAGGCAAAGTGCTTTCGTCCGGCCTGTGGCGCTACTCACGTCATCCTAACTACTTCGGCGAAACCGTCATCTGGTGGGGCTTCTTCCTGCTTGCGGTTCCCTCCGGCCAGTACTGGACAATTGTCAGTCCGATTGTCATCACAGTCCTCCTGCTCAAGTTCTCGGGCGTGACGTTGCTCGAAAAGGACCTGAAAAACTCCAAGCCCGGCTATCGACAATACATACAAGAGACCAACGCCTTCATACCATGGTTGCCGAAAACCGAGGGAAACCGGGGCTGACGTGGAGGTGGAACGGTGCTGAATTCATTGCCGAACGATACTGCGACCGGGTCGGACCGCACCCCTGCCGGGCTGAGAATCGCCATCGTCGGCGCCGGCATTGCCGGGCTGACGGCGGCACACTACCTGTCGCGGCGGCACGATGTTCGGTTGTTCGAGGCCAACGCCTTTGCCGGCGGTCATACCAACACTGTCGACGTGGAGATCGACGGCCGCAGCTTCGCGGTCGACACCGGTTTCATTGTCTTCAACGATCGCAACTATCCGAACTTCACGAAACTGCTGGACGAACTGGGGGTAGAGAGGCAACCGACCACGATGTCGTTCAGCGTGAAGTGTGAACGTACGGGGCTGGAGTACAACCCAACGTCGCCGCGCGCGCTGTTCGCGCAGAAGCGCAACCTGGTCCAGCCGCGTTTCTATCGGATGCTCGCCGACATCGTGCGGTTCGGCAAGCAGACGCAGTCGAGCCTGGATGCACTGCCTTCAAACCTGACACTTGGAGAATTGGTCGGCGCCGGCGAATATTCGGACTGGTTCGTGGACAAGTACCTGGTGCCGATGGGTGCGGCCCTCTGGTCGGCCCGTCCGGAGCAGATGCTGTCGTTTCCGGCAGCCACCTTCGCGAGATTCTTCGACAATCACGGCATGCTGGTACCGGGTGATCGACCGAACTGGTTTGTCGTCAAAGGCGGCTCGCGCCAGTATGTCCGTCGTATTGTGAACAAACTCACGGGCCGGGTGCACCTCAATTCAGCGGTAACGTCGGTAAAGAGACTGACGGACGGTGTAGAATTGACGATCGCCGGCCGTGCCGCCGAGCGGTTTGATCGAGTCGTGCTGGCGCTGCATTCCGACCAGGCGCTGCGGATTCTCGACGATCCGACGCCGGCCGAGCGTGACCTCCTCGGCAGCATTGCATACCAGGAAAACCAGGCTGTATTGCACACCGATCCGCGCACATTGCCGAAACGCCGACGGGCCTGGGCAAGCTGGAACTATCACATCCCGAAGAGCAATTGCGATCGCGTGGCGGTCACCTATAACATGAACCACCTGCAGTCGATCCCGTTTGACACCATGTTCAACGTCACCTTGAACTACGACGACAAGATTGTTCCGGAGCATGTACTGCAACGAATCAAGTATCATCATCCCGTTTTCACGACATCGGCAATTAACGCGCAAAAGCGCAAGCATACTATCTCGGGACTGAACAGTACCTACTACTGCGGCGCGTACTGGGGGTACGGCTTTCACGAGGACGGTGTAAAGAGCGCACTCGATGTCTGCACGGCACTGGGGATGCAAGACAGCGAGGTGCAGCATGCATAGCTGTCTGTATGAAGGACACATCCGGCACCGTCGCTACCTGCCGAAGCACAACAACTTTCGCTATCGCATCTTCATGGCCTATCTCGACCTGGCAGAGATCGATCAGCTGTTGCCGGAGTCGCGGTTGTGGAGTACGAAACAGCGGGCTATTTACAGGTACTGCCGCGACGACTACTTTGGCCCGGCAACAGTATCGCTCGACGACGCTATCCGTACCGCCGTAGAAGACAAGACCGGCCGTCGCCCCGAGGGTTCTGTGCGGATGCTTACACACGTGCGCCAGTTGGGCTACCTGTTCAACCCGGTGACGTTCTATTACTGCTGGGATCGCGACGATCGCCATGTCGAGACGATTATAGCCGACATCACCAACACGCCGTGGAAACAGCGGTATGCGTACGTTTTGACACCGGACAGCGACCGACCGGTCGGGACGTGGCACCGCTGGGAAATGCCGAAGCGGTTCCACGTTTCGCCGTTCATGCACATGGATCACCGGTATGACTGGCGATTCACCGAACCGGGTAAGCAGCTTGAGGTTTTCTTTCAGAATTACGTGGGTGAAGAGTTGTATTTCGATGCTTCTCTGTCGCTCGAGCGACGGCCGCTCACACAGCGCGCGCTGGCCGCTAACCTGGTGCGGTACCCGCTGATGACCGCCAAGGTGATTGGTACCATCTACTGGCAGGCGCTTCGCCTGTTCCTCAAGGGAGTGCCCTTTCACTCTCACCCAAAACACCCGAATCAGACGGCCCCGGAGAGAGTACAGTGACAGGCAACAGTTCATCGATAGAGGGCGTAATCGAACGCCGACCGTCGCCGCAACGGAACATACTGTATCGCATCCTGCGTCACGGCATGTTCAAGCGGCTGGAACGGTTTACTACCGGGCATATTCGCGTACTCGACGGTGCGATACAACGCAGCTTCGGCAACGCTCAAGCGGACTTGCAGGCGACACTGCACGTCATCGATCCCCGCTTCTATGCTCGCGCCGCAGCCGGAGGCAGTATCGGTGCGGCCGAGGCGTTCATCAACCGGGAGGTGCACACCGACAACCTGGTCGACTTGATTCGCATCTTTGCGCGCAACCAGGATCGGTTCACGCCGACTGAACGTCGCATCGCTCGCCTGCTGCGCCCCGCCAAGCGCTGGGCACACCACAGACGACGAAACACGAAAACCGGCAGCCGCCGGAACATTATCGCACACTACGATTTGGGCAACGACTTCTACTCCCTGTTTCTCGATCCGACCATGACCTACTCATGCGCCGTCTTCGAGCCGGAGACCCTTTCGCTCGAAGCGGCGTCGTGCGAAAAACTCGATCGAATCTGCCGGAAGCTCGATTTGACGGCCGATGATCACCTGCTCGAAATCGGTTCGGGCTGGGGGAGCATGGCGCTCCATGCCGTGCAGAACTACGGCTGCCGGGTGACGACCACGACAATCTCAGATCGACAGTATGAATATGTACGTCGACTTGCCGGGGCACACGGCTTGTCCGACCGGATCACGGTGCTGAAGAAGGACTACCGTGACCTGACCGGGCAATACGACAAGATCGTGTCGATCGAAATGATCGAGGCGGTCGGGCACGAATATGTGCCGGATTACCTCAGCCAGTGCGATCAGCTGCTCAGACCGGGCGGTAAGATGGCGATTCAGGCGATTACGATGGATGATCGCTACTACCATGACTACCGTAAATCGGTGGATTTTATCCAGCACTATATGTTTCCGGGGGCCTGCCTGTTGTCGTTCGATCACTTCCACTCATCGCTCAAAGCGCAAACCGGTATGCGGCTGGAACACACCGAAGACATCACGCGACACTATGCAGCCACACTCGCACAGTGGCGCAGCCGATTCAGCCGCCACCAGGCCGAAATCACGTCCCTCGGTTTCTCCGATCGGTTCATACGCACCTGGGAGTACTACTTCGCATACTGCGAGGCGGGTTTCCGGGAAGGCCGTATCGGCAATGTACAACTGCTCTTAGACAAACCGCGATAACGACAAGAGACTGGAATACAATAATGGTAGAAACTGCAATGCGCCTGGTTGAGTCGGGAGTGGTGCCCGATTCACTCACCCGGCTGGGGATTCGCTCACTCTTGCGCAAGCGACTGCAAACAGAACGGCAGGCTGCGGGGACCGATCGCGGCGGCTACGATGCCGCGCCGGTCGCACCCGATCCGGCAAGGGCCAACGAACAGCACTACGAAGTGCCGGCGGCGTTCTTTGAAGAGATTCTAGGCTCGCACCTCAAGTACAGCTCCTGTCTCTGGCCGGACGGTGTATCGAGCCTGGATGATGCCGAGGCCGCCATGCTTGAGTTGACCTGCCGGCGTGCCGGTATCAAGGATGGCATGACTGTTCTCGATCTCGGCTGTGGCTGGGGATCACTCAGTCTCTGGATGGCGGCGCAGTATCGCGATATAAAGATCGTCTCGTTGTCGAATTCGCGGTTACAGGGGGATTACATACGGCGACGAGCGGCGGAAAACGGTCTCGACGGCATTGAAGTTATCACAGCCGACGTCAACCATGTCGCGCTCGAGCGCACGTTTGATCGGGTCGTGTCGATCGAGATGTTCGAGCATATGCGCAACTACCGGGAGTTGCTGCGGCGCATTGCCGGCTGGCTGACCGACGACGGCCGCCTGTTTGTGCACATCTTCTGTCACCGCGAGTACAGCTATCCGTTCGAAATTCGCGGCGCCGGCGACTGGATGGCGCAGTACTTTTTCACCAGCGGTATGATGCCGTCGCAGCACCTGTTGAAGTGCTTCAGTGATGATCTTCGAGTCGAGGAACACTGGAACGTAAGCGGCCGTCATTACGCCCGTTCGGCGCGCGCCTGGCTGGAGAAACTCGACCATCGGCGCGAGCGGGTGATGGCGATCTTTCGCGATTTCTACGGTGAGGCGGACGCTTCGATCTGGTTCGAGCGCTGGCGGCTCTTTTTCATGGCGTGCGAAGAACTTTTTGCGTATAACGGGGGTGACGAGTGGTTCGTCGCACACTACCTTTTCCGTCCAACGAAGGAGGCAGAATAAACAGCAATGGAAATTCTGGTGTTCTTTCTGGTGCACTGGTTCGGTTCGCTGTTCTTCCAGTCGTTCTTTCATCACCGCTATGCATCACACGGCATGTTCACGATGTCGAAGTTCTGGGAGAAGACGTTTAACATCGCAGCCGTTATATTCCAGGGGTCGTCCTATCTTAATCCGCGGGCGTATGCTGTGATGCACCGTTTGCATCATAAACACAGTGACACCGACGACGATCCGCACTCACCGCGCAGCTATAAAAACGTGTTTGAGATGATGTGGCAGACCTATCGCACCTATGAGCACCTGCGCAAGAGCGGCGACACCGGCAACCTGCCGGGGTATGCGTCCCCGCCCGAATGGCCATCGCTGGAGCGGGTTGCCGGTCACCCCATCACCCGGCTGCTGTTTGTCGCCGGCTATGTGTTGTTCTATATCGAGTTTGCCACGGCGTGGTGGATGTTCCTGCTGCTGCCGGTGCATTTCCTGATGGGGCCGATACATGGCGCCATCGTCAACTGGTGCGGCCATCGCTACGGCTATCGCAATTACAATGAACTGGACGACGATTCGCGCAATACCCTGCCGTTCGACATTCTCACCATGGGCGAGTTGTTTCAGAACAATCACCACCGGGCGCCGGGCCGTCCCAATTTCGCGCACAAACCGTTCGAGTTCGACCCCACCTGGCCGTTGGTCAAGCTGTTTGCGGCGCTGCGGGTCATCCGGCTGGCGGACAAGCGGCCCGTCGCAGCCGAAAAAACTGTCCCGCTTGCCAAATGACGGTCTTGTGCCTACCCTGAGGTGGTACTAACCCGAGACCACCGGGGATTATGAGCGACAAGCTGAAACTGACCGCCAGCCCGATGTTCGTTTACCTGATGGTGCTGACCATCTGTTCGACCATGGGCCTGCAGGGCTGGCGTACCCTGTTCGATAACTTCTCTGTCAATGTCGTCGGGCTGGAAGGCAACCAGGTCGGTGTTATCCAGTCGATCCGGGAGATCCCCGGCTTCCTGGCGCTGCTGGTCATCTTCGTCATGCTCCTGATGCGCGAGCACCGGGTGTCGTCGCTGTCCATCCTCACGCTTGGTCTTGGGGTTGGCATCACCGGCTTCTTTCCGTCGTTCAACGGCCTGATTGTCACTACCCTCATCATGAGTGTCGGCTTTCATTATTTCGAGACGACTTCGCAGTCGCTCACCCTGCAGTACTTCGATAAACAAACATCGCCGGTCGTCTTCGGTAAGCTGCGCGGCATTGCGGCTGCGTCCAATGTTGCGGCCGGGGCAATGATCTTCCTGCTCATACCGTACCTGGATTACAGCCAGATGTATGTCGTTCTTGGGGGAATCATCGTGGCCGGTGGCATCTGGAGCTACTTCAAGAATCCCTCATCCCCCGACATTGCCGTGCAGCACCGTCGCATGGTCCTCCGCAAACGCTATTGGCTGTATTATTTCCTCACGTTCATGGCGGGGGCGCGGCGTCAGATCTTTGTCGCCTTCGCCGTTTTCCTGCTGGTCAAGAAATTCGACTATTCGGTGCAGGAGATCACGGTGCTGTTTGTGATCAACAATATCGTGAACTACTTTTTGAGCCCGATGATCGGGCGGGCGATTGTCCGCTTCGGCGAGCGCAAAGTGTTGTCGCTGGAGTATTTCGCACTGCTGTTCGTTTTCGCCGCCTACGCCGTCGTTGATTCCAAGATCGTCGTCGGCCTGCTGTATATCGCCGATCATATTTTCTTCAATTTTGCCATGGCCATTCGCACATTTTTCCAGAAAATCGGCGATCCGTCGCACATGGCGCCGACCATGGCGGTCGGGTTCACTATCAATCATATCGGGGCGGTTGTCTTCCCGGTTGTTGGGGGGCTGCTGTGGATGGTTGACTATCGCATTCCCTTCCTGGTCGGCGGCCTGCTGGCACTGATTTCTCTGATCTTTACGCAGTTGATCGACCGCCACATCCGCATCGCCGACGGTACCGACCGGCCTACCGAAGCCGCCTTTGCCGCGACCTCCACACCCCTCCCGCGCAGACATTAAATAAAAAAGGCGGCACCGAAGTACCGCCCTGAAAAGTTTGATTGTATTCCGGCTGGGGCTAAAGTGCCGGCCAGGTACCGGTGTCCTGCGGGTCTCCCTGGCCGTCATAGAATGTATAGGAGCCGCTGCCGTCGCTGTTCCAGTTTGCCTCAAAAGAGAGCACCGTCCCCAGGGTTTGCGAAACTGAGCCGCTACCATTGGGGTTTTCCCCTACCGTGAGCGTACCGTCATCGTCGGAAGAGTACAGGTTGAGAATGAAGACATCATCAGGATCGACCAACCACTCCCAGTACAGCAGATCTGAGCCGGGATCACTGGGATCCTTGATACTCATATTGCCCCCGGAGCCGTCAAGCATCTGGTACCCTTCCATATATATGAAATTCTCATAGTTCTGTTCGCCGTCACTGCCGTTGAGTGTGACCATCCAGGTGGTGGCAGAGCCGGCTGTATTTAATTCAAGAATGATGCTCATGTCACCCTGTGACCACGAAATAGTTGTATCGGCGCCGAGGGCATTGGTCGGCACATGGAATTTGAGCGCCGGCGGTGTCCACCAACTGCTGTAGGTCATGAACGAGTTGGCCAGAGTGATCAACGCCGTTGCCTGCGCGGCGCCGGCGTTGCCGGACGCGGCATTGGACATGGCCGCCGGGATCTCTACCTGTGCCGAAGAAAGATCGATAGCATCGGTGCCGCCACCGCCGCCGCCGGGACCGGACGGGTTGCCGTTGTCGTCGTCGCTGCCGCAGCCAAGCGCCAGGAAGGCGACCAGGCCGAGCAACAGCATGTACAAAGAGAGATGTGTACGCATGTGTGTACTCCTTCTGCTTTATTGGTACTGATAGTAGATGTTGTGCTGATAGTCGATTACTAAGATCCATGATTATCTCGACCGAGGCAAGCAAAAAGTCGTATATTGAGGTATAACGTCGCCCGTGCTGCACCGCGGCGGCCACCCACGACGACAGTCGATACAAGCGAGGATGCGATGGATTTCAAGACGGCTATGAGTGAGCTGGAGAAAGCCGGTACGGCGCAGAATGTGAAAGTCTATACGAAGCACGGCGCTGGTGGGGATATGTTCGGCGTGAGCTTCGCGAACCTGCGAACACTCGCAAAGAAGATAAAGAACGACCAGGAGCTGGCCGAGCAGCTGTGGAATACCGCAAATGTCGACGCACAGAGCCTTGCGGCAATGATCGCAGATCCCGAGCGCATGAAACAGAAGACACTCGAGTCGTGGGTGGGCGACACGAGCTACTACGTGATCGCAGATCTGCTCGGGTCGCTGACAGCCAAAACGCCGTATGCGTTTAAGGCTATGAAGAAATTCTGTGCGCAGTCCAGGGAGTATGTCCGTCAGGTGGGCTACGCGGCGCTGTCTTCAATGCTGGTTGCCGGACATGATGACATCAGCGATGACGACTGCCGCACGTATCTCTCGGTCATAGAGTCGGAGATTCACAGTTCTCCCAATCGCGCCAAACATGCCATGAACATGACGCTGACCGCCATCGGCATCTTTCGCGCGAGCCTGACCGATGCAGCGCTGGAAACCGCCGCGCGGATTGGCAAGGTGACGGTTGACCATGGCGATACATCGTGCAAGACTCCCGATGCCGCCGCCTATATACGGAAGGCGTTAAAGCGAAAGAAGTCCGCTGCACGTCGCTGATTACATTTTCTTGACGTTTCCCCTGTCGCGCCATGACGTGGAGTAATGGCGAAGCCGGCCTCGGTATCTTCCTCGTCTTCGACCTCGAGCAGATCTTCGGCAATCCGCAGCGGGCGACGGAGAGTTGCACACCGTTCTTCCGCAAGATGTTGTTTGGCGAGATCCCGGAGAAAGTGGTGCGGTACTCACCGACATCGGTGCTGGTCGTGAAACGCTACGAAGTCCCGGTCAAGTCGATACTGAAGCGCGTGCCGGGTAAGCCGCTTATCTACTCGTCGTCGCTAATGAATCCGCCGACACGGCCCTCACGTCGCTCCCGCCTGATACCGTCATCCTCCCCATACGGATGCCCGCCGAAACCGTGGCGCATCATGGCGATCGAGCGCGCCCAGAATTGCTGGTCGTCGCGCGAGGCAAACAGCTGCATGACAGACTGGGCGATCACCGGCACCGGAACCTCCATCTGCATAGCATCGTTGACCAGCCAGTTTACTTCGCCGGTATCCTCGACATAGGCTGGAATCTTCTCCAGGCCACCGTCGCGACGATACACCTCCTCCATCAAGTCGACCAGCCAGGATCTAATGACCGAGCCATGCCGCCAGCAGTGGAGAACGTCGGCAATATCCAGTTCTTCACGGTACCGCTTGAGCAGGTCGATCCCTTCACCGATTGCCTGCAGCATGCCGAACTCGATACCATTGTGCACGAGTTTGACGAAGTGCCCCGAGCCGGATGGTCCGGCATGGACATAGCCCCCGTCGACGGAGAGATCTTTGAGTATCGGCGCCAGATGCTGCATCGCCCGGTCGCTGCCACCGGCCATGAAGCAGGCGCCGTGGCGTGCCCCCGAAATGCCGCCGGAAGTGCCGAGATCGACGAACTCGCAGCCTCTCTGCTCTATGCGTGCGGCGCGACGGATCGAGTCGCCCCAGTAAGAGTTGCCACCGTCGATGATGATGTCGCCACTTTCCAGCTCGTCGGCCAGTTGGTCGATCACGGTATCCACCGGAGGGCCAGCCGGAATGTACAGGAATATCATGCGCGGCGCCGGCAGTTCCTTTGCAAAGTCCGACATACCGTCGGCAGTGACCAGGCCGTGGTCGGTCAGTTCTTCAGGCGTTTCCTTTTTGTCCAGCCCGACAACTCGATAGTCTTTCTCCAGCGCCTGCAGCGCGATGTTGGCGCCCATTTTGCCTAGCCCGATAATGCCAAACGATGCTTTGTGATCAGCCATATGCATTTCCTCCGTTACTACAGGTGAAATCAGAGTGGTCGCAACACTGCCCTGGCCGGGGCGCCGTCACTGCCTTCGATCTTGAGCGGCAGGCAGATCAGCTCATAATCGCCCGGTTTGACATCCTTCAGGAACAGGCCTTCGATTACCCAGATGCCGGCGCCGAGGATCGCCTGGTGCACCTCGTGTTCGTTCTTGTTGATGCCGCTCACGGAAAGGTAGTCGATACCGACCAGGCGAACGTTACACGATGCCAGGAACTGCGCCGCTTCGGTGGACAGGTGAGCGAAATCGTGGTTGAACGGTTTGGTGCTCCAGTCGGAAGAAGAGTTGTCGGTCTTCAGGAGGACCCGCTGACCAGCTTCTATGCCATGCGGTTCGAGATCGCTGCGTTCGATCACCGTGCGGCCGGTCAGATCGAGCAGGCGGGCCGGGCCGATGGTTGCGTCGAGCGGCACCTGGTCGATAGCAGCGCCGTCGCGAACGAAATGACTTGGTGCATCCATGTGGGTGCCGATGTGCACGCCTGCCGATATCCGGCTGACATTGTGGTCGTCACCCCTGTCAAAGCTCATCGTTTGTTCGATGCTCACCGGCGGGCTACCCGGCCATGTGACCAGATTGTTTGATAGACTGACGGAGATATCGATGATCTCGGAATTGCGGCGCGACATGTAAAGAGTCCTTTGTTACAAATCGTGGTACTGTAATCTCTGGATGTCCGGAGGTGCCGACTTGTTCCCGGGAGGTCACCACGAAAAATATTGCGCGCATGGATCGAGCGGCCTATCTATGTGTTGATCGGGAATCAATAAACAGGGGATTAAGCGAGATGTGGCGAGTATTCTATGTTTCAGTCTTGATGGCGAGCTTTGTCGGTTGTGGGGGTAATGTGAGCAAAAAGAAAGAGCCGGTCGGCGAACAGCCGGGCCGACAAACCACCGAACAGAAGCAAGAGGGAAGCGGCTTTCTCAAGGATAAGGCGATGGATGACTTCGTTGTTCAGTTGACACCGGCAGAGCGAGAGCGACGGAGCAAGTGGGAAGAGGTCAAGGACGTCTGGGGAGTTGTTGACTCGGTTGATCAGATGCCTGAAATGATCTATGAGGTGAGCCCCGCTTACCCGTACGAGGCAAAACAGAAGGGACAGCAGGGCACGGTCTGGGTCTATGCCATCGTCGACAAGCAGGGGAAAGTGTTGGCATCGGAGATCGCCAAGTCGTCGGGGCATAGTCTACTCGATGATTCCGTCCTGGCTGCGTCGTATGAGAATCGTTTCAATCCGGGACTGGTTAATGGTCAGCCGGTAGTATGCAGCATTGTCTATCGTGTTGATTTCCTGCTGTCAAGGTAGCTGGAAACAGATGACTGAATACTACAAGGCCGGACAGCGAACTGTCCGGCCCGTTCTCTTAGCGTTGCGCACGCTATGATAGTCTGTCTCTTTGCTTCAAAACTCTGCTATTCTCTTTCGTTTGTCAAGAAACTTCGGTCGATTACGCATTGAGTTGTGCAGTCGATTTCCGTATCATCGATGCATGAACAAGCATGCCCGACAACCGAACAACGCTCCCTCCGACTACCGGGTGCTGCGCGGTGATACTGATGCCGAGGCTCACGAACGCGCCCAGTCACTGGTCGCAGAAGCGTTCGCCCCCTTCATGGATCACAGCCCGATTATCAACAAGTACTGGCGCTATCTCTACAGTCGCTGGGCGCAATGGCAGTTTCTCTTCGCCGACCGCGACAACAACGCCGTGGTCATGGGCAATTGCTTCCCGCTGCAGCTGGACCTCACTGCCGTCACATTGCCCGACGGTGGTGTCGAGTGGGCGCTCAAAGAAGCGGTACGCCAGTCAGATGACGGCATCGCTCCCAACGCCGCCTGTGCCTTTCAGATCGTGATCAGCCATGCGGTCAAGGGGCAGGGGCTAAGCTATCGAGCCATTGATTGCATGAAGTCGATTTGCCGCGACAACGGCGTGAGCATGTTGATTGCTCCCGTTCGTCCCAATCGCAAGGAGCGTGATCCGATGATGCCGATTGACGAGTATGTCGCCATGCGCCGCGACGATGACCTGCCGGTCGATGACTGGATGCGGGTGCACGTACGCCTTGGCGGCGAGATGCTCAATATCTGCTCCCGGTCGTTCATCGTTGACGGCAGCCTCGACGAATGGGAAGAGTGGACCGGACAGCGCTTCCACGGTGACGGTTTGCATGCTGTCGAGGGTGGTTTGGTGCCGGTGGAGGTTAACGATGGTCGAGGCCGATATGTCGAGCCGAATGTCTGGTTCCGTCATCCGCTGACATAGCAAGAGTCCCGACAGGCGACACCCATCACCTGCCGGGACCGAACGAGAAGCTACCTGCAAAAGAGGTTTCTGTCTAATCTCCAGCCCGGCGCTCCCATACGTAGTTCCCCCGTACATACGCTTCGCTGAAGCCGCAGCGAATCATGTTGCGGTGTGACGGCACGTCGTGGCCGGGACGATTTTGGCCGGTCTCGACGGCGCACAGCGTACAGCCCAGCCGAGCGGCCTCAGCAATACGTCGCTGTACCAGCGCCTTCTGAACGCCGCGACCGCGATATGCCGGCAGTGTCGAGGCAAATGTAAGCACGCCGGTCTGACCGCGGGCATAGAGTGCGGCGGTCGCGACCAACTTGTTGCCGTCGAATGCGCCGAAGGTGTACCAGTTGTAGCGCCCAACCAGGCCGGCAAGCAGGGTACCGGCGGCATCCGGCCATCCGGCGGCACCAGCGAAGATACCTCCGAAGTCGTCAGCGTGCCGACGCTGCAGCGGTCGGATGTCGAGGTCGCACTCGAATTCGAGAAGCGGTGAGCAGTCGCGATAGAGTTTCACCCAGTTGTTGTGGTAGCGCAGGCCGGCAGCAGTAAACTTCTCGTCGAGCCTGGCATCGGGGCTGAACGGAATCCGATTGAAGAATGCGCGACGCACCTTCGCGCGCCTGAACTCAGCAAGCAACGACGCCAGCCAGATGGGATCGACATCGGCGTACAGCCCGATTCCGCCAACGCGATTGAGCGCTAAAACATCGCTTTTCGTCGCCAGCGTCGCAAGCGCACCGCGACTGCGATAGATATGAAGCCCCAGCGCCTCGGCAATATCATCAGGGGCCGAGGCATACAGGTCAAAGTATGCCTCGGCCTCGATTGCTTCCAGCCGCTGGACCAGCTTCAGGTCGGGGGCGCCCGATGGTTTATGGTTTTGCGCGGCCAGTACCATTATTCCTACTCCTTGTATGCCACGTAGTACGTGTTCTGAACGTCGTGCGGCAGACGGGTCACACTCAGCCGTTTGAAACCGGCGTCTGACAGCATCTCCCGCGCCTTCTCTTCACCCCACATCGTCCCCAGGCCGTCACCACCATACGCCAGTGACACAGTCATGCAGTGCATGCAGGAAACGGTGTAGAGCGTCGGGCCGATCGGGTGATCGAGATTATTGTGCACATGGCTTGATCCAGCGATATCCTGCGCCAGGAACGTACCGCCTGGCTTGAGATTGTTGTGCACGTTGGCGAGCATTTTTGCCGGGTGCGCCTGGTCGTGGATAGCGTCGAAGGCGCAGATCAGGTCGAAGCGCGACGGTTCGGTCCAGGTGGCGGCGTCGGCGATTTCGAAGCTGATGTTCGTCAGTCCTCGCTGCGCCGCTTCCTGCTTCGCCCAGTCGATGGCTTCCTGTGAAAAGTCGTAGCCGACGAAACTGCTGTGGGGGTAGTTCTCTGCGAGCAGCATCAATGCCAGGCCACGGCCGCACCCGATATCCGCCACTTCGATACCCCGGTCGAGCGCATCGGTCAGGCCGGGCGCCAGCGGCAGGATTGAATCGATCAGTGCCGGGAGCACGGTCTGACCGGAATCTTCCGCCATGATCTCATGGAAGCGGGTGAACTGTTCATACGGCACGCCGCCGCCTTTGTAGAAGCAGTCGACAATCTGGTCCTCGACGGCGCCGAGCTGGCCGACAAACTGTGCCATCACCGCAAAGTTATTCGGTGCGGCGGCTCGGGTCAGCCAGGCGGCATGTTCGGCCGGCAGACGATACCGCGGTCCGTCGGGATCGATCTCGACAATTCCCCCGGTCGCCATAGCGCCGAGCCACTCGCGAACGTAGCGTTCGTTGAGGTTCGCCGCTTTTGCTATTTCCGACGATGTTGACGGCGGCAGGTCGCGCATGACGTCGAACAGCCCGGTGCGGTGCCCGACCGATACCATCAGGCTGACCGTACCGTGATTGACGATCTCCATCAACTGATTGGCAAACGTCTCGGCGCGGGCTTCATCAAACAGTTTTTCGGCAGTGTTGGTGTTGTGAGACATCTGGGTTCTCCTTGTTCATGTGGTTGTTGGCTTGGTCACATGTCCTGAAGAACGGAAAGGCGGGGGTAGGCGGCTATGGCAGGACTACCGTACTTGTCGTACGACCTTGCCGTAGTTGCCTGCCGTGCCGTATAAAATATTGTGTCGTAAGTTATTAGGTTGACAGGTGGAGCGTGCGGTCAGCCCAGGATCCCGAGTTCGCCGGCCCGTTTTACTGCCTCGGCGCGGCTGCGGCAGTCGAGGCGATCGAGAATGTTGCGAACGTGCATGTCGACCGTGCGCACGCTGAGAAACAGGCGCTCGGCGATCTCCTTGTTGGTGAGGCCATCGGCGAGCAGCCGGGCTATTTCGGTCTGACGTGCAGTGAGCGATTGCGCCATCGACAGTCGCGATCCGTTCACGCTATCGCCGCTCTCGACGTCGGCGCCCAGTTCGGTCAGCAGGCGACCGATATCGGCTGCGAGCGGGCGAAATCCGAGGCGGCGGGCGTCGTGGTGGGCGCGGTGCAACTCGGTCGCTGCTTCATCATTCACTCCCGCCCGGGCCAGAGCCGTACCCAGACGATAGTGCGCTAAAATGTGCAACAGAGGCATTTCGACCGATTCAAGGTGTGCCACTGCCTGCCGCGCATGGCCTACCGCGTCGCGCGGGTTATTTTCAAGCAGCGCCGCTTCAGCAAGGGCTGTCGAGAGCGCCGCCAGGGCTTCCGGATTGTCGGTTTCGCCGGCAATTGTCTCGAGGGCGGCGGTGCACCGGGTCAATTCGGCCTCATTGTCGGTCCTGCCGAAGAAGGCAGCGCCAAAGGCGAGCGCCGGGATGGCGTCGTGACGGTCCTGGGTGGTCTGCCAGCGATCGATCAACTCGGTGTAGCGGGAGGCAGCGCGGTCGAGCTGTCCCTGGTACTCCTCAGCTACCGCCAGGCCCCAGAGGACAATCAACTCCATGGGCGCGATCTGAAGCCGTCGCGCAATCGTCAGGCACCTCCCCAACCGCGCTTTTGCCGGACGTGTTTCGCCGCGGAAAGCGTGGATGATGCCGAGCGTTCCCTCGGCGGTCGCCTTCGAGCCTTCGGGGGAATGGTCGCTGTCGAGCGTCGCCTGGCTCATTTCAATCGCCTGCTTTAATTCACCGGTCCAGAACAACAGCGCCGACATGCAACTGAGGCAAATGTGAGTCTCGGTATCGGCTTTTTGAGCGCGACAGTAATTGAGTGCTTCATAGTAGGCGTCGCGCGCCTGGTCGTACCGCGAGCCATACTCGAGCGATGATGCCAGTCGCCGGTAGACATCCGAGGCGGCCTGCGGCAGGTTACGATCGAGTGCCAGGTTGAGCGCTTCGCGGGCGATCCGGCTGCCGCTATCGACATCGCCGGTCATGGCCACGGCATTGCCGTTCAGGCCCATCGCTTTCGCAGCCACGTCCCAGCGTTCGGCCCTGGCGGCAATCGATCCGGCGCGAGCCAGCGTTTCGATCGCCCGCTCCAGCTGCAGCGTCGCCACCATCCTGCTCCCGGCAGCGAGAAGTTCGGCCGATGCATCGCCATCCTGGTCAGCGCTCAACAGCGCCTCGGCGGCATCGAGACGGTATTGAATCGACCGGTCCCAGGCTCCCTGCAGGCCGTACACCGTTGCCAACTGCCGCAGTGAGTCGGCGCGGCGGATGGCGTCATCCTGAATTGCACTACTCTGCAGAATTTCTGTCAGGGCCTTGATGGCAACCTGGTGCTGGCCGCTCATCTGACCGCAGCGGGCCAGTCGTTCGAGGGTGCGCAGGCGCAACTCCTCGTCAGTGTGATCCGGCCAGATCTCGAGCGCCTGGTTGACCGCCCGCACGGCATCACGATAAGCATGTATGCGGCACGACAGATCGGCGGCCGCTATCAGGCAATGCCGCGCCTTCTCCTGCTCTCCGGCCTGTAACCAGTGCTGCGACAGAACACCCGGCGACGCTCCCTTCTTCTCGAGGTGCTGTGCGATGGTGCGGTGCAGCGACCGTCGCTTTGTCCACGTCATCTCGGCGCTGACGCTTTCCCCGATCAGGCCGTGTCGAAACTCGCCACAGCCAGGCGAGGTTTCGACGATGAACTGCTGTTCGATCAACTCTTCAAGACCGTCATCAGACTCAGCCAGCGAACACAACTCATCGAACGAAAACTCGTCTCCAAAGATGGCAGCGGTATCCAGCAGGGCGCGTGCTGAGTCGGAAAGATGTTGCGTGCGCAGCAGGATGGTATCACGGATACCCTCGGGCAGGGGCAGGTTGATCTCGCCGTCAAGCTCCAGCCCCAGCGGCCCGGTTCGAATGAGCTGCTTGTCGGCCAATGACTGGGCCAGTTCTTCGATATACAGCGGTACTCCCTGGGAGCGCTGGAAGATTGTCTTTGCCAGCGTGGGAGCAGGCTGCCCATTGAGCACCTGTTCGATGAGTGCCGCTGTTTCTTTCTCATCGAGGGGTTGCAGTTCGATCTCGTGCAGCTGCCGGGTGCGGCGCAGTTCCGTGCGGAAGCGCCGTATCGGGTGCCGCCGGGTCACTTCATCGGAGCGATAGGTTGCGATGACCGCCACCTTTGAGTCGCGCAGTCGGTCGATCAGGGGCGGCAGGATATCGAGGGTGGCATCGTCGGCCCAGTGGATGTCTTCAAGATAGATAACCGCCGGGCGGGATCGAGTAGCCTGGATGAGCAGCGACGCGATCGCCTCCACCAGAACATCGCGGTCGGGCGGTTCGGTGGGGGACGGCAGTTCCGGGACAATCATCCCCAGGTACCGTCCCAGCGGGTGGGCATCGACGAATTCATGGGAAACGATCTGCAGGCACTGGCGGAGCAGCGCCACGATCGGGGTGTAGGGCGCGCTGGAGGTCTCGCGGGAGCGCCCGGACAGTTGCTGCAGCTCGGCTTGGGCTATGGCTTCGGCGGCCAGGCGCGATTTGCCGATGCCGGCCTCGCCGGCCAACAGCAAGACCCGATCCCGGCGTGAGCCGATATCGGCCAGCCAGGCCGTTATGCGCGTCATCTCAGCGCGCCGTCCACAAATATGTCGTCGGTCCTCAATCATCTACTGGGTACTCTATCGTTGTCATCGGCTCGCCCTATTGCATGAGTATGTGTCCGGTCTCTACAGCACCGCCTGGTGGTTGTTGCCTCCCCGTGGAATAATGGAGCTGTCGGATCAATAAATAATAAGATTGCGGTGGCGTTTTTTCAACAAATCACGTACTATTATTGCAGATGCTTTCTGCTAACTATTTAACGTAACGCAAGTTACCTGACCGCTTACGGGACTGCCGAAGGCGTGTAGTGGTGTGACTGCATGACCGACCATGAAAATGTAACGCAACTGCTGGTGCGGGTGCGCGAAGGCGACGCCGCCGCCCAGGAAGAGGTCTGGCCGCTGGTGTATGACCAGATGCGTCGTATTGCCCAGCGCCAGCTGGCCGGCGAACGAGCCGACCATACCCTCAATGCCACCGCCCTGGTGCATGAGGCGTATATGAAACTGGTCGGCCAGACTCGGGTCGACTGGCGTGACCGTGCCCAGTTCTATGCCCTGGCGGCGCGCAGCATGCGCCGTATCCTCATCGATTATGCCCGCAAGCGCCTGGCTGAAAAGCGAGGTGGCGGACAGGCGTTGGTGACGTTCGATGAGAGTTTCCAGGGACGAAAGGACGCCCGCGCCGAAGAACTGATCGACCTCGACAATGCACTCGATCGCCTGAAGGAAATGCACGAACGCCAGGCCAAAGTCGTCGAACTTCGTTTCTTCGGCAGCCTCACCGAAGAGGAGATCGCCGAGGCACTGAAGGTTTCGGTCCCGACCGTCAAGCGCGACTGGCGCGTCGCCAAGGCCTGGCTGGCCAAACAACTCAACGACTCGACTGACTAATCAAACCGATAAAGTATGGACTCGCAACGCTGGGATAAAATCCAGGAACTGTTTCACCGTGCCCTCGATCTCCCGGAGAGCGAACAGGATAAGTTTCTGCGCAATGCTGCCGGGGATGATCAGGAGCTTCTCGATGAACTGCTCGGCCTTCTCGAAGCCGACCGCCAGGAGAACAGCCTGCTCGATTCTTCCGCCGGTTCACTGCTGGACCTGAAACCGTCGGTGGTCGAAGGCAAACGAATCGGACCGTACCGGATCATCCGCCAGATCGGCAGCGGCGGTATGGGAGCGGTCTACCTGGCGGAACGCGCTGATGGTCACTTCGACCAGCAGGTAGCCCTGAAGATCATCAAGCGCGGTATGGACACCGACGACATCCTCGCTCGCTTTGCCATGGAACGGCAGATCCTGGCCGGGCTTAACCATCCCAATATCGCCGGGTTGTTCGACGGCGGCATTACCGACGACGGCCTGCCCTGGTTCAGCATGGAGCATATCGAGGGCAAGCCGATCACCGACTATTGCGACGAGCACCAGCTTAATATTCGACAGCGCCTGGCGTTGTTCGGCCAGGTCTGCCGCACCGTCGAATATGCTCAGCACAACCTGGTGGTGCACCGCGACCTGAAGCCGTCGAATATCCTGGTGACCGCCGACGGTACGGTCAAGCTGCTGGACTTCGGTATCGCCAAGCTGGTTGGTGAGACGGCCGACAACGAGATCAGCAGTAGCCTGACGCGCACCGGTTTGCGAGTGATGACGCCGCGCTACGCCTCGCCCGAGCAGATCAACGGCGAGGCGGTCACGACGGCGTCGGATGTCTACTCACTCGGTGTCGTATTGTACCAGTTATTGACCGGCACGTCGCCATACCGTGACGACCTGCCGCCGCGAGAACTGGAGCGAGCGATCGTGGAGGATGATCCGACCAAACCGTCGTCCCGGTTCAATACCTCGCAGCGACTGTCCAATACCGAACTGATGAAGCTGCGAGCTGAGTCGCGGGGGGCGCAGCCGCCGCGTTTGCGCAAACTGCTGGCCGGCGACATAGACACCATCACGACTACAGCGCTTGCAAAGCCGGTCAAACGGCGCTACCAGAGTGCCGGTCGCCTGGCCAACGATATTGAGCGCTATCTTGCCGGACGGCCGATTGCGGCGCGGGCGGAATCGGTGCTGTATCGAACCAGTCGATTCCTGTCGCGCAACCGACTGCCGATGGCGGCCGCGCTCGTCGTTCTTCTTGCGCTCATTTCGCTGGTCACGTTCTACACTGTGCGACTGGCCAATGAACGCGACCGTGCCCAGATGGAGGCGTCCAAAGCACGCCAGGTATCCGATTTCCTGCTGGAACTGTTTGAGTCGGCTGATCCCAATCAGACAGCCGGCGAGACCATAACCGTAAGGCAGGTGCTCGCGACCGGGCGGAACCAGATCGATGAGCAACTGAGCAGTCAGCCGGAACTGCAGGCTGAGATGCTGGCCACGCTGGGTACGGTTTTTTTGCAGCTGGGCGACATGGCTGTTGCCGACACCCTGTACACGCGGGCGTATGAAATCCGAACCCGACTATTCACCGCGCCGCACGAACAGATTGCCAGGAGCCTGCAGGATATGGCGGTGCTGAAGCACGACCAGGGGGATCATGACAGTGCGCGCGTGCTGTACGAACAGAGCCTGGCCATGTCGCGGGAGCTGTTCAGCCAACCCGACCCCCTGCTGGGTACGGCGCTGAACAACTATGCTGCCCTGTTACGCGACTTCGCCGAATACAAGGCGTCGGAATCACTGCTGATCGAGGCTCTGGAAGTACGCCGGGCGGTGTTCGGCGAGGTGCATGCCGACGTGGCCCATACCATGAACCACCTCGGGCGCATCTACTACTACCTCGAGGACTACGATCGAGCCGAACCGCTGGCGCGCCGAGCGCTGGAAATCCGCCGCGAGGTGCTGGGCACTGTTCATGTCGAAACGGTGGCATCGCTCGGGGCTCTGGGCGGACTGCTTGCCATGAAGAACGAATACGCGGAATCGACCGAACTGTACACCGAAGCCCTCGGTGCTATCCGCAAGTTGTACGGTCGTTCGCACCATTTCGTCGGCGCCATAACCGCCAGCCTGGCCAACGTGCGCTTGCGTGCCGGCGATGCCGTAGCGGCCGAGTCGCTGTTCACCAACTCGCTGGAGATTCTTCGGGAAACGCTGCCGGCAGGACACATCGGCATTGCCCAGGCCTGCCGCGGTCTCGGAGCGACGCTGGTGCAAACCGGTCGACCGGACAGCGCGGCGGCATTGCTTCGCGAGGCGCTGGAGCTGCGCCGCAGCGTGTATGAAGAAAGCCACTTTCGGGTGGCGGTGGTCAAGAGTGCTCTGGGGGAGGCGCTGTCACTGGTGTCGCAGCCGGATGAGGCTGAGCTTCTTTTGGCCTCGAGTTTCAATGACCTCGAAGCGGAGTTCGGCGTCGCCCATTCGATGACAACCGAGGCCGGAAGACGGTTGTACGAACACTACCGGCGGCACGGCAGCCTGAAGCAAGCTGAGCCGTTCCAGCGGTTTTCGGAGGTGGGGACAAACCATGACGCACAATGATCAAACCGAGACCTATTGCGTTCTTGCTCCCGGATTGCAGGTCGGTCGCTATCGTCTCAACCAGAAGATCGGCTGGGGCGGGATGGGCGAGGTGTATGCGTGCGACGACCTCGAATCCGACCGTCGCGTTGCCCTCAAGTTCCTGCGCGCGGATTATGCATCCGATGGCACCGCGCGGCAGCGGTTCGAACGCGAAGCGAAAGCGGCGGCGTCGCTCGATCACCCACACATCGTGCAGGTGTACGAAGTCGGGGAGTATGCCGGGCGACCGTACTACGCCATGGAGTATGTCGACGGCCGGCCGTTGCGCCACCTCATCGATACCGAACCGGTGTCGCTTGCGCGGGCAGTGGCAATTCTGTTGCGCATTTGCGGCGGTCTTGAGGTGGCCCATGCTGCCGGCATCGTGCACCGCGACCTCAAGCCGGGCAATATCCTGCTTGGTGAAAACGATCACGTTACCATACTTGACTTCGGCCTTGCCCGGGTACTGAAAGATATGCACATAACCGAGCACGGCACTGCGGTCGGTACCGCCAACTACATGTCGCCGGAACAGGCGGAGGGGAAAGAAATCGACCAGCGGGCCGATATCTTTGCGCTGGGCATTCTGATGTACGAATTGCTGGCCGGCGTCAATCCGTTTGCCCGCGGCTATGCACCGGCGACGTTGTACGCCATAGCCCACGACCGGCCGCGCCCCGTCACCGACCTGGTACCGGACCTGCCGGGCGGCTGCCGGACCGTTCTCGACCGCGCCCTCGCCAAGCAGCCTGACCAGCGCTACTCCACGGTGACCGCGTTTGCGGCCGATTTAAAGCGACTGCACGACGGTGATCCGATCACGGCACCGACGATCGTCGGTTCAGCGCCGACCGGCGCCACGTCAGCCTGCCTCGCCGTGCTCTGCCTTCGCAACCTCGGCGCGCCCGACGACGATTACCTTAGCTATGGTATCACCGAGGACCTGATTATCGACCTGGCGCGAGTTGGAACGCTTCGCGTTGTGCCGATGCGACGTATTCTCGCCTACAAGCAGTCTGATCTCGGTTTTGAGGAAATTGCCCGTGCCCTCGACGCTACCCTGGTGCTTGACGGATCGCTGCACCGTTGGCAAGACCGGGTCCGGGTATCGGCGCAACTTGTCGACGTGGCAGGCGAAGAAACAATCTGGTCCAACCGGTGGGAGGAAGCGACCGACAACATACCATACATCAAGGAGGCGCTGGCGGAGGGGATATTGAATGCGCTCAGTGTGAGTTCCGGCGTGCGCATCGCGACCGGGGCCGGGCGGCCTGAGGCAAACGACCCGAGGGCATACGAGTTTTACCTGCGCGGAAAGTACATGTTCGAGCACAAGCAGAACAAGTCGGATGTGGAAACGTCGCTTGGCCTGTTCCAGCGAGCGCTCGAGATCGAACCGTCGCTGCTGGCGGCACGAATTGGCCGCGCCCGGATCTTTACCCACCGTGCCGAAATGAACCGCGCCCTGGAGGAGTTGCAGCGGGTAACGGCCGACGCCCGCAAGCGCGGTTTCAAGCCGGACCAGGCGCATGCGCTGGTGGAGCTTGGCCGCAATCTCGCTTATGTGGCACAGTATGATCGAGCACGGGACCATCTCGAAGAAGCGATCGCCATCTCCAAAGGGATAGGCAATGTAGAAGGCGAAATCGCGGCCCGCTCGGAATTGCTGCTGGTGCACAAGGTGCAGGGACGTCTCGAGGGAGCCGAGTCGTTGTTCGAGGAGATCATGAAACTGTGCAGCCGGCTCGGGAACCTGTCCCTCGCCATACCGGCCCTGCAATACATGGGCTGGATCTATCTCAACAGCGGCGCGGCCGATCGCGCCCGCAAGCTGTTTGAGTCTGCGCTCACGCTGGCGCGCGACGCGAAGAATCGCTCGCGAGAGGCGTCGATACTGACCGCTATTGCCGCCACCTACTTCGGTCGTGTCGGCAAGCACAACGTGCGCACCGAGCACAGCTACTATAAGCGGGCGATGGCGATCTGGGAGGAGCTGGGTGAAGAGCGGAGTATGACCGGCGCCATCAACAATCTCGGGCTGGCGCTGCGGCGCATGGGCGAGTTTGCGGCGGCGCTCAAATCGTTCGAGCGCGGCGCCGAAGGTATCAGGCGGCTGGGCGATACCGGCTACCTGGCGATGGTGCTTTCCAATCTCGCCGAAACGCTGTATTGCCTCGGGCGCTGCGACGACGGTTATGCGGCGGCGGTTGAAGCTGAGGAAGCGGGTGTCGAGAGCGGGCAGAAAGGATTCCTGTCACTCGCGTTCATTATGAAGGGCTGGGGGAAGTTTCTTCGTGGTGACGGTCGCCAGGCGCAGCGCTTGTTGACCGATGCAACCGCCATGGCCGCCGGCGGCACGTTTGCCTGGGAGGAAGCAGTGGCGCGCTACTACCACGGGCTGGTGCGCTATCACAGCCGCGAGTATGTCTCCGCCCGGTCGTGCTTTGTCGCCGCCCGGAATGTTGCGATGCCGGGACGGTTCGATGAGATCGTGTTGATGGCCGACATGCACCTCGCTGCCATGGCCGCGCAACAGGACGATACCGGCGCCATCGAGCAACTGCGCCAGGGTGTTCGTCGCGGCGAAGGAACCTGGCTGGAACTGCCGATACGACGGCTGCTGGCAGTGTCACTCGCGTCGCAGTCGGATGCCGCGTTGCGCGGTGAAGGTCGGCAGATGCTGGCAGATATAAAAGAGCGGGCACGACATGCGCCGTACCCGCTTGAAAGTAACTTTATCCAGTCTGCGATTGAATCGCTACACTGATCAGCGCTCGCCGCGCGTAAACTCAACCAGCTCCATCCCCATCGTTTTGACCAGGCCACCTTCAAGAGTGGCCAGCGCTTCCGGCATCGCCAGGCTCATCATTGCAACCGGGAACGGAATCAACCGCGGTACATCGTTATGCGAATAAATCTTGAGCATCGATGCCATCTGTTCTTTCTGCATGGCCGGCAGTTGGGCCAGGGTCGGGTCGGTCAGGTCCGGTACCACGGCGTTGCATGACAGGCTGTCGCCGCCGACAGCCACCGTTTCGGCAGCCTCGGCAATCGTCCAGGCGGGAATGCTGAACGGCATCTGACCACTCGCCATCTGCGACAGGCTGTCCTTGACCGGTTTCATCTCTTCGTCACTCGTCAGGGTGATCGGTATTTCTTCGCCATCCGTGCTGATCAGCTTGGCCGCGATTAGTTTACCGGTCTTCAGATTGATATTGAGCACCGCCTGGCCCTCGCCGGGTGCTTCTTCAACAATCGATATCACGTCGGCTTCGCGGTCAGTCACTTCAAGTGTCATCGTCACCTTTTGACCGGTCTGCTGCATCGCCGAATACACGACCCGGTCGCCGACGACGAGGTCGGAGCCGAATCGGTTACCGATCGTGGCCTGAATCATCGGGCCGACGCGCTCCGGATCGAGTTGTTGTTGCGGCGCCGTCGCGGCGGGACCCTGGGCAAAAACGGGGCTGACCGACGCGGTCGCGAAGGCGGCAGCGGCTACGGCAAGTACGGCATGACGGGCGCGAGTATGGAGTGACATGAGATGCTCCTTCTTATGGATTGGCTTTAACACGGGCTGCGAATGGATCACAGGGGGCGAAAAAGCGGTAACAGGTTTCTGCTTATACTAACAAAGAGCATTCCCGTTGCCTTGTCAAGCCTGGCGCCGGGAAGGCGGATTCGTTGCGCTATCAGGGCGGTTTACCTATCTTACCGCCCGGTTGTCCGGGAGAGAGGAGACGTTGCGTGCCCCACATTGAGTTACTCCATCGGTCGGCGTTGTTCAGCGAGCTGGATCAGGCGGAAATCGATGCCCTGCACCGAATTGTCGGCTTTCGCGAGCTGGCGCGGGGCCAGGTGCTTTTTCTCGAGGGGGACCCGGCCGAGGGGTTCTTTGTCCTTTTGTCCGGGAGCATGCGAATTTACAAGTCGTCAGCCGAGGGCCGCGAGTTCACGCTGCACCGGATTACGCCCGGACAGATGTTTGCCGAGGCCGCCATCTTCAAGGGCCGCGTCTATCCGGCCAATTGCATCGCCACCGAGGACTCGGTGGTGGCGTTTTTCCCCAAAGGCGCCTTTGTCGAGGTGGTGAAAGAACAGCCGACGGTGGCGCTCAAGATTATCGGCGGCCTGTCAGCCTGGTTGCGCGAGTTCACGGTCAAGCTGGAAAACCTGTCGCTCAAGGATGTCCCGGCGCGGCTGGCTACCTATCTGCTCACTCAGGCCAGGGCCAATGACAGCCGACAATTCGAATTGCCGGTGAGCAAGACCGAGCTGGCTCGCGAGCTGGGCACGATCTCCGAGACGCTGTCGCGTACCCTCAAGAAACTCAAGAATTTAGGCGTCATCGAGGAGAGTCGTGACGGCATTGAAATCCTCGATCCGGCCCGTCTCAAAATGATCGCCGAGGGCGAAAAATTCTAGCCGGTTTGACTTTGGTCAAGGCCGCCAAACGGGATATTGGCGATCCTTTCAGTGCATAAGCGAATGACGGAAAGGAGAAGCCAATGCCGGTTCGAAATATCGTCCGTATCGACGAGAGCAAATGTGACGGTTGCGGCGATTGCGTGACCGCCTGCGCCGAGGGGGCGATCCAGATTATCAACGGCAAGGCGAAGTTGATCAGTGAGACTTATTGCGATGGCCTGGGTGCCTGCCTCGGCGATTGCCACGCCGGCGCCATCACCATTGAAAAGCGGGACGCAGCCGATTACGACCAGAATGCCGTCGATCGGCACCTGGCCCGGCAGAAGATGAAGCTGCACACCGAATCGATGCCGGCGGCTGCCCACGGCGGCGGCTGCCCCGGCTCGCGGGCACAGACCTTCGATGTACCGCAGGAACCAACCGATTCAAAAGGCGAGGCGACGGTGTCGCAACTGCGCCAGTGGCCGGTGCAGTTGCACCTGGTGCCGCCGCACGCGCCGTATCTGCAGAACGCCGATCTGGTAATCTGCGCCGACTGCGTACCGTTCGCCGTACCCGACTTCCACAACCGCTACCTCGCCAATCGCGCCGTGCTGGTCGGTTGTCCCAAGCTGGACGACCTCAACGCCTACTTCGAGAAATTCAAGCAGATCTTCGCGATAGCGGCACCGCGCCGTGTGACGGTGCTGAAGATGGAAGTGCCGTGCTGCGGCGGTATCGCCCAGGCGGCGGTGCAGGCGGCACATCAGGTCGGATGCGAGGCCTTTCTCGAGGTGCACACCGTCGGTATCAACGGCGCCATTTCCATCCAACAGGTTCCATCCGGGCAACGACAGGCAGCAAGCGAATAGCAGACATCGAGGTGTGTGATGGCTACGACAACCATGACGCAACAGGATAAACCCAAGGTCCGGCGCAACTACCACAAGCCGGTGCAGAAGATCAGGCTGGGCGTGCAGATCGCGTTTTCCCTCCTGTGCATCTGGATCGGCGTCGAGTTTCATTTCTTCGTCAGCTACCTGGAATCGGGCGGCACAGCGACGTTCGTCGAGCGGCCGCCGGGAGTCGACGGTTTCCTCCCCATCAGCTCGCTGATGAGCCTGTACTACTTCTTTCTTTCCGGCCAGATTCATCCGTTTCATCCGGCCGGCCTGTTCATACTCAGCGCTATCATCCTGGTTTCGCTGGCAATTGGCAAGTCGTTCTGTTCCTGGCTCTGCCCGGTCGGGTTTCTATCGGAGGTGTTCGGCGATCTGGGCAACAAGCTGTTCGGTCGGCAGATTCGGATGCCGCGCTGGCTCGATTATCCGCTGCGCAGTGTCAAGTACCTGCTGCTGGCGTTCTTCGTTTACTCGATCTTCTTCCTGATGAACACGTTTGCACTCGAGCAGTTTTTGGGTACGCCGTACAACCTGATGGCCGACGTGAAGATGTACTACTTTTTTGCCGACATCTCGCGCTTCGCCCTCATCGTGACCGGCGCGCTCTTCCTTTTGAGTATCGTCTTTCGCAACTTCTGGTGCCGTTACCTTTGTCCCTACGGCGCCCTGCTGGGAATCACATCGCTGTTCAGCCCGAGCAAGATCAAGCGCAACCCGATCAGCTGTATCGACTGCGGCAAGTGCGCAAAAGTGTGTCCGTCGATGATCAAGGTCGATACAGTGCAAACGGTCATTTCTGACGAGTGCACTGCCTGCATGAACTGTGTCGACAGTTGCCCGGTTGCCGATACGCTGCACCTGGAAACAATGGTTGGGAAAAAACGCTGGAGCGGACGCTGGGTGGCGGCGACGATCGTTGGCCTGTTCATGCTCGTGACCGGCGGCGCCATGCTCGGCGGCCAGTGGCAGAACGATATCCCGAAAGAGAAGTACCTGCACTTGCAGGAGAATGTCCAGTACTTCGGTCACCCGACCAGTACATCGGATGTAAAGAAATTGAGAAAGCCGGCGCCGCAGAACGGCAACCGGCCGTAGCATCTTCTTCTGTGTTATTCGCCCGAATGAAGCAGCGTCGGATTGATCATTCGATCAGCCCGGCGCTGTTGTCTCCGGCGTGGAATTGGAAACTCTTGCGAGCCGATTTGCCCATATCCGACGTTGCCTGCACCACGACCTCGAACGTGTAGTTCCCGGCCGGCAGCGGCATCTCGGCGCCGAAAGTCTGAATGGTGGTCAGCTCAGTTGCAACGGAGTCAAACAGCGAATTGACATCGCTGCCGGAATCATCCTTGAAATAGCGGCCGTTGCCGGCATCGGCGATCGCCTGCAACTCAGCGTCGTCGACGTCCGACCCCAATCCCAGCACATAAACCAGCGCCTGTGGATTGCTTTCAATAGTCGTAATGAGACCATCGAGATTAACAGAACCGTAACCGCGCACTGCATACGGCCGGCCGTTGGGCAGCGTTGTATCGGTCGGGGTGCCGCCGTTATTGAAGTAGCTGTAGTTATCCTTACCGTCGGAGAGCACCACCATCACCTGGCGGTCGCGCTGCCCCGCAGCGATGCCCGAGGCATAGGTGAAGGCCATCTGCTTGGCGGCAAAGTCAACCGCGCCGTACAGTTTAGTCGCCGTGCCGGACGACGGTTCGGGTATTGCCAGGATATCGGCAGCCGTCCAGTTGCTGCTGGAAATATCGGGCGAGACTTTCAGCTTTTCGTCGAACCAGATGACGCGCCAGAGAAACTGTCCCTGGCGGTTGGCCCACATGCTGGTTCCGGTTGCAACCAGGGTTCGTGCTTCCTGTTTCATGCGATCGAACGCCGGCGGCGTGTGCAACAGCATCGAGTATGAGGCATCGAGCACCAGGTACAGCAGCATGTCGGAATCGAGCTTTTGCGATGTCCCCTCCAGCAGCGACTCCTCATCCAGCGCGTCACCATCGATGAGCAACTCCACGGTGACATCGTCCTCTTCGCCCGGTCGACCGAGCGAGTCTCGAACGACGAACTGCACGATCACGCTCGTTTTGCCGTTGGTGTTGTCGTAGTCGATCTGGATCGCTTCCGTCGCCAGTTCCAGGCTCAACGGCCCGACCGGCCAGTTGGGGGTGCTGCCACCACCGTTACCGCCGCTGCCACCCGGTCCGGTGGGGCCGCGGTCGGGTACACTGACATATTCTTCGCCGCACCCGCCCAGAAAGAGGGCGGTGAACAAGAGAACCAGCACGACCAGCGGCCGTCGATATGACATCCCTGTCGAAATCATCAGATTTCTCCTTCCATGTATGCAAACTTTGATGCCGCGCGGCTGAGGGCCGATTGCGACAGTGTCTATCAGGGTATGGATGGAGGCGGTTGAACGTCAACAATAACAGTCGACGACTTCAAGCGGTACATGAGGAGAAGGCGGACAGCCGGATCGGCTGGTTGTGTGGACCGACCCGGCTGTATCCTAAGGTGGGATTTCTATGCGGCGACGCCGTCGGTCTGGTGATGCTGCAGGTACATCCTGGCCTGATCGGCGCCGAAGTACCGCTTGAGGATACGCGGGTCGGCCCTGAGCAGGTCGACCAGGATCAAACCGTCGATAGCGTCGGAGAACCGGGGATCGATGTTAAAGCCCAGCACTTTGCCGCCGAGGCGCAGATAGTGTCTGAGCAGGACCGGAATGCCTGCGGCGCCCGACTCGATCTCCATCACCAGCGCGCTGATCTCGTCGAGATCGGATATCAACCGGCCGGTTACTTCACTGTTCCAGTGGCAGTGACGGCTCTTCTTGACCGGTCGCGCCGGTTTGATCAGACGTGACAGCTCACGGCTGAAGTTATGGTGTTCGAGATAGTCGAGCATCAACTGGATGGCCGCAGAATGGTACCGGCTGCTGATACTGACCGGGCCGAACAGGTAGCGATACTGACGGTGGCGGGCCACGAACTGCCCGATGCCTTTCCACAGCAGGTGTAGAGGTGCATATTCCCGCTGGTATTTCGGTCGAACAAACGACCGACCCAGCTCGATGGCAGGGCTGATCTGGTCGATCAGATCGCGGTCGTAGCGATACAGGGTGCGCGTGTACAACCCGCGGGTGCCGTACTGTGCGACAATTCGGTCACTCAAGCCCAGACGGTAGGCGCCGACGATGTCGCCGGCCTTTTCGTTCCACACAAACAGGTGCCGGTAGTACTGGTCGTAGCGGTCGATGTCGAGGGCATTGCCGGTGCCTTCACCGACACCGCGGAAAGTGAGCTCGCGCAGGCGACCGATCTCAGTTAACAGATTCGGAATCTGTTCGGCGGCGGCGGCGTAGACGGTATAGTCCCGGGTTTCGCACAGGCGGGAATCTTCAGGGAGCGCTCGCACTTCGTAGCGCAGGCGGTCGGTCGGTACCGCCGGCACGAGGGCGGCCCGGTTGCGCGCGGTCGCCGTGGAGTCGGCCTCCGTCTTCTTGTTCCGCTCGTTCTTCCGCTGTGCCAGGATAAGCGTCCGCATCCGCAGGTACTCGCTCAGTTCGGAGTTTGACGGCATCTGGGCGATACGATTATGCTGGACCGGGGATCCGACATGTATGCGTATGACAGAATTCTGTTTGTTCAAAAGTTCATGCGGCAGCAGGGCAGTGCGCAAGCGTTTATGAATCATGCCGGCGAGCTGGAAGAGCGCCGAATTGGCACCTTCAAAACAGATCGGCAAAACGGTGGCGCCGCTGCGGCGAATGAATCGCGCCATCGATTCCGGCCAGGCCGATTCAGTGATTGCTCCCCGTCGGGTATCCCAGTGCGCCACTTCGCCGGCCGGGAAGAGCCCCAGCGCGCCTCCTCGAATAACCCAGGTGAGGGCTTCTTTAAGCGGTCGAATGTTCCGGGCCGCGGCATGCCGTCCCGCAAACGGATCGACCGAAAAGAGGATCGACCGAAGCTGCGGGATTCGGCTGAGTATGAAATTGGCCAGTAGACGGGCGTCGGGACGAACGCGCAACAGTATGTCGATCAGGATGATGCCTTCGACGGCGCCGAACGGATGATTGGCCGTAATGATCAGCGGGCCGTCCGATGGAATCCGGCGCAGGTCGTCGGCCGATAGTTCGTAACCGACCTGCAGGATCGAAAGCGTGCGTGCGACAAAGTCCTGCGGTGTCATGTCGGGTGCTGTTTGTTGATACAACCGATCGAGCGTTGTGAGTCGGAGCACTCGTTCGGCAATCGGCTTCACCGCCGTCAAGGCGGTCGTCCCAACTGACCTGGGACCGGTCACTGAGATGGAAAAGGGCGATGCGCCCGGTTCGCTGTGTATATTCACGGTGTGCCTCCTCACGCCGATGAGACGGCAAGGTTGCCGGATGCGGCGAACCTGCCGAACACCACAATCGAAACTTTTGTCCGCTACAACTCTCTAATCGGAATTTCAAATTAAGATTACGTCAGGACAAAAATAGACTTCGGTTAAGTTGTTGTTATTTTATCGTTTATCGGGGGTAGTGAGTTGCTGCGGCATCTGGCTGACGCTGGCGAGTTCGGCCGGCAGTTAAGTTTTTGAGCCGGCAGCCGATCAATCTACAGAGATGTCGCGGAGTCGACATCCATCTTGTGACCAGCCATTGACATAGGAGGATACCCGATGGCCGCAACCGGACGTCCCGAAATGGGACCACAATACTACGACGACATCTATTCCAAAGATTACGATACCGACCGGTACAAACCTCTCTACGATCTCATCCTGCAGTTTCTGGCGTCATACGGACGTCCGCGCGTTCTGGAAGTCGGCTGCGGTACGGGCACTCTCGGCAAGCTGATTGTCCAGGCCGGTTACGAGTACCGGGGGTTTGATTTCAGCAGTGTGGCGGTCGACAAGGCCCGGCAGGAATGCCCGCGCGGCGATTTCCGGGTCGGCAACGCCTACGATACCGATATGTACCAGCCGTACGACTACGACGTTGTCATCGCCCTGGAGGTACTCGAACATCTCGACGACATCGCGGTGATCGACCAGTTACCGCCGGGCGCGCGACTGATAGCCTCGGTGCCCGATTTCGACAACGAAGCGCATCTTCGCACCTACTCCGATCCGCAGAAAGATATCGTCGGTCGCTTCAAGGACCGGCTGCAACTGGTATCGTGCCGATCACTCGCCGGGGCCAGCGAACACGGCCAGGCGCTGACGCTGTACATCTTCGATGCGGTGCGACTATTCTCAGACGAGTGGTTCAAGGCTCAGGCTGCTAAAGAGGAAGAGCTGGAAACGGTGTCATAGCGCCGCCGCCGGCGGTCTTTGTCTCAGTTTGGCGCTGACCTTACGAGTTCTTCAAGATGGTCATCATAGCGGGGTGCGAGTCTTTTCCAGCGCAGTGGTTCAAGCACGGACTGACATTGTGCTACAATGCCCCGCCATGGTTCCTGGTCCCGCCGGTCGGTTGACAGGTCGACAATGCGAACTGCCAGATCATCGATCGTCCCATCGTAGAAAACCTGTGCGCGCGTACGTTCGTCAATACCATTGAGCAGGTCAGGATAGGCCAGCCGGTTGGGTAGCAGCGGGCGACAGCCGGCCAGTATTGCTTCGGCTGCCGCGATACCGAAGAACTCGTGATCGGCTGTTGACACGAACAGATCAGCCTCGGCCAGCGCCTGTTCATAATCAGTTCGAGTCGGCAGAAACCCCCAGTATACAATTTCCGGGGCAAACTCGGCCTGTGCTCGATCGAAGCAGCCGGGTGACAGTTGGAACTGCTCCCCGATCACGCTGAGTCGAAAGCTCGCGCCTTGCATCCTGGCTTGGCGCAGACCGTCGAAGAACATCTCCGGATTTTTGTCGTGCTCCCACCGTGCCGCCCAGAGAATGTGCAACGGACCGTCTTGCCGCGGCTCACCTGCGGCCGACAATGCTACTCCCGGCGGGCAGACCTGTGACTTGCGGCGAATGATATCCACCATCTCGACCGGCTGGTAGTCCGGCATGCGACCAAGAAGATCAGCGGCAGCATCGAGAAATGACGTGCGATGATACTCGGAGTTGAACCAGACCGCGGTCGCCGCCGCCGCGGAGAGAATGTTGGTCTGACCGAAGTGAAGATCTCGCGTGTGCTCATTACGTACCGGGTAGGTGAGCTGGTTTTCATGAAAGTAGACGAGTATGGGGAGTGCGGCCAACGGTTGCTGCGCGAGTCCCTGCCACTGCGCAACATCGAGCATATCGGTCGTGACGATGCAGTCGTATGTATTCTCGCCGGTTGCCTGCAACTGCTGCGCGAACGTCCAGGGTGCATGGCGCATCCGCCACTTCCACTTGTAGGCCGGCAGGTCGAGCAGGCGCCAGCTGTGGCGGCTGTGCGATATCCAGCCGTCGAGGAAGGCTTTGTGGCTGCCGCCATAATACGGCTCCAGGGCGAGTACTCTCATGCCTCCAAGTAAACCACGCTTTGCCCGCATACGCAAGAGGCGGCCGAAGCCGCTTCTTGCGTAGTTATCGGTGCATGAAAACTCGTCAATTGCCGGAATCGGCAGTGCTGATCTTATCGGGGTATTCCTGTACTCCCAGGAGAACTCGAATGCGGGATGCGGTCTCGAGTATGAGCGAGAAGACCAGCGGTGTGAGCAAAAGTGTCACGACCGATGACAGCGCCAGCCCCCCGACCACCACCGAGCCGAGGCCCCGGTACAATTCCGAACCGGCGCCGGGCATGACAACCAGCGGCAGCATACCGAGTACCGAAGTACCGGTGGACATGAGGATCGGCCGCACACGGAGCCGTACCGATTCCTTGACGGCTTCGCGCGGTTCGGCGCCGTCGCGCATCTGGTTCAGCGCCTGGTGGACAATGAGAATCGAGTTGTTGATCACCGTCCCGACCAGGATGACGAAGCCGAGCATGGTCAATACGTCGAGTTGCTGCATGCTGTCGAACAGTTGTACCAGGCGCAGGCCAAGCACGCCGCCGAAGGTTGCAAGCGGTACCGTCACCAGGATCACCAGCGGATAGGTGAACGACTGGAAGAGGGCGGCCAGCAGCAGGTAGGTGAGCACGATGGCGATGTGGAAGTTGTCGAGCAGGGCTTCACGCAGGTTTGAGAGGTCATCGGCTGCACCGCTCATCGAGATATCATAAATGCCGCCGATAGTGCCCTGCTCCCGCAGTGGTGCCACGATCTGTTCTTCAATCCGATCGATCGCGGCTTCCAGCGGGATGTCGTCGGCCAACTGAATCAGGATCGAAACGGCGCGTTGCCGCTCGACATGATTGACCTGCACCGGACCCTGGCGCTGGGCGACAGTGGCAACATCGCCAAGCTGGATCACGCTGCCGGTCCCTGAGGCAAGCGGCAATGCCTCAATATTTTGCGTATGCTGCACCCAGTCACTGCGCCCCTTGAGCAGCATGTCAATCTCGCGACCCTGGTACCAGTATTCACTGACAATCCAGCCATCCACCAGTGCACTGACCGACAGGCCGATCTCCTGCGCCGTCATCCCCAGGTCGGCGGCGCGGGCGCGATCGGGGTAGACCTGCACCTCCGGATTGCCGAGATCGAGGCCCGGTACCGGTCGGGCGGATGAGCCGGGCAACACCTGGTTGACCTGCTGGAAGACCCCCATGGCGATGTTCAAAACTTTGGGCAGTTCGGGTCCTGTGATGTTCACCTCGACGGTTCGCGTTCCGGAGAACGATCCGGCAAACAACGATGCCTGGTTGGCGAAACCGATGGCGCCGGGTATCGATTGCAGAGCCGCATTTGCGACCGGCAACAGTTCGCGGCCGCGCTCCATGTCGCGCGAGCGCAAGCCCATGAAAGCGCTGCCGGGCAGGGCAACGAAGAAGAAGTTGTCCATACCGCCACCGGGCAGGGTGTCGGCCACCGCCGGATCGGTCTCCCAGAGATAGCTGATCTGCGACTCGATAGTCTTACCGGCAGCGATCATTTCATCGAGGTTGTAACCCGGCGGCGGCAGCATGAACCCGGTTACCAGGTTCTGGTTGCCGTTGGGAAGATACTCGGCATCCGGCAGCAGGAACACCGTTAAACCGATACAGACGGCGATGATACCGGCGACGGCAGCGATTCGTCGCCACAGCTTGCGATTGATATAGTCGACGAAGTGCGCAATCTGTTCGGCCAAACGCGCCAGGCGGTTCTTTTCGCTTTGTTTGCCCTTGTTGTTCGATGCGACCTTCAGCACCCGGGATGACAGCGACGGTATGACGGTCATGGCGACGATCAGCGACATCACGATGGCGCTGGAGATGGCGATGGCGATATCGCGGAACAACTGTCCGGCGCGCTCCTCGACAAACACGATCGGCAGGAAGACGGCAACCGTCGTCACGGTCGAGGCGAGCACTGCGCCCCAGACCTCGCGGGTGCCGTCGTATGCAGCCTCCCAGCGCCCCTTGCCCATCTGTAAATGCCGATAGATATTTTCGAGCACGACGATAGCATTGTCCACCACCATCCCGACGGCGAACGCCATGCCGGCCAGTGACACCACGTTAATCGTACGACCGAACAGGTACATGGTGACGAATGTCACCACGATCGAGATCGGTATCGACAGGCCGATCACGAGGATCGACGAGACTGATCGCAGGAACAAGAACAACACCACCACCGCAAGGAATGATCCGAGGTAGAGGTTGGTGAACACCAGGTCGATAGCTGAATTGATATAGCCGGTCTGGTTGTACACATTCTGCAGGTGCAGGCCGCGCTCATTCAGGACCTCTTTGTTGATTTCATCGACCGCAACGAGCAGGCCGTCAGTGACCTCGAGGACATTGGCGCCGATCTGGCGCTGGGCAGCGATTGCCAGGGCCGGGCGACCCATGTGTCGCACCTGCGCTACTGCTTTGCGGTAGCCCAGCTCGACATCGGCAATGTCGAGTACCCGAATCGGCGCTCCGTTGCGCACCGTCACAATGGTCTGCTCGACATCCGCGACCGACTCAAACCGCGACAACGTTCGCACCACGTAGCGGCGCTTACCCTCGTCGAAATCGCCGCCCGAGATGTCGGTGTTCTGGGTGCGCAGCGCGGCGGCGAGCTGCTGGATAGTGATGCCGCTCGAAGCCAGGAGTTCGGGATCAAAGGTAACGTGCAGCTCGCGCTCCTGGCCGCCGAAGATGTTGACCTGCGCCACCCCCTCGACACGTTCCATGCGCGGTTTGACCATTTCGTCGGCCAGGGAAAACTGGTGCGGCACGTACGTCGTGGTGTCGTTCGATGTCAGGATGAACCAGCCGATGATGTTCTCGAATGGTCCGGTGGAGGTGATGATCGGACGGTCGGCGTTGACCGGGTATTCCGGCACCTCGTTGAGCTTGTTGGTAACTTTGACGAGTGCTGACTCGATATTGGTGCCAACGGCGAATTCCAGCGTGATCGTCCCCTGGCCGTTTTGCGACTCGGAGTTCATCCGCTCCAGACCCTCGAGTGACTTGAGGAACTCTTCCTGTTCCTCAATGATCTCGCGCTCGATCTCCTGCGGTGAGGCCCCGAACCAGCTGGTACTGACGGTGATGATCGGTCGCTGGACATCGGGGGTGAGCTGAATCGGCACCGATGTCAGCGCTACGTAGCCGGCCATGGCCGCGATCAGTACGCCGACGATCACGCTGACGGGGTAGCGTATTGATGATTTTATCAGATTCATGACTCTGCTCTGTAGCTATTCGCGGCCGGTCGCCGAGGCCGGGACGGTTGCGACACTGTCGTTCTTGGTTTGTTGACCGGAAATCTGCACCGGCGCGTTGGGGAAGATGCGTTCGTTGCCACGCACCACCACCGGCATGCCTTCGGTCAGTTGCGGGCTTTCCACCGCGATCATCTTACCGTCGGTGGACGATGTCATCACCGGTATCATCATCGCCTTGCCGTCATTGACCGTATAGACCGCCGTCTGCAGTCCCTGGCGGACGATTGCATCCTTGTGCACCGCAAGGCTGGTAAAAACCTTTTTCAGTGACAGCGTGGCGCGCACCAGCTTGCCACCGGCAATCTTGCCGTTCGGGTTCTTCACGGTAATCAGCACCGGGAAAGTATGCGTTTCATTCGATGCCGACCGGGCGATACCGGTAACAGTGCCGGTGTAGCCGTTGGCCGAATCACCCGACACCACGATACTGGCGGGACTGCCGATATCCAGCTGACCGTAATACCGTTCCGGCAGGTCGACCGCAATGATGACCTGCGAAAGGTCGACCATCTGGTAGACGGGCGTCCCCTGGTTCACCCACTCGCCGACATCAACCATGCGCCGCAGGGTATAGCCGGAGTAGGGAGCGCGTATCGTGCAATTGTCGAGATCGAGCGCGAGCTGGTCACGCTCGGCATCGAGCTGTCGGTACCGCTCGCGGGCGGCAATCGCCGACACCCGGGCGGAATCGAGTGTTGTCTCGCTGATCAGGTCGCGGCCAAACAACTCGCTGGCCCGCTGGTGAGCGTCGTCGGCCAGCTCCGCCTGGGCTTTAGCCTGCATCGCTTCGGCATCCTTGGCCCGCAGGCGCAGCGCGATCCGGTTGCTGTCGATCGACACCAGCGGCTTGTCGGCGCCGATCCAGTTCCCTTCGGCGGCATCGATGGCAGTCACCCGGCCCGATACCTCGGAAACAATCTCGCTGTGAATTTTGGCCTCGCTGCGTCCCACCAGGGTGACCTGGTCATGGAACTCCATCGAGGCTACCGGTTCGGTTACGACAAGGGTTGGCGGACCCTGTGCCGCCGCGTTAGTGTGAAGGAGCGCCGCGGCAAAAAGGACGGCGCTGGAGAACAGTCGTTTCATGGATTTCATCGCTTCATACACTCTCTTTTATAGGCACAATAGCCCCGCTCGTGATGTCTGGCGGGGACTGAGAGTAAAACGAAAACGGGCCGGTATTGTTTACAAAATCTGCCAAAAAGCGATGAGTTGTGCTGCGAACCACGGAATTTGTGAGACCGGCACCGTCCCGGCTATCCCCGCCAACAGCCAATCGACTGGTTCACAGCCGGTTACTGCGACCGATCGGTTGCGGCCGGCGGTACCGCCGAAATCCTCACCAACACCTTACCTCAACTTAATCGGGCCTTAATGTTGTCGCGGTATTGAGTAGGTATCGAAGATGAGGCGTCGGCGGTGTCGGCCCTCGATCGTCAACGTAAAACAGGTTCAAATGAGTCATGATCTCGTCCAAATTCCATCACCGGAATCGTCGCCAGCCAACGGCTGACGGCCTCATCTTCCGACTTCAAACCTGGTCCCACCCACAACTTACCCGCGACACCGTACCCATCCCCGGTGAACCGACCGTCTCCGGCACCAACAGGCCGGTTTCGACGTTCGGTATCTGACCTCTTTCGAAAGACAGCTACTGTCCACCGAGGTTACGGCCCTCTTCCCCCAGCGGCCGTGACCTTTTTTTATCTACTCTGCGCTGAAGACGACGTGCGTGCTGTCGGCGTATGTGACGGGGAAGTGCCTGCGGTAAAGCTCGATAGTCGGCGCCGCTGCCTCGGGACGGATCTGCCGGTGCACGACGATGTGCGAAACCCGATTGCGCTCAAGTTGAAAGCGTAACAGGCCGGGGTTGAGAAACGCCAGCTCGTCGATGAGGGCGTCGTCGCTTCGCCGCGGGAGAAGCCCCTGTACGATGGGCAAACCGTGCATTGTCTGGTACATCATGTAGCGCGAATTGCCTTCCCAGCTTGACGGGATGTCGACGACGGCGGTGGCGCCGGGATTGCCGGCAATCACGGCGTAGGCGTCGGGTAATCGCACCGCGGTACGGTCGGTGATGACGCCTCCGTATTCGACGACAGCCATCACGATGAGCACCATGGCGAAGTATCGCACGTGGCGGACGGGGCGACTAAGCAGATAGCGAAGGCCGATCGCCGACAGCAGTGACAGGCCCAGATATACCGGCACCATCAAGCGCGCCGGGCTGCGCAATTGATTGAGAATGGGAATCGGCTCGAGCAGGGCGAACGGCAGGGGGATGGGCAGCACTGCGCCGTAGACGTGCAGTCGCGTTCCCATAGCGAACAGCATAAAGACCAGGCTGCCGATCAGGATTGGACGTACGGCGGCGTGGTGCGATCGCAGCGCTGCCACTGCCAGTAGTATATTGACCAGGCCAAGCCAGGCGATGCTCTCCCACGCATTACCGGTGAATTGCTCGCGGACCGATGTCCACCAATCGAGTTGTCCCAAAATCGTAAACGACGGCGGTACGGCGAATGCCAGCAGGTCGGCGACATAGATATTATGGCCGGTCGCTACCGGGCTGGTACCTTCGATTGCCTGTGCGATCATCGGAATCAGCCACGGGCTGAAGATGATCAGGGTCGGGAGAATAGTCACGGCGGAGGTAAGCAGGGCGTTTCGTTGCAGCAGTCGTCGGTTGCGGATGGACGTCCAGATGTAAGCGCCGACAATGAACATCCCGCCGACGATGCCCCATGTCCACGAGCAGGCGGTGAGTAACAGGTAGAACAACGCGGCCAGCAGCATGCTGTCGCGGCGACGTTCCTTCCTCATCGCTCTTATAACATAGAGAATCATGAACGGAAGAAATTGAATCGACGCAATATTCAGGTGATGCGCCGCCTGTGCAATGTGAGTCGGACAGAAGGCAAACAGCAGACCGGCGATAAAGCTCGGCAGGAAGCTGTCAGTAAGGTAGCGTGCCAGTAGAAAGGCGCCGAGTCCGGCGAGGATGAACGAGTGCAGGACAAGGAAATTGTACACCGCCGGCAGATTAAACAGCAGTTGCAGCGGTATCGACAGGAACAGGTTATAGAAAGAATAATCGTTGTAGTACAGCGACGCACCATCGGGATAGAAGATCAGCCGGGTGAAGGTAAGTGCGTGGTCGGCGTCGGTGAGGGCAATGAAACCGTACCAGAGATTCCACAGGCTGCGCATGTTGTCTTCAGCCGGGCCGATGATAGCCGTTGAGAATTGTGGCAGCACCACGTACATGCATGCGAGCGCAGCCATTGTGTACAGGACTGCGGCGGTGCCGACCTGGTACCGGCGCACCGTCGACGTTATATCTTCATTGTGTACTTCAGGGGCTTGTTTAGAGTGTTCTGCGCGCACAGTAAGTGATCTCCGGTCAAATGACAGCCTGGCTCAATATAGCGTGCCCATAGCCGCGGTGAAAGACAGTCGGTGGAAATCTCAACCAGCTTTGCGTCGCCATGGTGTCGGCAGCCCCGAGAGCACCAGCGCCAGAAAGATGAGCAGGCCGCCGGTCGCGCGGTGCCAGACTATCTGTTCACCTCCAAGTGTCCACGCAAAGGCAGCCGCAAAGAGGGGTTCGAAGGCGAAGATAAGCGACACCTTCAAGGGGGAGGTGAACCGCTGCGCCAGCATCTGAATGACAAACGCCGACAAGGTGGGGAAAAGCGCCAGGAAGATGACGGCTGCCATCGACGCCTTGGTGTAGATCCTGAAATCGAGATCGAACAGCCATGCCGCCACCAGCGCCAGGCTGCCGACCATCAGGAACTGCTGGCAGGAGATCATGAACGGATCGACCCCCGCTTTCATGTATTTATCGGAATAGAGAACATGGAGGGCGTAGGTGACGGCGGCGATCAGGGTGAGCAAATCCCCAAGGTTGACATCGGTCAGGCCGCCGGTCAGTACCCACAGGCCGGCGAGCGAAACCAGTGAGGCCAGCCATTCCATAGGCGTGGGATGCTTGCGGAACAGTGTCACCAGGCAGACCGGCGTGAAGAAGACAAAAAGGCCGGTGATGAATCCGGAATTCGACGCGGTGGTATACTCCAGCCCGATAGTCTGCGAGATGTACAGGGCGATCAAAATGACCGACAAGAAGAACGCCCGTCCCAGGCCCTGCAGCACCGGTCGCCCGGTTGCCAGCAGGAACAGCAGCATGACGCCACCGGCAATCAGGAATCGATAGCCGACCATGACCACCGGATCGATGCCCGCCAGCGCTTCCTTGACAATGAAGAATGTCGAGCCCCAGATGGCGGCGGCATAGAACAGCCCGAGATCGGCCAGAACGACCTGGGAGCGTGATGGGTTTCCGGTGATTCGCATGCTGGCTAAAATGTTGGATCATTTGGGCCGGTCAAAGCATTTCTTTTAATACAGAGTGGAACCAGTACTGCGCCGGCCGACGGTCGGTGCTTTTTGAAATATGGAAAGGAAGAGTATGCCCAATGACAATGTGGCCTGTGTCTCCGGCGCCAACCGAGGCATCGGCTTCGAGTTTGCCAGGCAGCTTGGTCAAGGCGGCTGGAAGGTGTATGCCGGCTACCGCGATGCCGAGCGCTCCAAAGAGCTCATCGAACTGGCCGACGGCCACGAGAATATAGAGGCGGTCCAGTTCGATACGCGCCACGAGCAGCAGTTGAAATCGCTGCGTGAAACGATCGCCGGTGACCACGAGCAGTTGCACCTGTTGATCAATAATGCGGCCGTCAATCTCGACTCCAAGAGCAGCTTGAACGAGGTGGACGACGATGCCTTGCGCGACAGCTTTGATATCAATGTCATGGGCGTCCACCAGACCACTCGCGCCCTGTACCCGTTGCTGGCCGGCGCCGACACTGCCAAAATCGTCAATATTGGCTCGGGGCTTGGCTCGGTGGAAAAGTCGAGCGGCAATATTGTTCCCTACCGCTTGAGTAAGTGTGCTCTCAACATGCTGACCAGCGCGCAGGCGGAAGCATATGCTGACGACGGCGTCATTTCGGTCGTGGTCTCGCCGGGCTGGGTGCGCACCGACATGGGCGGCCAGAACGCCGACTTGAGCACGGAGGAATCGGTTGGGGAGTTGCTGACGTTAATCGACGGCTTGACGCCGGATCAGTCGGGCAAGTTCCTGCGTCGCGACGGCGACGAGATACCCTACTGATCGGGTTCGGCAACTCCGGCCGATAAAGTCGACCGGGGCCGCATGTGGACTTAAGTACTCGATTTTCTTGATTCTTTCGTTGCGCCAACACCACAAATCCCGTTTATTGATGTGCGAGGTGATCAGGTCGCACGTTCAAAAAGAGAGTAGGGCAGACCGCACCGGCATCGCATTTCCTGTTTTCACACTGATCATCTTAATCGATCTTGCAGTCGACGTCTTGATGTCGAGCCGGCACGGTTTTGTCATGGAAGGAGCAGATTCGGATGTCTTCCCACGCCAGATTGGTTCTTGAGGATGGCACAGAAATCAACGGAGACCTATTCGGTAGCTCGACCCCGGCCTCGGGTGAGGTCGTCTTCAACACCGGTATGGTCGGCTACCCGGAAACCCTGACCGATCCATCGTACCGCGGTCAGATTCTTGTACTTACCTACCCGCTGGTCGGCAACTACGGGGTACCGTCGCTTGAAAACGACGACTTCGGTCTGCCGTTCGGCTTTGAATCGTCGCGAATCCAGGCGGCCGGGCTGATTGTCTCGGAGCATTCTGCGCGCTACAGTCACCACAGCGCGGCGCGTAGTCTCGATGCCTGGCTGAAGAGCGAAGGTGTGCCCGGCCTGTCCAATGTCGATACACGGGCCCTTACCCGCAAGCTGGCTAAGAAGGGGAGCATGCTGGGAAAGATCGAGTTCGGCAAAGAGTCCATATCGTTCTATGACCCGAACACCCAGAACCTGCCATCGGAGGTCTGCGTAAAGGAACCAACTTCGGTCAATGTGCCGGGTACTTCCGGCGATAAACGCCCCACGATCCTCCTTCTCGACTTTGGCTGCAAAGCCAACATCATCCGCAGCCTGCTCAAGCGGAACCTCAATGTGATACGGGTGCCGCATGATTACTACTTCCTGAACATGGAGTTCGACGGTATCGTGCTGTCCAACGGTCCGGGCGACCCGAAGGTGTGCACGACAGCGCAGGAAAACGTTTCCCGGGCGCTGGCGATCGGCAAGCCGATCCTCGGTATCTGCATGGGCCACCAGGTCCTGGCGCGGGCGGTGGGCGCCGAAACATACAAGATGAAATTCGGTCACCGGTCGCACAACCAGCCGTGCATAGAGAACCCGCTCGAACCGGAGAGCGACAACGGTCAGCCGAAACCTAACGGCAACGGCCGCCAGAAGATGGTCAATCGCTGTTTCATTACGTCGCAGAATCACGGCTACGCGGTGCGGGCCGAAGGTCTGCCGCCGGACTGGAAGGTCTGGTTTACCAATGCGAATGACCAGACGGTTGACGGTATCCGCCATGTCAGCAAGCCGTTCTCGAGTGTCCAGTTCCATCCGGAAGCGACACCGGGGCCGGTTGATACCGCCGGAATCTTTGACCAGTTTGCAGAGCAGGTGCGCCAATGGCAGTAGCAGTCAAACACCAGACCGACCCGATGCCGCGCAACGTGCTGGTGCTCGGCAGTTCGGCGCTCAAGATCGGCGAAGCCGGCGAGTTCGACTACTCCGGCAGCCAGGCGATCAAGGCGCTTAAAGAAGAGGGCATCCGCACGATCCTGATCAATCCGAATGTCGCCACCATTCAAACATCGGAGCATCTTGCCGACGAAATCTACTTCACGCCGGTCACGCCTGAGTTTGTCGAGAAGGTGATCGAGCAGGAGAAACCCGACGGCGTCCTGCTGGGGTTCGGCGGCCAGACGGCGCTGAATTGCGGCGTCGACCTGTACCGTCGCGGTGTCTTCGAAAAGCACAACATCCGTATCCTCGGCGCTCCCGTCGAGTCGATTCTCGATACCGAAGACCGCGAACGGTTTGTCGGGCGATTGTCGGAGATTGATGTGAAAACCGCTCGCTCCAAACCGACCGCGACTGTCGATCAGGCCATAGCGGCCGCGTCCGAAATTGGTTACCCCGTAATGATTCGCGGCGCCTATGCGCTGGGCGGGCTTGGTTCCGGGATCTGTCGTGACGAGGCTGAACTGCGCGACAAAGTGGGACGCGCCTTCGCCCATACTGAGCAGATGCTTGTCGAGGAATACCTCGAGGGGTGGAAAGAGGTTGAGTATGAAGTGGTGCGCGACGCCTACGACAACTGCGTCACCGTCTGCAACATGGAAAACCTCGATCCAATGGGCATCCATACCGGCGAGAGTATCGTCGTGGCACCAAGCCAGACACTGAACGATGACGAGTATCACATGCTGCGGGAGATTGCCATCCGGGTGGTGCGTCATCTCAAGATTGTCGGCGAGTGCAACATCCAGTATGCCCTGGCGCCCGACTCGCGCGACTACCGGGTCATAGAGATCAACGCGCGGCTGTCGCGATCGTCGGCCCTGGCCTCCAAGGCGACCGGCTATCCGCTGGCGTTCGTGGCGGCGAAGCTGTCGCTCGGTATTCCGCTGACCAGCGTGAGCAACTCGGTCACCAAAGTGACGCAGGCCTGCTTCGAACCGGCTCTTGACTATGTGGTGGTGAAGGCGCCGCGCTGGGACTTGAAGAAGTTTCCCGGGGTTTCGCAGCGGATCGGTTCGGCTATGAAGTCGGTCGGTGAAGTGATGGCGATTGGTCGAAAGTTTGAAGAAGCGCTGCAGAAAGCGCTGCGCATGCTCGAAACCGGCGCCAGCGGTGTGACGCTCAACGAGGGGATCAGTTTCGACGACCTGCGGGCGTCGCTGGCCGAACCAACCGACCGTCGCATCTTCGCCATTGCCGACGCCCTCAAGTCGGGCATGTCGGTTGACGAAGTGCACGGGATCACGCACATCACGCCGTGGTTTATCGAGAAGATTTATACGATCGTGAAGATCGCGGGCGAACTCGAATCGGCCGGCGATATGCCGGACAACGAGCTCCTGAAGCGCGCCAAGCAGCATGGCTTCTCCGACAAGCAGATAGCGCGGGCGATCGGCAAGCATGAAGATGACGTTCGCAAGCAGCGACGAAGTATCAAGCTCCGACCGGTGGTCAAGCAGATCGACACTCTCGCGGCCGAATATCCGGCCGCGACCAATTACCTGTACCTGACGTACAACGGCAACGAAGATGATATCGAGTTCGGCGAGCAGGGGGCCGTGATGATACTCGGTCCCGGCGCTTATCGCATCGGCAGCTCGGTCGAGTTCGACTGGTGTTGTGTCAACTGCGTGCGCACGTTGCGGCAGCTGGGTTACAAGACGATCATGGTCAACCACAACCCGGAAACCGTCAGTACCGACTACGACGAATGCGACAAGCTGTATTTCGATGAGTTGTCGTTCGAGACGGTCAACGACATCTATGAACTGGAGCACCCGCTCGGCTTGATTGTGTCGATGGGCGGCCAGGTGCCGAACAGTCTGGCGATGCGCTGTCACCGGAACAACATGCGCATCCTCGGCACGTCGCCGAAAGACATCGATCGCGCCGAGAACCGTCATGTCTTTTCAAGCCTGCTCACCAAGATGGAACTGCCGCAGCCGGCCTGGCGTGAACTGACCTCGTTCGACGAAACATTCGATTTCGCGCAGGAGGTCGGCTACCCGGTGATCATACGACCGTCGTATGTCCTGTCCGGCGCTGCAATGGCGGTGGCGGGCACCGATGAGGAGCTGGAGTCGTACCTCAAGAAGGCGGTCGATGTCTCGCCCGACCACCCGGTGGTCATCAGCAAGTTTATCGAAAACGCCAAGGAGATCGATATCGACGCCGTTGCCCGCGACGGTGAGCTGGTCTGCTGGGCGGTGTCGGAGCATGTCGAGCATGCCGGCGTGCATTCGGGAGATGCTACTCTCGTGCTGCCGCCGCAACGGACTTATCTCGAAACGATGCGACGTATCCGCCAGGTCACGACCAAGATCGTGCGCGAGCTGATGATCAACGGTCCGTTCAACATTCAATTTCTCGCCGTACGTAACCAGGTGCTGGTGATCGAATGCAACCTGCGTTCGTCGCGCAGCTTTCCGTTTGTTTCGAAGGTACTCAAGCGCAACTTCATCGACGCCGCCACCCGTGTGATCATGGGGCGGCCGGTCGATATCGAACCGTCGCGCTTCCTCGAACTCGACTATGTCGGTGTCAAGGCGCCCCAGTTTTCGTTCAGCCGACTCGAGGGGGCCGACCCGACCCTCGGTGTCGAAATGGCATCGACCGGCGAAGTCGCCTGTCTCGGCTGGGATTTCGATGAAGCCTTCCTCAAGGCGATGATCTCGGTTGGCTTCCGCCTGCCGTTGCGCGGCGCGCTGCTGTCGACCGGGCCGGTAGCCTCCAAGGCCGCCTTCCTCGAGGGCGCCCGGGTGCTCAGCCGCCAGGGTGTGAAGCTGTATGCGACCGGGGGCACGGCAGATTTTCTGCGCGCCGACGGTCTGGACGTTGAACTTGTGCACTGGCCGCGCTCCGACGAACAGCCGAATGCAAAGGAAATCCTGACTGAACGCAAGGTTGACCTGGTGATTAACATCCCGAAGGATTTTCAGCGCGAAGAACTGACGAACGACTATATCATCCGTCGCACCGCGGTCGACTACGGCATTCCTCTCATTACCAACCTGCAGCTGGCCCAGCGCCTGACCGAGGCGCTCGACCGCTACACGTTGGAGGACCTCAAGGTGCACAGCTGGCAGAGCTACGATCGGATCAGGGCGCTCTGATCAGGCGCGCGGCGTGATTCGCGCCCGTGCCTTGTCGCGATAACGAGCGATGATCATCAGGATACAGCCGGCGATGAGGAAGACACCGCCGACCGTCTCACGGACGGTCGGCAGTTGTCCGAGTGTCAGCAGTGCAATCACCAGCACGAAGACCGGCTGAGTCTGTGTAATCACCGCCACTTTTGAAAGCTCCATTCGTTCGAGCGCTTTCAGAAAGGCCATGCGCGACCAGACCGGCCCGATCACCCCCAGGGCCAAAACGCCAAACCAAACTTCGCCCATACCTTCGAAAGTGAAGTCTATCGCCGGCAGGGTTAACCAGTACAGGAGTGCCATAATGCCGTTGCGCAGGTACCCGACGGTAACAGCCGGTACCTGCCGCACCGCCATTTTCGAGATATACTCGGAGACCCCGGTTATCAGTGCCCCGGACAGTACCAGCCAAAAACCTTCGGTGTACTCCGCCCTGATCGTCAGTCGCATAATCACGATACCCATCAGTGCCAGCACGGCGCCGCTTGTTTCAGAGCGGGTGAACCGTTCGCGCAGCATCAGGATTCCCAGAAGGACGGCCACGAGAACCTGAGACCGGTTGAGGAAAGAAGCCAGCGACGGATCCATTTGCTGCACCCCCGCCCAGAACAGCCAGATGCCTATCCAGGAGGTGATGCTGAAGAGCACGATCCAGAGCCAGTCGCGGCGCGTCTGAACGAAAACCTCCCTGAATCCGTGGCGCGGGAGATAGGTGATGCTTACGGCGATGGTGGCAACGGTGAAAATCACACACATCATGACGACAGGATCGACCGACTCCAGGTTCCATTTGCCGACGACGGTGGCGACACCGGTACCGAGCGACGAAATCAGGGCCCAGGACCAGCCGGAAAGACCAGAAGATTTGGCGGTGCCGGTCGACCGCAGCGTGGTATCTGTCATTAGAGGAATATGCACCGGTCCGGCGTTGAACTCAACAGCAGACACCGGTCACACAAGAAAGGCCCCCGAACCGTACCGTTCAGGGGCCCTGCTGGTGTTATCA
>CAZJCK010000009.1:0-61109 GCA_964544635.1 uncultured Ignavibacteriales bacterium | reverse complement strand
AATTGACGACGACCGCGAGGAAGAGGTTGACTCCTACGACCGGTAAACGCGCCGCCACCTAAGCAAGCAACCGTTCGGCAATAGCCGCCCACTCCGCCTCGAGCGGACCGTTCACCGCCACCTTCCCGGCGCGCGAGTACCAGTACCGGGCGTTGCCCGGGTCACCCTCCTTGCGGTGCAGGTAGGCGTGCACCCAGGCGGCGTCGCCGCTGTTGTCGTCCTGTACAATCTGGTGCGCCCGATTCCAGTCGCCGCGGGCCTCATACCACAACGCCGTCAACGGTGAACTGAGATTCTTCGGCGGGTAATCGGCGTCGAGTGATTGCTTGAATTCTTCCAGGGTCATCTGTCTCACTCCTTTACAGACAACAACAACCGGTCGGTCGTCTTAGATCCAGTCCCTTCGCCGGAAGAACCAGAACAAGCCGCCGCCGATCAGCACTACCACCAGCCAGAACAAGGGATAACCGTACGCAAAACTCAGTTCCGGCAGGTTGTAACGGCTGGCGGTGGTATCGAAATTCATGCCGTATACCCCGGCCAGGAAGCCGAGCGGGATAAAGATGGTGGCGATAATCGTCAGCACCTTCATCACCTCGTTCATACGATTGCTCACGCTCGAGAGGTATATGTCGAGCAGGCCCGACACCATGTCGCGGTATGTTTCTACGGTGTCGATCGCCTGGATGACATGGTCATACAGATCGCGCAGGTACGGCACGGTCGCCTTATGAATCAGCGTGCTCTCACTCCGATCCAGACCGTTGACCGCCTCGCGCATCGGCCAGATTGATTTACGGATTGAGATCAGGTCGCGCTTCAGGCCCTGGATCTTTATCAGTTCAGACGGTGACGGTCGTTCCACCAGATCGTCTTCCAATTCCTCGATCTCGTCGCCGATCTGCTCAAAGACCGAGTAATAGTTGTCGACAATGGCATCCAGCAGGGCATACGCCAGGTAGTCGTTGGTCAGAAACCTGACGCGCGGGATGGTCTTGATCAACCGGTCGCGCACCGGCGCCAGGACATCGTTGGGGCGCTCGCTGAACGTGATCAGCCAGTTCGGCCCGGCCACCAGGCTGATCTGCTCGGTCGACAACTGGCCGGTCGGGCTGCGTCGAATCGACTTGGCGACCAGGAAGATGTAGTCGGTGTAGTCCTCGAATTTCGGACGCTGGCCGGTATTGACGATATCCTCGAGCACCAGCGGGTGGATGCTGAAGCTTTCTTCCAGTTGCGAGATCAAATCGGTGTCATGGACGCCGTCAACGTCGATCCACGTCAGCCGGTCAGACTGCTTCAGATCGGCGATCTCCGCGAACGACGAAGCCGTGCGCGCCTGGTGGTCCTCGGCGTGGTAGGTGAGCACTCGGATTGTTACCGGTTCTTCCCGTTTTTCCCCGACATACACCACGCTGCCGGGCTTGAGGCCGATTTTATGTGATGATCGCTTGATGAACTTTACCATAGATTTATTCCTTGCGCAGGTCACGAATCCAGACCAACAGCAGTAATATTTAACCCTGGTCTGAACGGCACAAGGTTGAAACCGCCCAAATTCAGCAGCCTGCCACCCGGTTTTTGGAACCGGAGGTGCCGGAGGCGGTTACGGTTGGATAACGAATAATGCACGCTTGCAAGGAGGCACATCCGAATGATTGACGGTCACGCCAGAGTGTGGTCAATAACCGGATGACCCGCATCTTACCATGACTCTACTGACAATTCTACAGCTCGTCGCCGGCATTGCGATCCTGCTGGGAGCTGCCGACCTGGTGCTGCGCGGCGCCTTGCGCCTCTCCGCCCTGTTTGGCATATCACCGCTCGTGGTCGGGCTGACGGTAGTGGCGGTGGGCACCTCGGCGCCGGAAATCGCAGTGGTTGTCTTCGCCGGTCTCAAAGATGCCTCCGACATTGCCCTCGGCAACCTCGTCGGCAGCAATATCTTCAACATCCTGTTTATCCTCGGGCTGTCGGCCATAATTGCGCCGATCGTGGTGGCTCAGCAGATCGTGCGAATCGATGTCCCCATCCTCATCGGCTTGTCCGGCGCCGTCGCGGTGGTGGCTCTGGACGGTGTCATCAGCGGCATCGACGGTATCATCCTTATCAGTCTGGCCGTCGCCTATACACTCCTTGCCGCCTGGCTGTCGCGTCGCGAGTCCATCGAAATCGTGACCGAGTATGAAGAACATTTCAAGGAAGAGATTGATCGATCGGGCAAAGCCTATTTCATTGCCGGCCTGCTGCTGCTGATCGGCATTGGCGGCCTCATGCTGGGGTCACACTGGACCGTTGAAGGGGCACAGACGATAGCCGCTGCTCTGGGCCTCAGTGAGCTGTTCATCGGCCTGACGGTCGTGGCCCTCGGCACCTCGCTGCCCGAAGTCGTCACTTCCATTCTGGCGGCCATGAAGAACCAGCAGGACATCGCCGTGGGCAATATCATCGGCAGCAGTATCTATAACATCTCAGCTGTACTTGGCATAGCCGTCCTGACCGCCGGTGAACTGACAGTGGCCCCGCACGTGCTCACCTTCGACATTCCCCTCCTGGTGGCTACCGCCGTGGTCTGCCTCCCGATCTTCTTCACCGGCTACAAAATCTCCCGGTGGGAGGGAGGTGTCTTCTTCTTCTACTATGCCGCCTACCTTGCTTTCTTGATCCTCGATGCCATGGGTCATGAGGCGCTTCATATGTTCCGCTGGGCGATGCTCGGCTTTGTAATTCCGCTCACCGCGCTCACCATTGCGGTGATTACGACCCGGCATCTGACGACTTACCGTCGTCGCGCCGCCAAGAGTAGCAGCTGACCACTGAAGCCGCTCTTGTTGCGTTCGCCTGAATCGTGACACAGGCCGTACGACGAACCACGCCCTTCACACAGCCCGTTCCAAATGTGCACATGGCGATGTAACCACGACGACTGTCGCCACCGGGCCTGATTTCGTCCTCTCCCGCTATATGCCTGCGCGCGATCAGCTTAACCGGCGCGTTGCAGTCAACGGCATGGTTTTTGCCACTTTCTGTGACGGGCGGCGAGTTGCGTCGCGTTAATCACAAACTGTTGTAAGGTGGTGAAACGAACGTGAATAACGACAAGAGTTTTGGCTATTCGGTAGCAACGTCATGCTGTAAGCTGGCGGTCTTCGCAGTTCTCGTCATCGTCGGGTTGCTCTGGTTGCTGACATCAAACACGAATAGCGAAAACCAAGGCATATCAGAAGAACCGGAGTTTCCAACTCCCGAAAGCGGTATGGCGGAAAGTTATACCTGATCCTGAAGCTGAACAACACATCACTCTTGAGAGGAGCAGACAATGGCTGAATGTGAAGTTTGCGGAAATGCATATGATAAATCGTTTCAAGTTGTAAAGAATGACGAAACCCACGTATTCGACTGTTTCGAGTGCGCCATCTCGGCGCTCGCGCCGACCTGCGCCAACTGCGGTGTTCGCATTGTCGGCCACGGTGTCGAGGCCGATCACACTTTTTTCTGCAGCGCCCACTGCGCATCGCAGAAGGGCGTGACATCGGTGCAGGATCGCGCTTAGCTGAACCTACCAACCGAAACTGTTGGCCCACGCCAACCTGTCCTGAATCCCTGTAGGAGGTAGCGCCATACCCGAGCTGTCAACATACCTGCCCTTCCTGGTCTATACCGGCGGGGCGCTGTTTGTTCTCGGTGTCATGTACGGCCTGTCCTACCTGCTGGGCCAGCGACACACCGACCGTGAAACCAACGATCCATACGAGTCCGGCATACGCATCACCGGCTCTGCGCGGGTACGTTTCTCGGCCAGCTTTTACCTGATTGCCATGCTGTTCGTCATCTTCGACCTGGAAGTTGTCTTCATTTTTGCCTGGGCAATCGGCGCCGTCGAGGTCGGCTGGACCGGCTATATCGGCCTGCTGGTCTTTACGGCCATACTCGTGGTTGGCCTGATCTACGAATGGCGCATGGGGGCGCTCGACTGGATGCGCCAGGAAATGCGCGCCCTGCTGCGCAGCGGAGGACGACACCAATGACGATGAACCAGCGCCATACCGAGCCGGTACGGGAACTCTCCGACCAGTCGTTTCAGGATACGGTCCAGAAGTCGATACTCATGTCGCGACTGCAGGACCTGATTGCGTGGGGACGCAAGAACTCCCTCTGGCCGTTCAACTTCGGCCTGTCCTGCTGCTATGTCGAGATGGCCACCAGCCTGACCAGCCGGTACGACATCGCTCGCTTCGGCGCCGAGGTTATCCGTGGTACGCCGCGCGAGGCCGACGTCATGGTCATTGCCGGCACTGTCTTCATGAAAATGGCGCCGATAATCCAGCGGCTGTACGACCAGATGATGGAGCCTCGCTGGGTCATTTCGATGGGCTCGTGCGCCAACTCCGGCGGCATGTACGATATCTACAGTGTGGTACAGGGTGTCGACAAGTTTCTCCCGGTCGACCTGTATGTCCCCGGCTGCCCGCCGCGACCGGAAACGTTCATGGAAGGCCTCACCCTGCTGCAACAGGCGGTCGGCAAAGAGAAACGTCCCCTCAGCTGGACTGTCGGCGATCAGGGTGTAGTGCGCCAGGCGCCGCCGTCGATGCGCGACAAGAAGCGCGAACAACGAATAAAGACTACCAACCTGCGAACCCCCGATAAACTCTAACCAACTGAAACCGACTGAACCTGTGACTCCAGAACCGACTACAGCCTCACCGCCCACCCCGATTGACGAACTCAAGCAGCGTCTTAACGGCGCTGTTCTGTGCGAGCAGACGACTGCCGACAACATCGACACCGTCTGGGTAGCGCCCGAACAGATCGGACCGGCGATGCGATTTCTCAAGCACGGCATCGACCGGCCGTACAAAATACTCTACGATATCACGGCGATTGACGAGCGCTTTCGTCGCCATCGCGGCGACCAGCCGCAGTCGGATTTCACCGTCGTTTACCACCTGATATCCGTCGACCGCAATACCGACCTGCGCGTGAAGACACCGCTCAAAGGCGACCAACCGTCGCTGCCGACCATCACCGACATCTGGCCGTCGGCAAGCTGGTACGAACGCGAAGTGTGGGACATGTTCGGGGTGTCATTCGACGGTCATCCGCACCTGTACCGCATTCTTATGCCGCGCACGTGGGAAGGCCACCCATTGCGCAAGGAACATCCCGCCCGCGCGACCGAGATGGGGCCGTACCAGTTGCCCGACGAAAAGCGCGATAAAGAGCATGCCGCCCTCCAGTTCAAGCCGGAAGAGTGGGGGATGGAGCGCGAGTCCGAAACCTCCGAGTTCATGTTCCTCAATCTCGGGCCGCAGCATCCCGGTACCCATGGTGTCCTGCGCATGATTCTCCAGCTCGACGGTGAACAGATAGTCGACACCGTTCCCGATATCGGTTTCCACCACCGAGGCGCCGAGAAGATGGGTGAACGGCAGTCATGGCACACTTACATACCGTACACCGACCGCATCGACTACCTCGGCGGCGTCATGAATAACCTGCCGTACTGCCTGGCGGTCGAACGGCTGGCCGGCATCGAGGTGCCCGATCGAGCGAAGGTCATTCGCATCATGCTGTGTGAACTGTTTCGTATCGCCAGCCACCTTGTCTGGTATGGGACGTTTGCGCAGGATGTCGGCGCCCTTTCACCGGTCTTTTATATGTTCAACGATCGTGAACGAATCCTCAAGATCATTGAATCGATCTGCGGCGACCGCATGCACCCCAACTGGTTCCGCATCGGCGGTGTCGCCGACGACCTTCCCGAAGGCTGGGACAAGCTGGTGCACGACTTTGTCGACTACCTGCCCCCGCGCCTGGACGAATACGACAACCTGGTCATGAAGAACCACATCTTGAAGGGGCGCACTGTCGGAATCGGCGCCTACAATACCGAGGAAGCGATCGAGTGGTCGATCACCGGGCCGGGGCTGCGCGCCACCGGACTCGATTTTGACTGGCGCAAGGCACGACCCTACTCCGGCTACGACCAGTTTGAATTCGACATTCCAACCGCTGTCGCCGGCGACTGCTACGCCCGCGCCGAGGTGCGTATCGAAGAGATGCGCCAGAGCCTGAGAATAATCAGGCAGTGTGCCGACAACATGCCGGAAGGCGACTACAAGTCGCGCCATCCGCGGACCACGCCGCCCATCAAGGATCGCACCATGCACGACATTGAAACCCTGATCAACCACTTCCTCAATGTCAGCTGGGGGCCGGTCATGCCGGCCGGCGAAAGTTTTGCCGCTGTCGAAGCAAGCAAAGGCAACAACGGTTACTACGTGATCAGCGACCACCACACCACGTCGTACCGTACACGCATCCGCGCACCCTCGTTCCCCCACATGCAGATGGTGCCCATGATAAGCAAGGGCCAGTCGGTCGCCGACCTGCTGGCCATACTGGGAAGTGTTGATTTTGTCCTCGCGGACGTAGACCGCTGAACGAAAGAAGTATGCTGAGCGAACACGAAAAGAAAGCAATCGACGCTGAGTTGCAGCACGTACCGACCAGGCAAGCCGCCTGCATCGGCGCCCTCAAGATTGTGCAGAAACATCGCGACGGCTGGGTGGATGACGACGGTATTGCCGATGTCGCCGATTACCTTGACATGTCCCGCGAAGAACTCGACAGCGTCGCCACTTTCTACAACCTGATCTTCCGCCAGCCGGTGGGCAAGCACGTCATTCTGGTATGCGATTCCGTCTCCTGCTGGATCGAGGGCTACGACGACATTGTGGCCCATCTCAAATCCCGCCTCGGTATTGACTTCGGCCAGACCACCGACGACAAGAGGTTCACCCTGCTGCCGATCCCCTGCATCGGTTTGTGCGATCAGGCCCCGGCCATGATCGTCGGTACCACCACCTACGGCAAACTGACCAACGATCGCGTCGATGAAATCCTGAAAGAGGTAGGCGGGGCATGAGTAACAACAAGCCGCTGACCAGGAATATCAAGCCCGACCGGGGCTACGTCTCACTCGCCGAATACCAGAAGACCGGCGGCTACGACGCCGTTCACAAAGTGCTCGGCAAGATGGAGCCGGAAGAGGTGCAGGGGAAAGTTAAGGATGCCAACCTCAAGGGTCGAGGCGGCGCCGGGTTCAACGCCGGCATGAAGTGGAGTTTCGTGCCGATGGGCGACGATGCGCCGTCGCCGAAATACATCGTCGCCAACGGTGACGAAATGGAGCCGGGCACGTTCAAAGACCGCCTCCTCATGGAGGGTGACCCGCACCAGCTTGTCGAGGGTATGATACTCTCCGGCTACGCTATCGGCGCAACCATCGGCTATGTCTTCATTCGCTGGGCCTACCACCTGTCGACCGAACGGATGGAGCAGGCCATCAGCGAGGCGTACGACCAGGGTCTGCTCGGTAAGAACATTCTCGGCTCGGGGTTCGACTTCGATCTGTATGTCCATGCCAGCGCCGGGCGTTACATGTGCGGTGAAGAGACCGGCCTGCTCAATGCGCTCGAAGGTAAACGTGCTATCCCGAGGGCCAAGCCGCCGTATCCGCAAGTCTCCGGCCTGTGGGGCAAGCCGACGATCGTCAACAATATCGAGACCCTCTGCAACGTGCCGCACATCCTTGCCCACGGCGTCGACTGGTACCAGAACCTCAGCGCAAGCGACGAGGAGGGAGGCACCAAGCTGTACGGTGTCAGCGGCAAGGCCAACAACCCCGGGTTGTGGGAGCTGCCACTCGGCGTAACAGCGCGAGAGATCATCGAGGAGCATGCCGGCGGGATGCGAGACGGTTTAAAACTCAAGGGCTTCCTGCCCGGCGGCGCCTCCACCGACTTCATGACTGTCGATCAACTCGATACCAGCATGGACTTTGGCACCTGCATGAAGATCGGTACCCGCCTCGGTACCGGCACCCTGATAATTCTCGACGACCAAACCTGCGTGGTTGGTATGTGCGAAAACCTCGAGAAATTCTTCGCGCAGGAGTCGTGCGGCTGGTGCACGCCCTGTCGCGACGGCCTGCCGTGGGCCGCCAGGATACTCGGCGCCCTCGAAATGGGTCGCGGCAGCAACGACGACATTGCGCGACTCAAGGATGTAACCAAGTGGCTCGGCCCCGGAAACACTTTCTGCGCCCTCGCGCCGGGCGCCATGGAGCCGCTGCAGAGCGCCCTCGAACACTGGGGCGATGACTTTGAACGACACCTCAACGGCAACGGCTGCCCCTACCGGTAGGACAAGCAACGTATGGCTAAGATAAACATAGATGGACAGACATTCGAGGTTGCCGACGGCCAGAACCTTTTGCAGGCTGTCACTTCACTCGGTATCGACCTGCCCTACTTCTGCTGGCACCCCGCCCTCGATTCGGTCGGCGCCTGTCGCCAGTGTGCGGTCATTCAGTACAAGGATGAAAATGACGACAAGGGTAAGCTGGTCATGGCCTGCATGGTGCCGGTCGAGGATGGTATGATCGTCTCGGTCGCCGACGAAGAAGCCGTTCGCTTCCGCTCCAATATCATCGAGTGGCTGATGGTCAATCATCCGCACGATTGCCCGGTGTGCGACGAAGGCGGTGAGTGCCACTTGCAGGACATGACCGTCATGTCCGGCCACAACTACCGCAGCTACGGATACACCAAGCGCACCTTCCGCAACCAGGATCTCGGACCGTTCATCTACCATGAAATGAATCGCTGTATCACCTGTTACCGGTGTGTTCGTTTCTACAACGACTTTGCCGGCGGCACCGATCTGGGAGCTTTCGGCGCCCACGACCGCGTTTTCTTCGGACGGTATGAAGAAGGCACCCTCGAGAACGAATTCAGCGGTAATCTTGTCGAGGTCTGTCCCACCGGCGTATTCACCGACAAAACCCTGCGCAAACACTACACCCGCAAGTGGGACCTGCAATCCGGCCCGTCGGTTTGCCACAACTGCAGCCTTGGCTGCAATGTCTTCGCAGGCGAGCGGTACAACAAGCTGGTTCGGATACTCAACCGCTACAACGGCAGTGTAAACGGCTATTTCATCTGCGACCGCGGCCGCTTCGGCTATGAATATGTGAATGCCGATACGCGCATCAGAAAGACATCGAAGCGCAACGGCGACAAGTTGGAGCCTGTTGACAGCATCGATGACGTCATTGATGACATTGCCGAACGCCTTACGAACGGCAGGGCAGTCGGCATCGGCTCGCCGCGCGCAAGTCTCGAATCAAACTTCGCCCTCAAGACCCTCGTCGGTGATGGCAGCTTCAGCAGCGGCGTCGGCGCAGCCGAGCATGATACCATCATGCGCCTTTCGAAACTACTCCGGGATGGACGGCTCAACACGGCGTCGCTTCGCGACGCCGAACGTGCCGACGGTGTCGTCGTGCTGGGCGAGGACCTGACCAATACTGCTCCCATGCTCGCGCTGGCGGTGCGGCAGGCAGTGCGGAATCAGCCAATGGAACTGGTCGACAAGCTGAAGATCCCCCGCTGGAACGACGCAGCCGTGCGGGAAGCGGTGCAGGATCGCCGTGGTCCACTGTATACCGCCACACCGCAGTCGACCAAACTTGACGATATCTCTCAGGCCACCCTGCGCAGGGCGCCGCGAGACATCGCCCGCTTCGGCTTCGCCATCGCCCACGCCATCGACAGCGAAGCACCGGGTGTCACCGGCCTGGGTGCGGAGGAGACCGGGCTGGCGAAAGAAGCAGCTGGCGACCTGACGGCATGCGACAAGCCGCTCGTTGTGGGCGGCATCAGCCTCGGCGAACCGGCCATGCTCGATGCGTCGCTGGCAATCTATACGGCGCTTCGACGCAAGGGAAAGAAAGCGCAGATCAGCTTTGTCCTGCCTGACGCCAATAGTCTCGGCATCGGCCTCATTGGTGGCAACAGTCTTGAAGACATCGCAACGCGCATCGAGTCAGGTGACGTCGATACACTCATACTGCTTGAGAACGACCTTGCCGGCCGTTGCGGCAAAAGTCGCGCCAGGGAATTGCTCGCAGGCGTAAGTTATGTCGTGGCCCTGGATCATACGACAAGTCCCACCACCGAACAAGCGCACACTCTGTTCGCTTGCGGCACCTTTGCCGAATCGGATGGAACTATCGTCAACAACGAAGGCCGAGCCCAACGCTTTTACCAGGCATTGTCGCCGGATGAAGAGGTTGTCGAGTCATGGCGCTGGCTGCAGAGAATAGGCGAGGCCGCCGGACGATCTGATATGGCAGCATGGAAGACGCTCGATCCGATCGCCGACGCTGCCCTCAGTGCTGTCAACGGACGGCTCAGGGTTACATCGGTTGCTCCCGACGCGACTTTCCGAATTCGAGGTCGCAAGGTGGCGCGGTCGCCGCACCGCTACAGTGGGCGTACCGCCAAAGTGGCTCACCAGACAATCCACGAACCGAAACCGCCGGACGATTCCGATTCACCGCTGAGCTTCTCCATGGAGGGCGTGAATGATCAGCCACCCCCCTCGCTCACTTCGTTCTTCTGGGCGCCCGGGTGGAATTCGGTGCAGGCGCTCAGTTTCTACCAGAAAGAAATCGGCCAGGAAATGCGCGGCGGCGACCCCGGCGTGCGACTGTTCAATGAGCTGACCGATGCTTCACACCATTACGATTTCCAGGCGCCCGATGCACAGGAAGTCGCAGACAATCAACTGCTGGTCGTGCCGATTCACCGCATCTTCGGCAGCGAGCACCTGAGCAACAACTCGGAACCGATTCGGCAACGTATCCCGGCACTGTTCTGGCTCGTAAACGACAACACGGCTGCGGTGCTTGGTGTCGACCGCGGTGACACGCACACGCTCAGCATCGATGGCCACGACATATCGGCGGAAGTGCAGGTCGACGAAAATATGCCGGACGCCGTCATTGGTCTCATGGTCGATCCGACGGCAACCGCCTGGCTGCCGCTGCCGGCGACGATCAACACCGGAGGGAAGAGCTGATGGATTGGACTGCCTCTCTCATAGCGGTATCGATCCTCATGGGTGTGTTTACCATCGCCCCCGGCCTGATCTGGCTTGAGCGCCGCCTGCTTGGACTGTGGCAGGACCGCTACGGTCCCAATCGCGTGGGGCCCTTTGGTATTTTCCAGGTTATTGCCGACATGATCAAGATTTTCTTCAAGGAGGACTGGATACCTCCCTTCGCCGATCGCGTCGTATTTTTCATAGCGCCGGGTATCATCATGTTCACGGTGTTGATGTCGGTCGCCGTCGTACCAGTCGCCCCGGGTATCGGTGTGCTGGTCGATTTCAACATCGGTCTGCTATTCTTTCTCGCCATGTCCTCCCTCGGCGCTTATTCGGTGGTACTCGGTGGCTGGTCGTCGAATAACAAGTATTCCCTGCTGGGTGGTTTGCGTGCTGCGTCGCAGATGATCAGCTACGAAGTATTCATGGGCTTGTCGCTGCTCGGTGTCGTGGCGATGACCGGTTCGTTCAATCTCTTCGAAATTGTCAAGGCCCAGGAAGGCATGTGGAACATCATACCGCAGTTCTTCGGGTTCGTCGTCTTCATGGTTGCCGGTGTCGCCGAGTCGCATCGACTGCCGTTCGATGTGCCTGAAGCGGAAAGCGAGATTGTCGCCGGCTTCCATTCCGAGTACTCCGGTATGAAGTTCGGCATGTTCTTCGTCGGCGAGTACCTCGGTGTCACCCTGATCTCGGCGATGATCACGACCCTCTTTCTGGGCGGGTGGCACGGTCCGTGGCTGCCGCCGCTGGTGTGGTTCCTGATAAAGACGTTTGTCGGCATCTGCTTCTTTATCCTCCTTCGCGCCGGCCTGCCGCGACCTCGCTACGACCAGCTGTTGAGCTGGGGCTGGAAGTTCATGTTGCCGCTGGCACTGGCTAACCTGGTGGTTACCGGCGCAGTCGTACTGGCCCTGAAATGATGAAAGGCTTGTTGATAGATATATATGCTTAGTTCGATTAGAAGCTTATGGATTGTCTTCACGCACATGTTTCGCAAGCGCGAAACCGTGCAGTACCCGGAAGAGAAACCCGACCTGGCGCCTCGGTATCGCGGGCGGATCATACTCAGCCGTGATCCCGACGGCGGTGAACGCTGTGTGGCCTGCTACCTCTGTGCCGTCGTCTGCCCGGTCGACTGCATCGCCCTGCAGGCGACCGAGGACGAGCATGGCCGTCGCTACCCGGACTGGTTCCGCATCAACTTCTCCCGCTGTATTTATTGCGGTTTTTGCGAGGAGGCATGCCCGACCTATGCCATCCAGCTTACCCCGGACTTTGAAATGTCGGAGTATGATCGAAAAAACATGGTATACGAAAAGGAAGACCTGACAATTTCAGGCGTCGGAAAATATCCCGGCTACCACTTCTACAAGGTCGCCGGTGTCAGGATCGACGGGAAGGATAAAGGCGAGGCCGAGAACGAGGCCGAACCGATCGATCCGCGCACGCTGATGCCGTAAACACGAAGTGATGTAACGTATGGATATCGTCTTTTACATTGCCGCCGCGGTTGCACTTGCTGCCACCGTTATGGTCATCACTCGCACCAACGCCGTGCACGCGCTCCTGTACCTGATCGTGTCACTGCTGGCGATCGCCGTCATCTTCTACGTTCTCGGTGCACCCTTCATCGCGGCTCTGGAAGTGATTGTTTATGCCGGCGCCATCATGGTGTTGTTCATCTTTGTGATGATGATGCTGAACCTCGGTCAGAAGGCAGCCGATCAGGAGCGACAATGGTTGTCGCCCGGCATGTATCTCGGGCCCGGCGTGCTCAGCGGCATACTGGCGTTCGCGCTCGCCTGGGTGGTCGTAACCGACGGTCCCGGCGTTGTCATGACGCAAATCGTCGGCCCGAAAGCGGTCGGCGTAAGCATGTTCTCGACCTACCTGCTCGCCGTTGAAATCGCCGCCATGCTCCTGCTTGCCGGGCTGGTTGGCGCCTTCCATATCGGGCGGCAGCGCGACCATGAAAGCGATGAACGCCGCGAGCATGGTCATCCGTTGCGCGGCACTGCCGATCAATCCCAGCAGATCGAAGAGGCAGGTAAGTCATGACCGGTATTCCACTTGAACAACCGCTCATCCTCGCCATACTCCTGTTCGCTCTTGGCCTGGTCGGTCTGCTGGTGCGTCGCAACGTACTGTTCATGCTCATGTCGCTCGAGGTCATGCTTAATGCTACCGGTCTTGCTTTCGTCGTTGGCGGTGCTCATTGGGCACAGGTGGAGGGACAAATCATGTTCATGTTCATACTCGCGATCGCCGCCGCCGAGGTCGCAGTCGGCCTGGCCATCGTGCTCCAGATATACCACCGGTTCCAGACACTCGATACCGACGCCGTAAGCGATATGAAGGGATAACATGCAGAATCTACTCTGGACAGTGCCGGTCATACCACTCATCAGCTTCGCCGTGCTCGCAACCCAGGGCAAGCGGTTCAGCCGCATGGTGGCCTCGGTAATCGGTGTCGGTTCGGTCGGACTGTCGGCAGCGATCGCCCTCGGAATCGCCTTTGAATTCTTCGGTCAACCCGCCGAGCAGGCCGCTTTCACCCAGACGCTCTGGAACTGGATCAGCGTCGGCGGCTTCGCTCCCGACATGGCTTTCCGCCTCGACGCTCTGTCGCTCTTGATGATGCTCGTTGTAACCGTGGTCGGCTTCCTTATTCACCTGTATTCCGTCGGCTACATGGCCGACGACAAGGCGTTCAGTCGCTTCTTTGCCTACATGAACCTGTTCGTATCGTTCATGCTCATACTCGTACTGGGCGACAACCTTGCGCTGTTGCTGGTGGGCTGGGAAGGTGTCGGCCTGTGCAGCTACCTGTTGATCGGTTTCTGGTACTCCGATGCCGAGAACGGCTCGGCTGCGCGCAAAGCCTTTGTCGTCACCCGCATCGGCGACACCGCGCTGCTCATAGGTCTCTTCCTGTTGTTCCGGCAGTTCGGTACCCTCAATATACAGGACATCCTCTTGCTTGCCGATGCCGAATGGACCGTCGGTAACACAACTGCCATCGCGATTGCAGCCCTGCTGCTCGGCGGCGCCGTCGGCAAATCGGCACAACTGCCGCTGCAGACGTGGCTGCCCGATGCCATGGCCGGTCCGACTCCGGTATCGGCGCTCATCCATGCCGCTACCATGGTCACGGCTGGTGTTTACCTCATCGCGCGAACGCATGTTATTTTCGATCTCGCGCCGGTTATCCGTATGGTCGTAGCCATCGTCGGCGCGGCTACTTTACTCCTGGCCGGTCTCACCGCTCTCACCCAGCGCGACATCAAACGGGTACTGGCATATTCGACAATCTCGCAGATCGGATACATGTTCCTCGCGCTTGGCGTGGGCGCCTATTCCGCCGCCATGTTCCACTTCATGACGCACGCCTTCTTCAAGGCGCTGCTCTTCCTCGGCGCCGGCGCCGTCATACTCGCGATGCACCACGAACAGGACATGTTCAAGATGGGTGGCCTGAGAACTAAACTGCCCGTTACCTTCTGGACCTTCCTCATCGGCAGCGCCTCACTCGCCGCCATACCATTGGTGACTGCCGGCTTCTACAGTAAAGACGCCATCCTCTGGTACGCCTACGCATCCGACGCCGGCTCGACATGGCTGTGGCTGGCCGGACTGGTCGGCGCGTTCATAACCGCTGTCTATACCTTCCGCATGGTCTTCGTCACCTTTTACGGCAAGCCGCGCGGAACAATCGGCCATAGTCCCGGAAAGGTCCTACTGATACCGCTGGTGGCGCTGGCGGTCTTATCGACCATCGGCGGCTTTATCGAAACACCCGCGACATTGGGTCATGTCACCGCGTTTTCGAGCTTTGTGCACGCAACTCTGCCGGCCGTGCCGATCAGTCACGTTGATCACGGTATCGAACTGCTCTTTCAGGTGCTTGCCGTTATCGCCGCACTCGGTGGCGTCTTCATCGCCTGGCTGCGTTACTACCGAACAGCGCCAAGCCTTGAAGCCATCGAGCGTGCTGAACTCAAACCGCTCTGGCGCGCAAGTTACTCCGGCTTCGGTTTCGATGCCGCCTACCGCGAGTTGTTCGTGCGGCCCTACTACTGGATCGCCAATGTCAATCGCAGCGACTTCATAGACTACATCTACATCGGCCTTGCCGGCATCTCGCGCGGCTTCTCGCGTATCTTCCGGCTTACCCAGACGGGGCGGCTGCGAACCTATGCTACCGGCCTTGCTCTTGGCGCGGTAGTGACAATAGTACTGGCGGTGTTCCTGTGATACTCACCCTGTTCATTGTCATACCCATAGTGGCCGGCCTGCTCGCCTGGAGCGTGCGCAACAACGGCGATCTCTCCCGCTGGATTGCCCTCGGCGGCAACCTCGCCATGCTCGCGGTAGGGCTCGGCCTCTGGTGGAGCTACGGCCTGGGGGGCGACAGCATCGCCGACAGCACCTGGCTGATTAACTACGAACAGCCGTGGATTCCCGAGCTGGGCATCGCCTTCCGGCTCGGTATGGATGGTATCAGCCTGCTCATGGTTGTCCTGACAGCATTCCTCGGCGTCGTATCCGTGATGATCTCTTGGCGCGAGATTCAGCACCGCGTACCGTTCTTCCATTTCAACCTGATGTTTGTTCTCGCTGGTATCAACGGCGTGTTCCTTTCGCTCGATCTGTTCCTCTTCTACTTCTTTTGGGAGGTTATGCTGGTACCGATGTACTTCCTGATTGGCATCTGGGGTCACGAACGTCGCGTCTACGCCGCCACCAAGTTCTTCCTGTTCACGCAACTGAGCGGCCTGCTCATGCTGGTTTCAATTCTTGCACTCTACTTCGCACACCACGGCTTCACCGGCACCTATAGTTTCAGCTACTTCGACCTGTTAATGACACCGCTCAGTCTCGATGCCGCCCGCTGGATCATGCTGGGTTTCGTCATCGCCTTCGCTGTAAAGCTGCCGGCTGTTCCCCTGCACACCTGGCTGGCCGATGCTCACACCGAGGCACCCACCGCCGGCAGCGTTATCCTCGCCGGGCTGCTGCTGAAGACCGGCGCGTACGGCCTGATACGCTTCGTCCTCCCCATGTTTCCGGAGGCAGCGCACGAAATTGCGCCCATTGCCATGCTGATCGGTGTCATCGGTATCCTGTACGGCGCCATACTTGCATTCGGCCAGATCGACCTGAAACGACTCATCGCTTACACCTCGGTCAGCCATCTCGGGTTCGTGATCCTGGGCATCTTTGCATTCAACGAACAGGGCATGCAGGGCGCTGTCATGGAAATGGTCTGTCACGGCTTGAGCACCGGCGGCCTCTTCATACTCGTCGGCGCCCTCCAGAAACTGATTCATACCCGCGACATGCGCCGCATGGGCGGCATGTGGCAAACTGCGCCTCGAATGGGCGGCATCGCAATGTTTTTCGCCATCGCATCGCTCGGCCTCCCGGGACTCGGCAATTTCGTCGGTGAATTCCTCGTGCTCGTCGGTGCTTTCCAGGCCAGCATTACGCTGACCGTACTCGCAACCCTTGGCCTCGTTGCGGCAACGGCTTACTCGCTCTGGATCATCCAGCAGGTCTTCCACGGTAAACCCCGCGAAACCGGGACGTTTTCCGACCTGGCGCCGCGTTACACCGTACCCCTCGGCGCCATGATCCTGGTGCTCGTCTGGCTTGGTGTTTACCCGCGGCCGGTCCTCGACACCGCTCGCGATGCCGTCCACGCCATCCAACGCTCAACGCAGCTGACACATGATACAAGTGAGCAACAGAAGAAGTTTGTTGCGACTGATGACATGAGTGAGAGTAAGGAGAGTGCTCGATGAGCCAGATCGATCTTACCGCGCTGTCACCGATTATCGTAATTGCAATTGTGGCATGCGTTGTCCTGATCGCTATGGCGATTCGCCGCAATCATCTCGTCGCAGCCGGTATCACGCTGGCCGGTCTGGTTCTGTCGTTCCAGCAACTGTTTCAGGCTGCAACTCGAGCGCCGCAAGAGATCGAGCCGCTACTCGTGATTGACCAGTACGCTCTCTTGTTCTTCGGCATTATGCTCATCGCCGCCGCCATGGTCACCGTGCTCTCGTACGTTTACCTCCGAAGCCGCTCCGAGCACCGTGAAGAACTCTACGCTCTCATCCTGCTCGCCGTCCTCGGTTCCATGGTGCTCGCCGCCGCTGATCATTTCATCACCCTGATCCTGGGACTCGAGACGCTGACTGTTGCACTGTATGTCATGATAGGCTACTTGCGTACCATGCGACGCAGCCTTGAAGCCGCTATCAAGTACCTGGTGCTCGCAGCGGCAGCCTCTGCCTTTTTACTTCTGGGGATGGCCCTTATATACTTCGAGGTCGGCACCATGTCGATCAGCGAACTGGCGGTGCGTGCCACCGTTATCGGCGACGTTTCCTGGTTCCTCCTCATTGGTACCGTGTTGATACTCGTCGGCGCCGGCTTCAAACTCGGCGTGGTGCCGTTCCATATGTGGACGCCCGACGTTTATGACGGCGCGCCGGCCCCGGTCACCGCCTTTATCTCGACCGTATCCAAAGCCGCTATGGTCGCAGTGTTGCTGCGCTTCCTTGCCGTCGTCGATATCGGCGATCACCACGCAATAGCCTGGATCATCTCGGCGATCGCCATAGCCTCGATGATCGTCGGCAACTTCCTTGCCCTCATGCAATCGAACATCAAGCGCCTCTTGGCGTACTCTTCGATTGCCCACCTCGGCTATGTACTCGTCGCCGTCGCAGTCGGCGGCGTCGACGCTATCGAGGGGATCATCTACTACCTGCTCGTCTACTCTCTCACCCTCATCGGCGCTTTCGGGACGGTGTCAGTACTCTCACCCGGCGAACCCGAAACGCTGGAGATCGACGCCTATCGCGGACTATTCTGGATGCGGCCTGGCGTAGCGACCGTCATGGCCATCATGATGTTCTCGCTGGCCGGAATTCCGCTGACCGCCGGTTTCATCGGCAAGTTTCTCATTCTTTCAGCCGGCGTCGGCGCCATGGCCTGGGCGCTCAGTATCACGCTCGTAATCACCAGCGCCGTCGGTCTCTACTACTACCTGCGCGTTATTGCAGCGATGCTGCACCGCCCCGAAGGCGAGACACATCTCAGCACCGGCCCGCCGGTATCGACCATCGGTCGCACCGTTCTCGGCCTTGTCGGCTTTGCCGTTGTTTACTTTGGAGTCTTCCCGCAACGGACGCTCGAGTTCATTAGCACCACCGTGCAGCGCTTCATCAGCATCTGATCATAAGAAAAGCCCCGCCGCAATCGACGGGGCTGCTCGCTCTTTAGGTGTGTCGACACCTACGAGGCTGACACGCCTTCTTTCTTCTTACGATCCGGCGGCGCCATGAACTCCGGACCGACCGGATCAGTGACGGTTTCCGCGACTATTTCGCGAATCTTCTCTGAATCCGCTTCGCTCAGCGACCAGCCGCTGATTTTGTCAATCGCATCCAATTGGCCCGGGTGACGCGCCCCCCAAAGCGCCATATCGATCCCCTGGTCCAGCACCCAGCGGGCCGCCAGGTGTATCACGTTACGGTTGAAATTGGCCTGCGCGAACTCATCCAGTTTCTTCACAACCCTGAGGTACTGGTCATACCGTGGTGGTTGAAACTTCGGGTCAGACTGCCGGAGATCATCGCCGATGAACTCGTGGTCGGATGTCATCTTTCCGGACAGGAGCCCGCGACACAGCACTCCATACGTCATCAGCGCCACGTCGTGCGACGTGCAGTATGGTACAATGTCATCTTCGATCTCGCGCTCGAAAATATTGTATGGCGGCTGGCTAACCTGCAGCGGCGCCGTCGTGGAAAACGCGTCCATCTGCTTCGGTGAGTAGTTGCTTACACCGATGGCGCGGATCTTGCCGACTTTGTACAGCTCGTTCATCGCCTCCGCCGTCTCCTCGAACGGCACCAGCGGATCCGGCCAGTGCACGAGGTAGATATCAACATAGTCGGTCTGCAACCGTCGGAGCGAATCATCGATTTCCTTCTTGAGGCGCTGCGGTGTCGAGTTGCGGTATACCTTCTCGTCATCGGTCCATTCCAGTGCTGCCTTGGTTGTCAGCACTATCCTGTCACGACCGCCATGCTCCTTGATGGCGTCACCGACGATCTCCTCCGACTTACCGAACCCGTAGATCGGCGCCGTGTCGATCAGGGTGATACCCTTGTCGAGCGCCGTGAGGATTGTTTTGATCGACTCTCGTTCATCGGTGCCGCCCCACATCCATCCCCCGATCGCCCAGGTACCGAGCCCAATCCGTGAAACCTCTCTATTGATACTGGCTACTACTTTGGTCTCCATGACTGTCCTTTCCTATCTATCCTCTTCGACTTTGTCGAGCATATCGTCCAGTTCCATAGCATTGATTGCCGCATGTCCGTTTTGGTCGTTGTCGAAATAACAGTAAACATCGCGGCCGTCATCGCACCAGCTGTTGATCGCTCCCGCCCATCCGGACAGCGTTTGCCGGTCATACGCGCCCTCGTAGGCGTTCTTCGACGGTCCGTGCAGGCGGATGTAAACATATTCAGCGGTCACGGTTTTGGGCGACTGCCGGCGCTCCAGGTCATAGATGCAGAATGCAGCGCCGTGCTTTTCGAGCAACGCGTAGGTACGATCCTGCCACCAGCTCTCGTCACGAAACTCCACAGCACAACGGCGTTTTGGAGTTACCCGGCGTAAGGTCTGCAGGAACGACTCCAGCCGGTCATGGTTGCAACGCCAGTTCGGGGGGAGCTGAAACAGGATTGGACCTAACCGCCCCTTCAAAGCCGTCGCCCGGTCCAGGAAGTTCGTCAATCCCTCCTCGGGATCCTTGAGCTTCTTCATATGGGTGATGTAGCGGCTTGCCTTGACGGCGAAGACGAAGCCCGTGGGCGCCCGTTTATGCCAGTCGGCGAGAGTGTTCTCGGACGGTAACTGGTAGAAGGAGTTGTTGATCTCAACCGACTTCAGGCGCGCCGCGTACTCGTCAAAGTAGCGCTTTTGCGGCGTATCATCCGCGTAGAACGGACCCCGCCAGTGATCGTAGTTCCATCCCGATGTACCAATGTACGTTCGGCCGCGCTTGGAGCGCTGTGAGTGAGAAGCCATTGTGCGACGCACCATCCAATGGTTGGTCGACCGGCGCGCTGATTAAGCGGCGGTTTCGGCTTAGATCTGGATCTCGATCTTCTGCTGACCAATCGACGAAAGCTTGTTGTACAGCCAGGCAAACGCGGCGCCGCCGAAGAAACCGTCGGCAATGCCCCACGCCAGGCCGATCAGCGCGCCCATCGGGGTGGCCTTGTAGCCGAGGTATATACGAGCCATCGGCAGGTCGCGCTTGGCCGCTTTCGGGCCTTCGAGGAACATGACCCACCAGGCCGCGGCAAACAGGCCGATACCCCAGAACAATCCGCACACCGTTGCGAATACGCGCACGTGCATCTTGAAATACACCTTCTGCTTCTTGTCCTGGACAAACCGGCAGGCGATATTACTGAGCACGCCGGTCACCGTCTTGGCTGCTTTCTTTGTCGAGTTCTTTGCCATATCTGCACCTTTGCTGCCGGCATCTTTCACCGGATCGAGAATTACTGAAGATTTTGCCATGATACTACCCTTCTTCTGAATATCGACAGGTTTACGTTCTTTTTCAAGGTTCATTTGTTTTTCTTCTGGTGCCGGCTGCAGTAATAGGTCGGCCGACCGGAAATCTGTGCTTTCCTGATTGTCCCGCTGCAGCGCGGACACGCGCGGTTTGACTCTCTTTTCCCGGTAAAATAGGTCCGCGGGAAATCGTCCGGGTCGGCCTTGTGAGTAATCGTCGTTCTCAACACCCGGCGAATGGTGTTGTAGATCTTCCCCAAATCGCCGTCATCCAGTTTCTTCACCGGAGTGGACGGATGTACCCCAACCTGGAACAATACTTCGTCTGCATACACGTTACCCAGCCCCGACATCATACTCTGGTTCATCAGTGTGGTCTTGATGACACCACGGCTGCGACGCACGGTGTCAATGAACATTCGCTTCGAGAACTGCTTCGAGTACACATCCGGTCCCAGCTCCTTCTCTTCGGCCAACTCATCAGGCGAACTCACGATCCGTACCTCGCCCAGCTTGCGGCGACTGGTATAGGCGAGATGGTAGTTGTTTGCCAGGTCCAGCCGCAACGCCGTGTAGTCCGGTTCATCCTCTTCGGACTTGTAGTACTGGAGATCGCCGGTCATGCCGAAATGCAATACCAACCACGTATCCGAACTGAGCCGACCGAGCAGGTACTTACCGTGACGCTTCGTTTTGGTGATGCGATGGCCCTTGAGCTGTCGCTTCAATGAAGCCTTGCTGGTATCCTTTACCAGCGACGTTGTTGCCACTACCACATTGTCGATGCGCTTATTCTTTGCGGTACGGTTCAAATAGCGGCGAAATGTCTCTACATCAGGCAGTTCCGGCATACATCATCTCCTTCCTTACCAGCCCGGTGCGATTAAGAAACCGAACTGTCCGGTTGTTTCCGGTCGCTGAAATGGAAACGCGTAGTAGAACTGCATGACAAGATAGCCCAGCAGGTTCACTCGCGCGGCGCCACCGGCGCTGAATACGGGGATGCGCTCGGCAGAGCGTGTCTCCCATTTCAATTCCGGTTCGGTATTCTCAGTCCAGGCGACACCGGCATCGAAAAAGCCGACGAGTTCGATCGGCAGGAATGACGCATTAACCAGGCCATACTCGCTCGTTCCAAACAGCGGCACTCGCAGCTCGGCATTGAACACACCCATCTTGCTGCCGATCAAACGATCAAACTCCGGACATTTACCCGAACCGCCGCTGCACTCCGAGGCATCGATCTCACTCACCGGGTAGCCCCGCACATACGATTCATACCCGACAAAGAGTTGCGACAACCGATCACTCTCGGCGTCACCAAAGTAGCGGCCATAGTGCAGGCCGCGGACGGCGAGCGTAAGCGGATTGGCGAAGAAATACTTGCGATAGTCGGCCAGTATGGTCAGGTACTGAATCGTCCCGGCTGTCGGTTCCACCTCGAGACGGTAGCGACTGCCTGAAATGGGCGAGGTAAAGCCGAAGAAGGAATAGTCGCCGACAAACGCCACCGAGCCGTGGGCCTGGTGAATCGACGCCGGCGCATCGCGATCCTCCTGTGACACATCGACGAGGAAGCCGTCGACATACGTCGCCACATCCACATCGACGTCGTAATGAATAAACGAATACCCGGTCGAGAACTCGAATCGCTGGTTTTCGTTCAACGGGTACTCGGTCAGCAGCGACACTCGTTCCGCGAACACTTGCTGACGGATAATCTCCTGCTGGAACGCCTGGCGGCCGTCGACCGTATCGATATCCGTCCGGATCCGCGCCGCTTCGTATGGAATGTGGCCCACCGACGCCCCCCAGTTCCATCTGCTGTCCTGGTTGCGATAGGTTACCTGGCCGCCGATATCGTCTAAACCGCCATTGACCTGCGCGATGATTCCGAGCATCCGATTGTTCAACATATCGGCGAACAGGAAGCTGGCGCCGCCGCCGAGCGAGGCGCCGAAGCGGTCTATGGCCACGCCGACCTGGGTCTGGCCGGCATACACCAGGCTGAGCGACGGATCATAGTCGGTGGTATCAAACGTAGCCGCCGAATGCAATCCAGCATCCGGCTCCGCCAGCATCGACTGAATGGCGGTCGGGCGCTGATCTGAAGCCAGGTCGCTGAGATACGATGCAACCGATGTCCGCACTTCCGGCGCCGACGCTTCCGGCGCCATAATCCGCATGCGGTAACCGCCCCGGCTGAATACCGTGTACAACATTGTACCGTCGTCACGCGCCACCGAGAGCGCCGGAGAGAGCGATGTAAGACCACTGATTCCGGTCGCGACATGCGTTACCGGCGTGATCGAACTGTCGGCAAACGAGAATTCGAAAACGTCACTGAACCCATCCTTGTCGCCGACAAAGTACAAACTGCTCCCATCGGGCGAATATTGTGGATTGATCTGCTTGCCTTCCGCCTGTCGCGGTATGAGTACGAAACTGCGGGTCTCCAGATCCATTACAGCGATACGCATCGGGCCGAATTCGAGCACGTCCATGTCGGTTTCAGTCGTGCGGTCGGTAGCATACGCAACCGACTCGCCATCCGGTGACCACGCCGGCTGTAACTGGGCGTAGCGGTCGTTGGTCAGCGGTACTGCGTTCTCAGCGTTGAAGTCGTACAGGTACAGATTGCTGATGCCGCCGCTGGTACCGGTGAACAAGAGACGGTCACCGTCGGGCGACCATGCTACCTGCTGCACCGTTTCGATCTCCGACGGAAAGATCGTGCGTTTGACGTCGCCGGACGATACCTCGACTACGGCAATCTTGCTGTCGCCATCGTCGACCACCGGTATCGCCATCTGTTTGCTGTCAGGCGACCAGGTTCCCGACGAATTGGTAAACTGCAGGGCGTCGAAGTGAGCATTCGTTCCGGAACTGACGATCTTGCGCTCCACCTTGCCCGCCTCGAGATCGGCTAAATACAGATCGAGCGAGAACAGGTCGCGTTGCGAGATAAACGCCGCCCAGCGACCATCCGGGCTGATCGTAGGGGAGAGGTTCATCGGGCTGTCGTCATCTTCGTTTGGTAACGGATCGCTCCCGAGGCTGTCCGGATGGATCCGGCCCGCCACCGCCGGACCGTACGTATCGATAATCGACTGCCGCCACAACACCGACAGCGAATCCGGCTCCATCCCCAGCACCGCTTTGAACACCTTGTCATAGTTACCCCGCTGTAACCCGATGTACAGTTGTGGTATCACCTGGTCGCCCCAGCGGCCGGTCACATACGTCCAGAACGCGTGTCCCCACCGGTACGGAAAGTACTCCCGACTGTTGGTCATGTCGTCGAGCGTGGGAACCCTGTCGTGGATCACCGCGTCGCGCAGCCACATGGCCGTAGCCGGATAGTCTGGTCCCAGCGACAGGTATTCACTCATGCCCTCAATAAACCAGAGCGGCGCGTTCAACCCCCGCAACCGACCTTTGCTTTCAGTCTTGGCTATGTTGTAGTGAAAGGCGTGCACCAGTTCATGGCCGATCACATGGTCATTTTCCTGGTAGATGCCCGTCAGCGGCAGCACGATCCTGCGGCGCAACCCCTCGGTCACACCGCCGGTACCCTGACCGATCAGGCCGCCGATCACATTGGTCTGCTGAAAATCCGGGTGGTTGGCGTACAGGATAAGGGGTTGACGTCCGTCCAACTCCCGGCCAAAGAGCTCCGCGTAACGGCTGTACCAGCGTTCCACCATGCGGCCGGCATCGATCGCCGCCTGCCGGGCACTGGGATAGTAATAAACGTCAATATGCTCCGTCTTGAGAATTTTGAAGTCAAAGTCTTCGTATTGCACCTTGTTGCGGCCGAAATACTGCGCCGAGACTGATGTTGCCGGCAGTACCAGCAACATGCCGACGGCCGCGGCAAAGATGAAATTTCGAACTGGGCGGTATCTACTCATACAGGGTCCTGAATTCAATTTGAATGCATTCGCGAGGTCTTTGATTCACTGTACTCGATTTCATACAAGAATCGTGCCGCGAATCGTGAATTGCCGGCTAACACATTGAATGCGATGTCCTTACGGAAGATGGCCGGCACATCGAGGGATGCTGTGCACGAGCATGGCCGTGCCGGTGTGAATATTGCGCACACAACAGCCCCCGGGCCTCACCACAAAACGATATCGCCAGTTCTGATCGATCTCTGGTATTCTGTCCACACCGCCCCCTCAAAAACAAATGCGCGCGTGGCGTATCTTGTCGTACTATTACGTATGGTGAGCCCGTCGGGCTGCCGCCATATCTCGTAACTCCGTGACCGTAAGTCTCGTATAGCAACATGAGGACGTCTCTATCCGACAGAGTATCCGGCGTGATGTCACAGATAGAAAGGGAAGGTCATGGAGTACATTGGACTTGGGGAACAGGTAAAGCGACTGCGGCAGGAACGGGCATGGTCACAGACACAACTGGCCGACATTGCCGGCCTGAGCGAACGCACCGTCCAGCGCGTCGAAAAGCTCGATCAATGCTCCTACGAAACCCTCATGGCGGTTGCCAGCGCCTTTGAGGTCGATGTCCGCGAGTTCACCCGGCGCCTCCCCGAGGTCTCTTCAAGGGAAGACGACGCCGTCACTTACAATGCCGGGACCGACGGCACGGTGGGGATCGGCAAACGTCGCTGGAGCTCGACTCGCATTGCCGTCATCAGCAGCCTTGTCATGCTGCCGGCGCTCTACATTACGCTCGCCCACGTTTTAGCCGACGGCTTCGACATCTGGTTCCTCGCCACACCGTTGCAGGCCTTCTATTCAAACCCGGAAATCTCCGACATGCTCGGCAGCCTGATGCCGCTCGTGATAGTAGCCAGCCTGGCCGGCGCCGTTATACTCAACCTCGTGGCCATGACCTCGATTCGTTTCATCCGCAGCCAGAACGGCTGGATGAGCCTCGTCCGATTCGTCCCCCGCAAGGCCAACATGTCGGTGCTGGGACTTTCCACAATTGTCACGGTCGCCATCATAACGTTGCGCCTGGTCGAAAACACAACCTACTATTGATCGAATCATCGTTATCCACACGATGTATCTTCCGCGACCGCCACGAACTTCCCTGTTGCGGCCGTCTTTTTTGGCATTTCGATCGATCGGGGGGCAGTTCTGAATACGCTTTACAGCCGAGCGCCTGCCGATTATTTTCTATAGCCTGCATACAGGGCGAAGCGGTTTGAGCCGCGCCGTAAATCGTTCAGATCAAAACCGGAGACGTATCCGCTGAAACTGACTACAGCAGCCCTCACACTCATTCTCCTGGTCCTGGTCCCTGCGTGTGTGGACCAGCCGAAGCCGGTGAGTGAACCACAACTACTACAGGTTGCCACTTCGGAACGGCAGTGGACTGGTGTGGCCGTATCGAGCGATAACCGGGTGTTTGTCAATTTTCCCCGCTGGAGCGACTCTGTCCCGGTGGCGGTTGCCGAGTTGACAGGCGACCGAGTCCTGACCCCGTACCCCGATACCGCCTGGAACAACTATACAGCCGAAAAGCCGCCGGAATCGGTATTTGTCTGTGTTCAGGCAACCTACGCCGGTGCCAATAATCGGCTCTGGGTGCTTGATCCGGCCAACCCGCGGTTCGGGGGGATCGTACCCGGCGGTCCCAAATTAGTCGAAATCGATCTTGCCACCGATTCTGTCGTGCGCGTCATCACCCTCGACTCCAACATCGCCCCGACCAACTCGTACCTGAACGATGTCCGCATCGATACCAAACGGAATTTTGCCTATATCAGCGAATCCGGGATGGGCGCCATCATCGTGATCGATCTGGCCACCAATCAGGCACGGCGCCTGCTCGACGATCACCCGTCGACCAGGGCCGAGTCAACTGCCGTCGTAATCGAAGGCTCCCGATGGCTTCGTCCCGACGGCTCGATGCCGCAGGTCCATGCCGACGGCATTGCCCTCGACCTCCCCGGTGGCTGGCTCTACTGGCAGGCCCTTACCGGCCGGCAGCTGTATCGCATTCCCACCTGGGTAATTGTCAGCGACAGTCTGCCCGAGAGTCGCATGCCGGACTACATCGAGACGGTGGCCGGGAGTGGTATCGCGGACGGCATCCTGTTTGTCGACGGCTGGATATACCTGACATCGCTTGAATTCAATGCCGTGCGACGGGTCAGGCCCGGCACCGACCCGGTCATGGTGGTGCAATCCGACAGCCTGGCATGGCCGGACACTTTCGCTGAGTCGCCGGACGGTCACATTTACGTGACGACAGCCCAGATTCACCGTGGCCCCAACCCCCCGGAGCCGTACCGCCTGCTAAAATTCCGCATACCGGAAGTTGAAGACGAGGGGAACAAAAACCGCTGACCAATCTGTTTTCTTAACATAATCATAACATTTTCGAGAGACTTGTAAGTTATATTAAAAGTCCCGCCTCAGCCAGGAGAGCGGACAGTGGAAATATGAGCGTAAATAACGGGGACGGTAGTGTTACCACGCGGCTATTCGGAGTACCTCACTAATCAAATCGAAACAATATCCGGCAACTACCTTGTCGCCAGGGAGAGCTATGCCTCGGAGGCGGTTCACGACTTTCGAGTTGGTGTAAAACGTTTCCGCTCCTTCCTCAAGCTGTGCCGCCAGATCATGCCCGGCGCGCTCGATGACGTTTCCATCAAGTCACTCAAACACGTCTACAAGGCGGCGGGAAAAATCCGCGATGCCCAGGTGCAACTCGAGCTTGTCAAGAAACTCGCCGCCGGCGAAGAAAAGCGACTCAAAGAGTTTATTGGTTACGTGTCGCGACGTGAACTCAAGGGGCAGATCAAGTTCTCGGAGGTTCAGGGAGATTTCAGCCTCGACCTGTTCAATGACGTTGTTGAGCAGGTGCACGAGGCAGCCCGGCAGTATGATGAAACCGCCCTTATCCAGGCCAGTCGCGACTATCTGCAGAAATCAATACGCGACCTCTACGCCGCCGCCGGATCGGCCGAAGAAGCCAACCGCGACTTTGAGGAACTGCACGATGTTCGCATTCAGGCCAAGCGGGTGCGCTATATCGTCGAAGTCATGCAGACCGAGGACGGCAAGTCGAATGACCTGAAACAGCTTAATAAACGCCTTCGGGGCGTTCACCGTGCCCTCGGTATGTGGCACGACGCCGAGGTGGGCATGCAACTGCTCGATAAGTTCCGGTGTAAACACCCGGAACTGCCCGAAAAAGCAAGGGAAGCCTGCAATGAGTATGGCCAGTTGCTTGACGACAGCGTCCGTTCCGGCCTCAAGGGCTACGATAAGGCCTGGCAGTGGTTCACTAAGGACTTCGGCCCCCAGGCAGTTGCCTGATTCTTCTCCCCGCACCAGTAACTCTTGAATTTTCGGGCGGCGTCGACTACTCTAAGGGAGGAGCCGTCCTGAATATGGAAAGTGAGATATGAAACAAGTTTGCCTGGTCCGCCACGCCAAGGCTGTCGGCAAGAATATCGGTATTCCCGATTTTGAGCGGTCGCTCGAACCCAGGGGCGTACGTGACTCGCGCGCCATGGCGCAACGTCTGGCCGACGATGGCATCATGCCGGACCTTCTCATAACCAGTCCCGCCTACCGCGCCCTCGAGACCGCGCGAGAGTTCGCCCACCAGTATGCCATCCCGATGGAACAGGTCGTGCGAAACGAAGGTTTATACTACAACCGGGCCGAGTCCTTTGTCGATATCGTCAGGCAGTGCGATAATGCCGCGTCGCTAATCATGTTGTTCGGTCACAATCCGACATTTACCGAATTCGCCGAGCTCCTTGCGCCCGAATTCGAACAGAACATGCCCAAGGCGGCAGCCGTACTGATCGCATTCGAAATCGAACGGTGGTCGGAACTCCAGCCGGGGAGTGGACGGCTGGTGCGTTTCGATTCGCCGAAGGACGGCAGGGCAAGGGCCGAGCGCAGCGAAAAGGAGCTGCTCACGTCGCGCGTGTCCGGCGCCATCAGCGCCGTCCTGAAGGATCATGACCCGCACGCCGCGTCCAGCGCTGAATCGACCATACAACAGGCAGCCGAGTCAGTGGTTGCCGTCTTCACCAAGGCACAGCAGAAATGATGTCTGAACCGATGCTCTCATCCCAAAACATACCGTCGGCTACCAGCAAGCCGAAGACATATATCAGCAAGGAAGTGAGCTGGTTGGCGTTCAACGCCCGCGTCCTGCAGGAAGCACAGAACCCCGACGTGCCGCTGCTCGAACGACTCAAGTTCCTCGGTATCTATTCCAACAACCTCGACGAGTTCTTCCGCGTCCGCGTCGCCACCCTCCAGCGCCTGGCTACCCTCGGCAGGGAAGCCAAGAAGTTTATCGGGGAAAACCCCAAGAAGATCCTTCGCGAGGTTCAGGAAATTGTCGTACGCCAGCACAAGGAATTCGATCGCACTTACCAGGGACTGCTCGAGCAGCTGGAGAACCAGAACGTCTACAAGGTCAACGAACAGCAGCTCAGCCAGAAACAGGGTGAGTTCGTAAGGGACTACTTCGCCACCAACGTGCGACGCAAACTCATCCCGCTCATGATCGACCAGGTGAAGGAGTTCCCCGAACTGCGCGACCGTTCCATCTACCTCGCCGTCGTCCTCGCCCGGAGCGAATCAACACGCCGCAAAAAATACGCGCTGATCGAAGTGCCGACCGACGTTCTCCCGCGCTTCCTCATACTCCCGCCTGAAAACGGCCGCCGCTACATCATGTTCCTCGACGACGTCATTCGCTACCGCCTCGGCAACATCTTCGAGATCTTCGGCTACCACTACCACGAAGCCTACACGATCAAGCTGACCCGCGACGCCGAACTGGATATCGATGATGAAACCTGGGACAACTACGTCAAGAAGGTCTCCAAGAGTCTTAAGTTGCGTCGCGGCGGCAACCCGGTTCGCTTTATTTACGACGCCAACATCCCGCTGCCGTTTCTTAATATGCTCGTCAGGGAGCTGGAACTCGAGAAGGACGATACCCTGATCGCGGGCGGCCGCTACCACAATTTCAAAGACTTCATGGATTTCCCCGACTTCGGTATGGATCACCTCAAGTACGCCAGGGTGCCGTCCCTGCCGCACAAGGGAATCGATCGTACCAAGCGACTCATGGAAACGATCAAGAAGCGCGACATCCTGATTCACTATGCCTACCAGTCGTTTGACTTTGTCATCGACCTGCTGCGCGAAGCCTCGATCGATCCGAAAGTTCAGTCGATCAAGCTGACCGTTTACCGGGTCGCCCGTAACTCCAGCGTCATGAACGCCCTCATCAACGCCGCTCGCAACGGCAAGGTGGTAACCGTCGTCATGGAACTGCAGGCTCGCTTCGACGAAGAAGCCAACCTGTACTGGGGACGTAAACTCGAGGACGAGGATATCACCGTCATCTACGGCGTCCCCGGGCTCAAGGTGCACTCCAAGATCTGCCTGATCGGCCGTTCGGAGAAGGGACGTATCAATCACTACGCCATCATCGGCACCGGCAACTTTAACGAGGAGACCGCCCGCATTTACAGCGACCACGCCCTCTTTACCGCCGACAAACGACTGACCGGCGAGGTGGTCAAAGTATTCGACTTCTACGGCAAGAATTACAAGACCGCCACCTTCCGTCATCTCCTGGTCTCGCCGTGGGATACCCGAAAAAAAGTCATCAAGCTGATCCAGAACGAGATCAAGGCTGCCCGCAAGGGACAGAAAGCCGAGATCTTCCTCAAGCTCAATAACCTGGTCGATATCGAGATTGTCGAGAACCTGTATGCCGCCAGCCAGGCCGGCGTCAACGTCAAGCTCATCGTCCGCTCCATGTTCTCACTGGTACCCGGTATTGAAGGGACCTCCGAAAACATCAGGGCCATAAGCATTGTCGACAAGTATCTCGAACACACCCGGATATTCATCTTCCACAACGGCGGCTCCCCCAAATATTTCATCAGTTCGGCTGATCTGATGCGGCGCAATCTCGACCGCCGGGTCGAGGTCACCTGTCCCATCTATGACAAGAACCTCCAGCGCGAACTGCAGGACTTTATGGATATCCAGTGGCGCGATAACGTCCGCGCCCGCGTGCTCAACCTCGCAATGGACAACCGCATGCAAGCGGGTGAGAGCGACCAGCCGGTCCGTGCCCAGTGGGCTATCTACGACTACCTCAAAAAGGAGCACGGCGGCGATTAATCAATCGCAATTGTTTGTTGCTTCTGTCGCCCGACCATGGTACCATCGCCCCCAAGGACGAGGGTTACGAGAGTGAAATTTGCGGCAATCGACGTTGGTTCGAACGCTGTCCGGTTGTTACTGAGCCGCGTTTTCGAAAACGGCAATAGCCCCATCTTCAAGAAAGAATCGCTGGTTCGCATGCCGATCCGGCTGGGCGAAGATGTCTTCTCTTCCCGGACCATTACCGATGACAAGGCCGACGACCTCGTCAACACCCTCATCGCCTTCAAGCACCTGATCGAGGCCTACCGGCCGCTCGATTTCGCCGCCTGCGCCACGTCCGCCATGCGCGAGGCATCCAACGGTGAGGAGGTCTGCCGGCGGATCCGCGAACGCAGTGGCATTAACCTCGAGATCATCGACGGTCGGCGTGAAGCCGAGATCATCAGTTCCAACCGCGCCCGCCTGCCTATCAAGGAGAAGGCACCGTTCTTGTACGTCGACGTCGGCGGCGGCTCGACCGAAATTACCCTCTTCGCCGAGGACCAGCCGATCGCCTCGCGCTCCTTCAACATCGGCACGCTCCGTATCCTCAACAAACAGGTTACCGACGATATGACCAGGGAGTTGCGGACATGGGTCAAATCGATCGCTAAAAATTCGCCCGGCCTGGCCGCCATCGGCTCCGGCGGTAACATCAACAAACTCTTTCGCATGGCGCGCGTTAAGGACGGCAAGCCGCTGATGTACAAATCGCTGCGCACGCTATTCAATCATCTGAGCAAATTCAGCATCGACGACCGCGTAAAAACCCTCGGCCTGCGGCCCGACCGCGCCGACGTTATCGTCCCGGCCGCCGAACTCTTCATCAATATCATGAAGTGGTCGAAGATCACGCGCATCTATGTACCGCAGATCGGGCTGTCCGATGGCGTGGTGCACGTCTTGTATGAACGCTACAAGAGCGGCCGCTCGGTGCCACAAAGTGAAGGCGACCTTATCGGCTCGTCACTCCTGGACTGACACAGACTTATACATGATTGCGGAGCATCAGCTCTTTGGGATGGGGGTTCAGGTAGACCTGGTCCTTGATGTAGTCGATATTGTGCTTGTATACGTAGTGCCGCAGCAGCGTGAGCGGTACGATCAACGGAACCAGCGCGGCATGGTAGTCGTCGATTACCCGAATGATATCCGCCTTCTCTACCGACGCCAGTTCCTTCTTCAAGAAACCGAGGATGTGCTGGAGCACGTTGGTGTTCTTGCGCCGCGTCGTCTTGTACGTCAACGCCTCCATGAACATGCGGGCGTACCGCTGCTTGAACTCCGCCGGCGTCATGTTCTTGATGGCTGCAACCAGCTTGCCCATGTCACGGTAATGGGTCTGGCTGTGTGCCATGATCAGGAATTTGTGCTCAGTATGAAACTGTACTGCCCGGCCGCGACTGAAGCTCCCCTGTAACAGCGAGTGCGCCAAGCGGTGGTAGGCGAAGACCCGAACGATAAAGTTCTCCCGAATCGGCATGTCGTTGAGCCGACCCTCTTCCTCGATGGGAAGATACGGATACCGCTCGAGCAGCTTCCTGGCGAACAGCCCGACACCCTTGCGCTCGGGCATGCCGGTCTCGGTGTATACGCGCACCCGCTGCATGCCGCAACTGGGTGAGTCCTTCTTGAGGATGAAACCATACACCCGCTTCACGTCTGAATCTTCGATACGTTTCTCCGAGTAGCTGTTCATCCGTTCGGTCCAGTCCTCACCGGTCTTGTTGCCGACCATCCGGGGTGCATCGATGTCACCAACCAGCCGGACCGACTCGCGCGGAACGCCCATTCCGACCTCGAGCTCCGGGCAGACCGGCACAAACCGAAAGTACTCGCCCAGTATGTCGGTCAGGTAACGGTCGCGTTTGTGGCCGCCGTCCCAACGAACCTGCTGCCCCAGCAGGCAACTGCTGATACCGACGCCAATGCGCTCGTCGCGTTTCGGCTTGTCAGTCATCGTTCAAACTCCGATACCGTCTCGTCCTGCCCGGACGTCGGCAGTTGTTCTGCCCGGCGCCCAATCGCCCGGGCCATGCCGCGAAACACAAAAGCGTGCAGGGGATAGACCGAATACCAGTAGGTCTGTCCCCACAGGCCACGCGGGTAGTATCGTGCCGTTTGAATCAGTCGGCAACGGTTTTCATCGATTGGCTCGACCACGAACTCAAGCCAGGCTCGTCCCCATACCCGCATTTCTGCTCGCAGGAGCAACCGTCGATTGGGCTCAAACGCCTGCACCCGCCAGAAATCGAGGGCATCACCAACCGCAATCTGGCTCGGGTGACGCCGACCGCGGCGCAATCCGACACCGCCAACCTGCTGATCAATAAAGCCTCGTATCTGCCACAGCGGGTCGGCGTAGTACCAGCCGTTGTCTCCACCAATTGAGCATACTACCGAGAACGTCTCCCGCGCCGACCGCTCCACTTCAACCACCTGCCGATCCGAACGCAGGTGCGACTCATCCACCCGCGGCTGATCGACGGGAATCGAGGCATCGGTCCACTTGGTCGCTACCGTCTCCGAAGACAGGTGCGCCAGGGCCTTATCGACGGCTTCCTTGAATGGGGTGGTCTCAATTGAAAACATCCGGTCGGCTTTGTCCGACTCGCAAATCGTCTCCTGCCGCAAGCCATCGATCAACGGTCGCGAGATGCTCGCCGGTATTGGTGTCACCAGGTTCACCCAGTAGGATGACAAGCGCGGTGTTAACAACGGCACCTGGATGAGGTAGCGCTTCAGGTTGAGGGTTCGCGCCACCTGGAGCATCATGTCGCGGAAGTTCAGGATATCGGGACCGCCGATATCAATGATCTGCCCCGCCGACTCTTCAACCTCGATCGCCGCCGCAAGATAAGCAATGACATCGTCGATGGCGATCGGCTGGGTTCGCGTTGTCACCCAGCGCGGACAGATCATGACCGGCAGGCGGTTGACCAAATGGTGCACCATTTCAAACGACACCGAACCGGCCCCGACAATAATTGCCGCCCGAAACTCGGTGACGCGAGCGGTGCCGGTGCGCAGCACTTCGCCCACTTCATGTCGACTTTTGAGATGATCGGACTGCGTCACCTCGCGACGTCCCAGCCCGCCAAGATACACGATACGATCGACATTGCAGCGACTCGCCGCCTGCGCCGTGTTGCCTGCCGCCTCGCGATCGAGATCGACAAACTCCTGCCCCTTGGCCGCCATCGAGTGCACCAGGTAATACACCACGTCGATCCCCTCGAAAGCGCTCTCCAGTGAATCGCGATCGAGAACATCACCCGCCACCACCTGGACACGGTCGGACCAGGGGCGGGCATACAGTTTATCGGGGCTGCGCACCAGGCAACGCACCTGGTAACCCAGGTCGAGCAATCGAGGTACAAGACGTCCCCCGACATACCCGGTGGCGCCAAGTACAAGAACGGATTTCATTTGATCTGCCTTTGTAAATCAGGCTGCCGTCGGACTGTGCGCCCCGGCGTTGGCATCGACACTGCCGAACATGTCGGCAACGACACGGTGACGATGATCGAAAATCTGCTTCAACTGCCGTTGCACCAGCAGCGTGTGTGCCATCCGGCCGAACGGCCCGAACGGCAGGGCATAGCGAACATCATCAAGCAAACGCGTGTCCGCACCTTCTGCAATGAAGCGGTGCGTGTGGTGCCAGAGAATATACGGTCCTTTTATCTGGACGTCCACAAATTTATGCGGCGGCTCATAGTCGGTGATCAGCGTTCGCCAGTGCATCCGCGCACCCAGCGCCTTGACGGTGTAGTCAATCACCGCACCCTCTTTCATGCTGATCGGCGTGGGGGTGAGTATTACGAAGTCCATCGACGGCGGTGTGATTCGCGCCAGGTTCTCCGGTTGTTCAAAGAACCGAAACACTTCGTCGCGCTCAACCGGCACAACCTGCTCTCGGTGCAAATGATATAGCTTCATCATGATAACTCCATCTCGTACTGACCGGTCTGGTCAATGTAGGCGCCAATGTCAAACTTGCGCTTGCAGCCGGTGTAACTCATGTATCGAATCTTGCCGAATATCTCGCGCTCGTTCCAGGCCCGGTCATGCACGCCGCCGATCGACCAGGCTATGCCGGTGTACCCGTTCGGGTCGTGTCCGTCCAGCTCGTACCGGTCATTCAACCTGATTGCGTAATCGAGGGCGGTTGCGACGTCGGGCGTCCATTCAAGTATCTTCTTCGCCCAGTACATCCGCATGTATCCATGCATCTTGCCGGTCGCCACCATCTCGAGCTGCGCCGCATTCCAAAGATCATCATGGCTGTCACCGCGTTCCAGCGTGTCGTAGTCGTACAGGTATTCCCGGGGGTCCCCCCGATGCTCCTCGAGCGTGGTCCGCGCCCAACCCCGGAAACAATTCATCGAATCGTAGTCGGGGCAGTAGTAGCAGAAATTGTCCGACAGTTCCCGGCGTACCACCAGCTCCTCGATATACGCCTCACTGTCCTTTCCGGCCGCATCCAGGTGCATCGTTTCATACGCCAGGCGTTGCGGCGCAATCTGCCCGAAGTGCAGATATGGCGACATGTTCGACTGGCCATCCTGCGACGGATCATTGCGTCGATCCGCATATCCCTTCAAACCTTTCTTAAGAAACAGGCGCATGCGCTTAAGTGCCGCCGATTCTCCGGGCGCACCGTCGAAATCGATCGCATCACCCGCGATGCCATTGGCGAAGCGCTGCCAATCAGTTTTGGCAAGGTCGCCGGGATATGCGTCCCTCATCTTCTCAAGCGACGGAAAGTCGGTCAGGAAGCTGTCGAGGCAGCGGTGAATCTTCGGCCGAATCGTCCGCGCCGCGTACTCCAGCTTGTCCGAGGCGACATGAATCGGCACGATATTGTGCGCGTCGACCTCGGAAAACGGTATCGCCAGCGCATTGCGCACCCGGTCGCGCCGCTTGCGACTGTGGCGCAGGGGGCAGAAGTCGGCGACGACTGCCGACGCTCCCACCTGCTTGACAAACGCCGGGAGAGCGTCTTCAATCACATCCTCAAGCAGCACGAACTTGATATTGTGGCTGCGCAGCGTATCGGCGGTTTCTCGCAGGCCAGCAAGCGCGAAGTGTTGCTGTCGCGGTGAGGCATGCTCAACAAACGATGCCCAGCTGAACACAACGATCACTGTCTGTCCCTGCGAAAGCGCCAGCTCCTGTGCATAAAGCAGGGCCCAGTTGTCCGACGCCCGCTGGTCACGGTCCATCCAGTAGACTATAGTACCGTTCTTTGCCGTTCCATCGTGCTGGTGCACGATTCGACGTCGATCAACGGCTATGTCGTGATGCTTCTTACTCATTAGTAATAGTCCGTTCTCAGGAACGACGACCGCTCTCTTGATTCCGAGAGTTACGCAGGTGCCCCAGCGTCGACCGCAAGTCACCCAGATCGGCACTCACTACGGCGCCAATTTCTTCCAGTTCGGGTTTGAAGTTGGCCGCAGCCCCGCCGCCGGCGATAATCATCATGTCATCTCCCACCAGCTTGCGCAACTGGCGCAACTCCATGGCCAGTCTCGGATCATCGGGCGGATAGACAAGACTCAAAGCAATCGCCCGCGCCCCCGATTTCAGAGCGCTCGCCGCAATATCCTGCGCCGGCAGGTTCGGGCCAAGATAAGTAACCTGCCAGCCGGCCATGGCGGCCGTAATCGCTGCCATCAAGGCCCCAAACTCATGCAACTGCCCCGATGGTGTGGTCGTGACAATTATGGGGGCATCTTTCTCCTGCCGCGTGAAACTGTACATGCTGCCAAGCATGGTCCGGGCAACGGCCGATGCCAAATGTTCCTGTGCAATCTTCCACTCGCCGCGCCACCAGCGCTCGCCGACCTCGACAAGGAACGGCTCGATCACCTTCTCCAGCATTACCTGCTGTCCCAGGCTCAGCGAGGCCTCCGTCAACCGCTGCTCCAGAAGGCCGGCATCAAACGCCTCCACCGCCTCCAGGCAACGGTTCAGATGTTCCTCAGCGGAAAGGCCCGAAATCTCCGGCGGCGGCTGTGACATCCGCTGCTGGTTCGATGGCGCAATGCCGACCAGCTTGCGCAGATCGTCATTGCTCATCTGCGCAATCAGGCCGATTGACTCACCGGCGTCGGTCGCCCGCTTCAAGAGCCGCAGCCGCTCCACATCGATGTCGGAATAGAAACGCCGGTTGCTCTCGGTTCGTTGTGGCACTACCGCCTGGTATCGTCGCTCCCAAATCCTTATAAGATGAGGACTGAGCCCGGTCATGGCGGCGACCGCCTTTATAGAATGTCGTTCCATATGGCTCCTGATGTTATGTCGTTATCTCGCTCTGCAATTACTAACCGACAAACTTAGACAAAAGTTCATCAAAAACAAGTCGTTTTTTGCTACAGGATTGATATTGCATGCTAACCTTATAATAAATAGTCATTTATGGCAATCAAAGAAAAATATACAAATATTAGACAGAATGGGAACAAACGGTGTACGTCATGCGGTTACAGCTGATACAATCGCGTAATCGATAACACCAAAAAAGGAGACAATAATGAAATCAATCGACGTACTCGCAGCCGTGCTGCTTGTCATCGGCGGCCTCAACTGGGGTCTGGTCGGTACTGCCGACTTCAACCTTGTTGGCGCTCTCTTTGGCAGCGGCCTGATCGCTTCGATCGTGTACAGCCTGGTTGGCCTTTCGGCCATCTGGCAGGCGCTGCAGTGGAAAGCCATTCAGCGACGCTGGTCTGCTCGACCGGTTTCGGCTTAGCAGCGCGTGACCCGGCCACCGGCCCGACCGCCTCGTGCGGTCGGCCGGTGGTTAACTAAGACAACAGACTATTTCGCACAACAGACTTACTGACTTTTTCGAAGAGGTTTACACAATGTTTAAGAACAAGAAATTCACCTGGATGCTGGCCCCGGTGCTGGCCCTGTCGCTGGTCTTCATTGGCTGCGACGATGATGATGATGAAAACCCTGTGGCCGGTAGTCCCGAAGCCCGGGTTCTCGTAATCCATGCTTCCCCCAACGCCCCGGCGGTTGACGTTCTGGTCGATAACGCTGTCGCTCTCGACTCCGTTGTCTTCCCCCAGAACAGCACCTACCTGACCGTGCCGGCGGGCTCCCGTAACATCAAAGTGAATGTTGATGCTAACAACGCTACCGTCATCGACTCCAACCTGACCGTTACCGACGGCGGCAACTTCAGCGTCTTCGCCGTCGATTCGGTTTCGAAGGTCCGCCTGGCTGTATTCGCCGACGACCTTACAGCCCCGGCTTCGGGCAACGCTCACTTGCGTTTCATCCACCTGTCGCCGAACGCTCCGGCGGTGAACATCACCGACAATAACGGTAACATCGTTTCCGGCTTCGGTAATGTGGCGTTCACGCAGAACACCGGATTCCAGCCGCTGCCGGCCGGCACCTACAATCTCCAGGTTCGTGATGCTGCCACTAACAGCGCCACCGTGCTTACACTCAACAACGTGCAACTCCAGAACGGCAAAATTTACACCGTCTGGGCCAGTGGCTTCCTCAACGGCAGCCCTGCCCTCGGCGCCCAGATAATTGAAAACAATTAAGACATTTCCAATTAGATCGAACAAACGAGAGGAGACTCTATCATGAAGAAAATTCTTGCAGCAGCAGTAGCCCTTGTCGCCCTGGCGGGCGGCACTGCCCTCGCCGGTACCTGTGGCTCCAGCCACACTCATTCCAGCGACGGCATTGAGGCCACCCAGGCCTCGGCCAAAAAAGCTGAGTACAGCACCATCGTAGAAACCGCCGTTGCCGCCGGTAACTTCAACACCCTGGTTGCAGCCGTGAAGGCTGCCGGCCTGGCCGATGCCCTGTCCAGCGAAGGACCGTTCACCGTCTTCGCCCCGACCGACGAAGCGTTTGCCAAGCTGCCGGAAGGTACCGTCGAAAGCTTGCTCGCCAACCCCGAGAAGCTGAAAGCCATACTGACCTATCACGTTGTTGAAGGCACGGTCATGGCGGGCGATGTCGTCAATATCGACAAGGCGGAAACGCTCAACGGCCAGTCGTTCAAGGTGAAGGTAAACGACGGCACCGTGATGATCGACAACGCCACCGTCATCAAGACCGACATCAAGTGCTCCAATGGCGTGATTCACGTGATTGACAGCGTCATCCTGCCTGAGGAGAAAAAGTAACCTGTAACGGGTACCATGGCGGGAGCTGCCGGCGTCGGCCTTGCGCCGCGCCGGCGGCCCAAAAATAGCGGAGGTACCGTTCTGTTTTAGGTGAGTCTGTTGCGCGATCAGAGACGGGTCAACGGGCGACCGGCCGGGCGACAGGCGAAGCGAATGGCAGGACGGACCTCCAAAAAATCTCAACCAGAACTCACATCTTCGACAGTACACACCTAAACAAGTCCGAAGGAACCGCACAATGAAAAAGCTTTCACTCACCCTGTTCGCCATCGCTCTTCTGGCGATGCTGAGCGTACCTGCTGCGGCCGGCGACAATGCCCGCCTGCAGGTCATTCACAATGCTGCCGACCCGGCAGCTGAGGTTGTCGACGTGTATGTCGGCGACGATCTCCTTATTGACGATTTCGAATTCCGCACAGCGACTGCTTTCCAGTCCGTGCCGGCCGGCGTTGAATTGCTGATCGGTGTTGCCCCCGGTAACTCGACCGGCGCCGGCGATGCCATCGCTACCTTCCCGGTAACCCTCGAGGCCCGCAAGAAGTATGTGGTAGTGGCCAACGGCGTCCTCGGCGGCGGCTTCGCGCCGAATCCTGAAGGCGCCGATATCGGCTTTACCCTGTTTGCCACCGACAACGCCCGCGAAAGCGCTCGCTGGGGCTGGTTTGTCGATCTTATTGGTTTCCACGGTGCTACCGATGCCCCCGAAGTTGACATCAAAGTGAGAGGCGCCGAATGGTATGAACTGTTCGACAATCTCTCGTACGGCGAATTTTCGCCTTACCGTTCGGTTCTTCCCAAGAAATACATCCTCGACGTCTATGCTGGTGACGGCGCTGATGCCGCCGTTGTTGCCTCTTTCGACGCTGACTTAAGCGGCCTGCGCGGCGGCGCCGCGGTGGCCTTTGCCTCCGGATTCCTCGCACCTGATGACAATAACGGCGGCCCCGCCTTTGGTCTGTTCGCCGCTCTGCCCAACGGCACGGTGGTCGAGCTGCCGGCCAGGGAGTCGACGGCCAAACTGCAGGTCATCCACAACGCCGCCGATCCGGCCGCCGAGGTGGTTGATATTTATGTCGGCGACGACCTGTTTATCGACGACTTCACCTTCCGCACCGCCTCCGAGTTCGTGACAGTGCCGGCCAACACCGAATTGCTTGTCGGAGTGGCTCCGGGCAACTCGACTGGTTCCGGCGATGCCATCGCTACCTTCCCTGTCACCCTCGCTCCCGGCAAGAAATATGTGGTTGCTGCCAACGGTGTGCTGGGTGGCGGCTTCGCTCCGAACCCCGACGGTAAAGATATCGGCTTCACGCTGTACGTTACCGACGAAGGCCGTACCTCCGCTCGCTGGCACCGCTTCGTGACGCTGAACGCTTTCCACGGTTCGACCGATGCTCCGGAAGTTGACATTAAGGTGCGCAATCTCGAGTGGCTGCGTTTGTTCAACGACCTCTCGTACGGCGAATTCTCCGGCTACAAAGGCGTGCCGGCGAAGGACTACATCCTCGATGTGTACGTTGACGGCGACGTCGTCGCTTCGTTTGAAGCCCCCCTCTCCGGCCTCGGTGGCGGCGCGGCGGTAGCCTTTGCCTCCGGTTTCCTGAGCCCCGATGCCAACAACGGCGGCCCCGGCTTCGGCCTGTTTGCCGCGCTGCCTGACGGCACCGTGATTGAACTGCCGGCCGTGACGCCGACAGCAAAACTCCAGGTTATTCACAACTCGGCCGACGTTGCCGCTGATGTCGTCGACATCTACGTGAATGGCGATCTCTTCCTTGATAACTTCGAGTTCCGCACGGCCACCGAGTTCGTCGATGTTCCGGCCGGCGTTGAACTGAACATCGCCGTCGCTCTCAGCACGTCGACCAGCGTTGCCGATGCCCTGGCCACCTTCCCGGTCACCCTCATGGCCGACCGCAGCTACGTGGTTGTCGCCAGTGGCGTTGTGACCGAAGGCTATGACAATAGTGTCAACCCCAACATTGGCTTTAACCTGTTTCCCACCGACGATGTCAGCACAAGCAAGTATGGCCACAAGCGCGATGTCATGCTCAACGTCTTCCACGGTTCGACTGACGCACCGATGGTGAACGTCGCGGCCAAACGCGCCTGGGGACGTGATGACTTCGGGCTGCTCGTCGACGGTTTGTCGTACGGTGAGTTCTCCGGCAGCTTCCGGGTGCCGGCGCGCAAATACGAACTGGCCATCACTACTGGAAACGACGGCATCGGCGATATCGTGGCTACCTTCGAGGCCGACCTGCGCGGTCTGCGCGGTGGCAGCGCGGTCGTCTTCGCCTCCGGTTTCCTGAATCCGGCCAACAACAACGATGGCGCGACGTTTGGTCTGTTCGCGGCCCTGCCCAACGGCGCGGTAGTGGAACTGCCGGCGCTCGGTGGCGCCCTCGCAACTGGTGCGGCCAAGGGGGCCGACAATTCACTGCCGACCACCTTCGCGCTGAACCAGAATTATCCGAACCCGTTCAACCCGACTACCCAGATCAGCTTCGCCCTGCCGGAAGCGTCCGATGTGCGCATTGATGTCTACAATGTCCTCGGCCAGCAGGTCCGTACCCTCGTCAACTCCCGCCTCGCGGCCGGTATGCACGAGGTGACCTGGGACGGTCGCAGCGAAGGCGGCTCGTCAGTTTCCAGCGGTGTGTACTTCTACCGTCTCGCCGCCGGTGACTTCAGCGAAACCCGCAAAATGCTGATGGTGAAATAGGCTCACGCGAGCAGCGATCACCTCTTTGACTATAGATGACGGGAGTGGCTTGGGCCGCTCCCGTCTTTTTCTGCCCGGCAAGCCGATCAACGACATTTCGCAGTCGAGCCATTTTTTTGTGGACGAACCAATCCCGGACGGCCTTCCTTGATCATGTCGTCACGGATGGCGACCCTGCCCGCGGCTAATCGAAAAGGAGAGGGCATGATGGAAACGGAAGTTCGACTGACCACCGATCGACTGGTGGTGCGCACCATTACAACCGACGACCTGGCGGCGGTCGTACGGTTTCTCTCGGAGAACCGCTCGCAACTGTCGGCCGTGCTCGACACCGACAATGAACTGTTCTATACCGAACCGTTTTGGATCGAGCAACTTGCCCGCGACCGCGAGGCCCTGGCTGCCGACCGCGCCCTGCGCCTTTTCATGTTCTCGTCCGAGCAGCCCGACCGCATCATTGGTACCATCCTGTTCGATCGCTTCGAACGCGAACCCCTGCATACCTGTCGTCTGTCCTGTGCTGTCGACGGAGCCTCCGAGGGCCGGGGGCTCATGAGCGAGGCTCTCTTCGCCGCCATCGCCTACATGTTCGCCAAGCAAAACGTCCATCGTGTCGAGGCCGTCTACCCGTTGGACTCGAAACGCTGCGAACAGTTGTTCGAGCGGCTCGGCTTCGAGGAGGAAGGCAAAGCCGTCAAGTATCGCCGCACCGGCGGCAGGTGGCACGACTACTGCATGGTGGCGCTCGTCAATCGCCACTGGGAGCCACCGGCATAAAGAAAGCGGGGACCACAACGATCCCCGCCTGCAACATCCTTCGTCTTATCCTACCGTCGGTGGCACTGAATACACAGATCCATCTTCGGATCAAGCGGCAGGTAATCCGGGAAGTCGGCGCCGTGCATCGTATGGCAGCTCAAGCAGGTCACCGGCGTGCCGGTATCCTTGTTGATGACATCCTCACCTACCGGATGTGAACCGACGTGGGCATTGGGATGGCACGTCTCACATAACTCGATACCGTCCGCCATCAGGTACATCGGATCATCAGAACCGTGCGGCGTATGACAGTTCGAGCAGTCCATGCCATCGTGCGTTATGTATGCCTCGCGCGGCTTGTCGATGTTCTCGACAAAATGACACCGCATGCACAACACTTTCTGTTCCGCTGCCAGCAGTCCGCTGCTCTGGGCGGCGTGCGGATTGTGACAGTGCATACACGACTCTTCATCCATCAGGTTGTGGGTAAAGGCCATATCCATCGACTTCTCCACGCCGGTATGACAGGCCGTACAAACCTCCCGAACCGAGCCGCTGACGGCAAACGACTGACCTTCGTGACATCCCGAGCAGTCACCGGCTTCAAACGGCGCGTGCTGATTCGACATCAGCATGCCGACTTCTGATCCGGCGTGGGGATCATGACAGGTATTGCAGTCGGCCCCGGACAGGTCCCAGCCCGAATGAGCGGCCGTGAATTCCGCATCCATGTCGTGACAATCCACGCACAGCCCCGGTATGTCGTCGTTGATCATACCGTCATGCGCCGTGCCATGGGCATCATGACAGTTGGCACACGCTCCCCCGGCCACCGGCGCATGCATCTTCTCGGCTGTCTGCCATGCCTGCATTGTCGTACTGTGACACTGGCCGCAGAGTGCCCGGGTCTCTGCGGTCAGCAATTCACTGTGCGCCGAGGCGTGCGGCTTATGGCAGGTCAGGCAGTCGCCCGCCCCGGCCGGCTGGTGCCCGGCACTGAGTCGTGCATCCTCGGCGATATCTTCATGGCAACTGATGCACAACTCACCGGCTGTCGACGAAAGCAATCCCATGTGGCTTGACGCATGCGGATTGTGACAATCCGAACAGGCGCCGCCCGCAAAGGCGGCATGCACATGCTTCTCGTTGGTCAGCGCTTCCATCTCGCTGTGACAGTTGTAGCACACCTGCGGTTCATTCACGGGCGCAATCTGCGCCGATACGGCAACCGTCAGCGCCAGTAGTATCAGTAAAGTGTTCAATAGCGTTTTCATATCAGTTGCCCTCCCCCTGATTAGAGGTTGGCTCGTGGCAAACATCGCATGCTCCGCTCGAGAACGGTTCGTGACCGACGCGGTGCATCATCGTCTCGTCATCCGATACATGCGGGTCATGACATTTCCGACAGTCGAGCAGCTCGCCGCGCAGGTTGAGGTGCTTCGACATGAACGTCTCCGAATCGCCGGAGTGACAGTCGAGGCACTGGTTCGGCACCGCCTGGTTCAACAGCGAAGCATGACTGCTCACGTGCGATTCATGACAACCCAGACAATCACCACCCGCCGCCGGTGCGTGGGGTACGCCCGACGACATCCGCGCCTGCAGATCATCATGACAGGTGTAACACAAACGTTCGACTTTGTCGAGCAACAGGTGATCGAGTTCGGCGTGGTGTGCCTGGTGACAGTCGGAGCAGCGACCCTCCATCGCCGGCGCATGGCTGCTCACCAGCGTGCCGCTCGGCTCCAGCACATCGGCATGGCAGGCGCCGCACAGCTCATCCATCGGCTGGGTCAGCAACCCGGCCTGCCTGGAATGATGCGGTTCGTGGCACATGTCGCACGACTGCTCGCCGAACGGCGGATGTATCTGCGCATCCTGAGTAGTAGCCGCCAGCGCCGCATGACACTCCATGCACACTTCGTTGCGGTCGGCCTTCATCAGGCCCGGCTCCGACGATGCATGGGCGGTATGACAGTTGTTGCACTCGCCCGCCTTGATCGGCAGGTGCACGTTCTTTTCTTTCAGCCACGACGTATTGTCGTGACACTCGGCGCACAGGTCGAAGCGGACGTCCCGCGTCAGGTCGGCATGCTGCGAACCGTGCGGTACGTGGCAGTCAAGGCAGGAACCGTCGACGAACGGGAAGTGGACGTACTCGGCGTTCATCTCTTCGCCGATATCGGCATGACAATCGAGACACAACTGGTTACCCTCGACCTTGACGAGGGCATTCTCCGACATGCCGTGCGCCGTATGACAGGCGCCGCAGTCGGTAAGTGCCGGTTCGTGCCGTGAGGCCTGCATCAGTTCGGAACGTATGTCATGGCACTCCAGGCACATCTGGTTGATCGGTTTCGAGACCAGGGCGGCCTGCGCCGCGCCGTGGGCGTCATGGCACGACAGGCACTCACCCATCGCCACCGGCGCGTGCGTCCCTTCCGGCGCAACCTCCGACAGATCGTGACAAACCACGCACAACTCATTGGCGTCGGCCAGCAGCGCGAACGGTTCTTCGCTGTCGGCCGATTCATGACACGAACCGCACTCGCCGCCGCTCACCGGCAGGTGAATCGACTCGGTGAACAACTCCTCCGTCACCGCCGTATGCGGCGTATGACACAGCCCGCACTCCTGGTCGCTCACCGGGTAGTTGCCGTGAGCCTCCGCAAACGACTCGGCGCCCAGTTCATGGCAACTGCCGCACAGGTCCAGTTGTGACTGGCGCAGCAGCCTGGCATGATCGGCGCCGTGCGGCTGGTGACAATTGAAGCAACCGTCCTGCATCGGTTCATGTACGAATTCGTGGGTGAAGCTCGATTCGTCGTGACACTCGAAACAGAGCTTTTGCGGCTCATCCTTCAGCAGCGCCGCATGATCCGACGCATGTGCGTCGTGACAGGTCAGGCACTTGCCGCGCTTCGACGGATCGTGAATATGCTCGCGCTCCATGCCGATGGCCTGCTGGTCATGGCAGTCGTAACAGAGCTGCGCGCCCGTCTTTACGAGCCGCAGCGCCCCGACCAGGCCGTGCGGTTTGTGACAGGCCGCGCAGTCCTTGTCGGAAAACGGCTGGTGCTTGTTGGCGCCTTCGAACTGATCATATTCATGACAGTCGAGGCAATTACCCTTCTTGGAAAACCGCTTGCCGCGCTCGATCTGGGCCTGGCCGAAATCGATCATGCCGATCACCAGCACCGCCACCAGCAGCACAGCGCCCAACAGCTTCCACCGGGTTCGTGTGATTCCGTCAGTCATAGCATCCATCCTGTATCCGCCCGGACGTCAGACGATGTCGTACAACGTGAAATGTCATTAGCCTTCGTCCCCGCGCCTGAAATAGGCATCAATGGCGTCCTGGTTATATACAATCTCAGAATGTTTCTTCAGTATCTCGAGGTGTTCGTCCATCAGCGCATTGAACTTCTCCTGGAACAACGCCTGGCGAATCTCCATGTTGACCTCGTCGATCCGTTTGAGGCGCCCCGGACGGCGATCCTTGAGCTCGAACACCGCCCACCCGGTGGTGGTGGCATACGGCCCGGCTACCTCGCCGATATCCAGCGACTCAAAATCCTCGCGGATGATCTTCGGAAAACTCGAAATGGTAATCCACTCCTCGCTCTGGTCACTCGCCAGTTCCGCCAGGCCGTAGCGCTTCTTCAGGTAGGCGAAGTCGGCACCTTCCTTGAGGCGGGACACGAATTCCTTCGCATCCTCTTCCGACTCCAGGGTAGCCTGGAATAACCGGAACTGTTCGTCGGCTCGGAACTCATCCGGGTGCGATTCGTAGTACTCGCTGAATTCCTCGTGGGTGAAAGTGATCTTAGAGACTACCTGCTCCTTGACATACGCCTCAATCAGGGCGCTGTCGAGCGAGTGCTCATACGCTTCGATCACAGCACTGCTGTCGCCGTAACCGCTTTGCAGCGCCATCTCGCCCAGTACCACCTTCTGTCGCGCCTGCTCGAGACTCTCTTCGAACAGCTCGCCGAACGGCGTCGTCGCCGATGCCATGGCGCTGTGCGAAATCTCGGTCCGCAGGTCGCCCTCGGTCATTTTCACACCCGACGGTACGGTGAGCGCCGGCGCCGGACTGTAATTGGTAAAGCGCTCGGTGAACAGTTTTGCCGAATCATTGCGGATCGCCGCCAGCGTCGCTTCATGGCGCGTCACCGTCACCAGCCCCGCCAGCGAGTCGACGAATGCCATCCACTGCTTCTCCTGCAGCTCGCTGGTCATGCGCCCCTTGATCGTATTCTCGAAGAACGGGTACTCCTCGGGATCGGCCGCCTGCTTTTTCTCCAGCCGAATGATCGTATACGCTTCCCGAAACGGGAATGGCCGCGACAGTTCACCCGGCTTCATGCCGCGCAGGACATCACGAAAGATAACCTGAATGTCGGCCCAGTGCTTGAAGGTGCTCAGTCCACCCTGCACCTTGTACGTATCAAGCGACAGTTGCCGCGCCAGGCTGTCCATGTCGGCGCCCTCGATGATACGCTCGCGCAGATCGGTCGCCTCGCTGATCGTGCGCACCGTGAGCGTACGGTACTGCATCCGGTGATAGAGCGAGTCGAAATACTGCTTCATCATCGGCTCGGTCACCTCGACCGTCGGATCGTAGGCATCCTTGATATAGGCCTGGATCGCCCGGCGCAGGCGCACTGTTTCAAGGTAATCAACCAGCCACGCCTCTTCCCCCATACCCATGGCAGCGGCTTCCTGGGTGATGAGACGGTCGTTGACCAGTTTCTTCACCAGCTTGTCATAGTCGAAGTCCATTCGCATCTCGCCTTCCATGCGATCATGAATTGCCATGAACTCCGCATCCATGTGGCCGGTTGTAATCGGTTCGCCGTTAACCAGTACCAGAACACTGTCGGGTAACTGATCGACGGTAGTTTGCGCTCCCAGCGGAGCACTCAGCAACAGAATCACACACAGTATCGCTGCCCGGATGGATAACATGTGGGGTCTGGTCATGACGCTATTTCTTTGCAGCAACGCGTTGCTCCTGTTGTTTGAAAAGTTCCTTCATCAGTTCTTTGGCAGCGGTGATCGACAGCCGCCCCAGCGAATCTTCCTTGCCGATATCCAGCAGGGCGTCACCATCACCATCGGTGGCGACCAGGTCGGCCCCGAATATGCGCCCGGACTCGGCATGCAGGATGCGGCCGGTCATACTCAATCGCGGCTGTGCCGTTTCCACCGTCAGCACCCCCTCCTCGTACACTTCAACGCTGCCGGTTACGAGGTATGCAATATCGAAATCGTTGTTCATCGTGCGAAGGGTAGCAAGCGTAATCTCGCCCGCCGGCATGACCCGGTTCTGTACGAACAGGCCGTAAGCCATGCCCGGCTCCAAAACCCAGTGACCACTCGATACCAGGTGCGACAGCAGGTGATTCGACGCAATCTTACCGGCATGACGATACTCCGACAGATTGTCGATCGGCACCAGGGCGATACGGTGCGACGGCTGCTTGTCGCGTCTCCTGACCGGTTCATCGAGCGTCTTGAACAACCGCCCCACCGCTCGGTCGGCCAGTTCCTCCATGCTGCGCAGATCCCCGATACCGAACAGCCCGCCGTAGTCGCGCGACGTTGTCGCGATGCTGGCCGCGCGCACCAGGGTCATCGTTTCGAGGTCGAGCACCCGCAGCGACAGCCCGACCTCACCGATCGAATCGCCGCGGAAGATATCAACCGAACCGATCACCAGGTAGTCGAGCCGCAGGCGGTCGCGCAAACGCTCGGCATCAATCTTACTCACCTGGCCGGCCGAACGAATGCGGTATTCCCGGCGGATCGGACGCAACTCTTCGGGGCTGCGCACCACCAGGCCATAGTCGACCAGCCACTGTTCGACCAACGGCTGGCATATCGTGATCGCTGCGCTGTTCCCGGAGTAGTTCACCAGCTGGAACAGGCCGACCTGTGACCGGTAGTCCATACCGAACGGCTGCATCCTGTCGTTCGGTTCATACCGGCTGTAATCGATGCCGCCGGTGTCCGGCTGTGCCGTCACCGAAAGTACCAGGCCCAGCATGAGCACGATATGTAAGGCGAGTGCTTTCACGTCTTAGTTCACCAGGGTTCCGATCGATTTTCGTACGCACTGTCGCATCACTTCGCTGTGCGACGGTGTACCGGTACCAAAGAGCGAGGCCCAGAAGCCGCGCCCTCCCTCGGTGGTTGTCGCCGACCAGACCGTGATACCGGTCTCGGTTTCGACCAGCCGGGTGGTCATGGTTACATAACTGACTGCCTGGGCGCCCACATTGCGCACTGTGGATTCGTTGACCGAACCCAGAAACAGCGCCTGCACGTTGAGCGCCTGGCCCAGTTGCTTCGCCTGCTCCCTGGTCAGATCGGCGGTGCGGATCTTCCCGATCGCGCCGAGCGCCTTGTCGACCTCTCCCGGCTCGACGACATCAAACGCATCAGTCGCGAGCAACTCGGTGATGTACAGCCGCGTCACGCGCGCACCCGCGCCCTGGTCGTTGGTCAGGTTCTCAAACGGGACGACGGCAACCCGCTCGACAAACGAAAAATTGTACTCCGGGTGCAAGAACACCGTCTTGCCCGGTCCGCCACACCCGGCGATGGCGACGACCATCGTCACCAGGATTGCAATGCCTGCCACATGTTTCTTCTGCATATACCTCACTCCTCATCAGAAGCCGGACCGGAATCCGATTCTGAACGATGTCGATTCGAATCCCTCCGCCCCGGCGAAATCCGTGTAGGCGACTCCGGCGTTCAGGCTGGCTCGAGTTCGTATCCGTAGGTTGATACGTCCATCATACTGCTCCGTTCGGACCCCGTTGCCGTCATCCGAGATCGACGCCAGTCCACCCACCGTCAGGCGGCGCGACAGGTTCCAACTGAGCGTATAGTCCTGGCTGATAAACGTATTCACTTCTTCATCGAGTATATTTACGTCGGCGCCCGCAAAGATCGACCGGCTCAGCCGGATGTCGATGCCCGCCGTATACTGGTTGCGAATCCGCAGCGAATCGGTGCTGCGATTGGTAATGCGCTGGTGCGACGCGCTCAAAAGGCCCGTCAAGGCCGTCGTCAGCCGGCCGTCGAGGCCGCCACGATACGTCCAGCTCTCGAAACTCTCTCCAAACCGAAACCGGTTGTTTCGGGTGTAGCTGATGCCGGTCGACATGCTCACGTGGGTAAACGGCGTTCCCGAGGCTTCCCAGAACAGGCTGTTGCTCTCCTGCACTCTCTCATCCTGGAAATAGTCTTGAAGCGAGGCCGCAGCCAGCGTCATCTGCAAACGATCCAGCGGCGTATAGATCAACGAGTAGTTGTACGTTGTGCTCGATTGTTCTTGCTCCCCGAAGGAAAAGTCCTGCCAGCCCTGCTGTACCCGTGCCGAGTGCAGGAACCGCTCGCTCGGTTCAAAGTCGATCCCGCCACCAATGTAGTATTCTTCGCGCGTCTGGTCGAAACTGCCGGCCGGCTCGCGAATGTAATTGAAGTCGGCCGACAACTCCAGGGCATCCGACGCCGTGAAGGTATTGGCGATATCCAGGTTGTGCGTCACATTATCAATCGTCTCATCCTCGATATCGTCCGCCTGGATAAACGCTTCGATTTCGGTCACGAACACGTTCTCGATACGGTTGAAACCGCGCTTCACAACCTTGACATACCGCGCGTCGACCGTCTCGAACACGATCTCATACCGATTCTGCGCCAGGTTGAACAGCGAACCAAGCGTGCCGGTCACTTCCGTCCACGTCAGGTTGTCATTCGAAATGTAAACTCGCCAGCCGACCTGCTCGCCGGAGGGACGGTCGGTGTAGACATAGACGGCGTTGATTTCCTGCGGCAGGCCGAAATCGAACCCGAGGTTCTGCCCGGTTTCGCCGGTACCGATATTGATCGCCGGCACCGTGGCCACATCCGTCACGCCGTCCGACAACCCCGGCAGTGTGGTCAGCGCTCCCTGGTCGGGGCTGAGATCGATGGCGAACAGCGTCTGCCGCGACGACACACCCCGGAACACGCCGGTGCGCTGGTCGTCCTGCGTCTGGTAGCGGAAATTGTACGAACTGTTTACGCGCAGCTTGCGGTCGAAGAATCGCGACATTTGCAGCCAGCGGAACAGGTGTGTCCACTCCGTCGTCTCCAGCTCGGCAAGCCGCGTAATCAGCGTTTGGTTGATCGGCTCGAGGGCCAGTTGCTCGCTCTGGGAGTAGGTCCAGCGCCGCGATGCCGCATAGAGCAATGACTGCGCCCGGTAGTTGTATTCGATCCGGGCCTCGGCGCGATGATTCTCGGTATCCCGGTTGATGTCGTCCATGCTCGGCTCGAGATCGTTGTATATATGCTCAAATGCATAGCTTAGCTGCATCAACGGCCAGTTATCGAATTTCGATTGCCAGCGCGCCATGATGTTGTCGCGCGTTATGCCCGCCGTTTCGAATGAACCCTTCGACTCACGGTGCTGCACCGTGCCGATCAGTGAGAAGTCGGGATGGTTCCAGTTGACCTCGCCCGAAGGCTGAAACTCCTGTCGCCACACATCACCTATCGCCGTCTGATCCGATCCGGTATGGAAGAAGCGAACACTCGCCCTCGCCGCCACCCACGGGGTCAGGTTGCGCAGCAGCGACGCCGAATACTCCTGCGTGATCGCATCCCGGTCGATCTCGACAGTGTCAAGCACGATTGAATCGACACCGCCAACCTGCACCGTATCCAGCTCGGTGGTCTTGCGATCCTCAGTGACAAACGTAACATCAAGCGACCCGGTCAGTGACTGCCCGGCAACCGACGATACCAGCAACAGCAGCCCGCACAGCGGCCAAAACATCGCCGGCCGCGATCGGAAGAGCCATGATGTGCAACGTTGCCGTTTCATCCTGTCACTACCTCGGGGCTATCGCCTTGAACGGTTGGTCGCCAACCGGCACCATTGTTACCACTTTGCGTCGCGTCGTGCTCATGATCGCCAGCCCCTGTTCATCGGGCGCTGTAATCAGCAGGTTGCGACGTTCACTGTCGAGCTCGATCAGGCCGGGCGCGAAGTCAAGCCCCACGGTATGCAACTCGATGCCGTCCTCCGGCTGCATAATCGAGATTTCCTCGCAGCGCGTCAGCGAGGCATACAGCCGCTGCGTGATGGGGTCATACGCCAACCCGGCCGGTGGTGAACACAGCTTGATCGTCTGCGTTTGGGCCGACGTGGCCAGGTTGTACACATTGAGGCGCCGACGGGCACCACTGGCCATGAACAACTGTTCGCCCTGTTCATCAATGACCAGTTCCGACGGTGCCCCGCCGGTAGGGAAGACCTTCGGCACTTCCTGCAGCGCGATGGGATCGTACGCCACCAGGTCGTCGGAGTCCTCATCGGCAACGTACACCGTACCGGTTCGCGGATCGACCGCCAAACCGTGCGGACCGAACCCCACCTGGTGCCGCACCACCTGGGTGAACGACCGGGTGTCCAGAATTACCAGCGTGCGCGAACCGTAGTTCAGCACATGCAGGTATCGTTCGTCGGGGGAGAGGGCCAGCCGTGTCGGGGCATCACCAAACAACAGGCCGATAGTGCGCAACGGCTGGCGCGACAACGCATCGATCACACTGATCTCGTTCGACGCGGCGTTGGCCACGAACAGCTGACGGTTGATCAGCGAATAGACCACATCGCGCGGTCCCTGGCCCGTCCGGATCACATCCTTTACTCGATAGTCCGCCCGGTCGACCACCGACATGTTATGCGATCCTTCATTGGTAACGAAAATCAGCGAGCCAAACGGCGGTGGCGCTACGGCCATGCGACGCCAGTCCAGAACAAACGTCGTGTCGTCAGGACGCAGCCGCCTGCCCGGCCATTCCAGGAAGACAGCATGGGTGCGATTGGCTTCAGCACCAAGGTCAATCATCACGGCATAACCGTCATCGCTGACCCCGGGGCTGACCATCGCCGGCCCGATACGCGCCAGAACCGACGACAGTTGCACCAAAAGCGTATCGTACTGACCCGGCTCGATAGTTTCGTCGATTAGTCGAATCTGGCGATCGCGCAGATCATCGACTGAGATTTCGGTTACCAGCGGGGAGAGGGAGACCGTATCGTTGCGGCCGATCAGACTAATACCATCAACCGATAACTCGATCGTCCCGGTGGCATCCGACGGTACCTCGAGATATACAACGAGCTGCGACAGCAATGACGGATCGGGCGGTTGCGCGCCAACCGGCAGGGCTGTAAGCAGGGCCAGGCAGACAACACCCGCCTGTATGCACTTGCGTGTCCAAGTTACCGCTTTCATACTTTGCCATACCTCCCACGGTGGCAAAAAACGCCCGAGCTTTGGGGGCCCGGGCGTTATCAATTTCAGTCAATCAGGCCATGAAATCAACCGATTTCAGACCGGATTGGTCGCGAGTACCGTTCTTAGAACGGCTGCTCGTCGCCAGCGTCCTTGACGTGGCACTTGTTACACAGCGAACGCTGGTTCAGGTTGTTGTACGGATCCGGGATCGCGTACGAACCGGACTCGACACCGTCTTCGTGCAGGAACGTCACGCTGAAGTCCCAGCGGCCGGCGTCCGGAGCGGACGTGGCGTGGGCGCGGTGACAGGTGATGCACGAGACCTGCGAGGTCGCACTCGGACCGGCCGTCGAAGAAACCGTGTTGGCCGCATCTTCAAACGGGACCGCAGCCAGATACGCCGTCGCCTGAGTACCACCGGTCAGATCAACCGTACCGTTGTACAGGTTGTAGGCATTGGCGACAGTGGCGCCCATGGCAACACCCGACGGGTGGATCAGCTTGGTGCCGTTGGCGTGGAAATCGCCGTGGCAGTTGCCACACCAGGCCGACATGCCGCCCTGATAAGCGGTGTGGTTGTCATTGGCTTCTGCACCAAAGAAGAGGGCCAGACCTTCCGCTTGCGGAGCCGCAGCACTGAACGTGTACAGGCCGTCCTGGATCGGGCCAATGCCGTACAGCAGACGGAACTCAGCGTTACCGTGCGGGTCGTGACAGGACGAGCAACCCAGCGAACCGGCCGGGTAGGTTCCGCCCGGAGCCGCCGTCAGGGTAGCGTCGCCGGCAAGACCGTAACCCGGAGCAACGATGTTGTGACCGGCCGCATCACCCGAAATCGGGTTGGTGGCGCCGCCGTGGCCGTCGTTCAGGTTGTCTTCCAGCAGGAAGATAAAGTTGCCGCCGCCCTTCAGCGGGGCCGGGTTCAGCGGATCATTCGCGAAGACTGATCCAAGACCAGTGGCGTGACAGCCCAGACAGACATCCGACGGAGTCGCGTCATTGAGCAACCACGGGTTACCATTCGGGCTGTCCGGATCGACCAGAGCGCCGTCCTGGCTGTTGTGCATGGTGTGGCAACCATTGCAATGTGCCACACCGCCATCGTGGAAAGCGAACGACGAGCCGCTTGCCACGAAGACGAGTCCCAGGGCCAACAGTAATACCTTACGCATTACATACCTCCAAAAAAGTTACGTCATGGCGTCATCGACACCACAGGTGTGTCGTCCGACGCCGGTTCAACGTTAAGGGTTGATTGTTTAGTTGAGTCTGCAGCCGGTTCACCGGCCAGGTCGCCGGTACCTTGCACGTCCAGCGCCACCTTGGCCGTAATGAAATCAGGTATGGTCACTACCTGAACCCAGCTGTTGAAAATCTGTCCTATATACACCTGGTTGAGCGTGTCAACCACCAGCTTGTCGGGATGATAAAACCAGCCCGGATTTATACCTTTGCCGCCAAACTCACCCAGGAAGCGATACTGCTCGTCGAAGCAGAGTACCATGAAACGATGCTTGTCGAGCACCATGATGATACCGTCTTTGGATACCGCCACCTCGACCGGGAAATTGAACTGACCGACCAGGTTGCCACGAATCCCAAATGTCCGCAGATGACCGCCGGTGAGATCATATACCTCAACCATGCCGTTCGACGATACCGGCAGGTACAAGCGGCCACCGCTGATCGTCAGCGCACCAAATACCGTTTCCTGAAGCTGGTCGCTGTCCAAACCGGTGGCCACCGAAAAACGGTACCGTTCCCGACCGTCAGTCGTTAGCGATATAATCTGGTTCTCGTTCGGCAAGACCAGGTACAGGTTGTCCTGATTGTCAATGGCAATGCTGCCGATCTGGCGGCGCGGCGTCGAAATAACCCGCGACAGGTCCAGCGTGTCCATTAGCGTACCGTCGAAATCAAATTTGAATAACTGGTGCCCCGCACCGGTGGTACCGAGCACATAGATATACCCTTTGCTGTCAACCACCATGTCGTAGGCCGAACCATATATGTCGGTACCGAAAAACTCAAAGCGGAAGACACCGTTCTGGTCGAAGATGACCACACGATTGTTTCCGGGATCGGAAACGAAGATTTCGCCGAACTGGCGATCGACAAACATGCGTCCGGGACGCAGCAGTTCGTTCATTTCACCAGGCAGCGTGAGGCGCTGTACGAACTGGGCCGGTACTGCCAACGGCTGGCCCGATGCCTGCTGCGCCGCTATTGGCCGGACGAACACTAACACCAACAAGCCGGCATGGATAGCATACAAAAAAGACAAACGCAGTGAGCTTATTGCTTTTGAGATGCTGTCAGTGCCGGTTGGTGTCGTCATGATTCTGTCGTTTGGTGCTGGGGCTTAGTGATTCTTTTCACAAGCCGTTGTTTGTCTTACGCCGAGATTAGTACGTATGGCGGTTGATCGAGTTCCTCTGTCTGTTACCAACTTTGTGACCAAAAGTACAATATTGTCACGAGAGTGTCAAGGGAATTCGGCCAAATATTGCCATCTATTCGGGGAAAAGAGACGAATTGTGCGGCTGCTGAATAGATGAGAAATCGGGTCTTCTCGCCACACAAGACCGTAGATGAAGCGGTTGTCGATCCAGCCTCGGCCGGCGCTGACCCGCCGGTGAGGGTCAAGTCATAATACCATAAATGTTTAGAGATCTGTTTAGGGGGTAATCAGCGCCTGCCGTGCTCATGGCAGCCCTGGCACAGTGCCGTCGTCGACTCAAAATCGGCCAGCAGGTAGGTCGTCTGCGAGGTCATGGAATGACAGGTCTGGCACTCAATCCGACCATTGTAAAGCTCTAACCGCGGATCCAATTCGGTCCGGATCTTATTACGTCCGCGGCCCGACCCCGGCACCACCGTCTGACCAACCGGATGACTGGCATGCTCGCTGAACCGCGGTGGCTCCAGGCTACCGGTCGACGGCGCCATGGTCCGGGTCGTCCGGCTGTGGCAAAGCAGGCAGCCCTGCGACGGAGTCAGCCCGGAGAGCTGATAACTGTCTGAATGGTATACCGATACCGCCGCTTCGTGGCCGGGCGACAGGTTCCTCGGGCGGCTCGCGTCGTGATGACAGGTCCGGCATTGCGCCACCAGACGATCGGAATTGAAATTGAAGTGAAACTCGCGATCCGACGCCAGCAACATGCCGGTGCGATGATAGTTATGGCATTCCAGACAATCCCGATTACCGTTATGAAACGCCAGACCAGTTGAACTGGGACGTTTGCTGTGACAGCTTAAACACTGGGCCGAACGGTTGACCGGCGGCGCTGCATTAGTCGAGGCCACAAACGTATGACAGTTGCCGCAGTCGGCCTGTTCATGCGCCGAATCATAGCGCCCGGAACCGATCCCGGCAGGCCCAATACCGATAATGGCCACAACCCCGCAAAGCAAGAAGACCGAAACGGCTGCCTGAAGTATGCCCGAATATCTCCTCATTAATAGGGACATCGGCAGAACACCCCGTCTCATTGACTCCAAAAACCAGCCTGAGAGCCGAAAAATGCTGAATAATCAAGACAACATCGTTCAGCTTTTAGCCGCCGGATGTCGATACTTTGAGCGAATGAATAGGAGTGAAGAAAGACCTTGTAAAGTGAAATTTTTCACTTGCGCCGAAAATCGGAAACGTGTATAATGGCCTACAAGTTTACAGTCAGGTAAGCTGGCCGGGCACGGCACGGACTTGGACAAGGAGTATATGATGGGTGGTATAGGCAAGGCCCGCAGTCAGCGAACGGCTGTGGATAGTTTGGGGACGGGCATCGGTGTCGGTGTCAAGACCGGCCTGACGGCACTTCTGACAGCGCTGCTTTTTTCATTCTTCCTGCCGGCATTCGCGGCAGCGCAGGAAGAAGATCCGTACAACAACGAAAACTGTTTAGCCTGCCATGTCGATTCCGAGATCGAGACGGAAGGCGAGTACCTGGAAGCCCACCAGGGATCGGTCCACGCCGATTTCGCCTGTGTCGACTGTCACATCGGTATTGAAGAACTTCCCCATGACGAAGCAGTCAGCAAAGTTGAATGCGGCATGTGTCACTCCGACGCTGCCGATACATATCAGTACCACGGTCGCCTGGAAGCCGGCAAAGGCGAGGACATTCCCACCTGCTACGATTGCCACGGCCGCCACGACATTCTTCCCGCCGATAACAAGAATTCGCGCGTCAATCCAACCAATGTCCCGGCGACCTGCGCCAGCTGTCACGAAGACATCAACCTGACCGAGAAGCACGAAATTCTGTACGGCAAGTCGGTTGATGTGTACAAATCATCGGTGCACGGTACGGCCGCCCTCGGCGGCGTATACCTCGCTGCTACCTGCAACGACTGTCACTCCACCGGCGGCTCGGCACACCGCATACTCTCTCCGGCCCACCCCGAGTCGGCGATCAATTTTTTCAACATACCGAAGACCTGCGGTAAGTGTCACCACAATGTTGAAATGGATTACTGGGAAGGCATCCACGGCAAGATGGTGGAACGCGGCGAAGTCGATGCGCCTGTTTGCACCGGCTGTCACGGCGAGCATGGTATCGTGTCGCCGGACGATCCGGCCTCCCGTGTCAGTCCGTCGCGCGTGGCCGAGGCAACCTGCTCCCCTTGCCATGAGTCGGCCCGTCTCAATGAAAAGTATGGCCGGCCGTCCGGACGACTGGAGAGCTGGGTCGACAGTTACCACGGACTGAAGAGTATGGCCGGCGATGTCACGGTGGCCAACTGCGCCTCCTGCCACGGCGCCCACCGCGTCTTGCCGAGCCGTGACTCGACCTCCTCGATCCATCCGGCCAATCTCGATGAAACCTGCGGCCGCTGTCACCCCAATATTTCTACGGAAATGGCCGCCACCCAGATCCATGGCGATCCCGGTATTTCACAAACGCCGGTGGCCGGCATTATCGCCGACATCTACATCGTGCTGATAACGGTTGTTATCGGTATCATGGTCTTCCACTGGCTGATCGATCTGCTCAAACAGATGCGCCAGCTCAACAAGAAACCGCAAATCCGACGGATGACGACCAACGAGGTCTGGCAGCATACCTTCCTCATGGTCACTTTCATCGTCCTCGTGATCAGCGGCTTCTCCCTCCGCTTCTACAATGCCTGGTGGAGTCAGTGGATGTTCGGCTGGGAGGGTGGCGCCGATCTCCGCGGCATCATACACCGCGTTGCCGGTGTCATCTTCATGTTCACGGTTGTCTGGCACCTCGTCTACCTGACCACCCGTCGCGGCCGCCAGTTCATCGTCGACATGATTCCGACCAAGACCGACATTGCCGAATTCTTCCAGATGGTCGGTTACAACCTCAATCTCAGCAAGGAAAAGCCGCAGTTCGGTCGCTTCAGCTATGTCGAGAAGGCAGAGTACTGGGCGCTGGTGTGGGGATCGGCCATAATGATTATCACCGGCCTGCTCCTCTGGTTCGATAACCTTGCGGTGCAGATGTTCCCCAAGGGCGCCCTCGACATCTTCCTGGTATTCCACTACTATGAAGCCTGGCTGGCCACGCTTGCGATTTTGGTCTGGCACATGTATTCGACGGTGTTCAATCCGGGTGTCTACCCGAACAATCCCTCCTGGTACACCGGTAAGATGCCGGTCGACATGCTGCGACATGAACATCCGAAGGATCCCAGCCTGCAGACCGGTGCCCGTCCCCGCCCATCGTCGACCACTGACGGAGAAGACAAGAAGAACGACTGAGCATGAACACCGGGTTTTAGCAACACCAATCATCATCGGTCGCCGGGCCGGGAAGGCAGGCGGCCGATGGCATATCGCAACGGATGACCATGAAGATCGAACTCAGGAGACTATTCCTGCTCCTCGCACCGGCGCTGCTCATACTGAGCGCGGCGCCAGCATCCGCCCAGGGCAACGAAGACTGCATGATGTGCCACGAGGATCCGGACCTGACCGCCGTTATCCGTGGCAATGAGGTCTCGGCCTATGTCGACATAGCCGCTTTCGACAAATCGGTTCACGGTGAGTTCGGATGTATCGACTGTCACATCGACCTCGCCGACTTCGAGGACTGGCCGCATGCCGAAGATCTCGAACCAGTGCCCTGCGAAATGTGCCACGACGACGTATCCGAGGTCTATGCCGGTTCGCTCCACGGTATGGCGGTGGAACGCGGCGACGAACTGGCGCCGCAGTGCTGGGATTGTCACGGGTACCACGACATCGTCGGACCGGAGGCCGAAGAGTCCCGCGTCGCCAAGTTCAACATCCCGATCATGTGCGGCCAGTGCCACAAGGAAGGCACCGAGGTCAGTCGTATGCGCGATATACCGCAGGACAGCATTTTCACCAACTATTCGATGTCCATTCACGGTTACGGCCTGCTGCGGCAGGGCCTGACTGTTACCGCCGTGTGCGTCGACTGTCACTCCGCTCACGACATCCGTGATCACAATGATCCCAAATCATCGATCCACAGCGCCAACATCGCCCGGACCTGCCAGCAGTGCCATTCCCGCATTGAACAGGTGCACCGCAAGATCATCCAGGGTGAATTGTGGGGGCAGGCGCCCAACCAGGTGCCGGTCTGTGTCGACTGCCACGAGCCGCACCAGATACGCCGCGTGTTCTATGACGAAGGCGTCTCCAACGCCGACTGTCTCCGTTGCCACAGTGATCCCAATATCACCATGCAGCGTGACGGTGAAACCGTCTCGCTGTTCGTCGACGAAGACGAATTCAAGAACTCCATCCATCGCGGCAAAGCGACCTGCGCCCAGTGTCACACCGGCGTGTCGCCGCAACATGAACGGCCGTGTGTCACGGTCGTGCAGGAGGTCGATTGCGGCGTCTGTCACACCGAAGTGGTCACCACATACGAAAACTCGATGCACGGCCAGCTGGCCGACCGCGGCGATCCCAACGCCCCGACCTGTGAAGACTGCCACGGTACCCACGACATACGAGGCCACACCGACCAGCAGTCGCCGACCTTCCCGATCAACGTGCCCGATCTCTGCGGCGAATGTCATCGCCACGGCGAGGTTGCGGCTGAACGGCGCGGCGAGGATGACCACCATGTCGAGAACTACCTGATGTCGATTCACGGTCGCGGCCTGAAGGAATCGGGCCTCGTCGTGACAGCGATGTGCACCGACTGTCATACTTCGCACAATATTCTACCACGCACCGATTCAGCCTCAAGCGTCAATCGCAACAATATCTCGCAAACCTGCGGCACCTGCCACAACGGCATCTACGAGCGATACACCCAGAGTATCCACTCCGTGCAGTTTAATCCCGATGCCGAGGATCCGTTGCCAACCTGCGAGAACTGCCACCATGCGCACACCGCTATCAGTGCCGATGCTGACGGATTTCGCGAGGAGATGATTCGGCAGTGCGGCAGTTGCCACGAAGATGTTACCGAAAGCTACTTCGAGACTTTCCACGGTAAAGTCTCGAAACTCGGCTACGACGCCGCGGCCCGCTGCCACGACTGTCACGGCGCCCATACCATCCTGCCGCCCGATAATATCAACTCGGCGCTGTCGCGCGACAACATCGTTGAAACCTGCGGCCAGTGTCACGAAGGATCGCACCGTCAGTTTGCCGGCTACCTGACGCACGCCACCCACCACGACAAGGACCGCTATCCGATCCTGTTCTATACCTTCTGGTTCATGACGACCCTGCTGCTCGGCACCCTTGCCGTGGCCGGCGTCCACACCCTCCTCTGGCTGCCCCGCTCCTGGCAGGCCATGAAGCAGCACAAGAAACTCCGCATGGAACATGCCGGCGAGAAGATGTACCAGCGCTTTAAACCGTACCAGCGACGCCTCCACGTACTCGTCATCGTTTCATTCCTGTCGCTCGCCGTTACCGGTATGGCGCTCAAATTCAGCTACCTCGGCTGGGCCCAGTGGATCGCCGAGGCCATGGGCGGCTTCGAGACTACCGGCTATATCCACCGTCTCGCCGCACTGGTGACGTTCTTCTATTTCATAACGCACATCTTCTACCTGTTCAAGGAACGCCGCGAGCAGGGCAAAACATGGAAGCAGTTCCTGCTGCACAAGGACTCGATGCTGCCCAATGTGACCGACCTCAAGGAGGCCTGGGGTACCTTGAAGTGGTTTATCGGCATGGGGCCGCGCCCGCAGTATGGACGCTGGACCTACTGGGAGAAATTTGACTACTTCGCCGTCTTCTGGGGCGTCGCCATCATCGGCACGACCGGTCTCATGCTCTGGTTCCCCGAATTCTTTACCCTCTTCCTGCCGGGCTGGGTGATCAACGTCGCCACCATCATTCACTCCGACGAAGCGCTCCTGGCGACGGCTTTCATCTTCACCGTCCACTTCTTCAACACCCACTTCCGTCCGGACAAGTTCCCCA
>CAZJCK010000008.1:0-61565 GCA_964544635.1 uncultured Ignavibacteriales bacterium | reverse complement strand
AGTTCGACGATACCATCAGGTCGCTGACGAGTTTGGCGAAGCGTGACGGGTTCTTTATCTTCGAACCTTCGGTCAACAGCGCCTGGTCATGCAACAACTCAATATAGTCGCCGAGCTTTGGGCTGCTGCGATCGGATTCGAAAATACTTTTCATCTTGTCGATGACCGGGTGCTTCGGATTAATCTCGAGAATCCGCTTGCTGGTCGGTACCTCCTGGTTCATAGCGCGCATGATTCGCTCCATGTTGGCGTCGAGGCCGTCTTGTGCCGCCACCAGGCAGACCGGTGAGTCGGTGAGGCGGCTGGAGATGCGCACCTCCTTGATGTCGTCCTTGAGTTTGTCCTGGATGAATTCGAGCAGGCCCTCGAGTTCTTTTTTCGATTCCTCGCGTTCCGCTTTGGACTGTTCCTTCTCCTCCTCGGTTGCAAGGTCGACATCGCCGCGATGCACCGCTTCGAGCGGTTTGTCCTTGTACTTACCAATGCCCTGCACCGCCCACTCGTCGATCGGGTCGATCATGAACAGGACTTCGAAGCCCTTCTTGCGAAATGCCTCGAGGTGCGGCGAGTTCCTGGCGGCGTCGAGTGATTCGCCGGTGATGTAGTAGATCGCTTTCTGTTCATCCGGCATCCTCCCGACATACTCCTCCAGCGACACCTGGCGCTCGTCACTCGTCGTGCTGTAGAACAGGACCAGTTCCCTGAGTTGCTCCTGGCGATCGTAGGCGGTGTGCAGGCCCTCCTTGAGCACCGGGCCGAACTCGTCGTAGAATTCACGGTACTTGTCGAGATTGGTCTTCTTCAGGTCTTCCAGTTCATTGAGGATTTTGCTGACGAGATTCTTGCTGATTCTGCGCATGACGGCGTCATCCTGGAGCATCTCGCGCGAGACATTGAGCGGCAGATCGGACGAATCGACGACGCCGCGTACGAAGCGCAGCCATGACGGCAGCAGGTTGTCGGCATCGTCGGTGATGAACACGTTGCGGACATACAACTGTACACCGCGCCGTCCTTCCGGCCAATACAGGTCGAAGGGCGCCCGCGACGGTATGAACAGCAATGCCTGAAACTCGAGCGTGCCTTCGGCGCGGAAGTGGATGGTGTGAAGCGGATCGCCGAAGTCGTGGGCGACATGCTTGTAGAACTCTTTGTATTCGTCGTCGCTGACCTCCGACTTGGCCTTCTTCCAGATCGCCTTCTGCGAATTGAGTCGTTCTTCCTTCGTCACTTCTTTGGCATCATCCCCTTCACCCTCCGTGCGAGTGACATCCATGACAATTGGGAAGGCAATGTAGTCGGAGTACTGGCTGACGATATTGCGGATACGGAATTCCTCCAATAACTCCCTGGAATCTTCGTTGAGGTTGAGGATGATGTCGGTGCCGCGCGACTGCTTCTCGGCCGTTTCGATAGTGTACTCGCCGTCGCCGGATGACTCCCAGCGCACCGCCTCGTCGGCACCGGCGCGGCGGGTGATGACCGTCACCTTCTCGGCAACCATAAAGGCGGCGTAGAAGCCGACGCCGAACTGGCCGATGAATTCCGCCTTGTCGCGGTCGGGCGCCTGCTTGAGGGTCTGCAAAAACGCCTTGGTGCCGGAGTTGGCGATAGTGCCAATGTTCTTCTCGACTTCGTCGGCGGTCATGCCGATACCGTTGTCGGATACGGTCAGGATGTTGCGGTCCTTGTCAATACTGAGCTTGATCTTGAACTCGGTGTCATCGCCCAGCAGGTCCTTGTTGGTGAGCGACTCGAAGCGCAGCCGATCGATAGCGTCGGAGGCATTCGAGATCAGTTCGCGCAGGAAGATTTCTTTTTTAGAATAAAGGGAATGAATCACGAGGTCGAGCAGCTGTTTGACCTCGGTCTTGAACTGTTTGGTTTGTACGGTCATAGTGCCCCGTCTCCCAGGCTCTCCTTATGCATTCAAACTTACTGTTACATGGAACCGGCGCCGCGGTTTAGAGCGACGCCGGATCGTGTTTAGTGTATGCAATTTTGTGGTCGCGGTCAACGGCCGTGGTCGTTAGAGCGTGAAAGCGATGTAGAAACCGCCGCCCTGCCGGTGGATTCGCAGCAGGATGGTGTCGCCTTTCTCTTTGTCGGCCACGGCAATTTCAAACTGCTTTACCGACTGAACGCGCTGGCGATCGACGGCACGAATCAGGTCCCCCTCCTGAAGGCCGGCCTGGGCGGCATTGCTGTTGGCCGCCACCGATGTGACGACTACGCCACTCAGGCGACGGTCGATGTCGTATTGCCGCGCCAGGACATCGGTCAATTCCGCGACATTGAAGTTGAGCCGCTGTTCGGTCTGACCACCCGACGCCAGCACACCGGTTTCGCCCGGTAACTCGCCGAGGATAACGTCGATGGCGCGGCGGTTGCCGTCGCGAATGACCGTCAGCTCAACGGTCGTCCCCGGCGCGGTTGCGGCAACGCGGTTTTTCAATTCGGTCGGGTCTTCGATCGTCTCATTGTCCATGGCGATAACAAGGTCGCCTGGCTCGACACCGGCCCGGGCGGCCGGACCGTCGTCGGTAACTTCACCAATCAGGGCGCCCGATTCCTCATCCAGGCCCATGGCGTTGGCGAGCTGTTCATTGACTTCCTGGATATACACGCCGAGCCAGCCGCGGACCACCTTGCCCTCTTCGATCAGCGAGTTCATGACATACTTGGCCATGTTGATTGGTACGGCAAAGCCGATTCCCTGGAAACCGCCGGTACGGGAGGCGATAGCGGTGTTGATGCCAATGAGATCACCGTCGAGATTAATCAGCGGACCGCCGGAGTTGCCGGGGTTGATGGCGGCATCGGTCTGGATAAAGTCTTCGTATTCGGCGAGGCCGACATTGGAGCGACCGGTGGCGCTGACGATTCCCTGTGTTACGGTGTAGGCCAGGTTCTCGCTCATCGGGCTGCCGACGGCGATGACGATTTCACCGACTTCAAGCTCTTCGCTGTTGCCCGGCTCGATGTACGGCAGGTTGTCGGCATCGATCTTGAGCACGGCGATATCGGTTTTGGGATCGGAGCCGATTATCTTTGCTTCGTAGCGGTCACCGGAGAAAGTCTGCACAAAGATGCTGTCGGCATCGGCAATTACATGGTTGTTGCTCAGGATGTACCCGTCGGCCGAGACAATCACGCCCGATCCGAGGCCGCGCTGTTGAAATTCGCGTTGTCGCGGCTGCCGGTTGTTCGGTCCATTTGGGCCAAAGAAGAAGTCGAAGAAGGGACTGGCAAACGGTGAACCGCCGCCCCGCATATGAATGGTGCGGGTGGTGGCGACCGTGACCACGGTCGGCTTGGCTGCGGCCGCCAGATCGGTAAAGGCGTCGTTGAGGTCGCGCAGGGTGCGGATCTCGCGGTCCTGGACGGATACCGGGGCCTCGGTCTGCGAATCGGCCGGCAGGTTCAGGCCGACAGCCAGGAATACAGCCAGGCTGAGGATAGTCACAATACTGGTTCGAAAGTTACGTTTTCTATGGGATCGTTGTGTCATTAAACACCTCCTGAAATTCATTATTTATGTACACACATGCGGTGCGGCCGGTTCCGGTTTCCAGGGTCGCGTGCCGTGCGCACTATCTTCACGCTGGCTCATGCGCGTCGGGCCGAGAGGTCGCACTGCAGACGTCGCAGGCAGGACTCAAGGGCGCCGGCACGACAACTCTCCTATCAATGCCTCAAATTTCGTGCCGTCAGACTAACGTATTGACAATCAACTGTTTGACTGCACCTTGGCGGCGGCAGTCTTCAAAATCGGCAGGAATGTTGACCTCCGGCGATTTTGGTGTGAACTTCACGGGCGGGTTTTCGGTTACAAGGCCGTTGACAATTTCCACCAAAACGGTGTAAATTGCCGCCGGATAAGAGACAGAACCATGAGTACAACGATTCGCGTCCATCATCATCACCATCACGTGGCCTCCAGGGCCGATGGGTGATGTCTGTCTTGAACCGCGACTAAGATAACAACCCACGCCGGCCCTTCGGGTCGGCGTTTTTTCTTACCCAGAAAGCATGCCGACCGGGGCCGAACAGACAGGAGTTCGGCAATGACAACAGAGCGCCCGCAACCGGTAGTACAACTGGCCCTGCCCAAGGGACGGATGCAGGAGGGGGTCTTTTCCCTGCTGGCGGATGCCGGTATCCATGTACGGACAACTGTCCGCGGCTACCGCCCGTCGGTATCCTATCCCGGTATCGAAGCCAAAATTCTGAAGCCGCAGAACATCGTTGAGATGCTGCATGTCGGTTCGCGCGACATCGGCTTCGCCGGGGCCGACTGGGTGGCGGAACTGGGCGCCGACCTGGTGGAACTTCTGGATACCGGCCTCGACCCGGTCGACCTGGTGGCGGCGGCGCCGGTCAATCTGCTGGTAGGCGGGACCCTGCCGAACAGCCACATCGTGGTGGCGAGCGAGTACCGGCGACTGACCGCCGACTGGATCGAACGGGAGAAGCTCGATGCTACGTTCGTCCGATCTTACGGCGCCACCGAGGTCTTCCCGCCGGAGGATGCCGACTGCATAGTCGACGTCACTGCCACCGGCGCCACTCTGAGGTCGAACGGCTTGCAGATTGTCGCCAGACTGACAGCATCGTCGACGCGTCTCTATGCCAACCCGAAAGCGCTCGAGAACGCGGCAAAGAAGGAAATGTGTGATCGACTGGTGCTCCTGTTACAGTCGGTACTGGAGGCGCGGCAGCGAGTGATGGTGGAGGTCAACGTTGCGGCCGCTCAGCTTCGTGATGTCATCGACGTCCTGCCGTGCATGCGGCAACCGACGGTCTCACCGCTGAATGGCAACGAAGGCTTTGCCGTCAAGGCGGCGGTACCGCGTGACCTGCTGCCGACAGTCATTCCCGAGATAAAAGCCCGCGGCGGCACCGACGTTGTGGTCACGCCGATTCGACAGATCGTTCCATAAACGAAAGTAAGAGATGAAGATGAAACCACACCGCCCATTTCAGCCGTCGCCCGGGGTAGCATCGCTCAAACCGTATGCCGTGCCGCGACTGGCGACGCCAATTGATCTCTATCTGGACGGCAACGAAGGGCAGCCACCGGCATTGGCCGGGCTGGTCGAGGCATTGAACGATGGCGAACTGCTGCGACGGTATCCGTCGACGAAGATACTCGAAGCGACGATCGCGAAGCGCCTGGGCCTCTCTACCGAGCAGGTGATCGTGACTGCAGGCGCCGATGACGCCATCTACCGCGCCTGCACCGTGGCACTGGCGCCGGGGCGCAAGCTGCTGCTGCCCGTCCCTACCTTTCCGATGCTCTCACACTACGCTATGTTAATAGGCGCCGAGATCGATAAGATAGAGTGGATGACGCCAACTTATCCGACGCAAGAGGTGCTCCGTCGCATTGACGACCATGTCAGTGCGATCTGTATAGTATCGCCCAACAATCCGACCGGCGCGACGGCGTCGGCCGACGATGTACGGGCTGTCGCTGAGGCGGCGCCACATGCCATGATCCTGCTGGATTGCGCCTACGAGGAGTTTGCCGATGACCCGCTAACCGAGGTTGGCCTGGAGTATGACAATGTAATGGTCTTTCGGACGCTCTCCAAGGCGTGGGGTCTGGCCGGACTGCGTGTCGGCTATGCCCTGGGACATTCGGAGATGATCGCGCTCTTGCGCACGGCCGGCAATCCGTACCCGGTATCGAATCTGTCACTGGCGGCAGCGCGGACGCTGCTCGATGATCAGCCGTCTGGTGCCGCCGGCTACCTCGAGCAAGTGCGCAGGGAACGTGATGAACTTACGGCCTTGCTTGAGCGACTTGGCGCCGAGCCGTTACCGTCGCAGGCCAACTTCGTCATGGCCCGATTCAAGAACAGCGAATGGGTGTGGCAGGGATTGATCGGCCTGGGAATTTCGGTGCGACGTTTCCCCGGCCATCCTATCCTCGACAGTTACCTGCGCATCACGCTGCCGGGCAAGCAGGTCGAGTTTGAACGTCTGATTCACGCGCTTCGCTCGGCGATGCGTCCTGAGGCGATCCTCTTCGACATGGATGGTGTCATGGCCGATGTTTCGCAGTCGTACCGTCACGCCATCATCGAAACGGCACGAGAGTTTGGTGTCAATGTGACGCCCGGCCAGATCGAACAAATCAAGCGGGGCGGGAACGCCAACAACGATTGGGAGGTTACCCATCGGCTGCTTCGTGACGCCGGGTTCGAAGTATCGTTCGACGACGTGAAGGACACGTTCGAGCGCATCTGCCACGGCAGCAGTGATCAGCCCGGCCTGTGGCAGAACGAAACACTTATCATGGAACGCACTCTCATCGAACAACTTGGCAAAAGATTCAAGCTTGGCGTTGTAACGGGGAGGCCGCGACGTGATGCCGAGCGATTCCTTGAACAGCATGGTATGGCCAGTCTGTTTGCGGCAATCGTGTGCATGGAGGATGCCGCCATCAAACCTGATCCGGCGCCGGTAGAGCTCGCGCTTCACCAGCTCGGTGTCGTGACAGCCTGGCTGCTGGGGGATACGCCCGACGATATGGTGGCCGCCCGTGGCGCCGGTGTCATACCTGTCGGTGTTGCACCGGCTGACTCAGAGACAGCAGCTGGCTTGATTGCCGCCGGCACCGGGCGAGTGTTGCCATCAGTAAACGACATATCGGAGATTCTGCCATGACCACACCACGCACTGCAACAGTCGAGCGCACAACGAAAGAAACGTCGATAACCGTCGAACTCACGCTTGAGGGGCGGGCGGACATCGAGATCGCGACCGGTATTGGTTTTCTCGATCACCTCATTCAATCGCTGGCTCACCATGCCGGTTTCGATCTGCACCTGAAGGCGACAGGGGACCTGGAGATTGACGATCATCACACCGCCGAAGACTGCGCCATCTGCCTGGGCCAGGCGTTCGACAAGGCGCTGGGCGACCGCAGCGGCATTGCCCGGTTCGGCCACGCATATGCGCCGCTGGATGAGGCCCTCGCCCGCAGCGTGGTGGACCTGGCGACTCGACCGGGCGCGTTTGTACAGCTCAACCTGATGCGTGAGTTGATCGGTACACTGGCGACCGAGAACATCACGCACTTCTTCCAGTCGCTGGCGATCAACGGCCGGTTTACACTTCACCTCGACGTCTTGCGTGGCGACAACGATCATCACCGCGCCGAAGCCGCGGCCAAGGCGCTGGCGCTGGCGTTGCGCCAGGCAGTATCAATTCGAAGCGACGGCAGCAATCCATCGACCAAGGGAGTGTTGTGATGCCGCGCGACCTGGTGATCATCCCTACCGGTGCGGCCAACATTGCCTCGGTAGCAGCGGCGTTCCGCCGGCTCGATGTCGAATCGCGGCTTGTTGCATCCGCGGATGACATCAGATTGGCAAGTCACGTCGTGCTGCCGGGGGTTGGTTCTTTCGGCGCCGCCATGAAACGACTCTCGGAATTGAACCTGGTAGAGGCGTTACGTAGCCGCATTGTCGAATCGCGTCCTACCTTCGCGGTCTGTGTCGGCTTGCAGTTGCTTGCCCGCGGTAGCGAAGAAAGCCCCGGGGTGGCGGGGCTTGGAATTGTCGATGCCACCGTGCGCCGGTTCGCCCGGGCGCCACGTATCCCCCAGTTCGGGTGGAACAGCGTGACTACCAACGGCACAGCTTCGTTCCTGACCAACGGGTATGCATACTTTGCAAACTCGTATTGCCTGATCCAGGCCCCCGCCGGCTGGACCGTGGCCTGGTCGGAGTATGGCGGACCTTTTGTTGCAGGAATGGAGCGAGGCGGTGTGCTGGCCTGTCAGTTTCATCCCGAGCTGTCGAGCGACTATGGCGCGGGTACCATCCGTCGCTGGCTCGAACAGGAGGCGTCATGACAACGGTACGAATCATCCCCTGCCTCGACTGCAAGAATGGAACGGTGGTCAAGGGTGTGCGGTTCGCCAATCTGCGCGAAGCCGGGTCACCATCGGAGCTGGCCGCACGCTATGAGCAACAGGGCGCCGATGAGATCGTCATACTCGATGTTGCCGCGACGCCCGAGGGGCGGGCACACCAGCGTGAGACCATCCGCTCGGTGCGAGCGGCACTGTCGATTCCGTTGTCGGTCGGTGGCGGCGTGCGCACGCTCGACGATGCCGGCGCGCTGCTCGAAGCCGGCGCCGACAAGGTCGGTATTAACACGGCAGCATTTCATAACCCGAAGCTACTGACCCAAGTGGCGACGCAGTTCGGGGTGCAGTGCACGGTGCTGGCGCTTGACGCCGCCCGTGCCGGTGACGGCTGGGAGGTGGTGATTACCTCCGGGACCGAACGTACCGGCCGATCGGCAATCGACTGGGCGCAACAGGCAGTTGAGGCCGGCGCCGGTGAAATCCTGCTGACCAGTTGGGATCGCGACGGCTCGAAGGCCGGCTATGATCTCGAGCTGCTCAGGTTGATGTCGCGTGCCGTGTCGGTGCCAATTATTGCGTCGGGCGGCGCCGCCAAACCTGAACACTTCGTCGAGGCGGTTGACGCGGGCGCCGATGCCGTGCTGGCAGCCTCGGTCTTTCACTTTGGAGAATACACGGTGAGTGATATTAAAAATACGCTGCGACAATATGGCAAGGAGGTGCGGCTGTGATCGTTCCATCGATAGACCTCATGAACGGTTCGGCGGTGCAACTGATCGGCGGCGAGAAGAAAGAACTCGATGCCGGTGATCCGCGGCCGATTGCACGGAAGTTCCGCCTGGCCGGCGAGATTGCGGTTATTGACCTCGATGCCGCGCTGGGTAACGGCGACAACACCGATGTCGTACGCCGGCTCGTTCGCTCCGCCGATTGTCGCGTCGGCGGCGGCATCCGCAGCCGGGAACGTGCCGAGTTCTGGCTCAATGAAGGTGCTGCCCAAATTATACTGGGCACCGCTGCCGATCCCGAGCTGCTGGCCGACCTCCCGCGAGACCGCACTATCGTCGCCCTCGATGCCCGCGAAGGTGAGGTGGTCGTTAAAGGCTGGACCGAGCGGACCGGTCAACGGGTCGAAGCACGCATGGAAGAGTTGCGCGAGCTGTGTGGCGGCTTCCTGGTGACGTTCGTTGAAAAGGAAGGTCGCATGGCCGGGTTCGACATGGACAAAGCACGGCGACTTCGAGACATCGCCGGCAGTGCCTCCTTGACCATCGCCGGCGGCGTGTCGACAACCGAGGAGGTAGCACAGCTTGATCACCTGGGGATCGATGCCCAGGTCGGCATGGCGCTGTATACGGAGCGTATGAACCTTGCCGACGCAATAGCGGCGCCGCTGGTGAGCGACCGGGCCGACGGCTTGTGGCCGACCGTCGTGTGCGACGAGCACGGTATTGCCCTCGGCCTGGCGTATTCCAGTCAAGAGAGTCTGCGGAGCGCCGTGGCGACGCAGCGAGGTGTCTATCATTCGCGCAGCCGCGGTTTATGGGTAAAAGGCGCATCGTCGGGACATGAACAGGAGTTGCTCGGCATCGCCCTGGACTGCGATCGCGACTCCCTGCGATTCACCGTCCGCCAGTCTGGCGACGGTTTCTGCCACCACAACACCCGCACCTGCTGGGGCAATGACGCCGGCCTGGCCTCGCTTGCCCGCACCCTGGCGCGTCGACTGGAAGGGGCGCCAGCCGGGTCATACACCCGTCGCTTGCTCGACGACCCCTCGATGCTCGCCGCCAAGCTGCGGGAGGAAACCGAGGAACTGATCGACGCCGAGAGCGCTGATGACGTTGTGTGGGAGACTGCCGACGTAATGTACTTCGCCCTGGTGCGACTTATTGGTTCCGGCCGGAGCCTCGCGGATGTCGAGGCGGAACTGGCCCGTCGTGCCCGACGGGTGACCCGGCGGCCGGGCAACGTAAAACCGCGTAAGGACTACGATGAAGAGTGACAATACGATACTGCGCACGATTCGTCCGGATGAACTGCCGGATGCACGATACAACCCGGTGGACGAAGCAACCCTCGAAGTGTCTGCGATGATACTCAAGGATGTACGAACGGGCGGCTTCGGCAAGGTGCGGGAATACGCCGAACAGTTTGGTGATTGCTCCAGTGGCGATACCCTCATCATAGAGCAGTCGCAACTGCAGGCAGTGCTGCAACAACTGTCTACGGAAGAGCAGGATCTGCTGAAACGAACGGCCGCACGGATCGGTCGCTTCGCCGAAGCGCAGCGCAATTCGGTAAGCACCCTCACCACGCCTATCGCGGGCGGGCGCGCCGGCCATCGTGTCATGCCCGTCGAGGTCGCCGGTTGCTACGCTCCGGGCGGCCGCTTTCCGCTACCGTCCACCGTGCTGATGACCGCCGTGACCGCCCGGGTTGCAGGTGTCAGTACAGTCTGGGTTGCATCGCCGAAGCCGTCGCCGGCAACTCTGGCGGCGGCGGCTGTCGCCGGGGTCGACGCCGTCCTCGCCGCAGGTGGCGTCCAAGCGATCGGCGCCATGGCGTACGGGCTGGGAGACGTCCCCCGTTGCGACGTCATCGTCGGTCCGGGCAACCGCTGGGTATCGGCAGCCAAGCAGCTGGTGTCGGGGCCGGTAGCGATCGACATGATCGCCGGGCCGTCGGAACTGGTGGTTCTGGCGGATGACCGCGCCGACCCGATGTTGGTCGCGCTCGACCTCCTGGCTCAGGCAGAACACGATACCGATGCCCTGCCGGTACTGGTGACACCGAGCGAACGTTTGATCGAAGGGGTTCAGTCGCAACTGAAGCGTTTGCTCGAGGAGACACCCGATGACACGGCGACGACGGCTCTATCGAACGGCTTTGCCGTTCTCGTACCGGACCTGGCGACCGGCGCCGATGTGTGCAACCGAATAGCGCCGGAGCACCTTCAGCTCTCACTGCAACAACCAAGCGAGGTCATAACGCGACTAACCGATTATGGCGGCCTGTTCATCGGTGAACATTCTGCAGAGGTGCTTGGAGATTACGGCGCGGGACCGAACCACGTCCTTCCCACCTCGGGAGTAGCACGGCATACCGCCGGGTTGTCGGTACTGAACTTCCTGCGCTTTCCAACCTGGCTCGAGATGACGGAATCATCCGAGGCCCGTCAGGTCGCCTCCGACGCCGCGGCGCTTGCGGAACTGGAGGGATTGCGGTGGCACGCCCGGGCGGCTCGCGCCCGAAGCGGGCAATGAATCTACAGTCGAGCGGTTGACTCTGTCAGGGAACGCAGGCGCTGCTTGAGTTCCGGCGTCAGCTTCCCCGGCAGCAGTCGCCATGACCAGTTGCCCGACGCTGTCGCCGGCGTATTCATCCGCGACTCCGCGCCAAGCCCGAGCAGATCCTGCATCGGTACAATCGCCAGACGCGACTTCGATTCAAGAGCAAGGCGTATGACGTCCCACGGTAGTTCGTCGGGATCGATCTGGTCGCGTTCGAGGTACTCGGCCACGCGCCTGCGGATCTCTTCATCGGTCTCCTCAGCCCACCAGCCGCGCACCGTATTATTGTCGTGCGTACCGGTGTAGACGACCGAATCCTCGTCGTAGTTTTCCGGCAGGTAGGGGTGCTCCGGGTTGTCTTCGCCAAACGCGAACAACAGAATTTTCATACCGGGAATGCCATGTCGCGCCATGGCCTCCGTTACATCATCCGTGATCGTACCGAGATCTTCGGCCACGATGCTGGCGCCGTTAAGATGCTCCTCGAGCGTCGTGTAGAAATCGTCAAACGGCGCTTCGACCCACTCGCCGTGCACTGCCGTTTCATGATCGGCCGGCACTTCCCAGTAGCCGACGAGTCCGCGAAAATGATCGATGCGAACGATATTGTACAGCGTCAGGACGTGCTGCATCCGTCGCACCCACCAGGAATACCCGTCCGCCGCCAGTGCATCCCAGTCGTATACCGGGTTGCCCCACAACTGGCCGGTCTTGCTGAAATAGTCCGGCGGCACGCCGGCTACCGTAATCGGCTGCTTGTTGTCGTCGAGCTTGAAGTATTCACTGTTCGCCCAGGTGTCGGCGCTGTCGAGGTTGACGTAGATGGGAATGTCACCGAAGATCTGGACATGCTTGCTGTTGGCGTATGCTTTCAACTGTGACCATTGTTTGAAGAACAGGAACTGCAGGTACTTCTCGCGTTCGATGCGTGTCGCCAGTTCCTTGCGGATTGAATCGAGCGCCTCGGGGTGCCGATCGCGAAGTTCTTCCGGCCAGTCGATCCATGACGCACCATCGTGACGCCGTTTGATGGCGACAAAAAGCGCGAAGTCGTCGAGCCACGATGCGTGACTTTCACAGAACTGGTCAAACTCGCTCCTCTCCCCTGTGTCCCGGAAGGAATCCCAGGCGGCGTCGGCAAGCCGCAACTTGTGCCTGATGACGGCATCAAAAGCAACTCGTTCGTCGGGGAGTTGCTCCATCGGTCTGATGTCGTCGGCCGTGACAATACCGTCGTCCACCAGCTTCTGGGGGCTGAGCAACAGTATGTTCCCGGCGAAGGCCGAGGAGCTGCTGTACGGTGAGTTGCCATGAGCTGCATTGGTCGGGTTGAGCGGCAGGACCTGCCAGAGGTGCTGACCGCTCTCGGACAGATAATCTATGAAACGATGTGCTTCCGGTCCCATGTCACCGATGCCGTATGCCGACGGCAGCGAGGTCAGGTGAAGGAGCACGCCACTGCTGCGTTTAGTCACTGTTTGTCTCTCCCGTCAAAACTGCTATCGGGTAGTCCGCCAGGACCTCGCCGAGGGCAAGGCTGCCGCCGTGCTCATACGTCTGAGCGGTCAGACGGTTGCGCAGGATGCGCGGCGCATCGCCCGGCAGGGTGATCTTGGTATCTTTCCAGATGTCGGCGCCGATCGGTGGTTCGCCAACCGTTGCAAGCCTCGTCGGTAAACGCGGAACAACCGTAATTGCCCACTCCGATTCGTGCCTGCGGGCAAAGGCAACAACCGACTGCCCCCGCTGCCCGTCGGCGATCAAGCGGATATAACCGCCGTCCTGAAACAGAACGGCATGATCGGCACGGCAATCGAGCACCTGGTGGGTGACGAACATCTTGTTGCCGGCATCGGTCAGTTTGGAGGCAAGCTCCTTGGCCGGCGAACGCCGGTCTGCCAGGCGTTGTCGCAATTCCTCCAGCATGTTGCGACGCAGGTCGTAGTCAACGGGGCGCCGGTTATCCGGATCGACCATACTCAAATCCCACAGCTCGCAACCCTGGTAGAAGTCGGGCACACCCGGAGCCGTCGCCTTGATCGCCACCTGCGCCAGCGAATTGATGCAGCCGTACCAGGAAATATCGCGGGCAAACGACTCGAGACTCTGCAGGAACTCATTCTCCGGGTGGTCGTGAAGAAGCCTGTCAACAAACTCGAGGTACGCACTCTCGTACCGATCGTCCGGCTTCAACCAGGCGGTATGGACCTTCGCCTCGCGCACCGCCTTGATGACATACTCCTTGACCCGGTCGCGAAACGATGGCAGTTCGCTCCGATCAAACGGCCAGGAGCCGATGAGTGTCTGGTACAGAAAGTACTCGTCGTTACGATCAGGCGCCGACGCGCCATCGACAACAGTCTTGCGACCGCTGAGCTTCCGCCATGTCGTGATCATCTCTTCCCAGCGCTCCGGGATCTCACTGAGTACCGTCAGCCGGGCACGGACATCCTCGCCCCGCTTGGTATCATGAGTTGCGGTCGTCAACATCCCCTGGGGCATTCGCTGCGACCGCTGCTCCATCACGTCGTGAAACGACTCGATGGAACCACCGAAGTGATTGGGACTGCCGCCGACTTCATTGAGCGCCAGGAGCCGGTTATAGATATACAGCGTAGTATCTTCGAAGCCCTTGGCCATGAGCGGCCCGGTCAATTGCTGAAACTGCGTCACGAATGCGAGCGCCTCGCGGCGCGCTGCTTCGTCGGTAAGGTCCTGATGCTCAAGCACAAGGAACGCCTCGAGGTAGTCCAGTTCGTATACAAGATCGGGATTGTGGCGACGAGCCCGGGCAATAGCCGTGCGAACATGTTCCCTGTCGGCATCACTGTATTCGGTCGCCGTAATGTAGGTTCGATAGACCGGGAAGTAAGCCATCACCTCGACCAGGGCCGTACGCAGGCCGTACAGCGTAATGTCGTTGCCGTGCCGGTCGCGGCTCGACATGCCTTTGAGAGCGTGCGACAGGTTGTCGATGTTACCGGCCATATGCTTGAGAACGATCAGACGTTTCTTGTCGGCGACCAGTGAATCATACGCTTCGTTCAGCCGGGCAAACCTGGAATAGATGCGACTGAACAACTGTTCGTTTCCGGAATCACACTGCAGGCGCAGTACATCATTGAGAAAGTCGTACCCGGTACTGCCGGCAATGGGCCAATCCTCCGGCAGTTGCTCTTCCGGTTCAAGGATCTTCTCCACGACCAGGTACGGTTCATCACCGATCATGCCGCGCAGCCGGTTGAGGTACTCGGCCGGATCGCTCAAGCCGTCGATATGGTCGATGCGCAAGCCCGTAAAGACATTATCTTCTATCAATCGCTTGATGAGGCTGTGAGTATGGGTAAAGACCACTTCATCTTCGACGCGCAAAGAGATGAGATGGTTGATGGTAAAGAAGCGACGGTAGTTGATTTCCTCGGTCGCAACTTTCCAGAACGCCAGGCGAAAGTGCTGTTCAGAAAGCAACTGGTCGAGACGTTCGAAGCTGGCGGGATTACCCTTTTCGCCATTGAAGTCGGCTATGCTCCGGTCGATGTGTTCCGTAACCGCGCTGTCTTTCATGTACATATCCCACAACATGCGCTTGGCCAGGCCCACCTGGTCGGTCCGTTGGGTGGGGGCGCGGCTATCGGACAGGCTGTCGAAAGCATGCACCACCCCTATGTAGCGGATAAATTGCTCGTCGTATGGCCCGAGCTGCTGTTCCAGTGCTTCGAGCCGGTGCTTTAAGAGCGTCGTGTACGATTCGATTCTCAGGGGGAAACGGATATCATAGTAGTTGCAACTGAAACCGTTTTCGTCATACGCGATACTGATCTCACCGTTTTCAATCGCCTCGCCGTAGAAACTGCCGAGGAACGGCGCCAGCAAACGTCCCTGCAGACTCTCGTACACATGATCCCAGTCGATGTCGAAGAACGTCACGAAGGCTGAGTTGGGTCCGTTCTCGAGCACATCCATGAGCATGCTGTTGTCGGAATCGAAGGCCATGTGATTGGGCACCACGTCCTGCAGCCAGCCCATCTTGCGCAAACGCAGGGCATCAGCAAGGCGTCGGGCGGCCGCCTCGCCACCGAGTTCGTCGTTGATGACGGTCGCGTCGACAACGTCGTATCCGTGGGTACTGGCTCTCTTGGCCTTGAAGATCGGCGAGGCATAGATATCGCCCACGCCGAGGTCTGACAGGTAATCGACAACCGACGCCGCATCATCAAGCGTAAACTCCGGCGTGAACTGGAGACGATATGTTGCGAGCGGTATGCGGGTCATGTCAGTTTCACTTGCAGGAATTCACTAAGCCGTTCGAAATGCTCGACCCATCGCTGCGCATCGGCATCACCCGACTCCGCCTGCTTCCTGCGTTCGCTGTACAATTTCTTGCCGATCAGGAAATACATGTTCTGTACCGGCCAGACATCAAGCGTGACACTCAGTCGCTGCATGGTCGCAAGTATACCGTCAAGGGCGGTCAGGAGCGTGATATCGTCAGGATCGTCCTGGAACGCTTCCATCAACTCGTTACACCGGTGACCGGCGACGAAACCGAGGGTAGTTCGATCGACATCGATTTCCCAGCGTTCGGCTTCGTCGACAAGGTGATGCAGACGTACCGGCTCCGGCTCCTCCTGTTCCAGCGCGAGGCGCAGGTCGGTATTGATGACAAACGACACCGTTGCCGACAACGCGCTCGGCAGGCGGAGCTGCATCTGGTCACTCGCTTTCATGAGAGGCAAGCTTCGTTCATAGGCGCTGCGGAAGGATCGCTCGATCTCCTCCAGCGCGGCGGTCATAATCTGGTCGAGGATGCGCCGTTGATCGTCCTTGAACAGGTGCCAGAGCGAATAGCTGTGGCCTTCCATGACCTTGTCCATCAGCGACACGACATCCGCAATGTTGCCGTCGTGAAACGCCTTGCTGATTTTCTCGCGCAGGTCGTCGAGTCGTTCGGCTTCAAGCTCGGGTTGAATACTGCCGATAAGATTCTGTTCACCGAGGTGCAGCACGGCATAGGCAACCGAGCCTTCTTCACGAGTAATCAGGGATCGCAACCGCGCCCGGCCGACGACAAGCACCTGCCGCCCCGTTTCGTACCGATCATGAACCAGGCTCGATGCTTCGTAGCTGTACAGGCGCGTGCTGTCGCCGTTGTGCGATTGATCGAAGAGCGACTGGACGGCGTAGTGGGCGCCGACGCGCTCGAGGTCGAGCACCGACGGCTGGACGTGCTCACGGTACGCCCCGGCCCCGGTCTTGAGCTTCGGAATATTGCTGGGAGCGCGATCGAGAATCTGGATAAAGGCCGGCTCCAGGTCAATGCCGACCGCCTCGCGCGCCAATTGCATCGCCCGCGCGGCATAAAATATGACCTGCATGGTTTCGATGCCGGAAATCTCGTCGAAAAACCAGCCGCAGCTGGTGTACATGAGCATGGTGTAGCGCTGCATCTCGAGCAACTTGAGGCGTTTCGTCAGTTGTTCCGGCTCGGAACCGTTGCGACTGTAGGTATCAAAGAAGGACTGCAGCGACTCATCGGAGCGGTCGAGTATCACCTCGATGTAGTCGTCGCGAGCCGCCCACGGATCGGTCAGCAACTCGCCGCCGTGTTCTTCGTAGATCAGACGCAGGCTGTCGCGCAGCCAGTCCATGGCGCCGCGCAGGGGAGCGCGCCAGTTCTGCTGCCAGTCAGAGCGCATGGCGCAGCCACAGGCGGACCGCCAGCGTTCAACACCGTGAACACAACTCCATGACGAATTCTCGTGGATCTCCACCTCATACTCCGGCGGGAACCGCTCGAGATAGTCGCCGTAGATGGTAATCTCGGTTTCTTCGTTCGCCTCGATGTTGTACAGACAGTAGGCAAGGGCCATATCGCCGAAACGGTGATGGTGGCCGTAGGTCTCGCCGTCGGTGGCAACATGCACCAGTTGCGGTTCGTCGTTGTCGTCGGCGAAGGCATCGGTCAAACGGTCGGCAAACCGGCCGCCGTCGGAGAGCAGGTCACCGAAGGCGATATCCTGCGAGATCGGGCCGTCGTAAAAGAACAGCGCAATGCTTTTTCCGGACGGCAGGTTGCAGCGGTAGGCCCGCTTCGGATCGACCTGGTCGTTCACCTCCTGCCATTCCTCCTCGCCGATCTTGCGCACCCGATGCGCCTGGCGCGGCGCCAGGACCGTAAACTTGATGCCAAACTCGACGAGCAGTTCCAGTGTCTCGGTATCGACGGCGGTCTCCGACAACCACATCCCCTCGGCCTTGCGCTTGAAACGCTTCTCAAAATCACGCAGGCCCCAGATTACCTGGGTACGCTTGTCGCGGCTGTTAGCCAGCGGCATGATCATGTGGTTATAAACCTGGGCAAACGCCGAACCATGACCGTTGAAATGCTCCCGGCTCTGCTTGTCCGCTTCCAGGATCGCTTCGTACACCTCCTGCTCGTGGCGCTCCATCCATGAAAGCAGCGTGGGGCCAAAGTTGAAGCTGATCTTGGAGTAGTTGTTTACGATGTCGATAATACGACGTTCGGCATCGAGCAACCGCGAGGCTGCGTTGGGAGCGTAGCATTCCGACGTGATGCGATAGTTCCAGTCGTGGTACGGATATGCCGAGTCCTGCTGTTCCACTTCCTCGAGCCAGGCGTTTTCGCGCGGCGGCTGGTAGAAGTGACCGTGCAAACAAATATAGCGATTCATGATGACTTTCTCTGATAAAGGGCGAACGTGAGCGGCGCTACCGTCAGTTCCTCTCCCGGTTTGACGGTGTCGGGCAGCGAAGTGCCGGTACCGGGCTCGCGCTGGTCGGTCGTATCGATGAGTTTTTGCCACGACCCTTCGCCGGTGGCAGCCGTCACCGACTGTTTCTCTTGGCTGAATGAGGCCAGGATCCAGACTGAGCTGCTGCCCGACCAGCGGCGCATCGACACGATGCGCTTCTTTTCGTCGCTGCCGACATCAACGGTTTCGCGACTCAGGTCGGCAAGGGCAGGAATGCTGCGGCGGAGGCGCAGCAACTCAGTGTACAGCTCGAGTAATGCCTTGTGCTTGCCGTCGCCGCGCAATTCCCAGTGCAGCTTCGATTCGTTAAACGTGGCTTCGCTCTGCGGGTCGGGTGGTTCACCTTCCCAGCCGAAGGCCGCAAACTCCTCTTTGCGCCCTTCGCGCACCGCTTTCACCAGGTTTTCATCCCCGTGGCTCACAAAATACAAAAACGGCGCCGGTTCGCCATACTCTTCGCCCATGAAGAGCATCGGAATGGCGGGCGCCGTCAACATCAGCCCGGCCGCCAGCTTCAACGCGTCGTACGACACCAGCGAGGTGAGGCGTTCACCCATCATTCGGTTGCCCACCTGGTCGTGGGTCTGCGTTGAAATGACGAACTTGTCGCCTGAAAGTCCGGCCGCCGAATTGCCGTGAGAGCGAACACGGTGCTGCGAGTACCGGCCGCTGTAGACATAGCCTTCCCGGAGCGACGCTTCGAGATCGGCCATGCGACCGAAGTCGCGGTAGTATCCCTCGGCCTCGCCGGTCAGCAGGGTATGCAGCGAATGATGAAAGTCGTCCGACCACTGGCTGTGCAGTCCGTAGCCGCCAACGGCGCGTGAACGAATCAGGCGTGAATCGTTCAGGTCGCTCTCGGCGATCAGGTATCGCGGCCAGGTGTCGCGGCCCGAGAAGTCGTCGACCACCTCGGCCAGTTGTTGCAGAAACGGGTGGGCGCTTTGATCGAAGATGCCGTGGACAGCATCGAGACGCAAACCGTCGATATGATACTCCCGCAGCCAGTATAATCCGTTTTCGACAAAATAGTTGCGCACCTGGTCGCTGTGGGCGTCGTCGTAGTTGATCGCCCAGCCCCACGGGGTGCGGTACCGTTCCGTGAAATACGGCGCGAATTCGTGCAGGTAATTACCTTCCGGGCCGAGGTGATTGTAGACGACATCGAGCACTACCGCCATACCCTCGCGATGAGCCGCATCGACCAGCCGTTTCAAACCGTCGGGACCGCCGTACGACGCCTGCACCGCAAACGGATACACACCGTCGTACCCCCAGTTGCGCGAGCCCGGGAAGGCGGCCACCGGCATGATCTGCAGAGTGTTGACACCGAGCGCCCTGAGCTGACCGAGCCGACCGATCGCAGCGTCGAACGTCCCCTCCGGCGTAAACGTACCGATGTGCAGTTCGTACTTGACGTACTGCTCCAGCGGCAGTCCGCTCCATGCGTCGTCATGCCACTCGAAGGCGGCATGATCGACGACGGCGGACGGGGCATGGACTCCGTCCGGCTGGAAGTGCGAGGCCGGATCGGGCCGCTCCTCACCCTTGCCGGGAGCGAGGCGGTAGCGGGCGCCGGCGCCACAATTGTCAACCGTCACCCGCCAGTAGCCATACTCCAGCGGCACCATGTCGATGATGCGATCATCGGGCTCGAGCAGGTGTACTGTCAGGGCGTCGGCACGGGGCGCCCAGACGGTAAATTCGGTCTGGTTGCCGCTTTCACACCAGGCGCCTATGCGCACACCGTCACCCCCGTTTGACCGGCCGCCGTCCGACGCCGGGTGCTCCGTTGGTTATATTGGATAGTAATGACCCCGTTAGTCAGCGATTGTTCAAAAGGACATACGTCTTGTTGCCACGCGCCTCGTACTCGATCTTGTTCTCGCGGGCGAGCCAGCCGAGCGCCTGGTAGGTAATTGCTTCCTTCTGTTTCACTGCCTTGGGGAGCTGAGAAATCGCCATCTTGTCGACATCCTGGAGAATATCCCAGATGGCGCCGGCGGTTGCACCGATTTGATCTTTCATACCAAAAGAACCTCCATGTATCGTCAACCGGGCACTTTGCCCGTAGCTTTATGTACTGTCGGGCCGATCACCGGTGGGCCGACCGTCCCGTATAGCACCTGCAACAGCCCGGGGCGTTTTTTTGTTCGCGCAATCGGCGCGCCGGTCCGCTTATTCGGCCCGGGTCAAATGCAGGATTTCGAGAATGCCGCGCAGCGGAATGGCCGCCCAGTCCGGGCGGTTATTCAACTCGTAACCGAGCTCGTACACGGCCTTTTCAAGCAGGAAGGCCTCAAACAGGATATTGGCATCCTCGCGTCGCCGCGGAATAAACGGCGCACCGTCGACCGTCTCGAGGTACTTCTCGAGAAAGAGCGACGATGCATAATGATACCACCCCTGCACCCAGGGCAACAGGAATTCGTGGTCTTCGGGGCGCACCGACGGGTGCCGGAACAGACCGGTATAAATGGCGTAGTGGAACGACCGCACCATGCCGGCGACATCGCGCAGGGGCGAACGCTTGAGACGGCGTTCGCTGATCGGCCGGGCCGGTTCGCCCTCGAAGTCGATGATCTGGAAGTCCTTGCCGGTAAACAGTACCTGGCCGAGGTGATAGTCGCCGTGGATACGAATCTTGTGGGCCGGGAATTTCTTCTCGAGAATACGCTTGAAGGCGTTGTAGATGGCCGGCTGGCTGTCGAGCACCGCAGTGGCGTCGGCCCGATTTTCCTTCGGAATACGGTTGATATTCGACTGCAGGGTCTTGCCGACCCGTCGAACGAGGTTGTGCATCGTCTGGTAGACCGAGCGCTGGTACAACAGCGAGAACGGCTCCGGCTTCCATTCGATGCCGGTGCCGGACGACGCCAGGGCCAGGTGCATCTCGCCGGTCCGCTCGCCCAGCAGTGAGAACATGTTGGCGTGGAACTCTCCGACCAGGTCGTGGACCCGCTGGTATTGCGAGGCGTCGATGTCCTGCAGGCGAAGCGGCAGCGATTCCGGAACCTCGCGCATCTCGCGTCGGCGCGACAGCACATCCTCAAGATACAGCCAGACATGGTCGGTCACGAACGACCAGGAGTCGCCCTGGTTTTCGACGAATTCCTGGAGCAAACCGATGTGAAACGACTCATCCCCCGAGCGGCTGCGATACTCGATGGCGCCCAGGAAGGCCGGCGTATACTCAAAGCGTTTCTTTTCGGACAACAGGCGGCCGATCTCGACATCCGGATTGGTTCCGCGCTCCAGTTTTCGATACAGTTTCATGATACCGGTATGTCCGAACAGGATCGATGTGTTCGACTGCTCGGCGCCCAGCGCGCGCGAATCCAGGTCATGTTGAGAAGCACCGATGGTGGCGGAGAACTTTCGGCCGCGCGACGCCACAAACGCCCCGGCCTGTCCCTTGAGACGCTTGCGCTTCTCGATCAGGTTGAACAGGATGCGGTGCAACGTTTCGTCGTAGCTGCCGTCGTAGACCACGCCGGTGTCGTCGTCACCGATCGTTGCTTCGGCCAGAATGGCCTGGGGCGAGTCTTCGCGAATGCTCATCGCCTGTTCCCGGACGGCCACGCCGAGCGGCAACTGATAGGTTTCGGGCGTACCGTCATTATAAGTCACATCGAACAGCGTCAGCCACAGTGGTGTGTCGCCATCGCCAAGCTCGGCCGCTTCGCGGAACTCGATGGCGCGAATCCGCCGCCCCTTGCTGCCGAACCAGCGGGCGCGACGCAGATACTTGGGGAGAATCGATCGTTCCAGCCGCTCGCGAAGGGTCGAATCAAGGAAATCCAGTTGTATCTCCGGAAGCGTTATGGTCGGATACTTCTGGTCTTCAGGCAATTCCACGGCATCCTCGGCCGGGTGCAACTGGAACCAGTAATAGTCGTGGGGCCCGACCGTAACGACGTACGGTTCATCCTTGATGCGCGGGAAATCGTTGTGGCTGAACACCTCGCGCGGCACCATATCGACATATTGGGGCAGCTCGAGTTCCACGCACTGGGAGAAACGGGACAGGTTGACGACTACGAGAATGGCTTCATCTTCATACCGACGGATAAAGGCCAGTACCCGGTTGTTACCCGGCGAGAGGAACTCGCAGGTACCGCGACCGAATGCCTGGAAGTTCTTTCGCATGGCGATGACGCGACGCATCCACCAGAGCAGCGACGACGGATTGTTGTCCTGCGTTTCGACATTGAGCGCCTCGTAATGATACTCCGAATCGATAATCACCGGGAGATACAGTCGATGCGGATTGGCCCTGGAGAAACCGGCATTGCGATCGGGCGCCCACTGCATCGGCGTACGCACGCCGTCGCGATCACCCAGGTAGTAGTTATCGCCCATACCGATCTCGTCGCCATAGTACAATACCGGCGTACCCGGCAGCGAGAACAACAGGGCGTTCATCAGTTCGATGCGACGGCGATTGTTGCCCAGCAGCGGGGCGAGCCGACGTCTGATACCGAGATTGATCTTGGCCCGCGGATCCTTGGCGTACATGCGATACATGTAATCGCGCTCTTCGTCGGTCACCATCTCGAGCGTGAGTTCGTCGTGGTTGCGCAGGAAGATGGCCCACTGGGCGTTATCGGGAATTTCCAGCGGCGGGTCCAGGATCTCGATGATCGGGTAGCGGTCCTCCATCTGCAGCGCCATGAACATGCGCGGCATGACCGGGAAGTTAAACGCCATATTGCACTCGTCACCGTCGCCAAAATACTCGACCGCATCCTCCGACCACTGGTTGGCCTCGGCCAGAATCATCCGGTTCTTGTACTTCCTGTCGATATGGGCGCGGAGCTTCTTGAGAAAGTCGTGGGTTTCGTCGAGATTTTCGCAATTGGTATCCTCGCGCTCGTACAGGTACGGCACGGCGTCGAGTCGCAAACCGTCGATCCCCATGTCGAACCAGAAGTCAAGCACGTCGAAGATCGCCTTGTGTACCTTGGGATTCTCGAAGTTCAGGTCCGGCTGGTGCGAGTAAAAGCGATGCCAGTAATACGCCTGCGCGACCGGGTCCCACGTCCAGTTGGAATCCTCGAAGTCCTTGAAGATGATGCGGGCGTCGGAGTACACCTCCGGGTCGTCGCTCCAGACATAGAAGTCGCGCCAGGTGGTGCCCTTCTTCGCCTGTCGCGACTTCTGGAACCACGGATGCTGATCCGACGTATGGTTCAGGACCAGTTCGGTGATGACACGAATGCCCCGCCGGTGCGCCTCGCGGAGCAGCTCCTTGAAGTCGGCCAGCGTGCCGTATTGCGGGTGGATTTCGGTATAGGATGCGATGTCGTAGCCGTCGTCACGCAACGGCGACGGATAGAAGGGCAGCAGCCACAGCGCCGTCACCCCCAGGCTCTGGAGATAGTCGAGACGGCTGATGATACCCTGGATGTCACCGATACCGTCGTTATTGCTGTCCTTGAAGGCCTTAATATGCAGTTCATAGATGACAGCATCCTTATACCACAGCGGATCATCAACGATAACTGGACCTTTGCGAGGCATAGTCGTACGAATTCCTCTCGGTTACATGTAATAATCGAAGTCGTGCTCACGGCGCATGCGACGATAAACCTTGAAAACGTGATAGGGCAGCAACTGCGGGTTGAGTTCGACGAAATTCTCTTCGCCCTGCCAGATGTAGCGGTCGTCGCTGACCAGATCGTGCACCATGTATGTCTGTTCGCGGGGTATACCGAAATCATCGATCGGCATGCCTATCCACCCCGACTGGACATGGAACGGATCGAGATTAACCACCACCAGAATGAAATTCTCCAGGTCGGGGCTCATTTTGGCGTAGGCAATCATGTGATCGTTGTCGATGTCGAGAAACCGGATGTTGTTGGTTGCCTGCAACGCCGGGTTTTCGTTTCGGATTCGGTTGATGGTCGTGATTTCACCGGTAATGCTCTCCGGCGCATTGAGATTCCAATCCTTGATCTCATACTTTTCGGAATTGAGGTACTCTTCCTTGCCGGCGACCGCTTTATGGACACACAGCTCATAGGCCGGGCCATAGATTCCCCAGTTGGACGACATCGTCGCCGCCAGCGCCATGCGAATGAGAAAGGCCGGGCGCCCGCCGAATTGCAGGAATTCCGGCAGGATGTCGGGCGTGTTCGGCCAGAAATTCGGTCGGAAATAGTCCCGCGCCTCGCCCTGCGACAGATCAACCAGGTAATCCATCAACTCCCACTTGGAGTTGCGCCACGTGAAATAGGTGTACGACTGCTGAAATCCAACCTTGGCCAGTCGCTTCATCACCTTGGGTCGGGTGAAGGCCTCGGCCAGAAAAATCGCTTCCGGATAGGTCCGACGCACCGTCGCAATGGCATACTCCCAGAATGCAAACGGCTTGGTATGGGGATTGTCGATACGGAAAACGGTAACACCGTGATCGGCCCAGTGCATGATCACGCTGGTCAGTTCCTCCCACATCGCCTGCCAGTCGTCGGTTTCAAAATTGAACGGCACCACATCCTCATACTTCTTGGGCGGATTCTCAGCGTACTGGATGCTGCCGTCGGGGCGCCAGATAAACCAGTCGGGATGCTCCTTCACGTACGGATGGTCGGGCGAACACTGGAAGGCAATATCGAGCGCGACCTCAAGGCCGAGTTCACGCGCGGCGCCGACAAAGTGGTCGAAATCGTCCAGCGTGCCGAGATCGGGGTGGACCGCCTTGTGACCACCTGCCCTGGCGCCGATTGCCCAGGGGCTGCCGACGTCGCCCGGTTCGGCGGTCGTCGCATTGTTCTTGCCCTTGCGATTGGTCGTCCCGATCGGATGAATCGGCGGCAGGTAGACGACGTTGAAACCCATCCCGGCGATGCGCGGCAACAGCGCTTCACAGTCTTTCAGGGTCGCATGCTTCCCCGGCGCATTGCCGAAGGATCGCGGGAAAAACTCGTACCAGGAAGAGAAACGGGCGCGCTCGCGCTCGACATTGACCGTAATTTCCTTCTCATATCGCGTCGTCAGGCTGTGATCCCGGTTGGCCTCGACCATGTCGGCAAGCTTCGAAGACAGCGCCAGTTCGATGGTGTCGTCGTTCAGCTCCCTGGTGTCGAGCGCGGCCGCGGCCTTCTTGAGTTTGGCCGCGTCATCATCAGTTGCGCGATCGACCGCATCATTAATCAACTGCACGCCAACCTGCAGGTCGACGGCGACATTCTGGCCGGCATCATACTTCTTCTTGAAGTCGGCTTGCCAGGTGCGGAATTTGTTAACGTAGCCTTCAACGGTAAAATAATGCTCCCCGCCGCTCTCCAGCAGAACAGTACCCTCCCACAAATCGTTGCCGAGCGGGTACATGACCGAGCGCCGCCAGTCCTTCTCGCCCGGGGCACGGTAAAGAAGGTTGGCCGAGATGCGATCATGACCGTCGGCAAACACGTCCGCCTGCACGACGATCGGTTCACCTACCGAGCGTTTGACGGGAAAGTCGCTGTCGGCCACCTGTGGTTGTACGTTTTCAATTGTAACCCGGAGTCTTCCGTCCGAAATCAAGCTGCCTCCCTTCCGGTACAGCGTTCACAGGATACGGAGTGATTATCTTGTCGTGCGGTGCCGTGATCGTGGGCGACATATTTGCAGTCGCGAAACACGGCGCGCCCCTTGGGCGTGGACGTGCTGACCACACGTTACGATGCCGGGGGAGCAAAATCAAGTCCGGCGGTATCGTTGTTTTATGCACTTTCTGTATTTACTTGTAACGGTGTCATTGTGTATACTGTTCGCTAAATATTCCGGGACAGACAAATGCACGACTTTCGCATTCTACAGGATCTTTCGCTGATCATGGCCCTGGCCGTGGTGATCGTGGCGCTCTTTTCACGACTCAAGCTGCCGCCCATTGCCGGTTTCATCCTGGCCGGCGTACTGGCCGGACCGAACGGCCTTGGTTGGATCAGCCAGATCGAACAGGTACAGTTGCTCGCCGAGGTGGGCGTGGTGCTGCTGTTGTTCGGGATCGGCCTGGAGTTGTCGCTGGATCGGCTGCGGCGCTTGTGGAAGCCGATTCTTGTCGGCGGTACCATTCAGGTCGGACTGAGCATCGCCGTATCGTACCTTATCGCCCAGATGTTCGGGCTGCCGGCCGCAACCTCGCTCATTATCGGTTTCGTCATCTCGATTTCGAGTACGGCCATCGTCCTCAAGGCGCTGCAGCAGCGGGGCGAGGTCGATGCCCCCCACGGCCGCTTCACCCTCGGTATTCTCGTTTTTCAGGATCTGTGCGTGGTGCCGATGATCCTGATCATTCCGCTCCTGTCCGATGTCACAGCCGACCTCACCACGGTCGCATGGTCGCTCGGTCGTGCCGCCCTGATCGTGCTCGGCGTGCTGGTCGCATCGCGCTACGTGGTGCCGCGCCTGATGGACATTATCGCCGAAACCCGGCAGCGCCACCTGTTTATCATGACCGTGCTGTTGATCTGCATCGGTACCGCCTGGCTGACCGCCGAGGCCGGCACCAGCCTGGCGCTGGGCGCATTTTTGGCCGGGATGGTCGTAGCCGGCGGCGAGTACCGCCACCAGGCGATGTCGGACCTCATACCGTTTCGCGAAGTGCTCACCTCGATCTTCTTCGTGTCGGTCGGTATGCTTCTCGACCCGACCATTATCATGTCGAGCTTTGGTACCGTGGCCGGTTTGCTGGTCGCGATTATTCTCGGCAAGTTCATCATCGTTTTTGTTACCGGCCTTATGCTCAAGCTGCCCACCGGCGTCAGCACCCGCTCGGCCGCCGGTTTGGCTCAGGTGGGTGAGTTTTCGTTTATCCTGATCACCCTTTCCGCGCAGGAAGAACTCCTGACCGGCGCGCTGGGCGACAGCCTGACGGCGGTGGCGATCCTGTCCATGGCGGTGACGCCGCTGGGCCTGATGGCCGGACCGCATCTGGCGGCCGGGATGGGGCGGATGCCCGGCATACGGCGCTGGATCAAGGTGCCGACGGCCGAGGACATTGACGAGGAACGAGTGGAGTTCCGTAACCACGTTATCATCGGCGGCTACGGCCTGGCCGGGCGCAACCTGAGCCGCATCCTCAAGCAGTCCGGAATTCCCTACCTGATCGCAGAGCTGAATATTGATAATGTCAGAAAAGCCCGGTCCGAAGGTGAGCCAATCTTCTTTGCCGATATCACCAGTCCCGAGGTGCTCGAACATCTCAATGCCCACCATGCGAAGGAATTCATTTTGGTAGTGAACGATCCGGAGGCGGTCATACGGGCGATCAAGGCCGCCCGCCAGGTGGCGCCCAATCTTCATATCCTGGCGCGCACCCGCTACCAGCTGGACACCAGGGTGCTCGAAGAGGCCGGTGCCAACGAGGTGATCGTGGCCGAGGTCGAAGGGGCGATGGAGATCATCTCGCGCGTTTTAAACCGTCACCAGGTCCAGGCCGACCTCGTGCTGGAGGCGCTGGCCAACATTCGACGGGCTCCCGGCGAGTGATTCCGGGCCGATCTGCCTTGCCATCGAACCTAAAGAGCCTTAACTTGTTAGATTACCGTCGATGCGAAAGTGGCGGAACTGGTAGACGCGCTGGATTTAGGATCCAGTTCCTCTGGAGTGGGGGTTCGAGTCCCCCCTTTCGCATTGGTGCACAACGACAAACAGCGGTGCTTGTCACGAACAATTACGGCCGGTAACCGGTTACAGACAGCACCAGATCGGATATGGAGGAATAAGATTGGTGAAAGCGGAAATAAAACAGGGTGACGGGCTGCAACGCGAGGTATCGGTGGCCGTCGAGGCGGACAAAGTCAACGCCAGGATGGAGGCGGCATTCGCCGACATCCGCAAGAATGTCGAACTCAAAGGATTTCGCAAAGGCAAGGCGCCGCTTGACGTTGTCCGCAAAGCGTACGGCGAGAAGGTGCGTTCCGACGTCGCCGAAGAACTGATCAAGGAATCCTACACCGAAGCGGTCCGGGAACACGATCTCAAAGTCGCCTCCTACCCCACCATCACCGAGTTCAATTTCAACGACGACGGTGACATGAACTTTACCGCCACCGTCGAGGTCTTCCCGGAAATTGGCAAGATCGAGTACACCGACCTGAAGATCAGCCGCGAGCCGATCGAGGTGACCGACGACGAGGTGAACCAGTACACCGACCATCTGAAGCAGCGGTTCGCCGAGGAACGGACAGTCACCCGTCCGGCCGGCGAAAAGGATGTCGTCGTGGCCGACCTGACCAAGGTCGCCGACTCAAAGAATGCCATCGCCGAAAGTGAATTCCCCGGCTCCCGCATCGATCTGAGCAACCCCGTCACGCTGCCCGCATTCAAGGAAAACCTGCCCGGCAAGCAGGCCGGAGACGAGACCGAGATCACGGTGAAGTACGACGACGATTACCCGGACCAGACGTTTGCCGGCTCCGAGATTACCTACAAGGTGGCCGTGAAAGAAGTAGTCGAGCGCATCGTACCGGAATTGAACGACGTCCTCGCGAAACAGACCGGCATGGCCGAAACCATGCTGGAGCTGCGCCAGAAGATTCGTGCCGACATCGAGAACCAGAAGAAGCAGGAGCAGGATCGCGGCGCTAAGAACGATCTGATCACCCAGATGATCGATCAAAACTCGATCCCGGTTCCCGAGGCTATGCTGCAGGATTACCTGTCACGGGTGGTCAAAGATGTTCAGCAGGAAAACCCGGAGGCGACAGAGGACGACATCCGCGCCCAGTATCGAGGTGTCGGTGAACGGGGGATTCGCTGGAATATCATCATGCACGAACTGGCCGAGCAGGAGAAAATCGAGGTCGGACCGTCCGATATCGACAAAGTGATCAAGCGATTTGCCGACAACTATAATATGTCGGAAGAGCAGGCGCGCCAGGCGCTTGCACAATCGGGCCAGGCCACCCAGATGCGCGAGTCGCTGCTGGAAGACAAAGTGCTTGATTTTCTGACCGAGCAGGCCAAAGTTGAAACGAAAGATGCTTAGACTGTAATGACCGGTGATTAGGAACGGACAACTGATCAGATAGAAGTGAAAGTGAACATGGATCAACAATTAGAACACAACTTCCTGGTTCCGATGGTGGTCGAGCAGACCGGTCGGGGCGAACGCGCTTACGACATTTTCTCCCGCCTTCTCAAGGATCGCATTATTTTTATCGGCTCGCCGATTGACGACAACATCGCCAACCTGGTGATCGCCCAGATGCTCTTTCTCGAGGCGGAAGATCCGGAAAAGGACATTTTTGTGTATATCAACAGCCCCGGCGGTTCGGTGACTTCCGGCATGGCGATTTATGACACGATGCAGTTCATCAAACCCGACGTCGCCACCACCTGCATGGGCATCGCCGCCTCGATGGGCGCCTTCCTTTTGGCGGCCGGCCAGAACGGCAAACGGGCCGCCCTGCCGAACAGCCGGGTGATGATCCACCAGCCGCTCGCCGGCACCCAGGGCCAGGTTTCCGACATCGTGATTATGACCGAAGAATTCACCAAGACCAAGAAACGACTCAACGATCTGCTGGTGAAGCACACCGGGCAGAAACTCGAGAGAATTGAAAAGGATACCGATCGCAACTTCTTCATGTCGGCCGAAGAGTCGCTCGACTACGGCATCATCGACAAAGTGTATGGCGACGAACGCAAAGTCGTGGAAGAATAACCCGCAATCGGTTCATAGGAAGATAGTGAGATTTAAGCAAAGCGACGGTTATTATGGCTGACGACAATTCCAATATTCGCAGACCCCACCGCTGTTCCTTCTGCGGCAAGTCGGCGGGACAGGTAAAACGCCTGTTCTCCGGCTATGAGTCGTTCATCTGCAACGACTGCGTCGAACTGTGCAACGACCTGTTGCGCTCGGTGCCTGACGAAGAACAGCCGCAGGAAATACAGAGCCTGCCCACTCCGTCGGAAATCAAGGATTTCCTCGACCAGTACGTGATCGGACAGGAAGAAGCCAAGAAAACGGTCGCCGTAGCCGTCTACAATCATTACAAACGCATCAACGTGAGGGCCAAGCGGCGCATCGGCGGCCTGGGTAAACAGAACGAAGAGGTCGAACTCGAAAAGTCGAATATCCTCATGATCGGCCCTACCGGTACCGGCAAGACCCTCATCGCGCGGTCTTTGGCCAAGTACCTGCAGGTGCCGTTCACCATCGCCGATGCCACCGTGCTGACCGAAGCCGGTTATGTCGGTGAGGATGTCGAAAACATCCTCGTCCGTCTTTACCAGGCGGCCGACTTCAACCCGCAGAAGACTGAGCGCGGCATCATCTATATCGACGAGATCGACAAGATTTCTCGCAAGGACGGCAACCCGTCGATTACCCGCGACGTTTCCGGTGAAGGTGTACAGCAGGGATTACTGAAGATTCTTGAAGGCACGGTCGCCAATATTCCGCCGAAGGGTGGACGTAAACATCCGGAGCAGGCGTTCGTGCAGATCGACACCTCGAACATCCTGTTCATCTGCGGCGGTGCTTTCGATGGTTTGGAGAAGCTGATTGCCAAGCGGATCGGCAAGAAGACGGTTGGTTTCGAGGCCGAGAAAAGATCGGTCAGTTACAAGAATCCCGATATCCTCCGCCACGCCATGCCCGGCGACCTGATGGACTACGGGCTGATTCCGGAGCTGGTCGGACGTCTGCCGGTGGTGGCACCGCTTTCGGCGCTCGATGAGAAGGCGCTGATGACGATTCTCACCGAACCGCGCAACGCCATCGTCAAGCAGTACAACAAACTGTTCGAACTTGACGGTGTCCGCCTGCGCTTCGAGCCAGGGGCGCTGCAGGCGGCGGTCAAGGTCGCCATGGAGCGCAAGACCGGCGCCCGAGCGCTGCGCTCGATCTTCGAAAAGGCGATGCTCGACGTCATGTACCAGATTCCGTCGACACCCGACGCTGCCGAGGTAGTGGTGACGGAAGAAACCATCACCGAGGGCAAGATTCCGCGCATCATCACACGCACCGAGACCAAAGAAGCGTCGTAACCGCGACCATCACGCGTAAATACCAACGGCCGCCCGTCAAACTGACGAGCGGCCGTTTTGCATTAATTGATAGCTTGTATTGAGCGATTAATCCCCGCAGTCGGGAGGTGTCGGCGGGCCGGTGCCACTCCAGTGATAATCGACATGGGCGGCCAGATCGAGGCCGTCACCCGCCACGCCATCGTTGTTCCAATCGGCCGCTTCATCGCATTCGGGCGCATAGCCGTCATTGAACAGATAGTCCACCAGGAAGGCAAGGTCAACATTGTCCGCTATGGCGCCGTCCTGGTTGACATCCCCGCGTTTCTGGTAGCAGCACGGCCGTACTTCGTAACAGCCACCACCTTCCCACGAAGGTAGCGCGCCTTCAGCTGGCGAGGTACCTCGAACGACATGGAGCGGGCACTGATTACATCCACACCGATGATGGGTCGTATCGAAACAGACCGTCTGGCCAACTGCATCGCAATCCACAATTACATAGTACCGAACAAGCCCGGTAGAGGCCCCTGCCGGCATACCACCGATCATCCGTTGCGCCGAAACACTGAAGGAATCGGCCGGCCCTGAAGTGCAAACATCGATTGCTTGAAAAAGCCCGAACCATGATGAAATCTGTGGCAGGTCTACCCAGTCAACCTGAGAGTAGCTGACAGTGCCGCTCCCTTGCGGTGTGAGGTGCAGCGGAAACTCGAAACCGGCCATTGGAAAATCGTCGTTGTTCTCCAGCGAAATCTCAAACATGACCGTATCGCCGCAATAAAGCCCGATACCATCCGGATGAATACCGTCAGTTTGGCTCACCCAAAAGTGGCCGTAGGTCTCCTGTGCCTGTACGCCGACAGCAATCGACAGCAGCACTGAGACCACCAGCCCGATAGATAGTGACGTTCGCATAAATCGCCCTCCCCCTTCGGCGTACTGCCGAAGCAGATAGCTATAAACTTCCAATGAATATTTTTTGATGCCGGTTATAATCTACATGACGGTGCGTGTTGCGTCAAGCCGTTTCGGCGTAGCAACCGGAACGAGCAACACATACAGTCGACCAACCGCCTGTCTACCAGCCTCTTAGCAAACCCCATAAAGCCTGGACCACCGATCTGCCGATACATGTAGTATGTCGGGTTCTGTCCAAATACCGATCAGGCGGCTGGTCTGGCGGGCATTCAAGTGCTCCCTGGCAACCCTTGTACTGTCGGGTTGCTCGGTTCATCCGGAGGGCGAGCCGCTTGGCTGGCACTCGCCGGTCATTGATGATCTTGTCAAGCGCTACCACACTGCCCGCAACGATATCCGGGCCGGCGATGTCGACCGGGCCCTGCCGTCGATCGACGCCACCTACCTTGGCCGCCTCGACAAGCACGCCCGCAAGCTCCGGGTTTCGAGGCCGGAATACCTGCGCCGGGCGGTCTGGGACTGGCCGATTCTCTCGGCCGACCGCCTGCGCGACGTTCAAACCGCCCGGGGCTACATTCGCCTGTCATTCATCACCGATACCCTGGCGCTGTCGCGTGATGTCAGGGCACAGGCCACCACCTACGTGCTGTTCCGTCACGATAACGGCTGGAAGGTAGCCGGCGTGACGCGGGTTGTGAAACCGCTGGCCGATCCGTACGGCTACGGTTACCCGCAGCATGTCCACGAAACCGATCTCCCCGCTTACATGCGCTTTCCGCGACGATTCTGAAAGCGCCGTATCAACATTTAAGTTTGCCCCGACGCGGTCGACCGCCTACTTTCGGTCACAAAAGATTGGAGAAAATCATGACCGACCGAGTAGAACAGTTCAGAAAAGAGCGCGAGGCCCTCAACGAGATCATTCTCAAGCGCGACAATCTCGATATCAAGCGCTTCTTCGGTCTCGATTCGGCAGTCTATCGCGACGGCGCCCTCGACGGCAAGACCAAGGAGCTGCTGGGCCTGGTGGCCTCGCTGGTGCTGCGCTGCGATGACTGTATTTCTTACCATGTCATCCGGGCCAAAGAAAACCGGGTGAGCGGTGAGGAGTTTGACGAGGTGATGTCGATTGGTCTGGTTGTGGGCGGCTCGATCACCATTCCCCATGTCCGCCGAGCCTACCGGCTCTGGGAGGAGATGACTGCATGAAACTTGCCGCTGCAGCGCTGGCAACATTGCTTCTGATTTCCACCTGCGCGAATGCACAGACCGACTCCGACTTCTGGGATCGGCATCAATGGTACCTCGACAACTATCCGTCGGTGCCGCCCGATACCCTGTACACCCTGGAGTCGGAGCTTGCCATCCCCGACGGCTACGCTCGACCCGACTCCGCCACGCTGTCCGACTGGTCGTTCTGGATATCGCACTTTCCCCTGTGGCACCGCTTCAAACCGGTGGCCGACTGGAAGTCGAAACGTGTCGCCGAACCGAATGAGATATCCCGCGTGCTGTACTTCCCCGATCGAGGCAGACATTTGAATCCGGCCGCCATACCCTTGCGCCTGCTCGGCGAATACTTCCTGCAGCGCGGTCGCACCAATGACATGCTCATCATCCCCAGAGCCGGTGAACGCATTACGTTTGAGAAGTGGCTCAACGGTCAGTACGCCTTCAATGCCCTTGGCGAAGTCATCTTTAAGAAATCCGAAGAGCGTACCGCGACCCACGGCGAGTATATCAGCATGCTCAAGCGGTCGATGGAAATGACCAATTGTGCATCGCTGGCCGACAACTGTGTCGCCATCCCGGAAAGTGAGGTAAAGCCGGGGGATCTGTACCTGTCGTGGGATAATGAGTCGCAGGATGCGGTTGTCCTGATCATCATGTACATGCTGGTGCGCGACAACGGCGACCGTCTCTTCGCCGTGGCCACCGGCTGCGCCGAACCGTGCGAACCGCACATCCCCTACTTCACACACGATCGGAATGACCCATGGCTGACTGTCGATGAAATCCCCAGGGAAGTGCCGGTGCATGAAAATCGAGGCTTTTTTCGCTTTCGTTTGGTTGACAATCGGTGATGTGCATCGGCTTGACAAATCGGCCCGCTCATTCGTAATTAACGGTAGAAGGTCGGCTTACCGGGTGGGCTAACGTACGACGATACAACTGCTGATCGTGTCTGAAACGAACATATACGACCCAACACAGAAACGCTGAACCAGTGCAATACCAGATAAACCACAATTGGCCGGTGGACAAAGCCGAGGCGTTTGACATCCAGAAGGATCTGTTCGCGCAACTAAGCCAGGGCGGCAATCGGGAAATTCCCGAGCCGCAGCGCATTGCGGCGGTAGAGACGGCCTACGGCGCGGGTGGTGACACTATCTACGCCGCTGCCGTGGTGGTCAGTTTTCCCGAACTGGAACCGATCGAGCGCGCCTACTATCAACTGCCGGTCGAATTTCCGTATGTGCCGGGACTGGCTTATTTCCGCGAGGGCCCGGTCATGCTCCGGGCGCTGCAGAAACTGGAAACCGAGGCGGATGTGCTGCTGGTACACGGTCATGGGCTGGCCCATCCACGGCAGTGCGGCATCGCCTCATTAATCGGCCTGGCCTTTGATATGCCGTCGATCGGCTGTGCCCGGCGGATTCTGGCCGGGAATTACCGTCCGGTGGGCGACCCCAAAGGCAGCTCACAACCGATTTTTGTGCGAGAACGCCAGGTTGGCATCGCCTATCGCTCGAAAGATAATGTAAAACCGATCTTCATCTCCCCCGGCTTCCTTTATTCCCTTGAACAAAGCCAGGATGTGGTCGTCCGCTGTTTGCGCGGGTACCGTCAGCCGGAACCCTTACGCCTTGCTCACTTGTTTGTCAATAAGTACAAACGGCGAGTCGAGAAGGGTCGGAATTCCAATCAGGGACATCGGCGACGCCCGCAACAAAAGGCAAACGCGGAGCACATTAATGACTGACGACAGTGCACTTTCCCGACAGATACTCGACCATGCCCGGAGCCTGCACGCCGACCAAATCGCCTGGCGCCGGCATCTCCATCAGCATCCGGAACTGTCCGACGAAGAGTACGAGACGACAAAGTACCTCCAGGAGCGGGCGAAGAAGATCGGTCTGAAGGTAAACACCTTAGAAATGCCGACCGGCTTTGCCGCCGACCTGGTGGGAGCGTCGGGTAGTTCAAAGCAGATGGTGGCGGTGAGAACCGATATTGATGCCCTGCCAATCCTTGAGCACACCGACCTGCCGTTCAAGTCGAAGTACGACGGTCGCATGCATGCCTGCGGTCATGACATGCACATGGCCACGATTCTGGGCACCGCCTCCGTGCTTTCCCGGCTCCGCAAGGAATTTGCCGGCACCATCCGATTCTTGTTCCAGCCGGCCGAAGAGATGCCGCCCGGCGGCGCCCGCGAATTCATCAAGCGGGGCGCCCTGGATGGGGTGTCGATGATCTTCGGCCTGCATGTCGACCCGCACCTGCCGACCGGCAGAATTTCGACCCGCGACGGCGCCACGATGGGCTCTGTGATGGATTTCGATATTGTCGTCCACGGTGTCGGCGGCCATGCCGCCCGACCGCAGAACGCCGTCGACGCCATCGTCACCGCCGCCGAGATCATCGAGTCGCTCCAGAAAGTAGTATCGCGCGAGATGGATCCAATCGCCCCGGTCGCCATTACCTTCGGTAAAATCGAGGGCGGCACCGCCCGGAACGTCATCTGCGATCGGGTTGAATTGACCGGCACCGCCCGAACCCTCTCGGCGGAGGCCCGCAAGAAGCTGCCGAAAGCAATCAAACGCACCGTTACCAATGTCGCCAAAGCCCGCGGCGCCAAAGTGGACATTTCATTCATCTCCGACTACCCGGTCGTCGTCAATGACGCCAAGGCCAACCGCATCATCGAAGCAGCGGCCGAAAAAGTGCTGGGGCGGGATAAAGTGGCAACGACCGACCAGGTGCTCGGCGGTGAGGATTTCGCCTGCTACCTTGAAAAAACGCGCGGTGCCATGTTCCGCGTCGGTATTCGCAACACCGGGATCGGCGCCGACAAGTCGTGGCATTCGCCGCAATTTATTGCCGACGAAGATGCCCTGCCCATCGGAACGACCGTCATGGTGCAGGCGGCCATTGACGCCCTGAAAGGACTGGCTCGGTGAGGTCGCGGCCCATCATGGGTGTCGTCTTGCTGCTCACGATCCTGGCGGGAGCGACCGGCGCCGTTGACTTGACCGGACAGGCTGTCACCTGGGCCGACTTCGGTTTCATCAATCGTGTCACTTCGTCGATGTCGTACGTCTACTACGCCACAACTGAAGGTATCCTGCGATACGATAAGATAAAGAAGCAATGGCTCGATCCCTTGACCGGCACCTATGGTCCGCCGGACGAGGAGATTCGATCGATATGGGTCGATCGTTTTGACAAGCGACTCTATGTCGACACCCCGCTCGGCATGTACGAATACAACTCGTTTCTCGATCGCTGGTATACGCTCACCGATCTGCCGGAGGTGGAGAACGACATTTCCCACATTTCACCACCCCGCACGCTGCTGCCACCGCACGGTTTCAATTACTCTGACGATGGTTTGTTGATCGATCCTCACAGCCGTCGCTTCGAGATCACCGATGTCATCAACGACGGTGAGGGTAACCTGTGGATGGGCACCTGGGGGTTCGGCCCGCTGAAAGCCAACGCTACCTCGAAGTTTGTCAGTGTGCTCCCGTACGGCCTGCTGCAGAACCGGGTCAATGCGATCGAAGAGGTGGACGGCCTCTACTACATTGGCGGCGCCTATTTCGATGAATATCGTACCGGGGTCAGCGTTTTCAATTACGAAGATAACACCTTCGACTATATCGAAAGCGGTGTCACCAACGATTTCCCCCGCACCGATATCAACTGTCTTGAATATGCCGGCGAATATTTGTTGATCGGCACGCCGCTCGGGATGTATCGCTACAACTTCGAAACCAAGATGTTCGCCGGGCGAATCAGCCGTCGCAACGGTTTGACCGACGACAATGTCCTGTCGATACTGGCGACGGGTGATTCCATCTTCGTCGGCACTGCGGACGGTCTGTCGTTGCTGACGCGCGAAGGGGATACGGCCCAGTTCCTGTGGCCGGAGCAGTTTGTCAATCGGCAGGTCTACGACTTCGAACAGGTCGGCGATGATATCTGGATTGCATCGTCGGGCGGCGCCTATCGGCTGAAGACCAGGAGCGGTGAGCTGCAGCAGTTCCATGATCCGACCCTGGTCCTGTTTGGCGGCGTTTACAGCCTCGACCGTGCGGGTGACCATTTGTGGCTGCTGAGCGGCAGCGGAGTGCTGCGGCTGAACGTTGAATCCGGCGAGACGACGCCATACAGCCAGGTCTTTCCGCGGGCCCAGGCGAATGCGATCGCAGCCAACGACACCATCTGCGCGGTGGCGTCCGACGCCGGCCTGACCATCATCTTCCACACCGCCGATCCGGTGATTGAGCGGACCTTCACGGTCGACGACGGCCTGGCGTCGAACATCGCCTTCAGCCTCGACCTGTTCGGCGACTACATCTGGGTGGGTACGCAGGACGGCCTGACCCTCTTCTGGTGGAACAATCCCAGCCGTGTCGATTGACCACCTGTCTAAACCGTTGATTCCGCGACATCGATTAGTTAGAATGGGCAGTGACTGCCGCTGCCGGTCGGCGGCCCGCCGGAACAACCATGGATATTAAGTTCGATAACCTCATACTCCAGGCCTTCGCCGTCGTGCTCGGCTTCCTGCTGTGGGTTCATGTCGCGACGGAGCGAACCTACGACCATGAACTTGCCCTGCCGCTCAATGAAATCGGTCTCGACGACTCCCTGACCCTGGCCCAGGAACCGCCCGATTCGGTACGGATAGTGGTGTCGGCATCGGGCAAACGGCTGCTCAGACAGAAATGGCAGCGCCAGGGATTGCGACTGACCGCCGCCCAGTTTGCACCGGGACGGCACATCATTAACCTGACCGGCGGCAACCTGTCGTTTATCGAGCAGGAGGTCGGCCTGACCATCGACAAGGTGGTCGCACCGGCCACCGTGGTCCTGAATATCGACGATATCGACAGCGCTATTGTACCGGTCGAACCGGGACTCACTGCCGAGGCGGCAGAAGGTTATACCGTTACCGGTATTGTCGTCGATTCGCCGGCGGCTGTGACGGTGATCGGCGCCCGGGCACGGGTGAATCAGCTGCAATCTGTCCTCACCCAGGACCGTGACCTGACCGGCCTTGATCATACTGATACCATTAAGGTCCCGATCCGGCAGCCGTCGATATATAATGTTGAAGTCCGCCCGGATACGGCCTTCGTCGTTGTCACCGTCGTTGCCATCGCCATCAAGCGGTTCGAAGATATCCCGGTGGTTGTCTTCAATCGACCGGCCGACGAGGCAGTGGATGTCATCCCGGATCGCATTTGGGTTGAATTGGTTGGCCCGCCCGGCGACATCGAACGGCTCGATGTTTCCGACCTGTCCGCATCGGTCGACTTCTCCGGTATCGACTCCACCGCCAAGCTGCCGCTCAATGTCGACTTCCCGGCAGGGCTGACCATGCGCGATGTATCGGTCAACCAGATACGTGTGGTCGTGAGGTAGATCTGACGTGCTGATTCTGGGAGTGGAGACATCGTGCGATGAAACCGCCGTCGCGGTGGTACGGGACGGACGTGAGATTCTGTCGAATGTCATCCTGTCACAGGTTGAGCATGAGAAGTTTGGTGGCGTCGTTCCGGAAATTGCCAGTCGCGCTCACCTGCGTACCATTGTACCGATCTATCGTGAGGCCCTCGACAAAGCGGGCATCACGCTCGACAACGTCGACCTGATCGCCGCTACTATGGGGCCGGGGCTGGTCGGCCCGTTGCTCGTCGGTCTCACCTTTGCCAAGGGCGTGGCGTTTGCCACCGGCAAACCGTTCGTCGGCGTCAACCACATGGAAGGCCACCTCGCCGCCAACCTGCTGGCGCATCCCGAACTCGATCAGCATCATCTCACACTGATCGTCTCCGGTGGACATACCATGCTCGTCGACGTATTGGAGTTCGGTGAGTATGAGATCCTGGGCCAGACCCGCGACGATGCCGCCGGGGAAGCATACGACAAGGTCGCCAAACTGATGGGACTTGGCTATCCGGGAGGCGCCCTGGTTGACAAGCTGGCCAAAGACGGCAACCCCGCAGCCATCGACTTTCCAAGACCGATGCGCAACGACCAGTCGTACCGCTTTTCGTTCTCGGGGCTGAAGACAGCGGTGTCGTTGCACCTGGAGAAGCTGGACCCATCGACATACGAGCAGACCAAAGCCGACATCGCGGCATCGTTCCAGGAGGCGGTCGTCGATTCGCTGATCGAACGCACGGTACGAGCAGCGCGGGAACGGCGGGTGCGCCATATTACGATCTCGGGCGGCGTGGCCGCCAATTCACGACTGCGCGCGCGACTCAAAGAGGAAGCCGAGCGGATTGGCCTGCGATTGTTCGTACCACCGCTTTCGCTGTGCACCGACAACGCCGCCATGATCGCAGCCGCCGGCTATTATCGATATCAAAAGGATGGTCCCGGTGAACTGGCGGTGAACGCTGTGCCGTATCTCAAGCTGGAGTAGGCTCAGTTGCCGGCAAGGGAATCGGCCGCCCGCTTCAGACCCGGCGTAGTTTCCAGAAGCGACTCATAGATGGCGCTGTCCAGACCGTTGGCCAGCGCTTTTTCGTACACCCGCACCGCCGCCGCATACCGGCCGCGCCCGGCCAGGTAGTTGGCGAAACCGCGCAGCGGCGCCACCGGGATGGTATCGAAGCGCAGAGTCTGTACCATGTGATCGCTGTAGGCCGCCTCATCGCCGCGCATGCGCGCTACCATTGCCAATCCGATAACTGGATCGACATCGTCGGGCGCCCGTTGCCGCGCCTCGCCGAAGTATTGCTCAGCCAGGCCGAGTTGTTCGCGGCGCAGCGCGATCTGGCCAAGGGTGACCGCAATGCGCGGTCCCAGCGGATTGAAACCACGGGCAATATTGGCCATCGTCTGAGCCGAATCGAGTTGCCCCTGGCGCATGTAAGCGATTGCCAGGTTGGAGTAAGCGGCCGTAAAAACCGGGTTGTGTTCGATCGCCTGGCGGTACAGCGGGATGGCCGCTGACGGGTTCTTCCGGTCCATGAAATACATGCCCCGACGGTTGAGATTCCATTCCGGGTACGCCTCGTGGAAGGCCGCGAGGGATTTGGACGCCCGCTCGATATCGCCGGTCCGCTCATAGTAATCGACCACCAGCTTGCGGAAATTCATGTTCTTCCTGGCGTCGAGCGCGGCGTAGCGCTCGAAGCGGGCCGCGGCGATATCGTCGAACTGCTGAGTCGCGACGCGGCCGCCCAGCACCGTGAGAGCCAGGCCGATCGAGCAGACGACGGCGGTTCGGGCAAGTCTTGACGGTGCTGATGTCAGCACGAGGTAGTACCAGACGACTGCTGTCGGCACACCGCAAAACGCAAACAAGTCCCAGTCGCGAGGCATGCCAAGTTTCGGATCGAAGATAAACGCCGCCCCGACACAACTCGCGACAAGTATGAGACCAAACCGCAGATCGCGGCGCGACATTCGAGGCCGTGCTTGAAACAGCGCCACTACCAGTACGACCAGACCGGGCACAAGCACCAGCAGCAGATTGGCCACATCCAGCAGGTGCGCCGCCGAGAACATGGTGTATCCCTCGACCGTCACCCGATCCTCGACCAGTGGCACGAAGGCATACCGAAAGAACTGATCCGACTGCCAGAAGAACGCGAACAGTCCGAGCAATCCGACGACTGCGATCAGTACTCCGCCCCACCTCAGGGCGGCCGGCAGTTTGAGCAGACGGTTTGCGATTGCCGGATGCGAAAGCACCAGGTAGATCGCTGCCGGCAATAAGGTAACACCGAATATGTGCAGGAGCACCGCCGGGACAATCATCACCAGCCCCCACCCGGGATGGTGTTTCTCCTGCGCCGCCGCCAGGCCGTAGAGTGTGAACAACAGCACGGCCGGAACAAACAGCGAATAGTTCTCGACATAGCCGAAGAACATGAGCGTGTAGCCACCGGTCACGATGCCGCCAAACAAGAGCAGCGCCGGGAACGGCTGCCTGATCAGGATTCTCGACCAGATTGCCGCGACGGCGACAAAGGTGGCACCTCCGATCCAGGCCAGAATGCGAAAACTCAGAAGAGCGTTGTCGGCCGACGGTCCACCGGCCAGGTCGCGCACAATAACGCGCACCCAGGATTCCAGCCATTGACGGTTCTTAATGAGCGGTTGATCCGAGGCGAGGTGATCAAGCAGGGCGTAACCGTCACCCATATAATGAGTCTTCGTACGCAAAAGTACAAAAGCCAACAGCAGCACACCGGACACCGCCAGGGTACTGACCGTACAGGTCTTCCTGCCAGACTTCAGCTCGGCGGCACCCAGGCGCAGCGCAAGGCCGGCCGTTAACAGCAGCGCAACCGCCATCGTCGCCGGCAACCAGACCGGAAAATGTGCCCACACCGACAGTCCCCAGCTGCGTCCAGCAGGAAAGAGCGAAAAGGCGACGAATGCTGCCGAGGTCAGCAGGAACACGACGAGAACTGCCGCCACTGTTGGTTTCGAGGTTGTGTGCTCTGGCGGTGTCATGACGGCAACAATCTACACCTGAATCGTGAGAAACCAACAAGCAAAAAAAAAGCCCTCCCCGGTTTGGGGAGGGCCGAGCTTGTCAGCGCAACAGTTTAGCCGTAAACCTGCTGTTCGTTGCACTTGCAGACGCCGACCGTTACCGGCCGCATTTTCCACTGACCGCGATCACCCTTGACACCGCGCATATGCTTGATGAACTGGATGGTCTGGCTGCAAACCGGGCAGGTCTGCGAGTGGGAGACCTTGCTGGACTTGTCGGCAAAGCTTTGTCTTTTAGCCATTGGTGTATATCTCCTCTACTTCTATTTTTTCATCATCGAACCGTCCCAGCTCCTTCTTAACCGTCAGAAGTAACCGGTTTGTTTCCCGCAGCAGGATAAATTCCTGATTATCGCGGAAATCGGTTGCGGCACGGTCGAAATGCGCTGCCGCCGCCACGTAGTCCCTGTTCTTCAGGGCCAACAGAGCGCGAGCATACGCTTTTTCTGCCGGGCTTAACATCAGCCGCTCTCCTTTATACCACGTTCGGCGTCTTTCAAACGCTTCACGAACGGCTCAACTTTATACCCGTGCAATCTGAGGAAATATATCATATACGCGGACAAAAGCAAGGCATCCTTGTTTCGCTGCAATAATGCGGCCCTCAGGCTGTCGTCGAGGGCCGATAGAATATGCTTTTTGTTGCCCGAGAAGTCGGCGAACAGGGCGCTCATGCGGTCCAGGAGCTTGCCAAACCGGGTGATAGCGTCCTCTTGCTCGACCACTTTTGGGGCGGTTTCGGCAGGACGCCTAAGCACCAGCCGGGGTGTGGTGGTTGCCTTCGTCTCTTCCATTTCCCGCACCGGCTCCTGCCAGCGGACAATTTCCGCCCGGATCTTGCGGGCAGCCGGAGAGGCATCGTCGTCAGCCGGCATTTCGCGCCGGATATTGGCCAGGATGGTGCCGATACGGCTCACGTCGGATGGCCGCAAAGCACTTGAATTCAGCCAGTTACGGTGGTCGGCAAACCAGTCGCCGAGGCGGTCGGTCAGACGGTCGGGGGACGTGATATCGGAACGGGCGATGTCGTCAAGACGGTTGATACCGTCTATTACGCGCAGTCGCTCTTCCTTGAGGCTGACTGCGCGATCCAGAAACGACTCCAGCAACTGCTCGAGCCGAGTGAGAGTTTCCTGCTTTGCCACTTACTTTCGCTCCGTTGCCATTTCGGTGACCCGCCGCGGGGTCGCGCCACGCTCGGCTGTTTTCTGGGTCAGGTAGGCTTCAAACAGTTCAGCCAGCCGATTGACCATCGACTCCAAACGGGGGCTGCGCTCGGTTGCCTTTTCGCCGGTATCGGTAATCAGGCCGGCCAGTTTCAGCTGTGCCAGGGTACGCAGCGCCCGGTCACGATCAAGCGAGCTTTCAGATGCAATCTGCTCGGCATTACGGTGACCGTCGACCAGCGCCATCACGTTCCACTCCTCAGCCGACAGCGATACCATCCGCTTGCGGCCGGCTTCCGACGAGGCCAGTGAAAACACGCTTTCGGTGTCGGGCAGGGTCTGCTCCACCATGCGCCGTTCGTCGACCCGACGCAGTCCTTCGAGAATGACATTCTCGACTGAAATGGTGACCGTGATCTCTTCGTCGGTCGGAAACTGGTCTTCATAAAACTTGAACGTACCGGAGTCCCAGGCCAGCAGCGAATAGAGAAGCTGCTCGATCTGGTTCTTGACGACCTTTTCGAGATCGGCTCGATCGATATGCCCCTGGCCGATGAGAATTTCGCCGAGTCGCCTCGAGTTATCGTTCTCCGACTGGGTCGTCACGGCACGGTCGAGCTGCTCGCCGGTAATCACGCCCTGTTCTTTCAAAAGCTGGCCGAGGTGGAAAGTCTGGCGCGGACCGTAGGCATACACAATCATTCCATCCCTGAAATAGATCATCACGATCGAATCGTCGCGTTGAATACCAAGCGTCCCCGATTTCCGGGCGCCCGCCACCAATTGAAATATCTCCGGGAGGGTGAACTGCTGTATGCTTCCCTGCAGATCCAGATGCATCCGTGTTCGCCTTTCAGTGGTCCCCGTAGGGTTGGTCGACTCCTGCGGCCCACCTGCTTTCTATTGATATCCAGCAAGTTAGCGCGATTTAAAAAAGTGCTCGACGCAAACTCGTTGATGCATTAGCATGTTACCAGTGTCGCATCGGACATAGCATCATAGATATTCCCCCGGAGGGTGTCAATAGATAAGTTGCATTGCCCGATGCCGCCGTTAACTTTTTATCCAACGGCTGATTAGACGATTTTGACTGTGACCGTGCCATGAACGAGCAACCGACACAACTGCGCATCAAAAAGGTCCGGACTAAACCCGGCTTCCGCCTGCTCGATATTGAGGGACTCGACGAACCGCTGCCCGTTTCCGAGGAGACGGTCTACCGTCACCGGCTCGTCGATGGCATCGTCATCACCCGCTCCCAGCTTGACATCCTGCGCCAGGAGTCGGACCAGTTCAGGTGTGACCGCGAGGCCGCCCGACTTCTGGCCCTGCGCGAGCACAGTGTCGGCGAGCTGACCATGAAGCTGCGGCGCAAGCAGTTCTCAGATGCCGCCATTCAAAATGTGCTGACACGGTACCGGTCGGCCGGCTTGCTCGACGATGTCCGGGTGGCGGAGAAGCTGGGACAGCAGTTGATCGCGCGGCGGCCATGCGGACGTTCCTTCCTGGTCGCCCACCTGCGACAGAAACGAATTGACCGCGACCTGGCCGAGCGCACCGCCGACAACCTCCTGGCGGATGACGACGATGTCGATCGCGCCTGCGCCGCCCTGGAGAAACGGCTACCGCATCTCTCCCAGTTTCAGCTTGAACCGGCCAGACACAAGGCGTATAGTTACCTTGCCCGTCGGGGGTTCAGCTACGATACTGCCAAACAGGCGGTAAAGCGGCTGATAACCGAACAACACGGAGAGTAGTGCCATCAAGACAGCCGATATACGACAAGCTTTTATCAGTTTTTTCGAAGCCCGTGGTCACCGCCACGTAGCGTCGTCACCCGTCATCCCCTACGACGACCCGACCCTCTTGTTTACCAACGCCGGCATGAACCAGTTCAAGGATGTGTTCACCGGCAAGGACACGGTCGAGTACAATCGCGCCACCTCGAGCCAGAAGTGCATTCGCGCCGGCGGCAAGCACAACGATCTGGATAATGTCGGTTTCACCGCCCGCCACCATACCTTCTTCGAAATGCTCGGCAACTTCTCGTTCGGCGACTATTTCAAGGAGGCGGCGATCAAGTTCGCCTGGGACCTGGTGACCAAAGAGATCAAGCTGTCGCCCGACCGGTTGTATGCAACCGTCTATGAAGAGGATGACGAAGCGTACGAGCTGTGGGCGAAGATCGCGCCGGAACTGAAAGACGGCCGCATCCTTCGGTTCGGCAGAAAAGACAACTACTGGTCGATGGGAGATGTCGGCCCCAACGGGCCGTGTTCCGAGATTCACTACGATCGCGGCAGAAAGTTCGGCACCGGTCCCAACGATGTCGTCAACGGCGAAACCGATCGATTTGTCGAGATCTGGAACCTGGTATTCATGCAGTTCGATCAGTTGCGCACCGGCGAACTGGTGCCGCTGCCGAAACCGTCGGTCGATACCGGCGCCGGCCTCGAGCGCTGGGCGGCGATCCTGCAGGACGCCGAATCCAATTATGAGATCGACCTGTTCCAGGCGCTGATCAATCGCATCGCCGACCTGCTCGGCTCGCATTACCACGACAACAAATCGTCGCATCGCGTCATCGCCGACCACGTTCGCGCCCTGACGTTCGCGATTGCCGACGGCGCCGGTATTTCCAACGAGGGCCAGGGGTATGTGCTGCGACGCATCCTTCGTCGCGCCGCCCGTCACGGCCGCCTCCTTGGTGCTACCCAGCCGTTTATTCACAAGGTCGTCCCGACGCTGGTCGAAGAGATGGGCGGCGCCTACCCCGAGATCCGCGAAAAGCAGGGGCACGTCGAGAACGTGATACGTGCAGAGGAAGAATCGTTCGGCCGCACCCTTGAAACCGGCCTGCAACTGTTCGACGATTTCGCCGGCAAGCTGAAAGCGTCGGGCAACAGCGTTGTGCCCGGTGATGCCGCCTTCAAACTGTATGATACCTACGGTTTCCCGGTCGATCTGACCGAGGTCATGGCCGAGGAGCAGGGTATGACGGTGGATCTCGATGGCTTCGAAGCGGCAATGAAGAAGCAAAAAGAGCAGTCGCGAGCGGCCTCGGATTTCGGAGGCGGCGCCAGCGCCATCGCACCGATACTGAGCAAGATTCCCGACAGTCTGCCGCCGACGGACTTTGTGCGCGAGTCACTGACCGCGGATGCAACCGTGAGGGGCGTTTATTTCGTCGACGACCAGCATATCGCCATAGTACTCGACCGCACGCCGTTTTATGTCGAGGCGGGCGGGCAGGTGAGCGATATCGGACGTATCTACAATGACACCGTCGAACTCGATGTCCGCGAGATGCACCAGCACAAGAACCACTATATTCACGTCGGGCCGCTGAGGCGCGGCAAGCTGGAAGATTTTGACGGCTATGACGTCAAACCGTACACGGTAACGGCCGAAGTGAACAGCGACCGTCGCTGGGACATTATGCGCAACCATACGGTCACCCATTTGGCGCACCGCGCCCTGCGCGACGTGCTGGGTGAACATATCAAGCAGTCCGGGTCATACGTCGGTCCCGACCGCATGCGTTTCGACTTTTCACACCACCAGCCGCTCACCGACGAAGAGATCGCCCGCGTCGAACAGATCGTCAACCACGAGATCCTGAAGGGGCACGCTGTGCGCACCGACATCATGAATGTCGACTCCGCTCGCAAGGCCGGCGCGATGGCCCTCTTTGGCGAAAAGTATGGCGATACGGTTCGCGTGGTATCGGTCGAAGACTTCTCGAAAGAACTGTGCGGTGGCACGCACGTGCACAACACCGCCCAGATCGGGCCGTTCTTTATAACGTTGGAGACTGGCATCGCGTCGGGCGTACGACGTCTTGAAGCCATCACCGGGCGCACCGCTGTCGAACACATGCTCAACCTGAAGAAGTATCGCCAGGAGGTTGCGACCATAGTTGGACGTCCTGAGTCGGAATCGCTCTCCGGCGTGGCGCAACTGAAAGAAAACAACTCGCAGCTTCAGAAAGAATTGAAGAAGGTAAAGAGCGAGATGTTCTCCGGCGCCGGCGGGACGGTGGGCACTAAGACCTCAATCAATGACCTTACAGTCTGGACCAACGACTTCGGCGAGTCCGACCGTGAGGTCATGGGCGCCTGGCTGGACAGCCATAAAGAGTCGCACCAACCGGTGGTAGCGATTGGTGTCGGCCAGGTGAACGGTAAGCGGACCTGGATGGGCGGCGCCTCCAGTCGGGCGGTGAAAGAATTCAATATTCACATCGGTAATGTCGCCAGGCAGTTGTTGCCGAAGTTCGGCGGTCGCGGCGGCGGCAAACCGTCGTTCGCCCAGGGTTCAGTCGCCGACGATACCGACAGCCAGGCGCTCTTTGACGTCGCCCTGTCGCTTATCAACGAGCTGGAGGAGCGTGAGAATGCCTGAGTCGCGCGTTTACGAATACTTGCTGTCAGTCGGCGCCCAGCGCGGCGGCGGCTTCCTGCTCCTGATCGACCCCGACAGCACCAATTCAGAGTATTACCTGTCACAGGCGGAAGCAGCTGAAGAGTGCGGGGTTGACGCAATACTTGTCGGTACCTCGTTCGCCATCGACTCAACGTTTGCGCGGGCGGTTCGCGAAATCAAGGCCAGGACATCATTGCCGGTGATCATCTTCCCCGGTTCGTTCGCGCAGATCGCTCCCGATGCCGACGCCATCCTGTTTTCATCGTTGCTGTCCGGCCGCAACCCGAACTACCTGATCGACGAACAGGTCAAGGGCGCACCGCTGGTCAAGCGCTTCGGTATCGAACCGATCCCAACGGCTTACCTGTTAATCGAGTCGGGCCCGCTGACATCGGTGCAGTACATTTCCGGCACCCTCCCCATTCCGCGCACCAAGACCGACATCGCCCGCGCCACCAGCCTGGCCGCTCAGTACTTTGGTATGAAGTTCGTCTACCTCGAGGCCGGTTCGGGCGCCGAACAACCGGTGCCGGTTGAAATGGTCCGGGATGTAAACAACTATATCGATATTCCGGTCATCGTCGGCGGTGGACTGCGCAGCCCGAAGGAGTGCGCCGAACGGATCGAAGCGGGCGCTGCATTCGTGGTCGTCGGCAATTCGATGGAAAAGCAGATGTCGGCCGACCGGCTGAAAGAATTCACCGACGCTGTCCACCAGCGCAATACCCTCGAGATATGAACCGCGACCAGAAACTCATCGAACTCAGGCGCGCCGCCGACGAATCGGCCATCCTCCGCAAGGCGGTCGTTGAAGAGATGGGCGACCGGATTCTGGACATGGCCGCCGTCATCGCCGGTGTTCTCGGCTCTGGCGGTAAACTGCTGTTGGCCGGCAACGGTGGCTCGGCCGCCGACGCCTCGCACTTCGCAGGCGAAATGATCGTACGGCTGACCTCCGAACGCAACCGTCAGTCACTCCCCGCAATTGCCCTGTGTGTCGACCCGTCAGTCATGACGGCCTGCGCCAACGACTACGGTTTCGATGCCGTCTTCGCCCGCCAGGTTGAAGGACTGGGGCACAAAGGCGACATGCTCATGGTCATCTCCACCTCCGGCAACTCCCCCAACCTGATCAAAGCGGTGCAGACTGCCCGCGGCATGGGGATACTGACCACCGCGCTGCTGGGCGGAACCGGCGGTAAGCTGGGTAGCATGGTCGACCGTGCGCTCATTGTCCCGCACTCGTCAACCCAGCGGGTTCAGGAAGAACAGATCTTCATCATTCATTCCCTCGTCGACCTGATAGAAAGCGACCTGTTCGGATGACGGCGCGCGGTCAGCAGGTGCTGAAAGACGTCCTGTTTGCTGCCTACGCCCTCTTCGTCTTCGCCTCGGTTCTGTCGATCGCCTTTGCCCAGATTGGTCTCGGGCTGTCGATCGGCATCTTCTTGATTGGCCAGGTCTGGTGGCGGGCAAATCCCTTCGTCGGCAAATTGCGGCCTCTCTACTGGGCAATTCTCGCCTATATTGTCTGGCTACTGATTGCTGCGGCCGTTTCACCCGACTTCATGGTTGGTCTGAATGACATGCGCGGCGAGTGGCTGTTTGCGGCGGTGCCCATCGGCGTGTTTCTGCTGGCCGAACGTCGCTACCGACGGCCGCTGATAGTAATATTCGTAATCGGCGTCGGCATGATCGCACTCTATGGTATAATTCAGCACTTTACCGGTGTTTACTGGTTCAAGAAAGTGCCGCCGCTTCCGGCCGGAGACGACACCTATCGCATCTTCGGCGGCTTTTCGACACGGATCACTTTCGGCAATTACCTCGCCACGGCGGCCGTATTTATCCTCACCTGGACCCTCCTACGCTTCTGGGATCATCCACTCTGGCTCCGTGTCTCGGGCCTGGTCGCGACCTCGTTCGCCACCCTCGCCACCGTCTGGACCTACAGCCGCGGATCGCTGGCATCTATCTTTGTGGCGCTCGGGCTGGCCGCCCTGACCGCCGGCTGGAAACGTGCGGTCGGGTTGATTGGCCTGCTGATATTAGTATTGATCACGCTCTTGGTCGCCGCCCCCCAAATGGCTGATCGAATTGTCACGGCCGGCAAGAATGACCTCAATCCCAACTACGAGGGCGGACGGCCGTATATCTGGAGACACTCGATTGACATGGCGCTGGAACACCCGATTTTCGGGGTCGGGCCGGGGTTCTTTCCGCCCAACTATGCCAAACGCCTCCCGCCCGACATCGCCGACTACCGCAAGCTTCCCCATGCCCACAACGACAGCCTGCACCTGATGGCGGCTGCCGGCATTCCAGGGGCGGTTACCTTTCTCGCCATCTGGGTGATTTTGGCCCGTCTGCTCTGGCGCGGCTATCGTTCCGGTGACGATGAAGTACGCGCGTACAGCGGGGCGGCGCTGGCAGCCTCGGCCGCCTTTTTCTTCACCAGCCTGTTTGAGGCTACGTTTGTCGACGAAGAAGTACGCCAGATGCTCATGTTTGCCTGGGCGGTCGGCTTGTGGCCGTGGTATAAACAGGTGATCGAAAACACCCCCGATTCTGAAAGATCTTGACAAGACGTTCTCAATAGGATAGATAGAGAGCCTGTTATGGCACGAAAAGCGAAACAGACAGCCGCCCCGAAACCCAAGCGAACTGATGATATCAAGTGGCCGTTCGGTCCGAAGAACTATGTCATCTTCGCGATCGCGCTGGTCGTGATCATCGTGGGCTATATCAGCCTCGGGCAGGGATCGATCACCCTGGCGCCGATCCTGCTGGTCCTCGGCTATTGTATTCTGGTACCGCTGGCAATCTGGGTCAAGGGGAAACCCGAGGAGCAATCGGCTCAGCCGGCATCGGAATCGGAACAAGCGGCCTCCTGAGTCATCCGGGCGGTTTCAGATTCAGTCAATCCATCTTCGGTTTCACCTGCGCTGACCAGCGCTTTGATCTATCTTTAGTTCATGCCGGCAATATCTAACGGTACTATCGGTTTTCTCTGTCCCTCCCGTTCGTGGGGCGGCCTGGAGATGAATGTCGTGCGTATCGCCGACTGGCTGACGCGCCGCAACTGGCGCATCGTCCTGTACGGCAACACCAACAGCCGCCTGATCCGCCAGGCGGATGAAGCCGGCCTGCCGGTGCGCAGCTTCGACCTTGGTTCCAAACTGTCAGATCTCTGGCGTGCCCGTCGCCTGGCCCGCCAGTGCAACGCCGACCAGCTCGACCACTTCGTCATTCACACCAGCCGCGCCATCCAGTTCGGGGTGCTCTGCCGCCGCTGGAGCGACAGCCCGTTCAGCATCTCGTATATGCAGCACATGCAAATGGGCGGGCCGAAACGCGACAGCATTCATTCCTGGCTGTATCGCAAGCTCGATGCCTGGATCACGCCGCTGGAACTGCTCGGCGCCCAGGTGCGCGAGTACACGATAGTTGATCCGGAACGCATCCATATCGCGCCGTTCGGAATTGAAACCGAACGCTTTACCCGCGGCCTGCCCGACCGCACTGCCGCCCGCAAGCGCTTTCTCTTGCCCGACGACCTGCCGGTTGTCGGACTGGTTGGCCGGCTCGACCCGAAGAAGGGCCAGGAAGAGCTGGTGCGCGCCGCAGCGCGGTTGCACGAAGAGAATCACCCGGTACGCCTGCTGATCGTCGGTGACCGTTCGCACGGTGAATGGGAGGAGTTTTATCAGTACCTGAAGCGGCTTACCGCTGAGCTGAGTATCGCCGACTATGTCACCTTCCATCCGCACCTCAACGAAATCGAGCTGGCCTATGCAGCCTCGGATCTATTCGCCATGGCATCCCATGGTGAAACCTATGGCATGGTGACGATTGAGGCGATGGCGGCCGGCCTGCCCGTGGTCGGCACCAACTCCGGCGGCACTCCGGGTATCCTGCAACACGAACAGAATGGCCTCCTGGTCCCACCACGGAATGCTCGAGCGCTGGCTGATGCCCTGAAGCGACTGCTCGACGATGAATCGTTGCGTGGCCGCGTCGCTCAAAAGGCTCGCACCGATGCGGTCGAGAAATACTCGCACCATACGTACTGCAGGCGCCTTGAAGAAATTTTCGGTGGCCTGAAGTCCTCCGGATAAAAAAAACGGGCCGACGTGTGTCGACCCGCTGGCAGACTTCTGCATCACTCACTCAGAAGCCATATACAAACTCGATGGCAGTGGACAGGCGTGAGTCGGTATGCCCGCCGTCGCTGTTCTCAAATGTCTCTTCATCACTGATATCATACCGCAACTCGAACAAACCCTCGAAACCGTGTACGATCTCAACCGACGGCGACAGGGTGAACTCGGTCAGGGCCTGGGAGTGACCGGTGCGCACGCCATCCTGGTCGTCGAAGTAGCTCACTCGTCCGGTTAAACCAACGCGCTCGCCCAATGCAACATGGCTCATCAGCAGGCCGCCGTAAAACGATGCCTTCTCGTCGTTCGGCAGCGCCTTGGTTTCCACACCGTAGAGGAACTCGCCGCCGATGATAAGGCGCTGCGACGGTGTGACCAGCCAGTCGATATCAGCCACGCTGCGCCGGCTCGAGTTGTTGTCGTCAAGTTCGGCGCCGCTGATCGCCGACAGGCCAAAGGTGAAGATCGGCGCGGGCGTGATACCGAGGCGCGTGCCGAAGGTCTTCTCCTTGTTGTTGTCCGCATTGACATCCCAGCCGTTGACTACGTATGTCGACCACTCGGCAATGCCGAATTCGGCGGTGAACATCAGGCCGGTCAGATTGCCCGGCAGGCCGAGGCTGCCGGGCAGGCCGGCGGAGTACTGGTACATGTCAACCGGATCGACACCCTCGTAGCCGATCGGGGCGTTGAACTTGCCGAAGGTAAAGGAGGTAGCGCCCGACGTCCGGTACCAGAGAAAGCCCTGCTCCAGTTGAAACTCAAAGCCGCCATGGTGGTCGTCGACAAACTCGATGTCGGCTTGCAGCGAGGCACGGTCGCTGAAGCGATTGATGACATCAACCTCCACCTGTTCGACCGAAAACTCCGACTCGCCGGCGCTGAAATCGGTATAGTTGGCGGCATCGACAAAGCCGGTCAGCGAAAAATTGCCAACCGTCGTGGCGCCGTCGTGGGCCACCGGCTCGGTATGATGCCGATCGGCCGTGTATTCTGCGATGCGGTCTTTAAGATCGGTGATCCTTTGCGTAAGGGCGACCATGCGTTCGTCGTCCGCGTTCTGCGGCGGCACGAAGCCGCCGTTGAGTGAGGCCAGCTCGGTGTTGTTTTGCTCAACCAGGCCACGAAGATACTGGTTCTCGGCTTTCAGGAAGGCGATGTCGTTAACCAGCTCGAGAATGGTCTCTTCGCTGACACCGGTGCCGGCCGGCCGATCCGACGGCTCCTGAGCGGCGCTCAGCTGGGCCACCTGCTCGGCGAGACTCTTCAGGTGTTCGGCCAGCCTGGCAATGCGCGGATCCGGCTCGGCCGACGCGCCGTTGGTCGGAACGTCGGCGATTTTCGATTCGAGACGGGCGATCGCGTTCTTGCGCTCGGCGGTCTCGGACTCGATCAGCTTCTTGAGATTGGCCTCGAGTTTGTCAACCGCCTTAAACAGTTGTTCAAAGTCGGATGCCTGTGCGGTCGACCCGATCAGGATGCACACAGCGACAAACAGGACGGCGATAATTCGGTGCGGACGCATTTGTCCCCCCTTGTTCTGGTATTAGTATTGCATTTACACTCTGCCCTGCTACCGGCGCTCCCTTTTTGCCCAGGCAGTTACCTGGCCTGTGTATCGGCCGAAAGTCTGGAATCCTGAGAAGATGATAAAGCTGAGCGGCGGCCCGCCAGGCAGCGCCGGCTGGCCGCTAACGGGATGTCTTACATCACGTTACATCGTGGCGACCACGCCGTCCCGGAAGCCCTTCGACGCCTAATCGAGCTGTGATTGCTCGACGAAGTCGCGATAATGTGCAACCAGTGAACGGGTAGCGTCGGCTGAGGTCGATTCCGCCAGGATGTTGAAGGCGGCGCTGACGCGGTCGGGTGCGACCAGTACCCAGCCGTTGTCTTCGAAGACGCGGACACCATCGATCAGCTGACGGTCCTTGCCGGCCGAGTCGGTGATCAGTTTGCGCATGACCGTCCCCTTTTTCGACCAGGGGCAGGGTACGCTGACCGACTGCCGGTCAAACTTCTCGAACCGCGCCCGCAGATCGCCGATCCGGGTGTTGGTCCGCGCCATCAGTTCAAGGATTTTGACGGCGGAAAGCATGGCATCTGAGCCGGTCTGAAAACCGGGAAAGACGAAACCGCCACGGGTACCGCCGACAAAGTCGACATCGCCGCGCCGGTAGATTTCCATCATGGCCAGGTGATCGTTGCCGACACGGACCACCTCGACGTTGTGTTCTTCGGCCAGTTCCTCGACGCCCATCGAGGCTGCCACCGGTACCGCAATCTTCCGGGCCTCATGGGTACGCAGGAAAAGGTTGATGACAATCAAAAGCAGGAGCTGATCGTCGACGGTGCGTCCCTTCTCATCAACCACCGTCAACTTCTCAGCCGCCGGGTTAAGGCGGAAGCCGATGTCGGCATTGAGCGACGATACGATGGTCGAAAGCTGCACCAGCGAGCGGGCGCTTTCTTCCGGGCTGATGGAGAAGCGCCGGGGGTTGAGGCTGGCGTTGATTTCGGTGGACCAGATTCCCAGCTGCGAGAACAGGGTTGGGAAGATGACCGAGGATGAACCGTTGGAGTGATCAATCACCACTTTGAAGTTGGCTGCCTTGATGATGTTGCGGTCGATGGTATTGAGGAAGACAGTTCGGTAGTCCTCGAGGACACGTTGTGGCAAGTCGAGCCGCCCGATATCGTCGAGAGTCGCCCGTTCAAAGTCTTCACCAAAATAGAGCCGCTCGACCTTCTTCAGCTTGGCGGTCGGCATATCCAGGCCGGAACCGTCGAAGAATATCAGATCGAGCTGGCGGAAATCATCGGGGTTATGTCGGATATAGATACCGGCCGCATAATTGCCGCGACTCAAGCCAAAACGCAAAGCCGGCACCGGCAACGACTCCAGGTCGGAGACATTCGCACCTGCCGCCAGCATGCCCGAGATAAGACCGCGCTTAATCAAGCGGGAGACATCCGAGGCATCGCGCGAGATCATCACCGAATTACCCTTGCCGACAAAAGCGCCGAACGCCGCCGATACCCGCACTGCCATCTCCGGCGTGATCTCCGAAAGCGCCAGGCCGGTGATCTTTGACTCGGTGAACAACTCGCGATTCCACTTTTCTCCCCAGACCATTGACGAAGACACGATAGCGCCGGCATCAACCGTTTTGGACGGCCAGATCTTGCAGTTGGCCTTGATGGTGGCGGAGTCGCCAACCGAGACATTGTCTGAAATAATCACGCCGTCGTTCATCTGCACATAGCTGCCGACCAAGGCCTGTCGGCAGACAATACTGCCACTGATACGCGTTTCGCGACCGATGACACTATCGGACCAGACGATCGTATCTTTGAGTTCGGCGCCGGCGCCGACATGGCTGCGGTCACCGATAATGCAATTGTGCAGGATGGCGCCTTTGTCAATGCGGGCTTCATCGCCAACCACGACCCGACCGGTGATCTTCACGTTGTCGGCAATACGAACATCGTCGCCGGTAAACAGCTCACCGCCGTCGCGCTCAGCGGCAGGATACCTAAGCGACATCTCGACCCGTCCGCTGAAGAAATCAATATGGGCGCGGTGGTACTCGTCGACATTACCGACATCCTTCCAGTAGCCGTCGACCAGACAACCGTGCAGCCCCATCTCGCGCTGAAGCATGAGCGGGTACAGGTTTTGCGAGAAATCGAAATTGGTTTTGGGCGGGATCATTTTGATCGCTTCCGGCTGCAGAATATAAATGCCGGTATTGATCGTGTCGGAAAACGCTTCGCCCCACGACGGCTTTTCAAGAAAACGGACAATCCGACCGTCATCACCCGTAATCACGATACCATAAGCGAGCGGGTTCTCCATTCGCGTGAGAACAATGGTAGCCTGCGATTGCTTATCACTGTGCCACTGAATGGCGCTGGTCAAATTGAAATCGGTAATCAGGTCCCCGGAAATGATCAACACCGGTTCTTCCGGTTCGCCAAGAGCGTAGCGCACGGCGCCGGCGGTGCCGTAGTCCTCGTCGGGGAGGACATACGACATCTTGATCCCGAACTTGCTGCCGTCGCCAAAGTGATTGCGAATGGTCTCCGGCTGAAAGTACAAAAGCGAGGTGATCTCGGTGAGGCCGTGACGTTTGAGGAGGCCGACGACATGTTCCATCATCGGGATATTGCAGATTGGCGCCATCGGTTTGGGCACATTAATCGTCAGGGGCCGCAGGCGCGTTCCAAAGCCGCCTGCCATAATGATCGCTTTCATCAGGAAACCTTCCTCATATCCTCTGTCAGCCGTTTGGCAATAGTTGGCGTTCGTTTAATGATCTTACAATATCGTGAAAACTGTCCCAGTTGGTAAAGGAAATGTCGTTGTCCCGGCAATACTCAGCCAGATCCTTTTTTGCAAACAGAATATCCGCCTTGTGGGCGGCACAGGCGTCGGAATAACCGTCGCCAATAAACACCATGACCGTATCAGCGCCGTGCTCTTGGCGGAATTCGTCGAGTACCTCACCCTTGCAGATGCCGCACCGTTTACAGGCGATGTTGTCGCGCGGAAACGACACCGTCAGGCGGCTGCCGGCAAAGGCGCCATGATTGCAGACCACCGGAAGATCCGTCCAGCCGGTCCGTTCGAGCAGGTAATGGATGTAAAAATCGAGACCATCGGAGACGATCGAGAAGGGAATGTCGTGGCTGCGGCAACGCTTGACAAAATCGGCAAAGCCGTCGGTCAATTCAAATTGCTCGAGGAAGTCGTGGGCCTCCCGCTCCGATACCGTCACCAGCTCCGCCTCTTTCACCAGGCAGTCGCGGGTGGTCATACGGCCCGATTTCCAGTCGGGCAGGAGAGCATCGTTCTGACCACCTGAAAAATGATGAAACAGACTGTAGCCGATATCACGGCTGGAGATGGTGCCGTCGAAGTCGCAAAAGACAGCGATGCGGGGTTTGGTCACGGCCAGATCCTCTTGATCAGAATGGTTGAGAGCAGCAGGACGACAATCAAATAGCCCAGCGCATAGTATCGATACAGCCGGGCCATGCGAAACAGTTCGGCGATCACGACCAGCCGACCCACTGCGGCGGCGCCGATCAGGGCGAGCAGGTAGAGATCGAACTTGCCGCCGTACTCCGGCCAGAACAGGTAGAGCAGGGTAACGGCGCCGGTGCCGATCAGAAACAGCCACCAGCTCACAGACTGGAGGTTGATCAGCCAGGATGAACGGAATTCGCGGGTGTGCCTCATCCGAACACCTCCTGCACCGCCGGGCTGCCGAGTTTCCATGCGAGATAGAGCATGACGACGAAGAAGATGACTTTGACCGCCAGCGGCTTGGCCACGGTTCCTGCCAATCCCCCCAGCTTGCCGCCCAGCACAGCGCCGAAGGCCACCGGTGCAGCTATCGCCACATTGACCATGCCGCCGAAAAAGTACACGGCGGCAGCGGCCGCCGAGGACGAACCGATCATAAGTGCAGAGGTGCCGCGCGCGGCTGTGAGCGGCACGCCGATAACAAGATGCAGCAGCGGTACCAGAATCGCCCCGCCGCCAATCCCGAGCAACCCGGACAGGCTGCCGGTTAGAAATGCAAGCAGCGTGCAGATGACTATGTACTTTACACGGTTGTCCTGAAAACTGAGTTGCGGTTTCTCTTTGCGCCCGCGCAGCAGCGACACCGCCGTGTAAACAAGCAACATACCAAGCAACAGCTGAATCCACACCTTGGGGATCCAGGGACTGACACCGCTGCCGACAATATTGCCCAGGACCATGAAGGCCGACAGCAGCACGACCAGTTCGAAATCGACCATGCCCTTCTTGATGTATTCATTGGACGATGCGAACGAGGTGATGATGATGGCCAGGACCGACGCCGGCACGGCGTAGGCGATATCGATTCCGAGAATGATGGTGAGAAACGGTACGGTGATGACGCCGCCGCCGATTCCGAGGTAGCCGCCCAGCAGACCGGAAAGAATGCCGCAGATGACGAACAGCAGGATATCAGTCACAGTGTCTGGCCCCGCAGCAATTCGGTGGCATAGCGAATTCCCGGTTCCTCGCGGATGATGACGTGTTCATAAGCGTTGCTGAATCCATACAAACGTTCCCGGACAACTTGTTTAAGACGCATCTTAATGTAATCGCCGTGGTCGCGGAAGCGATTTCGGTCGAGACTGTCAGCCAAAATGAGCATGCTGTCAAGGACGTCGTACATCCGGCCGTCGGTGCGACGCTCGAAGATCGAGACCGTCGCCAGGTCCTGCACCCGTTCGGTGAGATTCGAGCTGTACTGGAAGCCGTTGAGGCGGCAGAAGTCGGCGACATCGTCAACCCAGCGATCATCCAGCTGCGGCTGTTCGATCACTTGCCGCAAACGTTCCAGGTTGGCCTGCACGAACTGTTCGAGCAGCAGCGAGTTGTTCAGGGCGCGCGGGAACGCCCGATCATCATAGTTGCGAAAGTAGTAATCCGGCGCCAGGCCGCGACCGGTCTCTTCAAGGGTCGAGTCGAAGCGATTGAGGTAATGCCCGCCCTGGAAGTAATAGCGTGCAATCGTCAGCCGCAAACCGTCACCATCCGGAAAGTGCACGAACCCCTGTACCAGACCCTTTCCGAAAGTGGTATCGCCGACGAGAATGGCGCGGTCGGCATGTTTAAGGGCGCCGGCGACAATCTCCGACGCCGATGCCGAGTTACCGTCTACCAGCACGGCGATCGGCAGGCCGCCGGTCATGTCGTCGTCGGTGGCATGAAACTCAAGGTCGTCCCAGCGGGAGCGACCATCCTGACCGACAATGAACGTACCATCCTTCAGGAACAGATCAGCCGTCCGATACGCCTCGTGAAACAGCCCACCCGGGTTGCCGCGCACATCAAGGATCACTCCCTGCACGGGCGTGTCGTTTTGTGTCAGCAGCGAATCGAGGGCCTGCTTCACGGCGTCGGAGGAACCGTAATCGAAGTCGACCAGTCGGATATACGCCAGCGAATCAGGGGTGACGCCGGCAAAGGTGACATGGACAAACGGAATATCGCCGCGGGTGACATCGACACGCAGCGAATCGAAGCCCAGTCCGCGCACCACCAGCACGTTGACGGCCGTCCCCTCCTCGCCACGCAGATAGCTCGAGCATTCGCCAATATCGAGGCCGCGGAAAGAGACTGAGTCGGCGCCGGCGATGACATCACCGGTCACTATACCGGCCTCGTTGGCCGGGCCGTTCTCCCGCACCGCCACCACCTGCAAACCGAGTTGATGGTTGGTGACAGTCACGCCGATCCCGGAATAGCTTCCGGCCTCCTCCTCGCGCATGCGGGCGAAATCCCGGGTGTCGACATAGCTGGAGTAGCGATCGAGACGGTCGAACATGGCCCGGCGGGCCTGGTCGATCAGTTCGTTTGGATCGTACTGGCTGGGATGGAGCTGCTGAATTTTGCGCGCCGTCTGCGCCATCAGTATCGCCTGTTCGAGACCGGGATCAGCAATGACATACATCCCCATCGTGCCGGCAATGACAATCATTATCACGGCCAGCGTGACGGCGGTCAGGAGAGTTCGTCGTTCGCTGTTATCTCGTTCGGCCATACCCTTTTAACTTACGACCTACCAGTTTGTTCACTTCCGAGGCAAGGTCGTCAACCGATCGGTCGGCCGGTATCACTTTCACCCGGCGGCGCTCCTTGCGTGCGATTTCGAGAAAGCCCTTTCTCACCCGGCTGAAGAAGGCGTCGCCGGCCGATTCCAGGCGATCGGCAGTGGCTTTACGCCGGGTCGCGGCAGTGGCAAGGTCGACATCAAATACCAGTGTCAGGTCCGGTACCAGGTCACCCACTGCCACCTTGTGCAACGAGCGTACCATGCGGATGTCGAGCTGGCGACCGTACCCCTGGTAGGCGGTGGTGCTGTCGTAAAAGCGATCACACAGCACGATCCAACCGTCCTTGATCAACGGCTGGATTTCGCTGGTCGTCAGTTCGGCGCGGGCCGCTTCGTACAACAACAGTTCAGCCCGGGGGGATACCGAGAGCCGCTTGTCCAGCAGAATCTTGCGGATTCGCTCGGCGGTCCGGGTCGAGCCCGGTTCGCGCAACAATTTGACACGGTAGCCCTGTTCCTGCAGCCGTTTGTGCAGTATCGACGCCTGGGTTGACTTGCCGCAACCGTCGATCCCCTCAAAGGTAATGAACAGGCCGCGCTTGACCGCCTTCTTTGCTTCACGCATCCGGGACGTCCTCTCCGAAAAAAAAAAGAGCCGGCGACACAGGTATCGCCGGCTCAAAGTCAGCCCGGTGTTGTTTTGAAACAACTATTTTTTCTTACGGACCACCCGCTTGGTCTTGGTCTTCGACGTGGTCTTCTTAGTCGTTTTGGCGGCCGATTTCTTTTTGGTCGCCGGACGCTTGGTGGCCGGCTTGCGCGCCGCCTTGCGACCGGATGCCTGCTTCTCGTCTGGCGCCCAGCCGTACCTGGCGATGAACTCCTCGGTCAAGCGCCGGGCCTCATCATCGGTGTACTGCACCGGCGGTGATTTCTTGAAGTATGACGACGGCGCCAGCAGGGCCCCCTTGACGCCGTGATCCAGGGCCAGCTTGCAGCAGCGGACAGCATCAATCACCACCCCGGCCGAGTTGGGCGAATCCCACACCTCGAGCTTCATCTCGACATTCAACGGCACGTCACCGAAGGTACGCCCCTCCATCCGGATATAGGCCCACTTGCGATCAGTCAGCCACTCGACATAGTCCGACGGTCCGATGTGGACATTGCCCGGACCGAGATCATAGTCGAGCTGCGAGGTGACGGCACTGGTCTTGGAAATCTTCTTCGACTCGAGGCGCGAGCGCTCGAGCATGTTCAAAAAGTCGGTGTTGCCGCCCACGTTGAGCTGGCTGGTCCGTTCCATGCGCACGCCACGGTCGCGGAACAGGCGGGTCATCACACGGTGGGCGATGGTGGCGCCGACCTGGCTCTTGATGTCGTCACCGATCACCGGCAGGCCCTTCTCTTCAAAGCGCTTCTGCCAGTACTGTTCCCGGGCGATGAAAACCGGAATGCAGTTGACAAAGCCGCAACCGGCATCGAGAATCTGCTCGACATACCACTTGGTCGCTTCTTCCGAACCGACCGGCAGGTAGTTGATCACGACATCGGTCTTGGTTTCCTTGAGCAGCTTGACGATATCGACGGTATCGCCGGGCGCCTTCTCGATAATCTGCGACAGGTAGTACCCCAAACCGTCGTGGGTCATACCGCGCTGCACCTTCACACCCAGTTTCGGCACTTTGCAGAACTCGAAGGTGTTGTTCGGCTTGGTGTAGATCGCCTCGGAGAGATCCTTGCCGACCTTGTTCTTGTCGATATCGATGGCGGCGGAGAACTCGATGTCTCGGATGTGATAGCCGCCCAGGTTGACATGCATCAGACCCGGAACGAAATCTTCATCCCTGGCTTTCTTGTAATACTCGACACCCTGCACCAGCGACGAGGCGCAGTTGCCGACGCCGATGATGGCGACACGCACTTTTCTGGACATAATTCCCTTTCCTTTCTTTCCTCACAGGTCATCTTATCCGGCGCCAATATATCGGGCGGTTATACCGCCGGGCAAACGTATTCGCAAAAAAGGATGGCGTTATATACTAATAGTATATATATTATGACCGATTAGTCATCCAGGGAGCCTGTATGCCGTCGCCACTTGATGAAAACCTGTTGGTCGAGCTGGTCGAGCAGGGGGTGGTCGCCGATACCTACCGTCGACTCCGGCCAGAGAAGCGGGAGCGCATCTACCGCACCGCTGTCCGCCTGTTTGGCGAGTACGGTTTTGACGGCTGGTCGATCGACCGGTTGTGCGCCGAGTCGGATATCTCGAAGGGTTCGTTCTTCCAGTACTTTCCGTCGAAAACCCATCTTTTGGAACTGGTCGTGCTCATCTTCGACAATTACCTGGCACGAGCAGTGGCCGCGATCAAGTGGCATGAATCGGCCGTGCTGGCCAGGGATCGACTGGTCTACCTGTACGACACGCTGGTGGTCAACAGCCGCCTGCACGAGGACGAACAGCGTTTCTACCTGTTCGTGACGTCGGGCGTACTCCACACCGGCGTGGTGCTCGAAGGGATCGACTTGTCACGTCACTTTCGAGAATATATTGTCGATATCGTCGAGCGCGGCGTGGTGACCGGTGAAATCCGCAGCGACTTCAAACCGGAGCTGACC
>CAZJCK010000007.1:0-66077 GCA_964544635.1 uncultured Ignavibacteriales bacterium | reverse complement strand
CAGTGGCTGTTTATTAACAGCGTGAACCCGCCGCAAGGCTACCAGCCGGTCTGGGAACAGGGTGGACCGCTGGTCATCTACGACCCGGATCGCCCGGAACCACAGGGCGGCAACATCGTGGTCGATTCCAACCAGTTTGATTTTGTCGCGACGGTCGGCGACGGCGCCCTGCCGAGCCGGACACTAAATGTTACGTCCGACGGTGACCCGCTTACCGTCTCACTTGCCTCCGACGCGCCGTGGCTGACGGTTGATCCGAAATCGGGCGGCACCCCGCTTGTGGTCACCCTGACGGTCGATGTGACCGATTTGATCGCCGGTGCATATGCCGATACGATCGATATCACGTCTCCCGATGCCGACAACTCGCAGCAGGTCGTCATCAATGTACAAGTACTGCCACCGGCACCGGTGATTGCCTGCCCCGACCCGATCGACACACTTGTCGCCGGTTCGACCCAGGTATGCGTACCGCTGGCGATTGAAAACGGCGGCAATGTCGTTTCGTCGGCCGGTGGCACCTGGATTGATGATATCATCTGCTACCCGATTAACGAACCGACCAGCTTCACCGATACGATCGTTGCGACCAATGCCGGTGGCGTCGACACCTGCATCTTCAGTGTGAACGTCGGTTTCGGCGGCGCGCCGGTCATTGCCTGCCCGTTCGCCCCTCTCAACAAGTTCAGTTGCGGTGCGACCGAGTTCTGCATCGAACTGCCGATCGAAGGGGCCGACAGCGCTACCGCCGACTTCGGCGCCGTCTGGGCCGATGACTCATTGTGCTTCCAGGCTGATACCTCAGGGTTGTACACAATAACCGTCATCGCCTACAACGAATTCGGCACCGATACCTGCGGTGTGCCCATTGAAGTGGAAATCAGCGACGGGCCAATGATCGCCTGCCCGGCCGAACCGATCACGGTGCCGGAACTTGAAAGCGCATCGCTGGTCTGTGTTGAGGTACCGGCTGACGGTATCACCGATTCGATGGTTGTCACACCGTCGATCGGCGCCTGGGACAACGACAGCCTTTGCTTTATCGCCGACTCTGCCGGCACCTACAGTTTCCAGCTCGTCGGCTATGGCACCTGCGGCGTCGATACCTGCAGCGTAGAAATCACGGTGCCATTCGCCGAGTGCAACTTCCTGGCACTCGAGCCGGATGTCGTCCGGTTTGTCGATACGCTCGACGGCACTGCCGATACGCTGGTCAAGACGATCACGGTTACCAGTAACAACGAAGAGGCCTGCTTCACGCTGCTTGATGACGCTGAAGACTGGCTGACACTTTCGGTCGACAGCAGCTGCACCCCGGCCACGATCACCCTCACCGCCGTGACGGCCGGCCTGCCGGCCAACAACTACCAGGCGGTGCCGATGATCGTTGGCGACAGCACCACCTGCAACTATCCCGATACTTTGCTGTTCAATGTCGTCCTGACCGTAATTGACACCGCGTCGCCGGCCGACACAATTCGCATAGTCAATACTCCGGCCGTGCCGGGCGCGCAGGTAACCGTACCGATGCGCGTGATCAGCGGCTGCGACATTACGCAGGTTCTGACGAATCTGGAGTACCCGACCGAGTGGCTTACTCTCGACTCGATCATGTTCGACAATTCCCCCTTCGGCGACAGCTGCAACCAGGTGGTTGACATCGATGATGCCGCCGGTCAGTTCTCGGCAAACTTCACGGTCTGTGAAGGTGCCTCGATTGATACCGTCGCGGCCGGCAATAACCTGTTTGCTGAGCTGTATTTCTCGGTAGCCGTTGAAGCCCCGGCCGGCTACTTCCCGATTACAGTGAACCCCGATCCGGGCGGCGCGGCGCTGTTGATCAACACGCTGTGTGGCGGCACGCCGCTGCAGGCCACGCCCGCCTTTGTCGAAGGCGGCCTGGTGGTCGATACCTCCGGCAACTATGTCTGCGGTTATGTGGTCGATCCCGACGGCAACCCGATTCCGCATGCCGGCGTCTGGCTGTACGGTGACTACCCGGACGGCGATACTATAGCGACGACGATCGCCAACGGCCAGGGCACCTGGGCGTTCAGCGACTTCACTACCGTACCGTTCGATCTTTATGCCTTCGCCGAAGGCTACTACCCGAACACCGTACTCGATGTGAACTTTGGAGAGGTCGGCATCATGATCGTGCTGCAGCCGGTTGGACCGGTGCACCCGACGCCGGAATGGGTCGACTTCTACTGCTCCTCGAATATGTTTATGGGACGTCCGTTGCCGGTTGGATCGGTGGTCGAGGCGTTCGATCCTGACGGTGTCCGCTGCGGCGTGGCGTTCGTCAGCGAAGAAGGAAAGTACGGCTTCCTGCCGGTCTACCGCGACGACCAGTACAGCGCCGGCGATCAGGGCGCCGATCCGGGTGACCTGATCCGATTCTATGTCAACGGCATCGAAGCGATCGCCTCCGGTCCGCGGACCTGGACCGCCAACGGCGACAACTTTGAGGTCTGCCTCGAAGTGGGTGCGCCCGAAGGCTTCGCCTGCGAACTGACCGAGGGCTGGAACCTGATAAGCTGGAACCTCGACCAGACACCGGACAATGTCACCTCGTTCTTCGCACCCCTGGGCGAGTGCCTTGAAATCGTCCTTGGCTTTGAGCGCGGCGGCCTGGTCTACGATCCTAACCTGCCGGCATTCTCAACCCTGTGGCAGGTCGATCACCTGAGCGGTTACTGGGTCAAGGTGTCGTGCGATACTTCTCTGCCGATCACCGGCGTACCGGTACCGACCACCACCCCGATCCCGCTCGACCAGGGCTGGAACCTTGTCTCCTACCTGCCGAGCGACACCCAGACTGTCGAAACCGCCCTGGCCTCGGTGATGGATGACCTGCTGGTCGCCCTCGGCTTTGACGGCGGCGGTACGGTGTACATTCCGGGTGACGAATTTAACACCTTGACCGAGATGAGCGTCTGCAACGGTTACTGGGTCAAGGTCGACAAACCGTCGAGCCTGATCTACGGTGAATCCGGGCCGCTGACCAACAGCCGCAGGATTCTGGGACAGCCGCTGGCAGCGTCGAATGACGCCGTATCGATCACTAACCGCTGGATGAACGTCTACAGCAAGGCTCTCAAGGTCGACGGCATGCTGCTGCCGGCCGGTACCGAACTGACCGCCCATGCTGAAAATGGTACCCTTATCGGGCGTAGCAGCGTGCGCAGCGACGGTTCCTTTGGCTTCATGGCGGTGTATGCCGGCCATGAGAATGACGGTCTGGCGGAGGGTCAGACGTTCTCCTTCTCGGTCAACGGAGAAGAAACGGCCGAGCAGTTTACCTGGACCGACATGGGTGCCAAACTCGAAGTGACCTCGCTGTCCACCGGCAGCGGTGACCCGGTGGTGCCGTACAGCTTCTCGCTGGCCCAGAACTACCCGAACCCGTTCAACCCGACGACCACCATCAGCTTTACGCTCCCCAACGCGGTCAAGGCGAAGCTGGAAGTCTATAACATTCTCGGCAAGCTGGTTGCAGTACCGCTTGACGGTATGGCGACGGCAGGCGAGAATACGGTAGTCTGGGATGGCCGCAACCAGCGCGGCGAACAAGCCGCCTCGGGGGTCTATTTCTACCGCCTGTCGGCCGGCGACTATAGTGAAACGAAGAAGATGACCTTGTTGAAATAGAGTGCAGAATTTGGAAAACTGTTGGGTGTATCAACACCTGTCGAATAACGGAATGGTGACACAGTGAAAAGATACCTGATACTTACAACCGGATTGTTGCTGGCGGTCTTCGCTCTAAGTGTAATGGCCCACGCGGATGATCCAATCCCGACACAACGAAACGCATTCTATGCCGGCGAAGGCCAGCTCTTTAACGGCGAGCTGTTGCCGGTAGGTTCGATCATTGAAGCGTTTGATCAGTCTGGAGTCATTTGTGGCCGCGACACCGTGACCGATGCCCACGGCAAGTTTGGTGCGATGGCAGTGTACGGCGATGACAAGACCCCCCCGGATACTTTAGACGAGGGCATGTCAACCGGTGAGGAAATCGTATTTACGATCAACGGCCGCGCCGCTACTGTCGATTCAGGCAGCGTAGTATGGCAAAACGTCCAGGAGGACAGCATCTTTGTCCGCCGGGTCAAACTCTCCGCGACCGGCACAGTGGCTCTCACGCCGATCTCACTGCCGCAGGCGCAGCTCATGGCGCCCGGCCAGACCAGGCGGGTCTGGGTGACGGTGCGCAATGATGGCGACGGCCTTGATTTCTACAGTGTCACCGTCCAGACGGCAGATACCGGCAGTTCTCCGGCCTGGACCGCCGCGGCACAGAACGACTTCGTGTATGCCGAGCCGGGTGAAGAGGTCAGCCTGTACTTCGATATCACCCTGAACTTCTTCGGCGGCGGCGGCGATACCACCTACAATGTGCCGTTCAGTGTGTATTCGAACCTGGACACCGGTGAGCGGGTGGACGACGAAGTGATCGTCACCAAGTCGATCACCGACGTCGACGACCCGGCTGACAATCTGCTGCCGGGCGGCTTTGCCCTGCGCCAGAACTACCCGAACCCGTTCAATCCTTCGACCACGATCGGCTTTTCGCTGCCGTCGCGGACGGCGGCCGAACTGACGATTATCGACCTGTTGGGGCGGACGGTTGACCGTATTGACCTCGGCGTCTTGTCGTCGGGCGACCATGAGATCGACTATGATGCCTCCGACCTGAGCAGTGGAGTTTACTTCTATCGGCTGGTCACCGAGCAGTTCAGCGAGGCCCGCAAGATGGTGCTGCTAAAATAGTTGCCGTTTCCGTTATTCGAAAGTTACCGGCCCCGGACATCGTTCCGGGGCTTTTTTATTATTGTGTCGTAGAGTTAAGCTACCGATATTCAGCGAATAGATACAACGCATCACGGGTGTTTCGGCAGAGGTGGGGATAGTGTCAGGTATGACCGGCAAAAAGAACAAACCGGTGAGGAGATACGTGTCGTTTCGATTGACTGTCGCGGGCAAAACCGATGTTGGTTTGGTTCGCTCAAATAACCAGGACTATCTGCATCTCGACGAAGACTGCCACGTCTACGCCGTCTGTGACGGCATGGGTGGTCACCAGGCAGGCGAGGTCGCTTCGATGACCGCCTCGGATACCATGCGGACCGTCTTCCATAATTTCGAAAAGCAGATTCTCAATGACAGCCGCCTGAACTTCGGGCGCACCTTCCCCCCGACCGGCGAATTACTCGTGAAATCGATCCGGCTGGCCAATCGCAATATCTACAATATGGCCATGGAGGATAAGGAGAAGCAGGGGATGGGAACCACGGTGGTGGCCATGTCGTTCGAGGCCGACACCGTCTCGATCGCTCATGTCGGCGACAGCCGCGCCTACCGTCTCAACGAAAACAAGCTGGTGCCTCTGACGCGCGACCATTCCTGGGTTTCCGAGGTCGAACAGCAGCAGGGAATCTCGCACGAAGAGGCCTCCCAGATGGTGGCCAAGAACATCATCACGCGGGCCCTGGGGGTGCGTCCCAACGTCGAGGTCGACTACACCCTGCGCAAGATGAAGCCGGGCGAAACGTTTATTATGTGCTCCGACGGTTTATGCGGCTTTGCCGACGACGAGGAGATATTTGACGTCGCCAACAAAGAGCGTGATAATCTCGATCAGATGGTCGAAAACCTGGTGCAGATGGCCAACGACCGGGGCGGCAATGACAATGTGACGGTCATCGCGATTCGGGTCGAGGAGGTCTCCGACAGCCCGATCCCGGAAGTCGAGACCGTGACTATCACTGAGGAGAACCAGGAGCTGTTGCAGGTCGAGGATGGCTGGCTGAAGCAGATCCGCGAGTTCCAGGAAGAGGAAGAGGACCGCAGTCACAACTCGGAGAGTGAAAGTTCCGGTGGCAACAAGTTCGGCACCCTGTTGATATTTGTGGCGTTTGTGGTCGTGGCGGCGGCGATTATCTACTTTACGACCGGCCGCTGAGGGGACTTGCGGGGCGGCAAAAGGGGTTGACATTCATTTGAAATCTTCTATATACTCGGTGCCTGTATAACAAGATAGAAATGCGCCCATAGCTCAATTGGATAGAGCGTCTGACTACGGATCAGAAGGTTGGGGGTTCGACTCCTCCTGGGCGTATTTATCTTCTGCCCGCCATCCACTTCTCACAATGCACAGCCACCCCGTCAGGCACAAAGCAGCCGTCCCGCATTATTAAGTCATTTTGAGCGACAGCCGATATTAGAAGCAGGGTGAATGATGTAGGGATTTGCCGAGCACAGGGTCGGCGTCTGCCGGTGCCCCCCACTGAGACGACCATCGTCCCCGATCAGTTCCCCAGCGCCGTACAACGATGACTTCTCGAGAAGATCACTCAGCGGTCAGACCATAAACAGCCTGCCTGAAGGAGCCTGACAATGCCCTCCCCCGTTTCTCCGATACGCAACCGTCGCGGCGCGTCGCTTCTGGAAGTCATCATAGCCCTGGCGATCATGGGCGTGGTAACAACGGCCGTCATGAGAACCTATATCACGCAACACAAGAACTACATTACCCAGGACGAAATTGCGTCGATGCAGCAGTCGGCGCGAGCGTCCCTCGATCAGTTGAGCAAGCACATCCGTATGGCCGGCTTTCAGGTCCCCAATACGATTACCTGTGTCGAAGCCTTCAACTCCGATCCCGACACCATAGTCGTAACGTTTCTCACCAGCGGCTGCGATAGTTACCTGTCGTCTGCCATGGCCGGCAATATGGCCAAAATCGAATGTGGCAAGGCGGTCAACTGCTTCTATGACAATCAGTGGGCATACATTGTAGAACCGGACTCGGGCCAAGGGGAATGGTTTCAAATTGCCAGCGTCGACTCCAGTAACACCGTCATCTTCCCTGCCGGTGCACTCGGAAGAACTTACGGCATGGGTTCACTGGTGCTTGGGCTCACGCAGTGCCGTTTCTATATCGACAACACCACCAACCCGGACAACCCGTCCCTCAAGTCGCAGTATTACGGACAACCGCCGGTTACCTACGCCGAGAGCATTATCGACCTCCAGTTTCAGTTCCGCATGCCGGACGGCAAGTGGGTTGACGAACCGTTGCTGATACATAACGTGCGGGAGATTTCGATTGAACTGACCGCCCGTACTCGCAATCCGGATCCGGAAAAAGAGAACGATCCTTACCAGTTCCGAACCTACACATCATCGGTCAGCCCGCGCAACCTTTAGCGTACCCGGCCGCGCTGTCGGCCACGGCCCTGTCCCCTGCCCGTGCCTCGGCCCGTGCCGCGAGTGATACCGGGGCCGCGTCCGGTCCCACGGCCACGACCGTCCTGAAGGTCAGGGTGCGCCGGACCATGCCCGAAACCGGCCTTCTGCCCGCGACCGCGGCAGGCGCGCGCCGGGTCGACATCGATCAACTCGTCTGCATTGATCTTGTCCATGGCCTCCGCCACCGAGGTCGTGCCGGCGTCGACGATCCTCACACCCTCGGTATTGAGCGCTTCAATAGCCCGCCGCCCCATGCCGGCGCAGACGACGGCATCGATATGATACTCGGCGAGCTGGTTCATCGGATGACAGGAACCGTGTGAATGATGACTGTTGCGATTCTCGACCACCAGCACCTCGCGGGTAGCGGAGTCGTAGATGGTAAAGTACGGGGCGGAACCGAAGTGTTCACAAATAGTGTCGTCGCGCCCGCTTTTCCCATTGGTAGGTATGCATGCCAGCATGTTAGTCCTCTCCTTGCTTGAGGGTAACGGTTATGGCGTAATTGTTGAGTATACCGCCGATCAACCGTCGGCGCCCCTCCCACAAGAGACGCTGGACGGTTCCCCGCGACACCCCTAACTGCTTACCGGCTGCCAGTTGATCCAACCCCTCCAGGTCGCACAGGCGCATCGCCTCGAATTGGTCAAGCGTCAGTTCAGCGGTCGCCAGGTCGCGCATCGGGATTCCCTGCGGCTTATAGACGCGATCGGCTCGGTAGCGGCGGCAGCGTCGATGTTTGCGTGGTCGCGGCATTCTCGTTTCCTTATTATGTGCATATGCACAAAACAATATGGGCAACGGGCGACGGCCTGTCAAGGCTTTACTTGCGACATTTGCCATGATGGTATGCTGGCTGCTGCCGCCCTGACTGTGCGCAGTGTGAACAATTGGCAGCAAAACAGCCTGAGTCGCTTTATGCCGGATCCATTGCGGGTCCACCGGCCGCAGCCTATGCAGCCGCAACTGCCGCGGTGACACCAAAATGCTGAGATTCCTGAAGTCGTTTGCCGGCATGACCGGGGGCCAAAAAAAATCTGCCGTGACAGTAAATTTCGCGGACTGATGTGTCGACGTTACAGAACAAGTAAGAGGGCGAAACCACGTACACATGCTTAAAGGGGAGGCATCATGCAGGTAGCTCGTTTCTTGTTGCTGCTGGCCGTCGTGGCCATGGTCTTCGTCGCCGTCAGCTGCTCCGACGACGAAAAATCCACCAACCCCAACGACCTGGGCGCCGGTGACACGCTCACCGATACGACAACCGATACCACCGGTGACACCACGCTCGGCGACACTGCCGGCGGCGGCGATACCACCAGCGATACGACCACTGCTGCGGTGTATCACGACGCGGAATTCGCGGCCTACGATTCGCTGTTTGATCGCATCGCGCCCCCGGAATACACTGGTGGCGACGCCGTCAAGATCCCGACTACCGATACTACCGTCATTGACAGTCTCTGGTGGTACGGTGAATGGTCGCTTCTGGGCAAGATCTTCGGCAGTGAAGATCCCTTCTCGCTGCACCACAGTATCGCGTCATTCAAAGAGACAGTATATATGCTCGGCCGCATGCTGGAGATGGACGACCAGTACAATTTCCGGCTGAAGGTCGACGACACGGTGCCGGAACTGGGTGTTCGTCTCGGCGACTTCGCCACCATGACCGAGCTGACCGGCCCGACCGCCATTCCCCTGGAGATGCAGCACTTGTTCGGCGCTTCCGTTGATCTGGACTACATGCTGGAACTGGATCTGAGTTCGATTGAACCGACGGCGCCGTTCATGCAAATCGGTTTCAAGAAAGAGGCCGACCTCGAACGGCTGTTCTTCTACGACTACGAAAGCATCGAAGGCACCGGCGGCTTCTATACGTTCGTCGAGCACACTCCGTCCGATTCATCGCTGGTATTTGCGGGTGCGGCGTACGACATCGAACCCGACGAGACCAACGGCTGGGTATATAAGATTGACGCTGAGAATACCGGAATGTTTGACTACCGTATGGCCTGGTTCTCTGATAACTGGGGTGACAACATCGGCATGGCGACGATCGCCGCTTACGGCGCCAAGGATACCGAATTCGCGGTCAAGTACCGCTCATTTGTTCCGGCCGACACCAGCGTCGTCGACTCCTTCCACATTCATGACCAGGTGTTCACCGGTGATTACGACGCCAGTCCGTCACCGTTCGAATCGTGGGATCAGTTCGTGCATGATTCAACCTTGTTCCTGTACGAAGATTTCCCGACCGGCGTGCTGCCGTCGCCGTTTTCGGACAACTAAGGAGTACGAACCAGACTTCGCGGCGCTGGAATTCAAGGAGAAGCAATTTACCTCATCGCATCGCATCTTCGACGGGCCCCGACCACCATATCGGGGCCCACTTTTTTGTGGGGGCAATCGAACTTGACAGCCCCCTGCTTTTCGGCGATGCTTGGAACACGTAAACAGCAAATGTTCCGTCAATACGAGGTAACCGATGACCGGCCTTTCCCTGCTCTTCTGCCTGACCCTCATGACCGTCCCCGAGACGGCCCCGGAGACGGATACCACCGCGATCGAACTGGACCCGATCATTGTGGTCGGTCAGCGTGAAGGGGGCCGCCTGTCGCGTATCGTGAATTCCGGGTTTTCGGTAACCCCCGAAGAGGTCCGGGAGTCGCAACAACCCAATGTAATCTCCAAACTGGCGGCCGGTCATGCCGCGGTCTCGATCAGTTCGGCTCGCGCCGCCGGCTTCGGTCTGGGTACGGCCGGTCACGGCAAGCTGCTCATTCGCGGCCTTGGCTTCTCCCCCAACCGAGGCACCCTGGTGCTGATCGACGGCCGCCCGGATATCGCCGGCCTGTTCGGCCATCCTCTGCCCGACACCTACCGTCGCGCCGGTACCCGTTCGATCGACCTGGTCAAAGGGGGATCGTCGATGCTTTACGGCTCGAATGCAATCGCCGGCGTGCTCAACATCGAATCGTTCTACCGTCCCGATCTTGATCACTACAGTAACATCGAATTGACGACCGGGAGTTTCCATACCCACAACGCAGTAGTGCAGCACTCCCGGAAGATCGGCGACGCTGTTGTCGCGGGATGGTACGAGTATATCGAATCGGACAACGAACGCGCCTCGAGCGACTACGCCAACCGCAGCGGCGGGTTTCGGGCACAGCTGACACGGGGAACCGACTGGAGCATGTTCCTGTCGGGCAAGTACTCGTCATTTAACTTCGCCGACCCGGGGCCGACCTTTGCACCATCTTTGAGTAGCGGCGATATCGAACGTCTGGGCACGACCCTCGGCGCCGATCTCGACCGTGACCGCGTTGCGGCCAGCCTGCGGACGTATGTCAGCTACGGTGAGCATGCCTTTTCCGACGGCTTTTCGTCGATCGACCGTAATCTTGGCATTGACTTGTTCGGACGGTATCGCCTTGCGCAGGGAGCTGATCGCTTCAGTATCAGCGGTGGCCTGTCGGCCAACCGTCTGTCAGGCTCGGCCCAGGATGGTACCGCTTTTATCCTTGGCGGCGACAAAGCCAACAACGAGTTGGCGGCGCACCTCCAGCTGGAGACAACACTGCGCGACCGCTACACGCTGATTGCCGGCGGCCGTTATGTCGACCATGACCAGTACGGCGGGCATTTCGTCTACCAGGTCGGCGCGGTCGCGCGCTGGGCCCGGTACGGTTCGTTCAAGGCCTCGGTTGCCACGGCATATCGTAATCCGACGATCAACGAAGCCCAGTTGTTTCGAATCTCCAGCCCGGGTCAGTTGGAGCCGGAAGAAGGTACCTTCTACGAGGTTGGCTACTTCAATCGCCTGAACGACCGGTTGTCGATCGAGGGGACGGTATTCTGGCGCGAGGGTGACAACCTGATCGCCACGGCATCGGCGCCGGGCCAGGCGCCGCCGGTGCGGTTTCAGAATGTCGGTTCATACTCCCACTCGGGCTGGGAGGCAACGCTGCGCTTTGTCGATGGACCCTGGGTGGTGCGGCCGTCGTTCATGCACCTCAACCAGGACGACTACAACCTGTCGGTCCCCGAGGACAAACTGGTCATCGCCGGCGAGTACGACCAGCGTCCGCTGGCGGTCGAGTTCCAGGCGGTGGCGGCGTTCAGCACCCGCTCCGACTCGCTCGGCACACCAGTGGTGCTGGATGATTACCTGACAATAAACCTCGGCCACCGCTATTTTTTAAACGAACACCTGATCCTCAACTTGCACATCGACAACCTGTTCGACGCCGAGTATGAGACGGTAGCCGGCTACCCGATGCCGGGCATAACCTTCCGCACCGGCCTTGCCCTGCGCTGGCAGTAAGGCGGGACCAAGCTCTTACTTGAGCAGAACCATTGTACGGGTCTGCGCCTGTTCACCGGCCTGCAGCCGGTAGAAGTACACTCCGCTGGCCACCGGGCGACCGGCCTGGTCGGTAGCGTCCCATTCAAAGCGATAGCTGCCGGCGGCCAGCTGGTAATGGTCCTCCCGGTACACCTCGCGACCAAGTACATTGTAAATGCTCAGTGCAACGTCGCTGCGCCGCGCAATCGAAAACTCGATGGTGGTATGAGGATTGAACGGGTTGGGGTAGTTCTGGCGCAGCGTGAAGTCCCGCGGCAGTGGCGCCTCGATTTCGCTGACTGAAAGTACATAATCGGGAATCGGTAGATAATCTTCGTTGGCCCGCAACTCCGTATAAGCGACCCGGCCGTCAATCTCTTCGTCCGTACCGGCAACTTTCAGAAAGACGGCGCGAACCAGGATGCCGGATTCCGACAGAGCTGCAATACCGGCCCCGGCCATCCTGCAGTCTCCAACTGAATTGTCGCACGACCATACCATGCCGCCCCAGGCGCTTAGCGGCCCTACCGAAAAGTCGAAGCTGTGGAACTCAAGTTCCAGTTCATTGAAACTGAAGTCAATTTCAAGTGAATAAATCGCCTCGTACGTATGCAGGTCCCTGACTGAAAACAGGTACACGACCGTATCGGCGTTGTTGTGATCGAAATCGATATCGAATTCCAGAGCGGCGGCCGACGAAAATCCGGCGAGCAGCAGCAGAACCGCGAGAATAACTGCCTTTGACATGTGCTTTACTCCCGTTGAGTGGCCGGGGCGGCCGGAAAGCCGCCCCAACCGTTGATCGTCCGACTACTTCAAGAGTATCATCTTGCGGGAATCGGAGAACGGTCCGGCATCAAGACGATAGAAATAAATGCCGGTCGCGAAATCATCCGCTTCCCATTCGATTTCCTTCACTTCTCCCGGAACGGCCACCCCCGAATACTCCGATACCAGCTGCCCGGTAACATTGTAGATACCCAGCGTGAAACTGGTCTTCACCGGCACGGTGAAGCTGATCGTGGTGCTCGGGTTGAACGGGTTCGGGTAGTTCTGGAGCAGGCTGAACTGCGACGGCAGAATCGAGGTGGCGCTGACATGGCCCGCCACCACCGTTTCGTTGATCACCAGTTCGTCGATCTCCAGGTTCTCCACTGATCCGCTCAGTTCGAAGCGTGCCAGCGCACCGTCGGTAATCGGTTCAGCGCCGGCGGCGGCCACCGAGATCGTATTCCCCTGCTGCTTTTGCACGACAGTCCAGCCGTCGGCGCCGGGCAACACGGTGATGCGATCATGGCGGCCCTCGGGCACGGTCATCTCGAACTGGACGCCGTATACCTCATCAGAATCGGCGCGCAGCACCAGCTGCGAAGCGTTGACCGATTCCATGCGGAAGGCCGATGCCCCCGTCTTGGAGCCGGGTGTGACGCGATTGAGGTTCCAGTTGCCGGAAACATCACCGAGAACGACGGCGACGAAGTCCTGCGAGCGATATGAGCTTTTCAGCGGCATATGCCAGTAAGCTTCTTCGATACACAGTACTTCACCGGATTCAACCGGATAGAACAGCCAGTTCGTTTCCTCGTCCGCTTTCTTCGGGAAGTACGGCTGGTCTTCCAGGTCGCCGACGATATGCTTCAGGATGAGCGAGGCATCGTAGGCATTCACCTCGCAGTTGCCGGACACATCGGCTGCCACCATCTGGTGGAAACGCAGGTCGATCTGTCCGACGATATAGCGCAGGACGAGCGATGCATCGAACGCCGTGATTGCGTCGTCATACTCGTCATCCTTCCATCCCCATATGGAGTAGTCATACCCGTCGGTAATATCGCCGATAAAATACGACCCGCGGCAGTCATCCTCGCAGAGGTTCTCGCAATGGTTTTGAACCGTCACATCAGGAATGATCGGCGGTACGAGCACATCGGGATCGGGATGATACGTCAGGGTAACGTCGACGCCGCAGACCGGCAGCTCGTTGTTGGCATACCAGATCCGGCCACTGACATACTCGTGCTCACACACCATCAGATCGCCGATCGACTTGGCGCCGGTGTACTCATTCATGGAACCGTAGTCGTCGTTGTAGTAGTAAATGAAGATGGGATCGACTTCGTTGTACACGAATGAAGTCACCTCGAGGTCGCCATCCTCTCCGGGACGACCGATCATGTAGAAACCGATCGTGAGCAGTACCGACGGATCTTCCAGGTCGGTGATATCCTCGCAGTCGGCGCTGGCACCGGCGATGCGCAGGATACCGCGATCGTTGTCGATCTCGAAATAAAGCGCCGGCCAGTTCCACTGGTCGACCAGCGTACCTTCACCGTTGGTAACGGTGACCGCCTGGATGACGTCGGGGTCGTACCGTAATTCCATCTGGAAGGCGCAGATCTCTTCATCGGCTCCGGTTGAATCGATGCACTGTTGGGAAAAGGGTGTGTTGGGGGCAGGATCGAACATCGGCGGCACCCAGTACTCTTTTTCGCAGCGTTCGAACTTCGACCACTCGGTCCATTCGAGCAGCACCGGCAGGTCGATGAAGTTGCCGGGATACCAGCAGGTGTCGGGGGTCGACACCCGCAGGCCTTCCACCCAGGCGTTGGCCGATGTCGGCGAGAGCGCCGTGATCAGGGCCACTGCGACCAGTGATACGACGACCAATTTAGCAATTCGCATTTTCGTCCTCTCATTTCATGCAGATGAGAAACGGTGGTGGTATGATGCAATATCATGCCACCGGTTGATTCTACGGAGATGCATGACTTGTTGCCATGCACCCCCAGGCGTAAAGCAACAAGGCATTCTCAGTTGATCAGAATATCACCCCCTTCCCATGGCGAGATGCAAACAGACCTCCGCGTTGTGCCCGAGCGACGCAAATCGCCGAGCGTGGATCAAATCACCACTCGAACTGAAGGCGCATCAGCCCGTCAGCCGGAGCGGCGTTGCTTCTATTAATGAACTCGTTGATGAATGACTCTCGATCGCAGAGTCGGGCCGGCGTAGTGCTTAACGTACTACAACGGTAATAAAGGTGCGGACAACGAACGGAGTGTAGCGGATGTAGTATGATTCATGGAGGCTGTGCACGACCGTTGGGATGCCCACATTTTACTGCGAACGAGATCACCCTATGCTTTACGATCGCAAGCATAGTAGCATCGTCGCAGGGTGTCAAGGAAATTCTCGTCTTTTGTCCATTTTTTCGCATTGTCGAGGGGAGTGGCTCGAGGAATCGACAGATTTTCGGTATCGATTGTATTTTGGCGGTCGAATGCCGATATTGAGCACTGAGAGGCAACGGCTGCGGCCGTCCTGTTCTCTCATTTCATGCAGCCGGCTCGGGTTTTCCCGGGCCGGCGTGTTTCCTCTGAGGAGTACTGTGCAAACTTTGCACTGGGCCGCCCGAGAGAGCAATCCGGGGGCGTCCAGACTCCAATCATCGATCCTTCGCGCTAAGCCTGACCATCGGTTTGGCCGATACTACTGGCAAGAGGGGAAGAACCATACGCCCCCTCTTGTGCGCGTATACAACGGAACAATGTCCATAACACAACTGCGGGCGGGATCAGCCCGCGAGGGAGCAGGAATTATGCAAACGGTAGTTAAGATCAGTCTGGTGGCACTGGCGGTGCTGATTTGGGCCGCCCCGAACAGCAATGCCGACGTACACACCGACAAGGGCCTGCAGTATTACTTTGCCAAGGCCGGAATCTCGTCATCGAGCGTGGTGGGCAAAGATCGCCAGGTAATCGGTATCGATCCGTCGGCCTCGTTCGGCGGCACCGCCGGTGTCGGCCTGGGCTATGCCCTCAACCGCAACTTCATTCTCCAGCCGGAGTTCGTCCTGACCACCAAGGGCTTCAAGGTTCCGGGCGAAGAGAACCAGCTCAATGTGCGCTACAACTTTGCTGAAATCCCGGTCCTGCTGAAGCTGCGTTCACACGTCATCGCCGACATCAAGCCGAACATCTATATCGGGCCGGTCCTGTCATTCAAGCTCAACTCGGCGATATGGGCCGACAACGCCGATCCGTCGCTGGCCACCAACGATACCGATCTGGCCATTGCCAGTATGCATGAAGGCGAAGATGAAACAGAAAGTATCGATTATGGAATGGTGCTCGGGATCGACTTTCATTCCTTCTCCAACAGTATCCTCGTCGATTTCCGTTACAGCATGGGCATGCGCTCCATGGTTAACGAAGGGAACTACGACGTCCGTCACAGCAACGTGATGCTGACCGTCGGCTACATTTTCTAAAGCCCGACACATAAAGTTATGGTGCGGCCGCTTCCTGTAAAAGGAGCGGCCGTTTGCATGTTGCTTAGCGAAATTTGCCCAGCGCCTGCTCGAGGTGGCGGCGACGACTGCGACTATGACAACGACGGTGACATCGATATCAACGTCAACGACGGCTACCTTGTCCCCGGGCCGAGGCGCCTCAATCGCCATGATCTGGCTAACGGCAACGGCTGTCCAAAAGTAGAACTGGTCGGCTCGGTATCAACGCGCTCTGCGTTTGGCGCGAGGGTGCGGGTGTTGACGACGGTTGACAGTTCGCCGATCTGGCAGCTTCGTGAGGTATCGGCACCGAACAATTTCTGCGGTCACAACAGCCGGAATGACGCCGACGCCGACGGATATTGTGCCCCGGACGACAATTGCCCGGAAACAGCCAATGCCGACCAGGCTGATACCGATGGCGATGGTATTGGCGATGCCTGCTGCTGCATCGGCCAGCGTGGTGATGTCAACGGCGATGGTGTTGATGCCGATCCGATCGACCTCAGCCTGATGGTCGATTACCTGTTTGCTTCCGGGATGCCGCCGGGATGCCCCCGGGAAGCGGACATAAACGGTGATCTGGTATCGGCCGGCCCGATTGACCTGTCCACGCTGGTCGACTTCCTGTTCGGCTCCGGACCACCCCCGACAGGCTGCTGGAGCGCCGTATCACCTGCTCCGACTCCTTTGACCGGTCAACCGAATGACCGGTCTTTTTTTGACCCGAGAAACCCGGATTTATCAAGGGATTTCCTGCATCAAAAACAGACCTGACGTGTATATTATAGTGATGGGGAAACTACGCCTGATAATCATGGCGCTGCTTATTGCAGCCATCATCCCGGCGACGCCTGAAGCCGACGATCGTACTGATTTGCAACGACTTATGACGCAGGGCGGCAGTCTGCGCCCGACCCAGGCCAGCCCTGACGGCGATCTGTCGAGAATCAAAGTGGCCCGCTTGCAGTACGGTGGTGGCGGCGACTGGTACTGGGGCAGTTCGGCGGTCCCGAATTTCCTCAAATACCTGCGCGACAATACCGATTATCCGGTCGATACCATTGAATATACCGTACAGATCATGGATCCGGAGCTGTTTAAGTACCCGTTCCTGTTCGCGACCGGTCATGGGACAGTCAAATTTACCGCCGAGGAGAAAGAACGCCTCCAACGCTATCTGACCAACGGTGGCTTTCTGTTTGTGAATGACTCCTACGGCATGGACGAAACATTCCGCGAGGAAATGGCCTCGCTTTTCCCGGAGCGCCAGGTGGTCGAGGTACCGTTCGATCATCCGCTGTACCACAGCTTCTATGATTTCCCCAACGGCCCGCCGAAGATTCATGAACATGACGGCAAACCACCGCGCGGCTATGCCGTACTTGTTGACGGACGGGTGGTGGTCTATTTCCTGGTCGAGTCGGATGTTGGTGACGGCTGGGAGGATCCGCAGGTCCACAACAACCCGGAAAGCAAGCGTCAGGACGCCTTTCGAATGGGCACGAACATCCTGACGTATGCATTGTTATATTGAACGATCCCGATCTGAGGCGGCATTCAGCCCCAGGATTGGTCTGAGAATACATACCACGCAGGCAATCTTGCACCGATAAGACTAACGAGGTCCAATCATGAAGAAGATTACATCCAGCCAGGAACTACTGTCGACCCTCCAAACCCTGCTGACCCGTCAACGACTGGTCCTGTTCACGGCCGGTCTGTTGGTGACTGTCGCTTCGGTGGTCGGCATGTGGCTGGTGCTGGCGCTGGTTGCCCAGCTCATGATTGTCCCGGTCTGGCTCAAGATCAGCCTGCTGGCGCTGGTCGGTGTAACGGCGATCGGTGTCTTCGGCCGCTATGCCATGACGCGTTTGTTTCAGGGCAGTCCCGACGGTATTGCGGTGGCGCTCGAGCAACGTTATCCGGAGCTCGAAGGCCGCCTGGTTGCGGCTCTGCAGTTCGCTCGCGGTGAACGTACTCCCGGGTATTCTCAGGAACTGATGGATCTCACCCTTACCCAGGCGATCGACAAGTCGGGCCTGATGGATTTCAACGAAGTGCTGTCGTTCCGTCCGCTCTGGAGATACGGCCGCCACCTGGTCGCTGCCGGTATCGCGGTCGCCCTGGCTATCGTTCTTATCCCGGGGCTGTTCAGCCACTCGCTGGACGTATACGGCAACCCGACCAGGGAGATCGCCCCGCCGATCGGTTACAACCTTGCCGCCTACCCCGGCAGCACCGAATGGGTGAAGTATCGGGATGTTGAGATCGGCGCCGCCCTGACCGGCGACCGCCTGCCGGACAAGGCCCGGATCCACCACCGTCTGGCCGGAGGTTCCTGGCAGGTCTCCGAGGTCGACCTCAAGAAGCAGCCGCTCTTTTCAGAAAACGGCATAGATTCTGTTCGTTTCGGCGTCACCCTGCGACAGGTCAACAAGTCCTTCGATTATTGGGTCGAAGCCGGCCGCGTTCAGACGGAGGTACACAAAGTTGATGTCGTCGACCGGCCGCGCGTGGAGGATATCAAGCTCTCGATTTTCTACCCCGACTACACCGAACTCTCGCCGACCGTTATCGATGAGAACGACGGTTCGTTCTCGGCACTGGTCGGCAGTCGGGTGAATGTCGATATCGAAACGAATGTGCCGGTTGAAGATGCCCAACTGTGGTTCAACGATTCGGTGCAGGTACCAATGGACGTGACCGGCAAAAAAGCCACCAGCAGCCTGGTGGTCGGTGAGTCGCAGGCGTACACCATCAGACTGAAAGACCACCTTGGCGAAGCCAACCCTGATCCGATCGAGTACTACATGACGGCGGTGCCGGATGAGTACCCGTCGATCGATGTCGTCAAGCCGGGTTTCGATGTCAATCTCAACGATGACATGATGATTCCCTTCACTGTCCGCATTTACGACGACTACGGTTTCTCCGGCCTGAACATGAAGTACATGGTTGTAAACCAGGGCCGGCCGTCGGATGAAACGGTGGCGGTGTTGCACTACTCGGACAAGATCAAGACTGAGGGCGATATCGAGTTCAACTGGGATCTCGACCCGCTCAACATGTACCCCGGCGACTATGTCGTCTATCACTTCGAGGTAACGGACAACGACAACGTCTCCGGTCCGAAGACCTCGTCGTCGCGCAAGTACATCGCCCGCCTGCCGTCGCTCGACGAAATCATCGCCCAGTCAGAGGCGGAGTCGCAGCAGCGTATCAACCGCACCGAGGACATCCTCGAAACCAGTAAAGAACTGGCCGAGCGATTAAAGAAGGCGGTGCGCAAGATGCAGGCCGAGGGCAACCAGGACAGCCGCGCGCAGCAAAACAAGGACTGGCAGCAGCAGAAAGAGCTGGAATCGATTACCAATCAGAATGAAGAGATGCTGAAGAATATCGACGAGCTGGCGGAGAAGATGAAAGAGTCGCTCGAGAAGATGTCGAACACCAGCCTGATGAGTCGCGAGATGCTCCAGAAGATGGAGCAGATCCAGAAGCTGTACGAAGAGGTCGCCACACCGGAGATGCGCGAGGCGCAGAAGCGCCTGGCCGAAGCAATGGAGAATCTCGATCGCGACCAGATCATGAAGGCGATGGAAGATATGCAGATGAGCCAGGAAGAGATGATGGATCGTCTCGATCGCACCCTCGCCCTCTTGAAGAAACTCCAGGCCGAACAGAAGATGGAAGCGATGCTGCAAAAGGCCGAAGAACTGGTGCGCAAGCAGGAGGAGATGAATGACAAGACCGACGCCTCCGAACCGTCGGATCTTCCCTCCAAGAGCGAAGACGAGCAAAAGCTCGCCCAGGAGCTGCAGGACCTGAAACAGGAAGTAAGCGAACTGCAGGAGATGCTCAAGGAAGCCAAGATTGACCAGCTGGAGCCGACTAAGGAGTTTTCCGAGGCGCTGGAAAAGACCGACGCCGACAAGAACATGGAGCAGATGTCCGAAGCGATGAAGCAGCAGGACAAGCCGGAGGCATCCGATCAGGGCGACGAAGCGCTGTCGAAGATGACCGAGATGCTTGACAAGATGCAGCAGCAGATGGCCCAGATGAAGGGCGAGAATTCCGAGGCGCTCGAACGCGCCTACAAAGATGCCATCAAGGACGCTGGCGTGCTGTCGAAGAGCCAGGAAGACCTGCTGAAGAAGGCTGCCGAAATCGATCCGCGATCGATGGCGCTGCGCGAGCATGCCGCCAACCAGCAGGACCTGATGGGTGCCTGCAACGGCCTGCGTCAGCGTATCGACGAACTGGGCAAGGCCTCGCCGTTCTTGGCCAACGAATTGAAGCAGCTGCTCAATGAAGCTACGCGCCAGATGGACATGGCTATCACCAGCTTCGATGACCGTCGCGGCCCGCAGGGAAATCGCAACCAGCGCGAAGCGATGGCCAAGTTGAACGAAGCGGCGGTGCGCATGATGGAGTCACTCGATCAGCAGAAGCAGTGCAACAATCCGAGTGCGATGTGTTCCAACCCGACCCAGAAGCTGCAGGAGATGACCGAGCAGCAGAACAAGCTGAACAACCAGACCCAGCAGCAATGCGACAAACCGGGCGGTTCCAGTCCCAAGCAGGGTGACGGCAGCCAGACCGGCCGCGAAGGTTTGGAACGACTGGCCCAGGAGCAGGCGGCGATTCGCAAGTCGCTGCAGGACCTCGCTCGCGAGTTTGGTGATTCCCGCCAGATTCTCGGTCGGCTCGACGATATCGCCAGGGAAATGCAGAAGGTGGAAGAAGAACTATCGACCGGTGAGGCCGGCGAACAGACGACCGAGCGCCAGTTGCGCATCTACTCACGTATGCTGCAGGCGACACGATCGCTCCAGCGCAAAGACTACACCGACCAGCGCCAGGCCACGACGGCTACGACCGAACAGGTGTATCTCCCCGATGCCCTGCCGGGCGATCTGCTGAACGACCAGGGTTCGGTCGAGGATCGTCTGCGCCGCTTCCTCGGCGACAACTACCCGAAGCAGTACGAAAAGCAGATCAAGGCGTACTTCAAGGCGCTCCTGGAAGCCGAAACCAAGGCCGCGCAGAACGCGGCACCATCCGGAGGCACTGATCAGTAATGACTGACTTTCTGCGCCTGCTCACAATCGGTCTGGGTCTGTTGCTGCTGGCGCCGGCGGCCCGCACGGCTGACGATGAAGACGACAGGGGCGCTCCGCCGGTGCGGCAGCTCCGGCTGCCGGCAAATGCCATCGACGACACCGCAGTCCCGGAACGGGGTGCGCCGCTTGACGGCGAGTCGGCCAGACGGGTACAGACAGCTCGTCTGCTCATGGCTCAGCAGAAATTCGAAGAGGCCTCGGCGATGCTCGAGGTCGTGTACGAACAGCACCCCAGCCATCCGGTGGTCTACCGTATGCTCAAGGACTGCTACGAGAACCTGAAGTTCGCTACCAAGGAACTGATGCTCATCGAGCGAATGGAGCAGGCCAACCCCGACAATTATCTTTACTCGCTCGAACTGGCGTCGGCCCTCTCGCGCCACCACAAAGCGGATTCGGCGCTTTTGGCGTACGATCGCGCCCTCGATCGGGTGCAGCCGACCAACTGGTCGGGTTACCGTCGAGTGGTAGAAGAGATGATTGATCACGGCTTCGAGGAACGAGCCGACGAAGTTATCCTGGCCAAGCGCGCCGAAACCGGCGACTCCAGCCTGTTCGCTATCGAGCGCGGCAATATGTTCGAGGTGATGCGGGCGTACGATTCGGCGGCGGCCGAGTATGTTTCGGTACTGGACGATACCACTAATACGGCGGCAACGGCCGAGCGGCAATTGCAGTCGATGCTGACATTTGAAGAGTCGGAGGTGATGGCTGAACGGCTTCTGAAGGCGCATGTCGACGAGCAGCCCGACGATCGCGCTTTGAAACTCCTGATCGATCACTATCTCCGTACCGACGCCCACGAATTGGCGTTTGAACTGGCGGTCACGCGTGATTCGCTCAGTAACGCCGGTGGCGGCAGTCTTGCCTATATTGTGCGCGCCAGCGCCGAGCGGGAATTGTATCCACAGGTCAAGGAGATGGCCGAATATGTGCTGGAGCGCTATCCCGAATCGCCCGCCCGCAACGAGGTACGTTTCCTGTATGGCGACGCCCTCGCCGAGTTGGGTGAATACGCTGCCGCGGTCGCGGCCTGGGACACGGTCTACACCACCTCGCCGCTGGTCCAGGAACAGACCGAAGCGCTCTACCGCATCGCCCGCATGTACCAGGTTCGACGAGGAGACTGTGATGCTGCCCTCGAGTATTACGATTCCCTGGTTACCCACCATCGGGGGGGAATTGCCTACATCCGTGCGCATGTGCAGCGACCGTACTGCCACCTGCAGCGCGGCAACCTGGCGACGGCGGAACAGCAGTGGCAGACCGCCCTCAGCCGTCCCCTGAGCGACGATTTTAAAGAAGAGATCCAGTACAACCTGGCGCGCATTGACTTTTACAACAAGCAGTTCGACTCGGCCAAGACCGCCTTGCGAAAGATCATAGTCGATTATCCCCGCGGCTTCTATGTCAACGATGCCCTGTACTACCTTCGCGTGATCGATGAGGCCGAAGAGGACCAGAAACTTCTGTACGACTACGCCAATGCCCGGCTGTTCCGTGAGCGCGACATGTTTGACTCCACCATAAAGGTGTATGAGCGACTGATCGGCGCTGAGAACAAGGCGCTGGCCGACCTGGCCCTGTATGAGCTGATTGACATTGAATTAGCCGAGACTGATACGCTTAATGCCCTGGCCGATATCAACCGCTTCTCCGAGCAGTTCCAGGACTCCTACTACCTGCCGTATGTCCTGAAGCTGAAGGCCGACATTCTGTTTGGCGATCCCTCCACGCTCATGGATGCAAGCGATATCTACCGCCAACTGTTAAAAGACCACCCCAATTATCCGTTTAGCGGCGAGGTTCGCAAACGCCTCCGTGCGGCCAACGCCGCCTGATCCGGGCCTCCCCGTTTTTTCTGCATCTAAATCACGCGCAATGGGTAAAAATTACGGTTGTCATTCATGCCCCAACGGCTTACTTTTGCCCGAGTTGGCTCTGCAACGATGATTTCGGTGTATCCATGTACGAGATTAGTGAACCGGGATGTGAACGCACATCCGTGTCCTGGAGGCTGCTTTGCCCGAACTATTGACCAAGTCTAAAGAGCCGCTCGACCGCACCAACGCCTTTATCGCGGCCTTTGTCTTCCTGGCGTCGTTTGTCGTCTACGCCATGACTGTCCAGCAAACCCTGTCCTTCTGGGACTGCGGCGAGTTCATCGCCAGCGCCTACATCCTGGGCATCCCGCATCCACCCGGTTTCCCGCTGTTTATCAATCTCGGCCGGGTCTTCGCGATGATACCGTTTGTCGAAGATGTCTCCCACCGTATCAATTACATCTCGGTTATGGGGTCGGCTTTCACGGCCATGTTCAGCTATCTGCTCACGGTGCGCATCATCGGGTATTTCTTCAATGGCGAGAGCCACACTCCGCTCAACCGGCTGATCGCCTATGTCGGTGGTATCACCGGGGCATTCTTTGTCACCTTCGGTCGCACCAACTGGGCCAACTCGGTTGAAGCCGAGGTGTACGGCATGGCGCTGGCAATGATGGTGGCGATGGTCTGGCTGACTTTCCGCTTCTTCGAGCAGCGCGGCAGCATAACCGGTACCAAGTCATTAATCTTCGTTTTCTACCTGGCGATGCTCGGGGTCGGGGTGCACATGACGGTCTTCCTGGTCATGCCGATCCTGGCCTTCTTCTTTATACTTGGCAAAGATGCCAGCAGGCGCGACTACGCCATCCTGTCGGCGTTCGTAGTCATCGAACTGCTTCTCATAATGCTGTTCTCGACGGCGCCCGGTGGCCCCCCGGGGTACAAGGCGTTTTTCGTCGTTACCGCGCTTCTGGGTATTGCTGTCCTCATCCTGCTTTACAAACATATCAACTGGGGCATTCTCATCGGGGTCGTGGCGGCATCGTCGGTCATGCTCAGCTTCGAGCGCTGGATGTACATCACACCAATAGGTTTCCTGGTGCTGGTGGTGCTCGGCCTCATGTCGGAAAAACGGGGTTGGGGGCTGCAATGGAAGACCGGCCTGGTGGTTATCGTTATCGCCGTCATCGGTATGTCGGTGCACCTGTTCATACCGATCCGTTCGGACCAGGATCCTCGCATCGACGAAAACAACCCGTCGCGCGACTTCCAGACCTTCGTCAGTTTCCTCGACCGCAAACAATACGGCCAGACCTCGATGACCGAACGCATGTTCAGCCGTCGCGGTCTCTGGGAGAACCAGATCGGCCGTCACCCCCACATGGGTTTCTGGTCGTATTTCGAGGAACAGTATGGCCCGGAGCGCTGGGGATTCGTCCCTTTCTTCGCCCTCGGCCTGTTGGGCATGTTCGTGGCGATGCGCAAGCGCTGGGAAATCGGTATGCCGTTTTTCGCCCTCTTCTTATTGACGACCCTCGGCCTGGTATTGTACATGAATTTCGCCGACGGCACCCAGTATGATCCGGCCAGCGGCGACGCCTATCTGGAAGTACGCAACCGGGACTATTTCTTTACACCCGGCTTCGTCTTCTTCGGTATCGCCATGGGCCTGGGTATTGCCGCCATCATGAAGTACGTCAAAGACGCCCTGTCGAATTCCGGCGGTTCCACCCAGAAGCTGGCGGTCTATGCCTCCTCGATACTGGTTTTCCTTCCGTTGACGGCGGCTGCTCACAACTGGCACGCCAGTGATCGTTCTGAAAATGTTATACCGTACAACTACGCCAAGAACCTGCTCGACACCTGTGAGCCGAACGCACTGCTGTTTACCAGCGGCGACAACGACACTTTCCCGTTGTGGGCGCTGCAGGAAGCGTACAATTATCGCAAAGATGTACGGATCATCAACCTGTCGCTGCTCAACACCGACTGGTATGTCGAACAGATGAAGAACCGGTACGACGTACCGATTGATCTGACCGATGAACAAATTCTGTGGCATCCGATACCCGAAAGCGATGGGATGTACGTACGGCCCCGGCAGATGTTCCGCGACCGTGCCCGCAAGCGCATGACCTACCTGACACCGTCGCGGACCCCCGACGGTCGGGTGGTGAAGGTACAGGACATGATGATGGACGAGATCGTGATTTCATCGATCGACTCGGTGAACGGCGACACCTGGTACCTGAAGCAGCCGATCTACTTCAGCTCGCAACCGTACGCCGAATCACCACTCAACCTGTCAGGGCGGGCAGCAGCGACCGGACTGCTGTACAAGCTCGAAGAGGTCCCGCGCGAACGCAATATCAATGTCGATCGCGGCTACGACCTGTACCTCAACACCTATCGCTACGACGGTTACGAGGACAGCGAAGTCTACCGCGATGAAAATGCAACCGGGGTGTTTATTACCGTCGGTGTCAACGGCGTGCGGATCTTCGATGAACTGCATCGCCAGAACCGCGTGGACAGCGCCAAGACCTTCGCCCATCATTTGATCGATGTCTATCCGGAGTACTGGCAGACCTACATCCTGCTGTCCGACATCTACGAGAACGAAGGCGACACGGCGGCCGGTGACTCATTGTTCCATTTGCTGCATGACACCCTCACGTCGTTCCTCGCCAGCAACCCGGACAACCTCATTTACATGCAGGATCTCGGCCTGGCCAAGTATGAGCTGGGGTCACGTCTCGACGATCCGGAACTGAAACAGGCGGGCATCGATCTCGTCTGGAAGGGGTATGAAGGAAATCCGAATGCCGGCTACGGCTTCAGGAAACTGGTCACCGTGCTGTCTCAGGAGCGTGATTTCGAGGGTATTCAGCAGGCGGCCAACATGTTCGCGCAGTACAAAGTGAATCTCAACGATCCCTTCCTGCAGCAAATTCTGGGGCGCGGCGGACCGCCGCCCGGGACGATGCCCGGTCAATAGCTGCTTAAAAGGGCCTCCCCGACGGGAGGCCCTTTTTCGTAGTCTGGTTGGTCCCTGTGCTGTGCTGTGCGATTAGTCGGCGACGCGGTAGCCGGGGCGACGCTGGTAGCTGTTGTCCACCTGCTCCATCATCCCTTCGCCGACCAGCTCCCGACGCACCGTACCCAGATCAGAGTGATACCGTCCAATGATACGATCCACCTCGTCCTGGCTGTATTTGCGATTCGGTTCGAACTGGGCGAGGATGTATTCAAGCAGATATTTGCGCTCGCTGTGAGTTCGGGTTGCCGGTTTGGGCGGGGGATCCTCAGGGCCGCGGCGAGCAGTCATGCGACGTCCGGTCGAATTCGCAGTCTTCTCGGTGGTCGGCGCCGATGAGCCATTACCGCCAGAGGAATTGCTTTGGCGCTGCAGCCACTCGTACACCGACTGTTCCGGAATACGCCAGTCTTTACCAATCTTGAACGCGGATATTTCTCCCGCCTGCACTTTCCGTGTGATTACCTGTACGTTCATTTTCAGTTTCTTGGCCAACTCGGCGGTCGTGAAGAATTCGGTGTTCTTTATCAGTCCTTCATAATAGTCCACGTATCGTATTCTCCTGTGTTGGTTTGTCGGGAAGAGTTTCAGTATGCAACCCGGCTTGATTTCGGTCAACCGCTTTTTGCTACTTTTGCGTAGTTTTCTCTCTGTTGTGCGATCACACGCAATCACGACTGCATTAGTCTACTTTTGGCCGCAGCGGCTCCTGACATTTTCATCATGTCATGTCTGTTGGAGCGGCATTGCGGACAAGTATGGCCCGCTAAGATCGATTCACCTGTCCAACTTTATGACAATCGGCTGTCGTCGGCAAAAACCTGACGATTCAGAGTAATCCGTTTGCAGCGCCAATCCGATAAGTAGTTCAGGGCCGAAAAAGACGGCTCGGCAGCGCATAATGGCACTCGGCGATAAACAAAAACTCGATAGAGGACGAAAAGGGGAACGTCAATGCTAAAGAACCTCAAGATCAGCCGTAAGCTGGCGCTTGGATTCGGAACAATTCTACTGGTCCTGTTAGTCGTCGCCGGCTTCAATTACAACAGCTTCAATCTGATAGGCAATGGCATCGAGGTGGCCCTCTCGGCCAACGAAAACCAGGCCTTCCTGATTGAGAAGGAAGTTGATCATCTCAATTGGATGGCGGCGCTTTCGGACCTCTTCCTTGACGATGCCGTTCATACAGTTACCGTTCAGACGGACGACCACAAGTGCGGCCTGGGCGAGTGGCTCTACTCCGATGAGACCCGGAAACTGGCGGCAGCCGATCCTGAGCTGGCCGGTCTGTTGAAGAAACTGGAGGAACCGCACGCTCGTCTGCACCAGACCGCCGTCAAGATCGACGAAAATTACATCAACTTCGACATGACGCTGCAGACCCTGCTGGCCCAGCGCTGGATTGACCACCTGGACTGGATAAAATCGCTGAGCAGTTCGCTCCTCGAGCGCCGGGTATTTGACGGCGGCGTCGATCCGCACCAGTGTGGTTTTGGCAAGTGGTACTATGCCTATTCCAGCACCGATCCGGAGTTCCGTGCCCTCCTGAAGGAATGGGAGGCGCCTCACAACGATCTGCACGAATCGGCGGCCGAGATCGTGACTGCCCAGCGCCAGGGCGACTGGAACGGCGCTCGAAACATTTACGAACAGCAGACCCTTCCGGCGCTGGAAGAGCTCGAAATCGTCTATCGCAAGACCGACGCCTGGATGGTAAACAGCGGCGAACAGCAGCAGAAGGCGCTCGCCATCTTCGATCAAGAAACAACGGCTGCTGTTGAGGAAGTGCGCGGAATCATCGACGAGCTAAAAGCATACTATCATGAGCACGCTGGCGGAGCATCCGATGAGGTTCATGCCCAGATGGACACGTCGATCCTCCTGATGATTGTGTTGTCGGCAATCGGCATCGTCATTGGTATCGTCGCCGCCTTCTTCATTACCCGCGGTATCAGCAAGCCGATCCAGAGGGTGGTCGATGCTACCGAGGCGATGAACCATGAATTCGCCGAAATGGAAAGCGCCGTCGAGGCGATCGCCGCCAACGATCTCACCCGCGAGATTCCGGAATCGCAACTCGAAAAGATCGGGCTGGACAGCAAAGACGAGGTCGGCGTGCTGGTAAAGGCGATTGAGAGTACGCTTGAAGCCAAGGACCGCATGAGTATCTCGCTGCGGCGGATGTCGGCCAACCTGAACAATATGGTGCGGCAGTTGTCCGACAACGCCCGCGAACTGGTCTCGGCGGCGACCGAAATCGCCTCGTCCTCAGAGCAGATGTCGCGCGGGGCGCAGGACCAGACCCAGCAGGTTACCCAGGTGTCGACTGCCGTCGAACAGATGACCGCCACCATCGTCGAGTCGTCCAAGAACGCCGGTGACGCTTCCGGCGCTGCCTCCAACGCCTCCGAGACCGCCTCGACCGGCGGCCAGGTAGTGTCCGAAACGATCACCGGCATGCAGCAGATCGCCGACACCGTCCGCCATTCGGCCGAAGCGATCGCCAAGCTGGCGACCTCGGCCGATCAGATTGGCGAGATCATTGGGGTCATCGACGACATCGCCGACCAGACCAATCTTTTGGCGCTCAATGCCGCCATCGAAGCAGCCCGGGCCGGCGAGCAGGGGCGCGGTTTTGCGGTGGTGGCCGACGAAGTACGCAAGCTGGCCGAACGAACCGGCAAGGCGACCGGCGAGATCACCGAGATGATCAAGGGTATTCAGACTGATACCAGTGCCGCCGTCGAAGGGATGGAGGCGGGTATTCAACAGGTCGACAAGGGTCGTGAACTGGCCGACCAGGCCGGCAGCTCGCTGGGTGAAATCGTCTCGATGTCACAGCGAGTGATGGACATGATCCAGCAGATCGCCACGGCCTCGGAAGAGCAGTCGACCGCCGCCGAGCAGATCTCCCGCAACATTGAACACATTGCCGGAATCACGCGCGAATCGGCTTCCGGCGCCGAACAATCGGCCGCCGCCGCGGAAGAGCTGAATCAGCAGGCCGAGAGCCTTCGGACCATGGTGTCGAACTTCAAGATCAAGGGCGGCAACAGCGGTATCGTCGAGCTGGCCAAGCAGGACCACCGGCTGTATGTCAAGAAGCTGCACTCGACAGTGAAATCACCGCAGAATGCCGAGCACTGGAACTTCACCACCCACCAGACCTGCCGGTTCGGCAAGTGGTACTACTCCAATGCCGCCTCGGAATTGCGCGGCGATGCGGCCTTTACCGGTATCGAGAACCCGCACAAACGGATTCACGAACTGGCCAATCAGGCGGTCGATGCCCTGAAGCACGGCAATGAGGAGGCGGCCCGGGCCCTGGCCGAGCAGGCGGAAGAGGCCTCGCATGATGTCATCGCCAGGCTTGAGGAGCTGGCCGCGCATATGAATAGTACGGTGAACGCGTAGGCTTTCTCAGTGGTTGGCGGCAGCGACCATGAACGGCGGGTTGGTTCGACCCGCCGTTTTTCTTTGTATCGAAGCGAAAGATGGGTCCCCCCTGATCACGTCCGGGGCAGGCGGATCTTCGGCCCGTGGGGACCGGCCGAAATGTTACCGCATGTCCTCGGCGGCGTCGCGCAGCATCGTCGAATACAGGTCACGCAGCTCGTCAAGCGAGCGGTCTTTGGTCGCCTTGTACTTCAGGCACGACTCACCATCGACCAGACTCCCCAGTTCATCTTTGTGTTCGTCGATGATCTCCGAGTTCATCAGGTAGAACATCACGCCCTTGGCGCGGCAGGCGAAGCCGCACAGCCACTCGTCCCGGATCGTATAGACTGGAAAGTGGTCGCCCATCGTTTCGGCGGCGTCGGGCACCGTAAACTCGATCATCCGGCGCAGCTCCCACAATCGTTCCTGCTGCTCCTTCGGCGCCTTCTTGATATAAGCGTCGACATCTTTACTGGTATTCATCCGGATTCCCCTATTCGGTTTTCTTATCGAGCACATAGGCGTTGGCCTGGGCGCTCGGCAGCATGACAATCTGGGCCGGGACGACATGGTCGGGGCGGGAGGCGATCCAGACGGCGGCGTCGGCGATATCGTCGCCGGTCAACGGCTTGTAACCCTGGTAGGTCTTTTTCGCCCGCTCGGCGTCGCCATCGAAGCGAACCAGCGAGAATTCAGTCTCGACCAGGCCGGGGTCGATCGTACTCACCCGGATCGGCGTGTCGTACAGGTCGATACGCATACCGTCGGTGAGGGCGCCGACGGCATGTTTGGTGGCGCAATATACATTGCCGTTGGGGTAGACCAAATGCCCGGCGATCGAGCCGATATTGATAACCGTCCCACGGCCGCGCTCGACCATCCCGGGAATGACCGCCCGGCTGACATAGAGAAGGCCCTTCACGTTGGTGTCGATCATTTCGTCCCAGTCGTCGGGATTCCCCTCATGAATCTTCTCCAAACCGCGCCCCTTGCCGGCGTTGTTGATGAGTACATCGATCGCCTTAAACTCTTCCGGGATGGCGGCGACAGCCTTCTCGACACCATGACGGTCGGTAACATCCAGCTGGACCAGGTGGACGTCGGTTTTCAGCGTGTCAGCCAGCTCTTCCAGGCGCTCTTTGCGCCGGGCGGCCAGAACCAGCTTGGCGCCCTCGTTGGCGAACGCCCGGGCGCAGGCCTCGCCGATCCCGGCCGAGGCACCGGTGATAAATACGAGCTTATCTTTCAAGTTGGACATGGACAGATCCCTTTCGGTGGCTGTGTCGGTTTTTCACTGTGGGCAATGTACACTGCCCTTACGGAGCCGTCAACGGCTCTGCAAACCTCTTCAGAAAGGGCGAAATCTATGGGAGTGTTCCGACAGGCAATGCCCTATAGTCGATAGCGGTTTCGGCCCGAATGCTCATCAAAGGCGGTTAACTTATTTCTCTGCAATCACTTGACTCTGTTCAAACTTTGCCCAGTGCGGCCCTGTTTTTGGCACCAGACCTGCAAATAAGTGTAACGGAGAACTAAACCGTCTGTTGCATCTGCCCGATACAGTATATGGAGACAAATGTCCTTGCTGAGCGGGTGGTGCCTGCCCAACGAGGACACAATGAAAGCGAAAGACAAGAAGAAACTTGGGAGCCTCGGACTACCGAAGAAGACGTACTGGCACCTGTACAGCCTGCAAACGATGGACACGGAAAAGCTTGTCAGAACGGTAAATAAGGTTCTGCGCAAAGAATACGTCCTGATTAAGTAGGTGCGCCGTAGAAAGATAAACTTGACCTCCGGCCATTCGTATAGTACTTTCGAGTCTTAATTCGGCCAGGCCGACAACGATAACAGGAACGTCGGCTAACCTGAGACGTTTTACAACGGTACTCCAGTAAGACAACGGATATGTGGAAGAACAAACTGACATTAATGCTGATCCCTGACAAACAGGGCGAGCCGCGACAACTGCGCATCCCGGTCGCGCTTATCTACTCGACCATCGCCGGCATCCTGGTGCTGGCTATCTCCAGTCTCGTTCTCTCAATCGTTTTCATTGACCAGAAAGTTTCTGAGAAGGAACTGAACCAGCTGCGCTCGGAGAACCAGGACCTGAAAGGCAAGTTCGAGGAGCTGCGCTGGAATCTGGCAGAGGTAGAGGATCGGTACCAGGATCTGGTTGAAAAGGAAGTCCGCATCCGCTCGCTGTTCGGCGTGCCGGAGATCGACCCGGAAGAGCGCCAGCTTGGTGTGGGTGGTCCGACCAGTCCGGCGGTGGCCAACATGTCACCGGCCGAGAAATCGGCCTTCGTCACTGAGAAGCAATTAGATCGCCTCCTGAAGCTGTCGGAATTCGAGATTACAAAATACACTGAGGTCGAGCAGGAACTGGAATCGATTGCCGATCGGCTCGCCCACACACCGTCGATCTGGCCGACCAAGGGCTGGCTGTCTCGCGGCTACGGCATGAAGTACGACCCGTTTACGGGCGTGAAGCAGATGCACCGCGGAGTCGACATCGCCAATCACAACGGTACCGCCGTCATAGCGCCGGCCGATGGCGTGGTCAAGTTTGTCGGCAAGAACGGCGCGCTGGGTAAGACGGTGGTCATCAACCACGGTTACGGCTTCCAGACTCGCTACGGTCACCTGTCGGAATACAAAGTTCACTCCGGAATGCGGGTAAAGCGGGGGGATATCATCGCCATGATGGGCAGCACCGGCCATTCGACCGGACCGCACCTGCACTATGAAATCTCACGCAACGGCCAATTCCTCAATCCCATGAAGTTCGTACTGAACGACCTGAACTAAGCGCCGACAAGCAACAGATCTGTTAAGCGCCCGCCCTTCGGCGGGCGTTTTTTGTTTGGGAACCAGCCGACGAACATTCGTACGGACCGTTCCGAATTCCGGAACCGGCTAATTTGGGCCATTGTTGTATTCTTCGATAGCGGACAGCAAAGGATGTGAACATGACTCGACGTACCGGACAGCAGGCTATCAGAGATGATGACGAGCAGCGCACGAAAGAGCTGGTAGCCGAAATCAAGCGCGGGAATCAGCGCGCTTTCAGTGAGTTGGTCAAGAAGTACCGTTCCCAGGTAGCCGCTCTGGCCTACAAGATGGTGAACGATTATGATGAAGCTGCCGACATCACCCAGAATGTCTTTGTCAAGGTCTCCGACAACATCTGGCGGTATGACGAAAAGAGGAAGTTCTACACCTGGCTGTACCGCATCACCGTCAACGCCTCGATTGATTACATCCGCAAGCACAAGCGGCACCGTCATGAACAAATTGACGACCTGCACGAGAAGCTCGACAGCCTGCAAACCGACCCCGAATTCGACTACCTGCGCAGCCGAATCGAGGAGCACATCTTCGAGGCAGCCGACAAGCTCAACGAAAAGCAGCGTTCAGCGTTTCTGCTGCGCGATGTCCAGGGACGGAAGATCGACGATGTGGCCCACATGATGCAGATGCCGGAAGCCACTGTCCGCTGGTATCTTCACCGCGCCCGCAGCAAGGTGCGCAAGGAGCTGACGCGGCGCTGTCCGCAACTGCTCATGCTCCTGGGCATACGCTGACCTCATGTCAAAAAAATGTTTGTGTTGCCCCCGGTGGTGGCACGTATAACTGTCTCCCATGGCTACAACCCGTGACATTCATCTCAAGATCGGCGGTATGCACTGCGCCTCCTGCGTTAGCAACATCGAGCAGGGACTGCGCTCGCTGCCGGATGTCGAGCAGGCGTCGGTCAATCTGGCGACCAACTCGGCACGGATATCGGTGTATGAACGGGCCACTGATGACGCCATCATCGACAAGATAAAGCAGCTCGGCTTCAGCGCCGAGTCGGGTGAGGCCGACCCGGCTGAACAGGCCGACCTGGAGCAGCACCGGGCGCTGATCAAGCTGCGCAACGCCGTCGTCCTGTCGGTGCCGCTCATGGCAGTAGCGATGGCGCCGATGCTGTTCGGCGACCAGATGGTGTCGCCGGTTATTGACGGCTGGATTCAGTTCCTGCTGGCAGCGGCTGTCCTGGCCTGGCCGGGGGGTGGTATTATCACCGATGCCTGGATTCAGACAAGACACCTTCGGGCCAATATGAACTCGCTGATCGCGCTGGGCACGCTGGCCGCGTTTCTCTGGTCGACGGCATCATTGACCTCGGTGGCCAGCCCGGCGCCGGAAGCACTCTTTTTCGACTCGGTCGGCATGATCATCAGCCTCATCCTGTTGGGACGGTTTCTCGAGGCTCGACAAAAGGGTCGGGCCGGAGCGGCCATCCGTGCCCTGATGAAACTGCGCCCCGCCAAAACGACCGCCCTTATCAATGACGTGACGGTGGAAGTTGACGCTGCCGCGGTGCAGCCGGACATGCTGCTGCTGGTCAAGCCGGGTGAACGGATACCGGCGGACGGCGAGATTGTCGAGGGGCAGACGGCGGTCGATGAGTCGATGTTGACCGGTGAGTCGCTGCCGGTTGAAAAGTCGGAAGGGGCGCTGGTGCTTGGGGGGTCCGTTAACGGAAACTCTTCAATAAAGATGAAGGTGACGGCCACTGGCGAGAAGAGTTTTCTGTCGCAGATGATTCGGCTGGTTACCGAGGCGCAGAGCCGCAAAGCGCCGATCCAGAACCTGGCCGACCGCATTGCCGGTATTTTTGTACCGATCGTCATGAGCGTGGCACTGATCACCATCGTGGCGTGGACGCTGATATCCGGTGACGCCCTGCTGACCATGAAGCATGGTGTGGCGGTGTTGATCATCGCCTGCCCGTGCGCCCTCGGGCTGGCGACGCCGACCGCCATTATGGCCGCTACCGGCCGTGCCGCCCGGGAAGGCATCATTATTCGCGGCGGCGATGTCCTGCAGCGACTGACCGAAGTCGATACCATTGTGTTTGATAAGACCGGCACCCTCACCTATGGCAAGCTCGAGGTGGTGGCGATTGTCCCGCAGGGGAGCGCCGATGAACTGTCGGTCCTCAGGCTGGCCGGTTCCCTGGAGGCGCAGTCGGAGCATCCGCTGGCCCGGGCGATCGTAAAGCGGATGGAAGCGCAGGCGGTCAAGCCGCTCAAAGTACAACGGGTCACCGCCGTGCCCGGCTTCGGCGTTACCGGTGACTACGACGGCAAGAAATTGCTTATCGGCAACCGTTCGCTCATGAAGCAGGAAAACGTGAACATCGAGACCTGTATAGATCAGTCCGAAGCCCAGATGGACAAAGGACGGACAGTGGTGTTCGTGGCCCTCGACGCCGAGGTGGTCGGCTTGATTGCGCTGGCCGATCGGGTCCGCAATGAATCGCGCGACGCCATCAAAGAACTCCGCCCGCTGATGAAACGGATCGCCATGCTTTCCGGTGACGGCTACCGCACGGCGTCGGGAGTGGCGCGCTCGCTCGGAATCGAACAGTTCGAGGCGGAGATCAAACCGGAGCAGAAAAAGACGATTGTCGAATCGTACGGCAAGGTGGGACTGAAGGTGGCGATGGTCGGTGACGGCATCAACGACGCCCCGGCCCTGGCGGCCGCCGACGTTGGCATAGCCGTCAGCAGCGGCACCGATGTCGCCATGGAGGCTGCTGATGTAGTCCTGGTGCGGTCGGATCTGACCCGTCTGAAGCCGATGTTTAAGGTAGCCCATGCGGGCGTGCGCCTGATAAAACAAAACCTGTTTTGGGCGTTTTTCTACAATGTCTTGGCCATTCCAATCGCCGCCGGCGCCCTCTATGCGCCGCTGGGCCTGTCCCTCTCGCCCACCGTGGCGGCAGCTGCCATGGCCTTCTCTTCGGTCTTCGTGGTCAGCAATTCTCTCCGTCTGAGCCGCCTCGACCTGCAGTAAAACGGTTGTCCTGATCCAAAAACAGCCCGCCTCGGGGTGGACCAATCCACCCGACCAGCCGATATCATAAGTGTATATGAAGCCTGAAACACAAAAGGGTGCCATGGCTACACATGAGAGTACGGGGGCTGTTTTGAATCGACCGGATTCTACATCGGACCAGCAAGCCGATCGCTGGCTGGAGATATTCTCGTTGTTTATTCACGACCTGGAATCGCCGCTGGCGTCGGTCAAGTATGTATTGAAGCTGCTGGATGAACGGCGCCTCGAGCCGGACTCCGAAAAACATCGCAATCTGGTCCATGCCTCCCGTATCGCGCTCGATCGCGCCGAGACCATCCTGTATGATATCCTGTCGGTGGTTCGCTCCGGCAGCCAGGGCCTGCCGGTCCGGATGTCGTCGGTGCAGGTAGGCCCGTCGCTGGCCGAGGCGGTCCTGCTGGCCGGTGCCTCGGCGGAACAGAACAATGTTTCGGTTGGCTGCTCGAAGGTGGACGGAAATGTCTCGGTGCAGGCCGATCCCGAGTTGCTGAAACGGATGCTCGACAACCTGCTGTTCAACGCCATCCGACATACCCCTGCCGGTTCCCAGGTCGACGTTTACACGGAGACTGGTGAGACCTCGCTGGTTATTCATATCAAGGACTCCGGTGACGGTCTGGGTGGGATTGAACCGCACGAGCTGTTTGAAAAGTTTGGCCAGGCACGCCTGCGTGCCGAAGGCAAGCACCGTGGTGTCGGGCTGGGATTGTACTTTTGTAAACTGGCCGCCACAGGCATGGGGGGAACGGTCTTCGCCGACGATCATCCCGACGGTGGGGCTGTTTTCTCGATCTTGCTTAAAAAGACAGAGGAGTAAAGGGCCATGTCGATGTCAACAAAAGCGAAGCTTGATGCCGAGTCGTATCTACGGTCCGGTTCCAACGAATTGCGCGTACTGGAATATCGTGTCAACGGCCTGTCGTTCGGCATCAACATTCTGAAGGTCAATAAAATCGTCAACGACCTGCTCAACTTCACGAAGGTCCCGGAATCGCACTCGGCTATCAGCGGCATGTTCAAGGACATGGGCCGGCTGGTACCGGTGGTTGACCTGGCCCGGTTCCTCGGTCTGACCAACGATGAAACCAGTCGCCAGAAAGTTATCATTACCGAATTCTTCGGTATGCTGACCGGCTTCTTTGTCGATCGTATCGACTGGATCCATCATTTCAAGTGGGAAGATGTCGTCGATGCCCAGCAGGTGTTTACCAATATCGATCAGAAGTATGTGCTCGGTATCGTCAAACCGACTGAGGAACGCATGGTCCAGCTGCTTGACTATGAAACAATCCTGATCGATCTCTGTCCGCACCTGGCCGAAACCGGGGTCGCCCGGACGACATCGATCGAGGGACAGTTGAGCGAAAAGAAGGTCCTGGTGGTTGAAGACTCGCCGGCTGTACGCGCCATGCTGACCACCGAACTGGCCGATGCCGGCTGTGAAGTTGACGAGGCCTCGGACGGCCTGCTGGGTTGGGAGCAGTTCCAGAAGAAACCGTACGACCTGGTTATCTGTGACGTTGAAATGCCGCGCATGGACGGCCTGGCGATGACACTGCGGATCCGCCAGTCACAGCGACCCGACACCCCGGTAATCGTCTACTCCTCGATTGGCGATGTCGGCATGAAGGCGCGCGCTGAATTCCTGAAGGCCGATGCCCATATCACCAAGCTGAACCTCGACAAGCTGCTGAATACCGCCTCGGCGCTGATCCGCGGTGAAAAAGTGGCGTTCGACGAAGGGGTTGATGTCGAGAAGGCAGCGCTCGAAGTCGCCACCACCGTGCCACTGGACTGAACATGAAATGAGTCTGAGGCTATCCGACACCCCGTCAACGGCGGGGTGTTTTTTTTACCTGCTGAAGGCTGTTTTTATTCTTGTATTGTGGACTGCTCTCCCTATTATCTCACTCGTACCAGCTTGTATTTCATGATGCCGCATGGCCGGCAAAAACAAAGGAGGAATAGGGATGCAGTTATGGTATCGCCTGGCAGTGCTTTTTTGCTGCGTGGGGCTTTTGCTCATCGCTTTCGGATGCAGCGACGACGATGATGATACGTCGCCAACCGGCAGCACCACCACTGACCTGGACACGCAATTCACCATATTCGGATCGCAGTTTGGGGGTGTTGAAGAAGGGACCGGCGAGATGCTGGGTATGCTGTTCTTGCATATTGACGAGATCCTCACTCCAGTTGGAAGACCGAAGCAGCACCGGCAGCAACTGTCTGCGTTCTCGATTGACTACCACAGCGACTCCAAGTTCTGGGTAATTACCGACACGCTTCTGGACGAGGACACTATCGCGGTGATGGACTCGATACAATTCATCGAAGATACCGATACGGTGCAGTGGCCGGTAGATTCGCTGCTGACGGAAATCCGAAGTTTCATGAAGATCGAGTTTCTCAGCGACAATATTACGACCGGCGAATTGACGCAAAACGTCGTGCTTACCGGCACTGCCACACAATCGGATACCGTATTCGTCAACGGCACCGGCACCGGCGTTGGTGATCTGGTGGACTCGATCCACGAAGGTCCGGATTCGACGGTGTGTGATGTGTACATTGACGGTAGCTGGACCCTTACCGATATCACGATTGACGCGTCGCAAGAAATCGGTGGTCCGCCATGCCCGTTCGATGGTGAGGTCGTCTACACGGTGAGTGTCGATATTGGCTGCAGCGGTGCGATGAATGGGTCGACGAACGGGGTGTGGACGGTCACGCTTCAGTTCCTGCCTACTCAAATGAACTACCTGTATGAGTTCGGGGGTGCTTCCTGGCCCAGGACCGGTAGTTGTGGTAACTAATAGTTGTGCGAAAGCCCCGCTTACAGCGGGGCTTTCTTGTCCGGACTGATCCGTTTGCCCGGCGGCGGTGATTGTGTTACCTTGTGCCAAACCGGACGAAAGAGCATATGGCACGACTACAGCTTTCACCCCGCGCAGCTCTCTGGCTGTTCATACTCATTACGACTACGCTGATCGCCCAGGCGGCCTGGTGGATTACCTTTATGGCCCGCCTGACCGACGAGAAGGTCGACCTGGCCATCGATCTCGGCGCCGATCCTGAGTTTGTGGCGCGCCTGCACGACGAGGAAATCAGCCGTCAGATTATGCTCGGCACCGAGGGGGTCTTCTTTCTCTTGCTGGTGGTGGTGGGGGCATGGGTCATCTACCGCTCACTGGTAAATGCCGAGCGGCTCAAGTTCAACCAGCAGAACTTCCTGATGGCGGTCACCCATGAGTTGAAGACACCATTGGCGTCGATGAAAATCTATCTCGACAGCTTGAAGTCGGACAAAGTGACGGCGGAGCGCAAGAAATCGATCGTGCCGCGCCTTGACGCCGACGTGCACCGACTCGAAAAGCTGGTGGAGAATGTGCTGGAGGCGGGACGCTTCGAACGGGGCGGCTACAAGCTGCATCTTTCAACGTTCCAGATTGACGGCCTGCTGCACGAAGCGATCGAACGGGTGAAGCGATACCCGGCGAGTCGGGCTGTGGAGGTTGACAGCCGTATTGCCGACGGTTTAATGTTTACCGGTGATCGCGCCGCTTTGCAGCGAGCCGTTGACGCCATTCTCGAAAACAGCATTAAGTATAACGACAAGGATGCAGTGCGCATTTCGGTCGATGCGAGCGTGGAACCACGCGGCCGGATCGTAATTCGTATCAGCGACAACGGTATCGGCCTTTCGGACCAGAACCTGCAGCGCATCTTCGACCGTTTCTACCGGGCCGGCGAGGAACTAACCCGCTCGCAGCCCGGTTCTGGATTAGGCTTGTTCTTGTGTCGTGAAATCGTTCGGTCCCACGGCGGCAGCGTAACTGCCGACTCCGATGGCATCGGCAAAGGCACGACATTTACTATCAGATTGCCGGAGGGTGGACTGAAACAATGAAGCGAATTCTCCTGGTCGAAGACGACATGAACCTTGCCGACGGCCTGGTACTGGCCCTGGAAAGCGAAGGTTACGAAGTAGTGCAAGTCGGCGAGGGCCGCGCCGCCCTTGACGAAGCGCCGAGAGGCAACTACGACCTGGTACTGCTCGATGTGATGCTGCCGGGGCTGGATGGCATTTCAATATGCCGGCAGTTGCGAAAAGACGGTTTCACTTTGCCGATTCTGTTCATCTCGGCACGAGACCAGTCGGATGAAAAGATCGAGGGGCTGGTGGCCGGTGGTGACGATTACATCACCAAACCGTTCGAGGTCCAGGAACTGAAAGCGCGAATCCAGGGGATCTTCCGTCGCCAGGCCTGGTTGGCCAAGAGCGAAGAAAAAGGGGATGACTTTCGCTTTGACGATCGCCGGATCAACTTCAAGACCTACACCGCCTCCGGTCCCGGTGGCGAGTTCGAACTGACACGGCGAGAGTGCATGGTTATGAAATATCTTGTCGAGCGCGAAGGCGAGGTGGTCAGCCGTGACCAACTGCTCGACGCCGTGTGGGGATATCACAGCTATCCGACCAACCGGACGATTGACAACTTCATCCTCAAGCTGCGCAAGATCTTCGAAGAGAACCCCAAGGAACCGCAGTTTATCGAAACCATCCGCGGTGTCGGTTACCGCTTCTCCCGCCACGAAGATTAACTGTCCCGCGCATTGACCATGATTTCACTGCTCCTCGGTCTCGGAAATTTTGGCCGCACGTATGCCCACACCCGTCACAATGTCGGGTTTGACGTGCTGGACAGAGTCTCGGATGAGTTGAACTGCCGCCGTCAACCGCCCGATCCCCTGTACGACTGGGCGATCGAGAAAAGCGGCGCCCGCCCGCTCATTCTTGCCTGGCCGACCACCTACATGAACCGCTCCGGCCTGGCGGCGCGGAAGATCATGCAGGAGCACGAGCTGGCACCTTCGGAGATGCTGGCCATTGTTGACGATTTCAACCTGCCGCTGGGCAGCCTGCGGTTTCGACGGTCCGGCTCTGACGGCGGCCACAACGGTCTGGCCTCGATGATTGAAGAACTTGGCTCGACCGATTTTCGCCGCCTCAGGTTAGGTATCGGTCCGCCCCCGGAAGATTACGGGATATCGGACTGGGTGCTGGAGCCGTTCACGGCTGCGGAGATGCCGGCAGCCGAGAAAATGCTTGCTCTTGCGGCTGAGGCAGTTATATTCGCCCTCCAGCAGCCGTTTGAGGCTGCCATGCAGAAATATAACAGTAAGAACGACCCTGCTTAGTCGACCACTCGCACATTTCCCGGCTAAGCCGTTTGGGTTGCAACAACCAACGTCCGCAGGGAGGAAGTGTAGTGCGTATCTACGAAACTACCTTCATTGTCAATCCCCAGACTGATGACAGTTCGATCGACGGTTCTGTGAAGTCCGTCACCGACATCATCACTCATAACGGGGGCAAGATCCTTCATGAAGACCGCATGGGTACCCGTCGCCTGGCTTACGAAATCCAGGGATTGAACCAGGGGTACTATACGAGTATCGTTTTTGAAGGCGAAATCACAATTCTGCCGCTTCTGAAGCAGCACTTCAAACTTGGCGAGTCGTACATGCGCGACCTCACGGTACAGTTCGAGGGCAGCCTCGACGACCGGCAGCGCCGTCCGGATCGTGACGAGTCCGATCGCGATTATGGTCCCGATCGTCGGGAACGCCGCGAACCGCGAGGTGAGCGCCCGTCTCCGCAACCGGCACCGCGACCGGAGGCTCAACCGTCGGTGCAACCGGAAGCGCACACCACCGGACCGTCGCGTGCTGAAGCTGAATCGGAGAGCACCAAGCCCGAAGAGGTAGAGGCGACCGCCTCGGTCGACGAGGAGACGCCGGAACCCGGTTCCACGGCACCCTCGCCTGAAGAAGAAGAAAAGAAGCCGGCGCCCGAAGGCGAGGCCGAGTCGACTGACGAAGACAAGGAATTGTAAGAAGGGATTGACCAATGGCAGCAATACGACGTCGCAAGATTTGCCGCTTTTGCGAAAACAAAATAAATTACATTGACCACAAGGATGATCGTCTGCTGCGCCGGTTTACGAACGAGCGCGGAAAAATCATCTCTCGCCGCATCACTGGAAACTGCGCGCGGCATCAGCGGGCCTTAACGACCGCGATCAAGCGCGCCCGGGTGCTCGCGATTATGGCGTTTGAGAGTGAGTCGTACCGCTAAGGGCGAGACTCACGGTGAGCCGACACCGGCAGCGGCCGAACGCTATCGCTGGTGGGTACCGCCGCTGGTAATGGCGCTGTATGCGGTGGTGCTGCACAGCAACACCGGTGATTCGACGGGTATGACGATCGGCATCGCCATGGTGGTGTATGTCCTGACGATCTACCTGTACACGATGATCGCCCGCCTTGCTTTCAATGGCCGCACCTGGTTATTGGTGGGGTCGGGAGCACTGGGTATCATCACCGCCGTGATCGCCTCGGGCGCGTCCGGTACCTGGCTGATAGTTACCGGCTGGCTGGTGATGCTCCTGGCGGGCTTCGTGAGCGGCCGGTTGACCCGGCGCGGCCTTGAGCCGAGTCGAGTGTATGTTGCCGGCGCTTTGGTGGTAGCCGTGCTGACACTTATTCAGTACTGGCCGATCGTGCCGGAACTGACCGCAACGGCGCAGGAGAACTTCCGGCAGATCCTCGAAGACGCGCGGGAAGGCTGGAAATCGATGGGAATGACAGAGTCGATGATACAGCAGAATGTCGAAACCGGGACGGTATTGACCGGCGCCCTGGTGCGTCTTTTGCCGGGATTCACTATCCTCGGGACGCTGGCCCAGTTTTCGATCGGCTACCTGATCTATGCCGGCTGGATAAACCGTCACGCCAAAGCGCACACGGCGGCGCAGCATTTTGTGATGTGGCGGGTGCCGTTTTATGTCGCCGCGCCGCTGGTGCTGTTTATTGTGCTGCGTTTGCTGGGCGGTGACGCCCTGACGCGTTTTGCCGACAATGCACTGGTGATCTTGTCGGTGTATTATGCCGTATGCGGTCTCGCGCTGATGGAGTTTTACATGCGGCGGCTGCAGGTATCCTGCCTGTTGAAGGGTGGAATTTACCTGCTGTTGTTCATCTCACAGATTATTGGATATTTTGCGGCGGTGGTGCTGGGCTTTGTTGACAGCTACAAAGACTGGCGTGCGAGTGCCCTCGCAGCCGACGCATCTGCTTGATAATAAAGTGCTTGCAAACATATGTGAAAGGGTATACCATGAAAGTGATTCTGCGAGAAGATGTCCCGCAATTGGGCGATGCGGGTGAAACCGTGGAGGTCAAGGACGGTTTTGGGCGGAATTACCTGATTCCGCGCAATCTCGCGATACCGGCCACGCGGGGCAACCTCAAAGCTATTGATGAGGTCCGAAAGCAGAAGGAAATTCGCGAGAAGAAACAGCGTCGCGAAGCCGAAGTGGTCAAGGAGCGGATCGAGAAGCTGTCGCTTTCGATGGAAGTACGCGTCGGCGAAGAAGACAAGCTCTACGGTTCGGTGACCAACGCCGACATTGCCAGGCTGCTCGAGGAACAGGGCGTTGTGGTTGACAAACGGGCGATCGAACTGGAAACGCCGATCAAGGTGCTCGGTGTCTACACCGTGCCGATTCGCATCGCCAGAGATGTAACAGCGAATGTTAAACTGTGGGTGGTGAAACAGTCATAGCCTATGAAATTGCTTGAGGCAAAAATAGAAGGCCTGGCGCTGGACATGACCACCAATTCACCGGTCGTCATCCTCGCTCCGCTCAACATTGAGAAGGTCCTCCCCATCTGGATCGGCCATGCCGAGGCCTGGGGTATCGCTATGGAGTTGTCGGGTATGAAACCGCAGCGGCCCATGACATACGACCTGCTCAAGACGATCGTCGACCGGCTCGATGCCAGCATCAGCAAGGTCGAGATTACTGAGTTGAAGGAGCAGACCTTCTATGCCCGGTTGTATGTGGAATCGGACGGTCACGAGTTTGAACTCGACGCCCGGCCATCGGACTCGATCGCCCTGGCCTTGAAGTTTGGCGCCACGATCTACGTGAACGAGGACCTGTTCAATGTCAGCCAGGAAGAATCAACCGGCGAAGGTCCGAACCCGCCGCAAATGCCGACCGATCCGGAGTCACTGCGCGAACGCCTCAAGAAGATCAACCCCGAAGATTTCGGCAAATACTCACTGTAAGGTGATGACAGACGTGGTCCTGCGACGGCTGACGGGTGCATGTATCCTGGTGCTCCTTTGCACTGTGGGCCTGACGGCGGCTGAACGCATCAGTCCGCCCGAAGCAGCCGAACTATACGTCGAGGGGAAGCAGCAGCTCGAGTACGGTCAGTATGCTCAAGCGATGCGTACCTTTCAGGAGCTGACCGGGCGGTTCGGCAATTCCCCCCAGGCCGATCTGTTCCTTTTTCACCGCGCCAGGTCCGAATATCATGCCGGCCGCTTTTCCGAGGCGACGGCCAGTTTCTCTTATTACATCGATCGTTACCGCGACAAACCGGAACTGCCGTATGCCTGGTACTTCCTCGCCAACGCCCAGTACCGTGCCGGACAATCAGGGCGAGCGCTGCGCAGCTACCTGCAGGCATACGCCCGGTCGCATGACAGCCGGCTGGATCGTCTCACGACAGAAGCCATCAACGGCCTGCTGGCCGAAGCGCGGAACCTGAGTATCAACCGGGAGTCGTTCGATGATCTCCCCGGCGACAAGCGCTGTCGTGCGATCGCGCTGGTGGCGCGCGAGCTGGCGTCGCGCGGCGAGCACGACCAGGCGGCCCGCCTTTCGGAGGGCTGCGGTAATGTCGACCTGTCATCGTATCAGGATCACCTCGCGACGTTACCCAACGAGCTGACGGTAGCGGTGGCCGTGCCGCTGAGCGGCGAACTGCGGGCGTTTGGTGAAGAGATCATGAACGGTGCGACTATAGCTGCCGAGATTCTCCGTCAGCGCGGCACGCCGGTGCGAATTAAACCGTACGATACGAAGGGCGACCCGATCGATGCCGGTCGTATCGCCGCTGAACTGTCCGAGGGTAATGTGCACATGGTGGTCGGTCCCCTGACCAGCGAAGAGTCGGCGGTGGCATCGGCGGTTATTCGCGCCACCGAGCTCCCGCTCATTGCGCCGGCAGCGACACAGGCCGGCCTGACGCGATTGTCCACTTCGTCGTTTCAGCTCTCCCCCAATGTTGAGTTGCAGGGCGTGCGGATGGCCGAGTATGCTGTCGAGCATTTGGACGCCGATTCGGCATTCGTGTTTACGCCGACGACTGCCGATCACCTGCGCATGACACGGGCTTTTATCGATCGCTTTGAATACCACGGTGGCACCATTGTCGCCATCGAGTACTACAGCGCGCGCGATACCGATTTTGGTCCCTTCATTCGCGACGCCAAGAGTATCATCCTCGGCACCCATCCCGACTCGACCTATTTTATAAACACGCGTGGCGATACCATCGAGACTGACGGCCTGCCGGTACACGTTGATGCCATCTACGCCCCCGGTGAGGCCAGCCAGATCCGCCTGTTGCTGCCGCAGATCCAGTTCTACAACGTGCGCGGACAGTTGCTCGGTTCCGATGGCTGGGGTGACCGGGCGGTCTACCGGCTGGAGCCGGACATCACGCGCGGCGCAGTCTTTCCGTCGGCACACTTGCAGTTGCAGCAGTCGGAGAAGTACCTGACCTTCGCCTCGGCGTTCGATGCCCGTTTCGCGCGGCAACCGCAACGCCTGGCCAATCTCGGGTACGATGCCGTCACCCTCGCGGGGCGCGGTTTCCCGGACGAATGGAGCGGCCGTCGCAGCCTGATCGAGTACCTCAAGCGGGTGAACGGCTATCACGGAGCATCCGGAACGATCAGTTTCGGACAGTATCGCGAGAACATCGAAATGCCGCTTTATCGAATCGAAAACAACGATGCCTATCCGCTCGAGGATACGATCACTCCTCCGGTCGAGGAAGAGACCGCAGCGGAAGCTGACGAAACCGACGGATAGGACGGTTCTTCTGCACCGCGCGGATTCCAGTGAAAGGACCCTGTACAATGGATGAAGAAAAGAAAGTTGCCCTGAAGATGGTGGTGGGCGGCCAGGAACGTGATGTCACGTACGAAGAACTGGCTCTCTCCAATAACCTGGCCCAGGAAGCGCTGGTACGCCTGCTGATCGAAAAGAAAGTGTTCGAGCCGCAGGAACTGATGAAGATGATGGAGACGGTCAAGCAGGAACGCTACCGTCAACGTCCTGAATAACCCGCACGTACTCCCTGCTATGGCCGAGAAGGAGTCTGCTGCTGCTGTCCCGACGCGCGAGAAGATCGCCGAGGAAGGGAATCTGTTCGAGTGGACGACTCACCCGATGAAGCGGCGTCCGCGGGCAGCCATCCTTGTCAGCATCTTCATCACCCTGTGCGCCGTTCTCGCCTGGTACGCCACCGACATGCTCTGGTTCGGGATCCTGGCGCTGCTGGTGCTGTTTGCATCCCTGACCAAGTTCTACCTCCCCACGCGTTTCATACTGACTGACAAAGCGGTGCGCATCAAGACATCGACCACCACCATCCGTCGCGAGTGGAAGCAGTTTCGATCGTATTACCCCGACAAGAACGGTGTACTGCTGTCGCCGTTTATAGAACCGTCGCGGCTGGAGAACTTTCGCGGCATGTACCTGATCTTCGCCGATAATCGGAATGAGGTGGTCGCGTACGTGAAGTCGCACATCCGCGGTATCGACGACGAACGCGAGGAGAAGTCATGAGCCTGTTCGGCGGCGACGACCAGCTCCCGGACGACCCGGAGAAGATCCTCTCGCCCGAAGAGAACGCGGTACTTGATAAGGTGGCGAAGAAGACGATCGATCTGGGTATGTCTGTTCCGGCCATACTTTTCCTCGAGTCGGTCAAACCCCTGAATTACATCAGCTCGCAGGTGATGGTGTTCTTCGAACCGATCGTGCAGTCACTGTTCAACTTTACCGACTACAACACGATGCGCACGGCGCTGGAAAAGCGCGAGTCGATCGAAATCCTGCTGTTGAAAATCGAAGAGAAGGACGCGGTTGCCCAGCGCAAGGAAAGGGCGTTCAAGAAGTGGTACAAGCAGGAAAAAAAGAAGTGGAAGTGGTACCAGCGCTGGCTGGGAGTCTTCCGGCCGCGCCTCTCTCCCCCGGAAGACGTCATCAATCCGCCGGAACCAAAGTCCGTGGAAGATTCCGTTGAAAGTAACGGTAAAAAGAAAACCGACGAGTAGGCTCGCCGGTTTTCGCTATCGATAGCGCAGGGAATCTACTTCCCTGTCGCGCTGCCCTGCATCTTCTGATCCAGTTCTTTCAGCCGGTACAACTCAATCGCCATGTTCAGCGTATCGGTGTACGGCGACTCCAGCTCTTTGAGCTTGTTGTACTGCTCCATCGCCTTGTCCATCTGCCCCATCGCAAGATACGTTTCGCCGAGATACTCACGAGCCTGGGCGTAGTTGGGGTCGAGTTCGATGGCCTCTTGATAGGCGCTGAGTGATGCTTCGAGGTTGCCCAGCTTGCGGTGGCTGTAGCCGAGGTAGTTCCAGGCCTGCTTCATTTCCGGATCGAGTTCGACGGCGGCCCGAAAGTCGTCAACCGCCTGCTCGTACTCCTTGCCGGCCTTGGCGTCGGAGGTGGCGCGATAGTTATAGGCGTAGGTCGAGTCGCCCTTCTTCAGGATCTCGCGCGCCTTCTCGACGTGTTTCACGCCGCTGTTGTAAGCCTCGGTAGCCTGTTTCTGCTTGTCGGTATCGGTCTCTTCGGTTTTTTCTTCATCACCGCCGGCAGCAAACAGGCTGACAGACATCAGCATGGCACCCAGCAGTGCGAGCAGGATGTACTTCATCGTAGAGCGCATTATCGTCTCCTCCAGTGAGTTAGAATACTCGGGTTGCAGTTGTGTGTCTGTAACAGTTTACTGCGGCGGGAAGTTCGCCATCAGTTTTTCAATGGCGCGATCGACTTCATTCTGCAGCGACTCGGGATCGAGATCGACCACCCCGGTCGACCAGCCGCGCCAGACGAGGCGGCGCGACTGGGGATCGATGATATCAATCACGAGGGTCCCCTGGTGGTAACGGTAATCGTGAAAACGACTCCCCCACTCGAGGTAGTAGTAGCCGGTTTCTGATACGAGAAGGCGGTCCTTCGAGCCGATATGGAACGCCAGCAGGAAATCGGCGCTGTCGACCGGTACTTCCTGGAAGCCGCGCGCCTGCAACTGTGCGTTGACCTTGCGCACGATTTGTTGCGCCACGGCGGTATTGCGCTCCAGCAGGTTCTGTTGCGATGGCGGGTTGTCGAGCCAGGTATAGTACTGAATACCACGGAAGCTGTAACCGTGATCGTAATCGATCTGCATCGGCACGGTAGCGCAACCGACAATAAACAGCATGATCGCGAGCAGGATGAATGACAGTCGTATCATTGCGGAAGAGAAAACGGGCGGCCGAGACGGCCGCCCGTGAATGGTCGTTTAGATATCCAGGTTGCGCACATACTCGGCGTTCTGCTGGATGAACTCGGCGCGCGGCGCTGTTTCGGTACCCATGAGCACGCTGAACAGGTGGTCGGTTTCGGCGGCATCCTCAACCGAGACCTGCAGAAGCGTGCGAACCTCCGGATTCATCGTGGTACTCCACAACTGTTCCGGATTCATTTCACCGAGACCCTTGTAGCGCTGGAAGCTGACACCTTTATCCGGCAGTTGCTTGAGCAGCTTGTCCTTTTCGGCGTCGTTATAAACATAATGTTCCTGCTTGCCATGGCGAATCAGGTAAAGCGGCGGCTGCGCGATGTAGACATACCCCGCTTCGATGAGCGGCCGCATGTAGCGGAAGAAGAAGGTCAGCAGGAGGGTACGGATGTGCGAACCGTCGATATCGGCGTCGGTCATGATGACGATCTTGTGGTAGCGGGCGCGACTGATATCGAAATCCTCGCCGACGCCGCAGCCAAGCGCGGTGATCATCGACCGGACCTCGGTATTCGACAGGATTTTGTCGATGCGCGCCTTCTCGACGTTGAGAATCTTACCGCGGATCGGCAGGATAGCCTGGAAGCGTCGGTCGCGACCCTGCTTGGCCGAGCCACCCGCGGAGTCACCCTCGACGATGTACAGTTCGCATTCTTCCGGATCCTTGATCGAACAATCGGCCAGCTTGCCCGGCAGCGCGGCGGAGTCGAGCGCTGACTTGCGACGGGTCAGCTCTTTTGCCTTGCGGGCAGCTTCGCGAGCGGTTGCCGCCTGCACCAGTTTCTCGACTATCTTCTTCGCGACCGGCGGATTCTCTTCAAAGAACGATCCAAGAAACTCATTGGTGGCGTTTTCAACTATGCCCTTGACCTCGGAATTGCCGAGCTTGGTTTTGGTCTGGCCCTCGAACTGCGGATCCGGGACGCGCACCGCCACGACGGCGGTCAGACCTTCACGCGAATCCTCGCCCTGCAACGTTATGGCGTTCTTCTTCAGCAGGCTGTTGTTCGCAGCATAGTTGTTGATGGTGCGCGTCAGGGCGGTACGGAAGCCGGTAAGGTGGGTGCCGCCCTCGATAGTGTTGATGTTGTTGACGTATGAATAGACCGACTCGGCATAACTGTCGTTGTACTGGATCGCGATATCGATCTCGACATTGTCGCGCGACTTCTGGAAATGGATCGGCTTCTTGAACAACGGCGTCTTACTCTCGTTCAGGTACTCAACGAATGACGACAGTCCGCCCTTGTACAGGAAGTTCACTTCCTTGTCGCTGCGCTGGTCTTTCAGGACGATGTTCAGGCCCTGGTTCAGGAAGGCCAGTTCGCGGAGGCGCGAAGCGATGATATCAAACTTGAACTCGGTTTTGGAGAAGATCTCGCTGTCGGGCATGAAACAGGTGCGGGTGCCGCTCTGCTTGCGCTTGCCGGTTTCTCTCACGCGGGCGCGGGCGGCGCCGCGGTCATACTCCTGGCGATACACCTTGCCTTCGCGGGTCACCTCGACCCAGCACCATTCCGACAGGGCGTTGACCACCGATACGCCGACACCGTGCAGGCCGCCGGAAACCTTGTACGAATCGTGATCGAACTTACCACCGGCGTGCAGTGTCGTCATGACAACTTCGAGCGCCGATACTTTCTGTTCCGGGTGTTCTTCGATCGGGATACCGCGACCGTTGTCGGTGACGGTCACGGAACCGTCTTCACCCAATTCGACCACGATCTTATCGCATTGACCGGCCATCGCTTCGTCGACCGAGTTGTCGACGACTTCGTACACCAGGTGGTGCAGGCCGCGCTGCCCGACATCGCCGATGTACATAGCCGGACGTCGCCGTACCGCCTCCAGCCCCTGCAGGACTTTAATATGCGTAGCGTCGTATGAATGACCGGCCTTTTTCACTTCAATTTTCTTCTTCGTCTCAGTTTCCGATTTACTCACTGTATGTGCCTCAGGAGCCATTGCCTGTATTCCTTTCCTTATCCGACGTAAAGCGCAGTTGGCGTACGACGCGTCCGAACGGATAGCTGTGTATCTTATCGAGGATCATATCCGCGGTCATCGAGATATTCTGGCGCTGACCGGGGTCGTGGACCGCGACATAAACGATGCCGTCCTCGAACCGCACGGCCCGAGTTTTTCGGGCCAGGTCGGGGCCGGCGATTTCATCCCAGCGGGTCACCACCTGCCAGCCATAGTACCGCTTCGTCAGGCCGAGCGACCTGATAATCTGGTCGATGACACTGTTGACGGGGACCGGCTTGCGGTCGGTTGGCGCGGTCATGTTCCTCCCTGAAATCCTTACTGTTGTAACAATAAATGATACCGATTTGGTCCCTGCGGCGCAAGTAAAAAACCGTATTTATCTCTATGATTCTTAATAAGTTAGCCGAGTTTTTGAGGTGCTGTTGAAGGCGACTGACGGGACGCCATATCGATTCTCGCTCACGGCGCGACAGGGGCGCCGTCGGTCGAAAAAAGAGCGCCTCGAACACTCGGCCGCAAGCGGCTAAGATGGACCGTCAAGGTCTTTTAATGCTTGCCATATCCGATACATATCGTACCTTGAGAGAGCCAGGACCGCTGCAAGCGGCAGCCTCAACTCCGTATCGAAAAATCAAAGGACAAATCATGAGCCAGGTATCCCGAGTAATCCGTTTCGTCGTTCTCATATTGGCGGCGGCGGTTTTACTCGTTTGCTCCAATGACGATTCCGCCGATAACCCCAGCGGGCCGTCGGGAACGGACACGTTGACAATCACACCATCGGCAACCTCTGCCCCCCCCACCTCCTGGGTGCGGGTGAGCGGAATCCCGGCCGGCGCTGACGACCTGTACGGGATAGTGCTCGATGCCGACTCGGCAGCCTCACCCCTGGCTGCTGCGGTGGCGGTCGATACCGGGCTTGCGGTTGTCTTTCGCACCGATTCCGGTGACTATATGGTTACGCCTCTCAATCCGTCGGATCCGCTCAATGGCGGCGATGTGTTGATAGTGATCACTGACGGCAAAAACGTTGTATCCGAGCCCATCAAGTTCACGCTCGACACCCTGCCGGCGGCGCCGGGTGAGAGCGAAGCTATTTTGTCGCTTTTGCAGACGCAGCTTGGACACATGATGCGACTTGCCGGTACCAGCCGTGACAGCCTGGACAACCTGGTGGTGGATGACATCCCGCTCGAGCACCTGGCCCTGGTTTTTGCTTATAACGCCATTGACAGCCCTGATAACCCAAATTCGCTGCGCGCTATCCTCGACCGTACCTCGCCGGCCTTCAGCGCCGACTCGGCGATGTGGGAGCTGACCGACCGGCTGCTTGCAAATACCGGTTACCGCGACCATCTCGAAGACCTGGTGGCGCGACTCGACACCATGGCGGTTCCGGAGGTCGCGCCGCACCGCCGCATTACACTGCGAGAAGCGGCGGCATCGGGCCAGGCCTGTATTCCGGCGCCGAACATGGGGATTACCGATTGTGCCTCTCTTGCCGACGCCATGAACCGTCAGCAGGAGCTTCAGGATGCTACGACCGATCTTTCCGATAAGGTCATCGCCGACGGTATCAGCAACACGATTCTCGTCCTCGGTTTGATTCCTGGTTCACAGGTGCCAATCGTTATGGCAGGTGGAATGGTCTGGGGAGAAGCCAAGATGAATGATGCTTATCTCAAGATGCTGCCGGGTGACTTCGTTTCCGGCCAGGCATCGTTTGATCCGTCGGAACTGGAGTTTGACGAAGACTTCACCGAAGACGGCGAGTGGACGAGGTTCCATGTCACGGCTCAGAGCCAGGGGCTCAACCTCGATGCCGCGATTTTTGAAGCCATACTGCAGGCGCTGGCCGGGAAAGGCGCAGCCGACAATTTCGGTGAACTTGCACCCAATAACATAGGAGAAATTGTCGATCGTATGGATGAGACTGTCAATACCGCGTTTGTCGCATCGGGCAGCGCCAACGCAGTTGTCCAGAAGTTCGGCAATGAGTCCGGTCTGATTGAAATCTGCGGCAGGACGTGGGACGACATCGACTGTGTCGATCCGGACTATTCCGACATGATCGTGTCATCAGGCTCACTGGAGATTGAGGAGCAGCAAAAGAAGTATCGCCCCACCGAGGTCGGCAGCGCCATACTGAGGATGGAGACGAGTAGCGCATTCAATGGAGAGAAGACCGGCGATGCCCGTACGATCAACACCAATCAAATAGAAGTCTTCATCGATCCGTTCCAGGCCGAGGCGGATACATCCGAGGAACTCTTCTTTTCAGCTCGAGTGGAAAACGCGGAGAACACCGCAGTCGAGTGGACGCTTGAAGGCGGCGGGACTTTCTTTCCAGACAACAACCTCGTGACCGTGTTCACTCCCGATCAGGAGTGGGATCCTCCGATGACGTTAAAAGCGCGAAGCCTGGCCACTACCGGGTTGCGCCAGGGCAGCGGTGACGAGAGGGATGACGAGGCATTGATCACTTACAATGGTGAAGGTGAGGCGTTCATCAGTCCTAACTTCATTTGCGTGAAGAACGGACAGCCGCAGGAATTCGTCGTCAACTACACCGGATCGTCGATCGACAGTGTCCGCTGGGAGCTTGATCCTCCGGGCTTTGGCACGCTTGACGAATCGGGCGGACCTGAAGCTACTTACAATGCCCCACCCAGTGAATCGGGCAGCGTGAAGGTCAGGGCCACGGTCAACGGCGCAAGCACGGCAATCGCCGATGTCAGCGTATCATCGTGTGTCTGCGCCTGGAATTTTGAGGCGGTCGGCTCCGGCTACGCTTACAGTGAGTCGGGCAACTGGAGCAGCGCCCGTGATCTTGGCGGCCTGTCCGTTTCCATGAAAGAGACCGAGGATGGCTTCCGGCCGCTCGTGTTGTTCGTGGCTTACAATGCGAACGACACCGGCACATTCGACGTCGCCGCAATTACCTTCGAAGGAACTGACCTTGTGTCGTGGGGCCTTTCTGACCCTGACTCGCCGCTCCCGGTGCTTCAGATCACGGGCTATGAATCTGCGGATTTCGTGGAAGGTAGCATGACCGGCGAACTCAGCCGTATCGTGTCATTCACACCGGGTGAAGTTGAATATGAATACATGACCTTCAGCCTGACCTTCCGCGGCGAATTCTTCAATCTGGATCGCCCCAAGTGCGTGGATGATTGATACCTGCGACAACAAAGAAGCGGGTGCGGAAGGCCGCACCCGCCGGACGGTGTGTTGGGGGTCACTATAGCTTTGCATCAGCCGCGCTTCTGGATCGACCCGGAACCGTGCACCTTCGAGGACACATCCTTCGGATTACCCCAATAATCGATGTCGCCGGAGCCGCTGACCCGGCCGTAGAGCGACTGCCGAACGTACACCTTGACATCCCCCGAGCCGGCAATGCGTACATCGGCCGTATCGCAGTGCATCTCGCGGGCGTCGATATCGCCCGAGCCGCTGATCGACAGGTCGGCCGTCGCCGACGTACCGACCAGCTCGATGTCGCCGGACCCGGACAGGTCTACTTCGAGCCGTTCGAAATCACCGATGATCATGACATCACCGGAACCGGACAGGTCAAACTCGAACTCGTCCTCGCGCAGGTCGGCAATCTTTATGTCGCCGGAGCCGGAAACTTCCATTCCCTCAAGCGACGTGACGGTAATATCGATCCGGCAGCCGTCTTTCGATCGGAAACCTTCTTCCGCCCAGATTTCGAGGGTGCCGCCGCTTACCTCGGTGCGGATGTTGTCCATCAGGTTGTCGTCGATCGTCACGGTAACTGAGTAGGTGTCGCCCTTGCGGACATCGATATCGGCGCCGATATTGCATTCGATGAAGTCGAAGTCGGTGATATCGCGGTTCTCCGTTATGAGATTACCCGATCCTTTTTCGCCCCTCCCCCACCAGTCGGCCGAAGCCGGCAGCGCCAGCATGGCGACCAGCGCAGCCATCAGTAACATAGACAGAGCTATGCGGGTATGTCGCATAAGACATCTCCTCCCGTCTTAATGTAGATGAGTCAGTGCTTTCAGTCTGGTGTACGGAATCACGGACGATTTGGTTTCATCCGGGTTTCAAGTGGCAGGAAAGTGTTTGGCAGCTTGGAATTTTTGATGCGCCGGAGGCGCGAGGAGTTTTGGGCGTGGATAGGACGTGTCATAGAAAAAGACGCGGAAGTCCTGCCGATATTTGGGGTTGCAAAGAGAAGAGTGGATCCCGGATCTTCGGTCCCGCTCCGCGGGACCTTGTCCGGGATGACAGTTGGGAGGATGTGCCCTTCGTCCGGGATGACAGGGAGATGTGCCGGGATAACCTATGCGGAGGACGGCGATTTTAGCGTGGTTCGCGCTTCAAACCTTCCACAGATTTGAGCTTGGTGCGGCCGGGATACTTTGGAGACGGCACAAAGAAATCCGGACCCTCTTTGCGGCGCATACGTATCGTGAAGTCCTGGCAGCCCTGGCAGCGACGGATCTTACCGTAGGCTTCTCGCTTGATCCGGCGTCGATGGGTGTGGGTGGGGGCGTAGACGGGATGATCGACGATGTCGTGCCCTTGCGACGGATCGTCGTCGTCATGCCATTTCACGCCGGCGGTTATCTGGCCGGTTTCGGTATCGTACAGCGTCGCGCCGGGACACTCGATAAAGACAAACTCGGAGTCCTGGCCGCTGTCGATGAATATCTGTGAGGCGTTGAGATCATTGGTATTGCAGGACGGGCAGAGTCGTACGCCGTTGCGTTCCACCAGCGATTCGCCGCAGTTGATACAGGTTGGATTATTGTTCTCTTCGGAAGCCAGACGTCGCCTGGCCTTACCCTGTTGTTGTTGTTGATCAGACATAACAGATTACCCCTTAACGAGCAACACCAGCGAGCACGCGGTGGCGGTAACCGGCAAGAGCGCAAAAAAGGTCATCGGGACAAACAGGCTCCCGAGGAAGGCCAGCGCGATCGCCGGTATGACCAGGTACTTGAGGGTTGCAAAGCTGAACTTGACAAGACGTGAGGCGACAGCGAGAACGGCGACAGCGAGGACAATATAGGTCGCATACAGGCCGTTCTGGCCGAAGTTGGCGATGATGAATTCGCGGGCCGGTTCGATGAAACCGAAGAGGCCGTTGGCTTTTTCGGTCGCCTTGTCGGCCGCCTGTTGAACCTGGGCTACAAGCTCAGTATTCTTCATCTTCGATCTCTTCCGAATCTTCAAGCGGTTCTATGGTCAAGGATGATTCTCCCACTCTGGTCAGCCCTTCCATGCGCTGGGTGAGAAAGTTCCTGGAGGTAATCCACTGGTGGGACAACTCGAGAATTTCGCCCTGGTCAAGATCCGATTCCCAGTCGAGCACAACCTGGTCGACGGTGGCATCATCAACTACCAGGTCCTCCATGGTCAGCACGAACTTCACTCTCATCAGCCTACCCTTCTTTCTGCGAAGTCTCAGGGTTCATGTGTTTCAGGCTGGAACTTGCAAGGGTAGTGCCGGAGCCTGCCGGTTGACCGGCGCGGGGCGAGTCGCCGTTGTGGCTCAAGGGGTTAGCACGATTATTGTGGGAAAATGGCACAGTCGGGAAGCGATTTCCGGCTGCTTGACGGGGGTACAGCTATGGGACGCGGCCTATAGCCGATTGGCCGGAAACAAAGAAACCCGGCGGCTCCGCGTGGTGCGGAACCGTCCGGGCGACACGTATTTCGGGTAGAAACTGCCTGCCGATTTCAGCCGGTGTCAACGTCGGCGATCGCCGGGCGCCCGTACCGTATGTGACGAGCGTGTGCCAGAGATACGTAGACCGGGTTACGGCGACCGTCCGTGTCGACAGCCCTGACCAAAGTCGCCAGGCTCAGAAAAATGGCGCGCCAATTTCGGGCCGCCTGCCGGCGGTTCGAATCGGCGCAGTCTACTCCATACGCTACCTCCTTCGTTACGGGTTCCTTCCCTAACGACAGTGAGGATGAGGCGGGGATACCTTATGCGCGATCACCCGACCGCGAAGATCTTGTGTGAGGTGTTGCCGATGTCAGGTGTTATGTCGTGGTGAACGACGATCCATGAGTATTATAGACGCCTGGCCAGATTGTGTCAATGCAATTTCAGTCCGTCGCAAACTCCGCGCCGGTGTGAAAACTCCTGCGACTCACGCTTGATGCAGGTCAAGTGAGTCGCAGGAGTATTGTAACATTTCGACGCTATAATAGTGCGGTCGAGCTATAAGCCATAGATGTAGTCGACGACGTAGGCCAGATCAATTGGCGTGACATAACCGTCCCGGTCAAGATCAGCGGCCTGAATGCCAAGGGGGGATTGGATACCGCTGAAGAGATAATCGATCAGCCAGGTCAAATCGAGGGCATCGACACGATCGTCCATCGTCACATCGCCCGGTAATCCGGCGGTGATGACAATATCAGCCGACAGATCCTGCATACCGGCATACTTGCTCGCTATCGAACCGTCCGCCAGGATACCACGTCCGGAATAGGTCAGGAAGGCTCCGGCTGCAAACGTGGCATTGGAAAACGGTGAGGCCGGCAGGACGGATACCACGGTGGCACCGCCACCTGCAGGTGCTTCGAAGGCGAAGCTGTCCACAAGCAACTGGGGTTGAACACCACCTTCGAATACCATCCTGGCGCCGATCATCAGTTCGGGATGCTCTATTGTCACGATGTTATACACCGTGTCGTTCACCAGAATGACCGGTACAGGAGCGCTCTTGGGCTGGTAATAGTAGCGCACCAAACGATACGCCGCGGCATCAATGGAGTCGAGTACTGCAAACCGATCGTAGGTAATGGGAAGATCGGGCAGGGTGTAAAGGGTCGTCGTGTCGGGTAAGAGTCGGGGAAGTATCATGGCAGATGAGGCGTTGGCGACGGTCTCGGTATGAAACAGGAACTGCGACGTGTCACCGAGGAACGAAAGTTCGACCGGTCGGTCGAAGCGGTAATAGGCGGCGCCGGCGTCTTCCGGACGGAACTGCAGGAGCTTGCGATTCAGATGATCCTGTATGGCGACGAGTAGCGAATCCGGAATGTTGGCGTCGCCGGCAATCGGCGGTGCCTGGGTCATGATAATCTGGTGGAGATAGAGGACGTCCTCAAGGGTGAGGTCGTAGCCGTCGCCGTTTACGTTGCTCGCCATTCTTACGGCCTGGGTGTCGGGCGCCAGGTCATCGAAGCCGGTCAGGTGATAGCTTCGATAATCCAGAAAGTCGGCCGGGTCGTACGGAATGTTGTTGCCGTTGATATCGCCGCGCCCGATATCGCTGCCCCCGAGAATTTCCACGGGCACCGTGCCCAGCCCTTCCGCATCGGCTACCGCGGCGCCGATCAAGCGAGCGGTTCCCGAATAGGTGATGAGATCACCATCGGGAAATGTGGGGATGCTGTCACTCATTCCATCAATCAACGTGCGCGCCACCAGTATCCGGGTCAAGTGACCGTCGAAGTATATGTCGGGTACAATACCGGCGGCAACCGATGTCACCGTGACAGAGCCGTCGAAAACCAACAGTACCACAGCCAGCTGCCGCGCGAAACCGACCGATACCTTTCCATTCAAATCGTCGTGCGTAATCACCGCCGTATCATTCACGAGCGTGGGGCGCGGAAACGGCTGGGCATCGCCAATGACGACGCGGGCCAGGTAGACCCAATCGTCCAGACCCATGGCCGTACCGTCGTCGTTTACATCGCTGTGGAAGGTCCCGCGCTCGGGGATCGGCAGGACCCATGCTCCCTTGACCAGAGTCCAGCCAAACAAGACGAAGTCGGCGACTTCATATGCCTGGCCGTTGTCATTGATATCGCCCCGGCCGTCGATTGAATCGGCCGGCATGGCATCGGATTCCTGGGCGCGTGCCTGCGACGGTAGCACGGTCGCGGCACAAACAACGCACACCAGTCCGGCTAAGAAACACTTACGCATACTTCTCCCTCGTTCAAGAGTGAAGGGTTGTGATAGTCGTTAGCCCTGGAATGCGATAGGCGCAAACTTTCCAAGAAATAGTGACAGGTACGTTTCGACGGGATGTCAGATCAATTTGATGCCGTTGTGAATATACTCGGGTAGCCGAATTTCGTCAATAGCGAAATCGCCGGTGTGATTGCGGCGCCGGGCAGCAGGCTCTATATTGCCGCCATGGATTTCTTTAACCAGCAACCGGCGCAGCCGACTGATCCCAGGCAGAACGGCAGCAGCCGTCCGCTGGCTGACCGGATGCGTCCGCGCTCGCTCGATGAATTTGTCGGCCAGGAAGAGGTAGTCGGGCCGGGGACCTCGCTGCGCAAGGCGATCGAATCCGACACCGTCAGCTCGCTGATCTTCTGGGGACCGCCCGGTTCCGGCAAGACCACGCTCGCCGAGGTGATCGCCCGTTCCACCCACGGCCAGTTCGTGCGCTTCTCGGCGGTGACCTCATCGATCAAGGAAGTGAAAGAGATCATCTCGAAAGCGGGCCACTATTATCAGATGTCAGGTCGCCGGACCTACATCTTCGTCGACGAAATCCACCGCTTCAACAAGGCGCAGCAGGATGCCTTCCTGCCGTATGTTGAAAAGGGAGACATCGTGCTGGTCGGTGCAACGACTGAAAACCCGTCGTTCGAGATCAACTCTGCGTTGCTGTCGCGGATGCGGGTGTATGTCTTGCAGCGGCTCTCCCCCGCCGCCCTCGAGGAGATCATCCGCCGGGCGCTGGACGACCCGGAACGCGGGCTGGGCGGTATGAACCTGACCGCCGACGATCCGCTGCCGGCTGCCATAGCGGCGGCGGCGGACGGCGACGCGCGACGCGGGCTGACCCTGCTGGAAGCGATTGCAACCTACACTGGCGCCGACACCCACCTGACGCTGGACCACCTCAAAGCCGTGGCCGGGAAGAAAACGGCCGTGTACGACAAGAGCGGTGAGGAGCACTTCAATCTGATATCGGCTTTGCACAAGTCAATCCGCGGGGGCGACCCGGATGCTTCCATGTACTGGCTGGCGCGAATGCTCGACGGTGGCGAGGACCCGATGTATATCATCCGACGGCTGGTCCGGGCGGCGGTCGAGGATATCGGCCTGGCCGACAGCTATGCCCTCACGCTGGCGCTGAATACCCGCGACGCCTTCCATTTCCTGGGCTCACCGGAAGGCGACCTGGTCATCGCCCAACTGGTTGTTTACCTCGCCTGTGCCCCAAAAAGCAACAGCATGTACGTCGGGTATAAGAAAGCGCTCCGCGATGCCGAGGAACATGGCTCCCTGCCGGTACCGTTGTGGCTGCGCAATGCCCCGACCGATCTGATGAAGGAACTGGGGTACGGCAAGGATTATCAATACGCCCACGATTATGACGAGGCCCTGACTGATCAGAACCATCTGCCCGACCAGCTGGCCGACTGTCACTATTTCGAGCCGAAGGAGGTCGGCCGCGAGGCGCGTTTTAAGGAGTATGCCGACAAGTTCCGCGCCTGGCGGGCCGATCGCAAAAAGAGTTGATCTCCGTTCGCCCGGTTATTTCACCATTCACGGTTTAACCACTTCCTAACGAAACTTTTATACGATCTTAAGCGTTCTACACGATCATAGAGGCCAGTGAGCCATGGATAGGCCTTGACGAAACGAGATTTTGGCGTATTTTGTAGTTGCTACAACAGCCTCTCCTCACAGGGTCGAATCGACTGTTACAGGAGGCCGGGACCGTCCAGGTCAGGCCGCTAAGATTCCCGCTTCGCACATTGTACGACGACACGCACGGACTGCACCGCCGACAAGCACTCATTGCATTGCGAGTCGGGGGAACAATGACCGGCGCATCGAATGCGTTTGCTTCGATGTGGCCGCACTGGTGTGCTGAAGAAAAAGAGAAGAGAAGGAACCGAAAATGAATCGTCTGGGGCTGCTTGTACTCCTGGTCAGTCTTGTCACGATCGGTATCGAGGCATCGGCGCAAACGCCGGGGCCACACGTACTCGAGATCGAGTCGACCGACCGCACCTTCCAGGGCCAGCATGAGTTTGTCGATGTACTCTATCGTGACGGCGGCAGTCCGTTCGGCGGCTTCGATCTATTGATCAAGTACGATGCCTCGGCGCTGTCGCTGCGCAACGCCATGCCGGGCAACGCCCTCTTTGCCGGCGGCTGCGGCTGGGAGTACTTCACCTACCGGAATAATCCCATCGGCAACTGCAGCAACTGTGCCACCGGGTTTGTTCGAATTGTCGGCATCGCCGAAACCAATAACGGCGCCAATCATCCCGACTGCTTCACGATTGATCCCGGTGAAGCGATGTTCACTCTCGATTTTCTCGTCACCGACGATCGCACGTTTGAGTGTCAGTTTGTGCCGATCAACTTTGTCTGGTACGACTGCGGCGATAACACCCTGTCCAATGTCGCCGGCGACACCCTTTTGATCAGCCGGCATGTCTACCAGAATACCTGGTCAGGGCGAATCGACGACACCAGCCACACAAATTATCCGAGTTTCTTCGGCGCCGGCTCCAACTGTATCAACGAAGAACCGGGGAAACCGTCCCCCATCCGGTTCATCGACTTTTACAACGGCGGCGTGGAGATTGTCTGTGCCGACAGTATTGATGATCGCGGCGATATCAACCTTAACGGCCAGGCCAACGAGATTGCCGATGCCGTCATGTATTCCAACTACTTCGTGCTTGGATTGGGCGTGTTCAAGCTCAGCCCGGCCGGACAGATTGCAGCCTCGGATGTCAATGCCGACGGCCTGACTTTATCGGTTGCCGACCTGGTTCGGTTGATCCGTATCGTGGTCGGGGATGCCGACGCTATCCCGAAACTGGCGCCGATTGCAGTCGGATACTGTTTTGACGATGGTGCGCTGACTGTCGACCAGACTCTTGGTGCGGCGCATGTGATTGTGGGTGGACGGGTCGAGCCGGAGCTGGAGGCGCATGGTATGGAACTCAAGTACCAGTATCATGCCGAAGCCGATGAGACGCGAATCCTCGTCTACAGTATAGAGCGGGATCGGGCATTTAACGGAAAGTTCCTGAGCGGGCTTGGTGGTGAGCTGCGCTTGGTTGAGTTCGCAACCTACCAGGGCATGCCGGTTGCGGCCAAAGAACTACCGTCGGGCTTTGAGTTGGCTCAAAACTATCCGAACCCGTTTAATCCGACCACGACGATCAGCTTTTCGCTGGCAGCAGAGTCGGATTATACGCTGACAATTGTCAATATACAGGGTCAGGTTGTAGAGGAATTCCGTGGTACGGCCGCGACAGCCGGCCCGGTTGAGATCGAATGGGATGCCTCCGGAGTTGCTTCAGGCGTCTATCTCTACCGTCTGGACGCGGGGAGCTATTCCGCCTCCCGCAAGATGATGTTACTCAAATAACCACACCTCTTACACTTACCGCGCCACGGCCGCCGTCCCCCTACGGCGGCCGTCTTTTTTGGGGTCAAATACGCCTTGCCAAATCAGGGTGATAATGTATCTTGCGGACGGGTATACAGATACATTTCGATACCCATCGATCTGAACTCTTAGGTGTCAGGGGCTTTTATGCGAGCGACAGTTGTACTATTGACTTTATGCCTGGCTCTGTCCGGCATGGCGCAGGAGTATACCGAGAATCCGGTGATAGTAAGAATAGACCGAACGATCGGCACCCCTCCGGTACCCGGTGCGCTTGTCGATATTCCGGTAACTATTCGTTCGGGCAACAGTCAGGTCGACGCCTTCGACCTTCTTATCAAGTATGACGCAGCACTGACACTTCTAGACGTATTTCCCGGTGCTCCCGTCGATTCCTGTGGTTGGGAGTACTTCAATTATCGGATGTCGGGCGACCTGACCTGCGACAATTCGATGTGCCCGGACGGGCTGCTGCGAGTCATTGCGTTCGCTGAAGTCAACAACGGAAACCTGCATCCGTCATGCATGCAGTTCAGCGACGACCAGGTGCTGTTCACCATGAGATTCCAAAATAGCTATGATCCGGCTAAGAACTGCATGTACTCCCCCATTCGATTCTTCTGGTACCATTGCACCGATAACCAGGTACGACTGTCCGATCCCGAAACGCTCTTGTTGTCGCGCCACGTGTACGACTTTGAGGCTGCGGCATTGGAGCCGCTTGACACCAACTACTCTATGGCCGATCCGAGTGTAACGAAGCTCCCGACCTACTTCGGGCATCCCGAGTTTTGTATTGAAGAGCAGGGCCAGATCCAACCGGAAACATATCGTGGTGTAGACTTTTTGAACGGCGGCATCGACAACATTTGTGCCGGCGTACCGCCAATCAACGGTGATGTAAATCTTAATGGCGAACAGTGGGAGATTGCCGATGCTGTGCTGTTGCTGGAGTATCTCGCGAAGGGGACTGAGGTCTTCCAGATCAATCTGTACGGTCAGAAGGCGGCCGCTGACTGTAATCTCGACGGCAACGACTATAGCATTGCCGACTTCATCCTGATAGCCAATGTTATCAACGGACTGGTTTCACCCCCTGACTCGGGCTTCCGGTTTCCCGACCAATCGACCGACTATGAACTCGAGAACGGCCGGTTCAGTGTTGATGAGCCGGCGGCGGGCCTGTTGCTGAAAGTTGAGGGCGAGATAACTCCGGTCCTTATCGCAGACCAGATGAAGATACAATCCGAGTATCATTCCGATTCCAACTATACGACAATTGTTGTGTACAGCTTTGAAGCGGAGCGCACCTTTGTCGGTGAAGTGCTGAGTGGCATTGACGGCGAGCTTATTCACGGCGAACTGGCCGGCCCGGGTGGACAACCCTATCGACTCCAGAAGCTGCTCCCGGCGTCGTTCGTGCTCTACCAGAACTACCCCAACCCGTTCAATCCCGGTACAACCATCGAATTTGCCATACCCGGTGCATCGGACTACCGGCTCACGGTTACCAACGCCGTGGGCCAGGTGATCGATGATCTGTCGGGTGCTGCTGAGGCGGGGATAGTGCGTGTGGATTGGGATGGCTCGGCGTACGCCTCGGGCGTCTACTTCTACACCGTCGAAATCGATGGTGTCAAGCAAACCAGAAAAATGATGCTGTTAAAATAAGGGGAGGGGGATATGTTGGGGCTGCCAAAGCATTCACTGCTGACAGCAACGATTGTTTGCGCTGTCGCTTCAAGCACAGCCGCCCAACTTGACAATCCGTTCGAGATTCGTATCGGCCATGTCGAAGAGGTCGAGTCGGGCGATACCGTTACCATGTTCGTGGAACATGTCAGTGGAGCGGAGGCTGTCGGCTATTTTCGCTTCAACGTAATGATAGATCATGCTGAGATTACGTTCGTAGGCGCTGCACCCGGACCGGCATTGCAGCGTTGCCAGTGGGGGCGCTTCGAGTATAGACTGCTCCAGTTGCCGCCGATTCCAGGTGAATCGCGCACCATCCTGCAGGCGTTCGGTAGGGCGGACGGCAGCGCGAGCTGTTTTGAGTTGCAGCCATACGACACGTTGTTCAGTTTCAGGGTCGTAATTGACAATAGTCCGGTGCTGAACTGCGCTTCGTTGCCGGTGCGGTTTTACTGGCTCAATTGTGGTGACAACATCCTTGTAAGCGTTAATCCAACCGACACTGCATACCATTCCCAGGCGATCTTTGACCCTTATCTCATCGATACGCCACCGCCCGATACCTTCCCGACACATCTTGGGGCGCCAAACGAATGTATCGGCGAAATTCTGGAACTGGCGATTCGGGGCGTCGAATTCCACAACGGCTGGATCGAGATGATGTGTGATCTCGACGCACCACAGCCGGGCGATGTCAACCTCGACGGCGATGCGTTTACTATTGCCGACGCCGTACTGATGTCGAACTACTTTGTCTCGGGCGAATCGGTGCTCACGAAAGACGTCGAGCAACAGATTCGGGCCGGCGACTGCAACCTGGATGGTCTTTCAATGACCGTCGCCGACATGATTTACATGATCCGGGTGATAGTCGGCGACGCCAGACCGTACCCGGTCGAATCGCTCCTGCCGGACACGATAGCTATCGATCCGTCGGTAGACGTCAGCAAAGCCCTTCCTGCGGACTGAACTTGACCGATTCTGACAAATTGGCTATCTTCCCACTGTCCACCGGCGCCGCCGGCGCGCCGAAACCGACATCACACACACGCCCGACATAACTGCCGCCACACAAGGAGGGTCGCCATGGTCCGATTGGTCACTGCTATTTGTCTTACCTCACTGATCATATCAGCCGCGCATGCGTCTGAGATAGAGCCGCAGTCATTCGAAACGTTCGTTCCGGAATACCGGTTGAAATGGCCCGCCCCGATGGCGGCCGGAGATTCGTGCAGCCTCGACAACTCGCAACCGTCCGATACTGTACTTGGCTTCTTTTCCGGCATTGAGTCAGGCGACGCCGTGGTCGGCTATTACGATCCGTCAACGTGCGGCAGCCCGACCTACCCGTTCGAGATACAGACAATTTCGTTCCCGCTGTTCGACCGCAACAACGACTTCGACTACCCGGTCGAGCTCGATATCATCGTCTACTCGCGTGACTCCGTCGATGTTGACTGCTGGGCGCCCGGCGTGGAACTGTGCCGCGTGTCGGTAAGCGCCGACGAAGCTACCTTCGACTATCCCAATATCGGCACTGTGAGTTTCACCACACCATGCTGTATAGGTGAACCGGTATTCATCGGCATCGAGTACACCGACCCATCAGCCGGGCCGTATCCATCAATCGTATTCGACGTTATCTCCGAACCGGACGAATGCGAACTGTTCTACCTGCGCGATTCAGTCTGGTACGACTGGGATGTTTTCTGGAACCCCCAGCCGGGCCGTCCGCTGTTCACCATTACCGGCGAGACGGTGTCTGATGCCTGTTGCGTGGACGGTGATGGCGACAGCGTGTGCGACATTGTCGATAACTGCCCGCTGCTGTCGAATCCGACGCAGGCCGACGCTGACAGTGACGGTATTGGCGACGCTTGTGACGACTGCCCCAACGATTTTAACAACGATATTGACGGTGACGGTTTCTGTGCCGATGTCGACAACTGTCCGTCGCTGGCCAACCCGTCGCAAGCTGACGGCAACTCCAATGGTATCGGCGATGCCTGCGAGAATTGCTGTGTCGGTTCGACCGGTGACGTGAACGGTGACAGTGTAGATGCCGACCCGATCGATCTTTCTTACTTTGTCGATTTCCTGTTCGGGACCGGCCCGAGCGCGCCCTGTCCGGAAGAAGCGGATATCAACGGTGATGCGACGCCGGCCGATCCAATCGACCTGTCGTTCCTCGTCGACTACCTCTTTAACGGTGGTACCGGGCCGGCGGTGTGCCCGTAAATCAGTCTTTGGGCAGGGGATCGACGACCAACTGGATGGACCTGAAGACCATGGCGTGATGCTTCTCGGCGTTATTGAACAGCGCTATTGAGAGATAGACCGTATCGCGACTGGTGAATGAGACGTCGAACGGTGAGTTGGTCGAGATGCGTCGACGCATCTCAACCGTCCAGAAGCCGTTCTCCCAGCGTGCCCGCACCTCGACATCGGTAGCGTCTCCGGACGACGGTGCGACGATTACTGCCGGCACCCGATGGCCGATGGGGAGTGACACCGATTCGTGGAAGTAAGGCGACACCAGCGGTGACTCGACATCGATCCATGGCCGGCGCCAGGGTCGCGATGGAACCAGGTACGGTTGCTTCCAGTCGGCGTTGAGGTTGGAGGTGTAGCCACCGCCAGGCCGGTTATCGACGTGCATTGACCGTTCGGCGTCATGCGACGGTCCCCACCACCCATCCTCCATCCGCGCCACCGGCGTGCTGCGAATGGCGTACCAGCGCCAGGTATCAACGGTGTCCCGTTCGGTTGCATGATATCCGGGGCGGTCGCGGTCGGGCGTGAGATGACAGGTTGATGCACAGCCGCCAGGGGTCCTGCTGATCGAGATTGCCATGTTATCTTCCCACCAGATGCGCTCTCCAAACAATCCCTTCGACTCGGTTTGCAGCTCAATCCAACCGTCATCAGTCTTTTCCAGCCAGCGATTGGTCGATGGGTTGTCGTCGCCCCAACGAACGAGGAGGTACAAGTCAAAGGCATGACGGACCGCCCAGATCTTAAGCGAGGTCGTACCGTGGGGGAACAGACTGCCGCCATGGGCCGGGAGCTCGACATATCCAGCGGCGCGCCAGGCGCGATCATACCCGGCGCCGTCAACACGAACCGGCTGCCATTCGTAGTATCTGGCATGGAGAATGTCGGGCGTCGTGAGCCAGTAGAGTCCGGGCAGGGTCAGAATGAGAACGACCAACAGTGAAGCGCCGCTCCAGCCATATAGTCGCGCCCTGGTGACAGGCGGTAAGGGTTTCGCTTGGGCACGAAAACCGACGATTAGCCACCAGATGCAGAGCGGCACCGTTCCCCAGGCAGAAAAGCGATGTACT